>NZ_BDAS01000004.1:0-325937 GCF_001602235.1 Alcanivorax sp. NBRC 102024
ACCATCTTCTGGTTGTAGTCTTCATGCTCGCGCCCGTGCATGGCCTCCTGGCCAATAAAGGCTCGCACGGCTTCCTGCAGTTCCGGGTCGTCAATGCGGTCGCGATACTTGCGCACGCTATTGATGAAGAAGCGCTCGCCTTCCGGGAAAAACAGCGAAAGCGTGTTGAAGAACTGGGTGACCGTGGGGCCCCAACTGTGCCAATTGAGTACCTTCTCATCCGGAACATGAAATTTGAGATTCCGGCGAATTGGCATGATATGCATTTTCATTGTTATACCACCTTTTCTCCAATGATCCTGTCATCCACTTAACGCCTGTTGGCCGAAAATTACAATTCCACTGTGACAGTCGATCACGGAATTGAAACAATGGGTTTTAGTTAGCTGATAGAGGTCGGCAATGACGGGAAAGTGGCGTCTATTGTTAAGCGCTGTTGTGTGCCTGGTGGCGATTGGCAGTGTTTTCCACTTTCTGGTGATGGAGCGCCATGGGGTACCGGACAGTGGTATCCGCGTGGTGGAGCAGGGTAATGACGAGGGCGGCCGCGACTGGGTGATTCGTCTCTACCAGAGTGACCGTCGTCACCATTGGCAAGTCAGCGGCAAGGGCTATGCCGTGGCAATTGACCGCCTGGGCAAGGACAGCTTCTCTCTCGATATCGCCTACGGCAGCAGTAGTGACGGGCGCCACAGGATTCGCCAGCAGGTGCGCTTGCACGAAGGCCCCACCCTGGTGGCGGCCTTCGGTGCAGGCCCGAGCGAGGCCGGTGACACCCGGGTTATTGTTGATCGGGTGAAGTAGGCGGTGCCGGCTCGGCGTTTGCGGCATCGTCCGGAGTGCGGTTGTGCAGCATCACGGCTACCAATACGGCGGTCATCGCCAGAATCCCTGCACCAATGGCGGAGTTGGTATGCAGTGCCAGGCTGAAGCCCTCCCGGGCGGCGGCCATCACCGGCGCGCCCAGCTCCGGGCCCAACTGCGCGGCGGCACCGATGGCCCCGCCCAGGGTATCCCCGGCAGCCAGTGACAGCTCCTCAGGCAATCCCGCAGGGAGCTGCTCCAGCATATGTTGCCGGTAAACGGCCGCGCCAATACTGCCGATCACGGCGATACCCAGCGCCATACCCAGTTCCGTGGCGGTTTCCGAGGTGGCCGACGCCGCACCGGCTTTGCGTGCCGGTGCGGCGCTGACCACCATGTCGGTGCCCAGGATCATCATCGGCATCACGCCCACGCCCATCACGGTCATTCCCACGATCAGCAAGGGAATCTGGGCGGGACTGTGCACCAGCAGCAGAATCAGCAAGCCGGCGGTTGCCATAATCAGCCCGGCGCTGACCAGCTGCCAGTGGGGCAGATAACGGGTCAGTCGGGGGATCAGTAAGGACGCTGCGGTCTGCACCAGGGCCGGCGGCAGCATCACCAGTCCGGCCTCCAGTGGCGACAGGTCAAGGACTCCCTGCAGGTACTGGAATACCATCAGCCAGGCGCCGGACAAGGCCAGGATGGTGAGCATCATGGCCGCCACCGAGGTGCTGAAGGTGCGGATGGCAAACAGCGACAGATCAAACATGGGCTCGGCCAGCCGCCGCTGACGACGGACAAAAAGCACGCCGATCGCGAGGCCCAGCGCAATGGACAGCAGCGGTATCAGTGATACTCCGTTGCGGGCCATATCTTTCAGACCGTAGATCACCGCCAGTACCATGGCCACCGACAGCAGGGCGCTGGTCCAGTCCTGGGCGCCGGCTTCCTCATCACGAAACTCCGGCAATAGCAGCGGTCCGCACACCAGCAGCAACAGCATCACCGGTACCCCCAGCAGGAACACCGAGCCCCACCAAAAGAACTCCAGCAGCGCACCACCCACCAGCGGGCCAATGGCGCTACCGACGATGAAACCGGTCATCCACACGGTAATTGCCACGGTGCGTTCCTGCTCCAGCTGAAACATGTTTCGCAGCAGCGACAGAGTCGAAGGCATCAGGGTGGCCCCGGCAATGCCGAGTAGCGCGCGGGTGGCAATCAGCATTTCCGCACTGGTGGCAAAGGCCGCCAGGGCTGACGCAACGCCAAAAGCGGTGGCGCCGGTCAGCAGCAGCCGACGACGACCAATGCGATCACCCAGTGTGCCCATGGTTACCAGAAAGCCGGCGATCATGAAGCCATAGATATCCAGGATCCACAGCAGCTCGGCGCTGGTGGGTTTCAGGTCGGCACTGAGGTGGGGGGCCGCCAGATGCAGCACGGTCATATCCAGTGCCAGTAATACGGTGGGTAGCATCAGCACCGTCAGTCCCAGCCACTCGCGACGGGTGGCGGCTTGGGGGGTGGGCATGGTGTCTTCCTCGCAACAGCGTGTATCAGGTTGTCGTTTCCGGTGCCTGCTTTTCGACAGGGGAGCGGTTGAAGAACCCTAAAGTCTCAACCTGACTTGAGGTCAAGCTGGCTGCGCAAAAAAACAGCCGACCAGTATCCTTCCTGGTTTTCGCAAAAGCCAGTGGCGGTTGCATGACAGTGTGATGCCTGCCCGGGAATAGCGGTGAGGATGACAGAACCTTGAATCTGAATGACCACCGATGCAGATCGCGTAGTGTGCACTGAGCCTACGTACTTGATATCGCATATGTCTGCAGACCCATCGCAGTATTTCTTCACTCTATCCGCGAAAAACCCAAGAAAAAGGGCGCCATAAAGGCGCCCCCAGAGAACAGCTCTCCCGCTGTGTTCTTGTTTGCCGGATTCAGAGCCCGCGGTTTTTCAGGCGGTTGGCATGTTGACGGAATACCGCGGTGGGATTGGTTTCGAAAGGACTGACCAGGCCGGCAATCTGATTCACCTCATCAAGGTGGTTCATGCGATAGTCATCCCGGATCACCAGGCCCAGATGGCTGGAGCAGCTGGAAACCAGACCGTCGTTCTTCTCGCCAAGGTAAAGCAGAGCAAGCAGGCCCATACCGGCATCGCTGATGTCCAGCACATTGGTCAGCGGCTTGGCGCCAGACCAGGAGTAGTAGCGTACGCCATTGTCAGCCATTTCCGGCGCATGGCCGCAGGCATCTTCCGGTAATCCTTCCGGGTAATGGCTGTTGAATTCCGTGCTGCCGGGTGTGGACAGGGAATAGAGAGCGGCCAGGGAATCCTGGTCGTAGCCCCCGCCGGAAATCAGATCCAGAAAACCGGTTGCTGCATTGACGATATTGCCAATCACATTCCCGGTCAGTGGCAGCGCTTCCTGCAAGCCGAGCAATACATCGGCCATGCGGGCCCCGGTGTGGGGGCCGGCAACGGCGGTGGCGGATGCCACATAGTCCGGATATACCGATGCCACATAACGCACCGTCGGGCCGCCATGGCTGTGACCGATCAGATTCACCTTGTCTGCGCCCGTGGCAGCCAGAATGGCTTCCACCTGACGGGCCAGCTGTTCGCCGCGCACTTCCGTACTGTTGGCGGCAGCGACCTGGGTGACATAGACCTTGGCGCCACTGCGGCGTAGTTCTTCGGGAATCCGGTACCAGTAGTTGTAGCCGGCGATGTCATCAAAGCCGAACAGCCCGTGGCTGAGCACGATGGGGTAACGGGTTTCGGTATAGGTGTCCTTGAACAGCCAATCGAACCAGCCGGCATGGGCAGGCAGACTGAGGGCGGACAACAGCAGACATAGGGGGAGGGTAAGTGCGCCCAGGGGCGCTCTTGAGGATCTCATCATTGGCATCACCTTGTTGTTTATTATTATCGGCGGTACTGCCAGGTCTTCGCCGAGCGCTCCCTGATCAGGAGTGAGACCACCATAAAGGAATCCCAATCATTAATTAACACCAATGTTAATACCTATTTGTTATAAAGGTGCAAAAATAATGGTTTAATTGTGCATAGGTTAGCAACAAGGTCCTGATTCCAGGCGTTTTAGCCACGGTCATGGTCGATGTCTGGCTAACCGGGCAAGCTGTAGTAAAGTAACACCGATATTAAGGGTGAGTTGTATGGAGCCTGCTGCAGGGCAGAAGAAACGGCGGGGAAGGCCTGCCGGAAAAACCGCGGATACCCGTGAGCGTATCATTGATGCGGCCCGCGAAGTCTACGGTGAGCACGGCACCTATGGGACAACGGTGGCATTGATACTCAAGCAGGCGCAGGTGTCACGGCCCACCTTTTATAAATACTTTTCTTCCGCCGTGGATGTGATTGATGAGGTTGTTCGCCAATGCAACCAGGAAGTGGAGCAGTTATTTGTCAGGATTTTCGAGCAACCCCAGAAAGAGTTTTATGACTACCTGCCCATGGCCCTGAGCGGGTATCTGAACTGGGGCCGCTCACAGGGATTGCTCATGGAAGCGCGATTTCGGGAATTGCATGATCGTTCCTCCCCGGTTTCGCGATATCGTGACGAGCACAATCGACGCATTGCTTCCACCCTGCACAGCAGCATGGTCAGGCACGGCCGAACCCCGCCGGATGATCTGGCGTTAACCTCCCTGGTGCAGGGCATCGAACACCTGGGGTATCAGTTTTGTATGCAGGCTGAGCATACCGAGATGCCCCGTTACATTGAGGTCATGGGGCGATTATGTATTGCCATGCTGGGTAATAGACACGACTGGCAAGAGATGATGGCATCACCTTTCTTCAGTCGCCTGCTGGGTCTGGAAGAGAATGAATCAGAGACAGGCTCCTAAAAACAACAATAAAGGAAGTGACCATGGAAAAACGCTACCTCTTTGGCGCACTGCTGCTGTTCTTGATGGCCGTATTATTGATCTGGGGTTTGCCGGGAGACCCTGAGAGCCACCGCACAGCGGAGCCGGCACGGGATACCGCCAGTACCTCCCTTTCTGAGCCTGAAATCGCCGGCCTGACTGACACGGAAGGCTATGATCATTTCCGTCAGCGGGCGCAGAGCGTGGGGCCGACACCGGCGTCGCTCCAGGGGACCCGTGTGGATGGCCAACTGTTGGTTAACGCCAATGGAGACCTGGTGATCAATCCTGCTGTCCGTCAGGTGTTTGACTATTTCCTGACGGCTGTGGGTGAAGAGCCCCTGGAAGATATTCAGGCACGTCTTGCCGGGTATTTGTCAGAACAACTTCCTCCCCAGGCTGCACGCCAGGCCTGGACGATTTACCAGCAGTACATGGCCTTGCGGGAAGCTATGGAGCAATTGCCGGAGCACGATGGCAGTGTCGCAGCCATGCGTCAGGCCATCACGCAGCGACACGATATGCAGCAGGCGTATCTGGGGCCGGAAGTGGCCGACGCTTTTTACGGGCTGGATATGACCTATGATCGCTACATGATTGAACAGCAGGCTGTGCGAGAGAATGACAATTTGACGCCGGTGGAACGGGACCAGCAACTGGCTGCCCTTGAACAGAATCTGCCCGCGGGCCTGCAACAGATGCTGAATGAAACCCGCGCTCCGATAAGGCTGCAACAGCGCACCCGGGAAATGCGCGAGCAGGGCGCCAGCGAAGCGGAGATTCGCGCATTACGGGAGCAGACTTTCGGTCCCCAGGCGGCAGAACGTTTCGAAGCCCTGGAGCAACAGCGTCAGGATTGGGAGCAGCGTTACCAGGCATATCGACAGGAGCGCCTGCAGCTGATCAACAGTGGGTTGTCACACACGGACCAACAGGTGGCGCTGGCCCGGTTGCAGCAACGACTTTTCGAAGAGAAAGAACTCGCCCGGGTACAGGCTCTGGACCGGATCAACAGCGAAGACCGTTAATCCGGCGACGGTTCGGGGCTGACCTAAAGACGAGCCCGGTGGGCTCGTCTGTAGCGGCCTGGTCAGAAATGATAGCGCAAACCTGCGCCGATCATATCGACGCCGATATCATTGTCGAAATGCACGAACTCGCCATACAGGTACAGTTTGTCGAGCAGGTCAACGGTGGCACCAACCCCGCCAAAAGCGTCTGTGGATGAGTCGTCATCGTCTCCGCCCGCATTGCGGATATCGAAATCAGTGTCTGCCACCCCGGCCTTGCCATACAGACCGACCGGGCCCAGCTCAAGACTCAACAACCCAGCCAAGGTAAAGGCGCCGCCTTCGATGCGGGTACCGTTGTCAGCCTCCTGTTCCCCGAAATCGTAGTAGCCGATTTCTGCACCAATCAACTCGATGGGGCGCCAACCAAGAAACAGGGCGCCGGTGGTGTCATCGTCATCGAACTTCACATCGTCGACGTTTTCGTCCACCGAGGCGTTATAGAGGCCGCCCCCGATATAAATCCCGCCGGCATTGGCGAGAGGTACCAATGTCAGCAGGGCCAGGCCGGTGAGTGCTTGTCCAAAGCGTTTCATAAGCATCACTCCTTAATCAATGTGACTGACAGTATTACCCAGATCTGGTGTGGGGGGTAGCGCCCCTTGTTGCCGGCTTCACAGCCTGGCGGGGTACACTGGTTGAATGAAAACACCTGACACTGACACCCTGACATCGATACAGGGACTGATCTTCGATCTGGATGGCACCCTGGTGGATTCCAGGCTGGACTTTACCGCCATCCGCCACGAACTGGCCTGTCCGGAAGGGGTGGGGGTGCTGGAATTTATTGCATCGCTTCCGAAAGAGGACCGGTCCCCGGCGGAAAAAATCGTTCTCCAGCATGAGCGCCGGGGCGCCGAACGGGCCCAATGGATGCCCGGTGCCCGGGAATGCCTTGAGTATTGCGAGCGGGCCAATCTGCCCACGGCGATCCTGACCCGGAACGCCCGGGAGGTGGCAGATCTGACCCTGACGCGTCTTGGCATCCGGGTGGATATGATGCTGGCCCGCGAGGATTGCGCCCCCAAGCCAGCGCCCGACGGCTTGTTGCAGATTGCGGATGCCTGGGGGCTGCCGCCTGCCAACCTGGTCTACGTGGGGGATTTCATTTATGACCTGCAGGCCGCCCGGCGGGCGGAGATGATCAGCTGTTTTTACGACCCTCAGGAAACTGGCAACTACCAGGCCGAGACGGACTGGCATCTTGCCAGCTTTGAACAGCTTACGGCGATGCTTGAGACGATTTCAGGTATTGCAGCGCCGCCCGATTGACTTTGGGAGCCAATAGCAGCGCAGAGGTCATGGTGGGGATGGCCATCAGGGCATACATGGAGTCCACCAGGCTCACCACCAGTTTCAGCGATGCCACTGAGCCCAGCACAACCAGTACCAGATACCACCAGATGTAATAGTGCTGGTATTTTGCACCGATCAGAAAGCCCAGACATTTGCTGCCGTAATACCAGAAAGTGAAAACGGTACTCAGACTGAGCAGGGAGACCAGTACCGCGAGAATCACGGCGCCGCCATGGGGGAACAGGTCCCCGAACGCGTTGGCAGTGAGGGTGACACCGTTACTTTCACCGCTTTGCCAGACGCCGCTGATGAGAATGACCAGAGCGGTGCAGGTACAGACAATCAGCGTATCAATCACCGGCCCTAACATGGCCACCATGCCCTCGCGGACGGGCTCCCTGGTCTGGGCGGCGCCGTGGGCCATGGCTTCGGTACCGATACCGGCTTCATTGGAAAAGGCCGCCCGGCGGATGCCGGTAATAATGACGCTGCCCACCACGCCACCGGCCACGGCATTGCCACTGAACGCATCCTGGAAAATCATGGCAAAGGCCGCCGGGATGTCACTGGCATGGCTGATCAGCACCACAGCGGTAAGCAGCAGATAACCGACCACCATGGTCGGCACCAGCAAGCCGGTGACCCGCCCCAGCCGTGGCAGTTTCCCCAGCGCCACCATCATTACCAGCAGTGCCAGCACCAGGCCCAGCAACAGATCGAAAGTGAAATGCGCATTGTCACTGGCCAGGCCCGCTGGAATCGCCAGGGTGTCGCGCAGCACCTGGACCAGTTGATTGATCTGGAAAATCGGCATGGTACCCAGCAGCCCGGCCACGGCGAAGAAGTACGCCATCGGCAGCCATTTTTTTCCCAGCCCCTCGCGCACCACATACATGGGGCCGCCTTGCCACTGGCCTTCACTGTCCTGGCCACGGAACATCACGGCCAGGGTGCAGGTATAGAACTTGGTGGCAATCCCGACCAGCGCACTGACCCACATCCAGAAGATGGCACCGGGGCCACCCATGGCGATGGCAATGGCCACGCCGGATACATTGCCCATGCCCAGCGTGCCGGAGAGGGCGGTGCTGAGAGCCTGGAAATGGGACAGCTGCCCGGGGTCATCGCGGTCCGGTTTGCGCCAGAGCAAACGTACGCTCTGTGGCAGGTAGCGGTAGGGCAGCAAGCGGGAATAGAGCAGAAAAAAGAGGCCGCCACCCACCAGCAGGATCACCAGCGGTGGTCCCCAGAGAAAGCCGACCAGCTGGCCCATGATCGTTTCGAGTTGTTTGATCGTATCCATGGTCCGTAACCCTAGCATGGCGTTTATGGCACGGTCAGGTCTGCAAAGGAGGCCGTCATCTTTCTTTTTCTCCGCAAGCTGACACACTGAAAGAAAAACAACGGGGCATGATGATGGGGTTATGGATTATTCGGCGGGTTGCTGTACTGGCGGTGTTGGTGTCTCTGGCACCCGGCCTCCAGGCGGATCCGGTCTGGGAAGTCAGCAAAGAGGGCAAGCGTATCTGGCTGGGGGCCACTGTGCATTTTCTGCGCCCGGCGGACCTGCCGCCACCAACGGCCATGCAGCAGGCATACAAGGACGCGGACCAGCTGTATCTGGAATCGAATCTGGCTGAGTCCGCCACGCCGGCCTTTTCCCGGCGACTGACGCAGATGATGATGCAGCCGGCTGGCCGCACCCTGAAAAAGGATCTGTCCGATCCCGTCTGGGGGCAATTGCAGGACTATGCCGCCCAGGCCAACTTTCCACTGGCCACTTACCAGAGCTTCAAGCCGGCCATGGTCGCCATGGCCATGACGGTCCATGAGTTGGGGCGTCAGGGCTTTGGCCGGGGTGTTGATGAATACTATTTCACCCGGGCGAGCGAGCAGGGCAAGTCAATGGGTTTTCTGGAATCCAGCGATACCCTGCTGTCATTCATGGCGCAATTGAATGAGGAGAGTGGCGACGCCCTGATCGAGTCTTCCCTGGAAGGTATCGAGCACATGGATGGCATGATGGAACAGGCGGTTAATGCCTGGCGGGAAGGCGATCTGGACGGCCTCTATCTTCTGCTGGGTGCGGATGAAATGGAGAGCGAATATCCCGGTATCTACCGGAATCTGATCATCGATCGTAATCGCCAGTGGTATCCGAAAATCCAGCAGGCCATGACGGAAGGCACGCCGAGCCTGGTGCTGGTAGGCGCACTGCATCTAGGCGGGCCGGACAGCCTGCTGGTGATGTTCGAGGATGCGGGCTACAAGGTGGAGCCTTTCAACGCCGGTCCAGAGCAGGGGAACCAGTAAGCTCGTTCAGAGCCCGGGCGAACCAGGTCCGGGTCTGTCGCCTGTGGGGCTTCTCCGTACAGAGCGATAAATTTCCGGGTCATGTAGTCATCGGGATTTTCCAGCGCCGCCAGGCGCTGGTGTATGAAGGCTTCTGTCAGAGCTAGTCCGCAAACCTCAGTAATGCAAAGTCGTCATTCGCCATAGCTGGCAGGAATCGGGAGTGCCATGGGCGTGATTTCCGTTGCTGTGATTGTGTATGCCAATTGTTATGTTATAACATAACTTAAAAGGGAGGCCATCATGTTGGACGTGCTCAGTGAAAAGGCCCTGCTGGCCATGCCCGAGGCGGATTACATGAATGCCACCCAGCAGCCTGCTTAACCCGGCTGGAGGCCAACGAAAGACATTATGCCCATTCACGAACCGGATGATTTCATGACTACCCAGCCAGCTGCCCCCGCGCGCCAGCTACCCGTCACTGTACTGTCGGGTTTTCTCGGCGCCGGCAAAACCACCGTTCTTAACCATATTCTCAATAACCGTGCCGGGCTCCGTGTGGCCGTGATTGTCAATGACATGAGCGAGATCAATATCGACGCGGCGCTGGTCAGCAATGAGGTGTCCCTGAATCGTGCCGAAGAAAAGCTGGTGGAAATGAGCAACGGCTGCATCTGCTGCACGCTTCGCGAAGACCTGTTGCTGGAAGTGACCCGGCTGTCCCGGGAGGGGCGTTTTGATTACCTGGTGATTGAATCCACCGGTATTTCCGAACCGCTACCGGTGGCGGAAACCTTTACCTTCGAAGACGAAAACGGCGACAGCCTGTCTACGGTGGCTCGGCTGGATACCATGGTCACCGTGGTAGATGCGGTGAATTTTCTGCGTGATTACCGCAGTGCCCGCACCCTTCAGGAAGAGGGCGAAAGCCTGGGCGAGGACGACCAGCGCAATGTGGTGGATCTGCTGGTGGAGCAGGTGGAATTCTGCGATGTGCTGCTGATCAGCAAAACCGACCTGGTCAGTGAGGCCGATCTGGAAACGCTCACCGCCACCCTGCGGTTGCTCAATCCGGAGGCTCGTATCATACCCATCAGGCACGGCATGGTGCCGCTGGATGCGGTGCTGGACACCGGCCTGTTCGATTTCGAAAAAGCCCAGCAGGCGCCGGGCTGGCTCAAGGAAATGCGCGGTGAGCACCTGCCGGAAACCGAGGAATACGGTATCAGCAGCTTCAGTTATGAGGCCCGCCGTCCTTTCCATCCGCAGCGGTTCTGGGACTTTCTGCAACAGCCCTGGCCCTACGGAACGCTGTTGCGCTCCAAGGGGTTTTTCTGGTTGGCCAGCCGCCCGCAATTTGCCGGCAACTGGAGCCAGGCCGGTGAGATCGCCCACCACGGACCTGCCGGCCTGTTCTGGAAAACCGTGCCGGACAAGCACTGGCCCACAGACCCGGACTATCGCGCCATGATCATGGAGAAATGGCAGGAGCCCTTTGGCGACATGCGCCAGGAGCTGGTTTTCATCGGCCACAACCTGCAGCCGGAGGCCACCCGGAAGGCCCTGGATGCCTGCCTGCTTACAGAAGAAGAAATGCTCGCGGGCAAGGAACTCTGGCAGCAACTGGAGGACCCGTTCCCGCAGTGGGAGATGGCAGGATGATCGAGGCAAGGACATTGCCTGCGGCCTATGCGGCCCCGGGTTTGAGCATGCGTGATGATGCCGCCGTTCTGGCCGATGTGATGATGGACCCGGTACAGGTGGCCGTCTGGGATCGGCGCAGCCCGATTGACCCGCAGCGGGTAACGCTGGCCTGCAGCAGGAAAATGGCCATAAAAAGCTGGCTGGATGCCAGCGACCTGACCGGTTCCATTGCCCGGTCGTTGCCCGGCGATGATTTCGCCCCATTGCGTGAGGACCTGGCGTTGCTGGCGGAGATGATGGCCTGTTTGTTCGGTACCACCGGCGTGGGCCTGCGCGTCACGGCCCTGGAGAAACCCATGTGCCCTCGCTTCCATGTGGACCGTATCCCGGTGCGCATGTTGTGCACCTATGGCGGCCCGGGTAGCCAGTGGTTGCCGGCACCTTCTGTGCCGGCCGGGCTGCTGGTGCCGGGCGTGGACCAGGAAGGGCGCTACGCCGCGGACAGCGTGCAGCAATTACAGGCCGGGCAGGTCGCCCTGTTCAAAGGCGACACCTGGCGGGATAATCCGGGCTCGGGTGTGGTCCACCGGTCCCCGCCCGTGTCTCCCGGTCAGCAACGCTTGCTGGTCACCCTGGACATATAGGATTCCCATGAGCCGCATTGACCGTATTCTTGCCAGCGCCGAACAGCATTGCCGCGATCAGGGTGTCCGTTGGACGCCCCAGCGTCGTCAGGTGCTGACGTTGTTGCTGGCTCAGTCCGGTCCGCAGAGTGCCTACCAGTTGCTGGACCAGTTCAAGGGCCAATATCAGAGCAACGCCCAGCCGCCGACCATCTACCGGGCGCTGGATTTTCTGGTGCAACAGGGGCTCGCTCATCGGCTCAGTTCCACCAACCAGTACCTGGCCTGTGATCACATCACCTGTCACCACGGACACCAGGGCACCGTGTTCCTGCTCTGTGACGAGTGTGGTGCCGTTCAGGAAACCCCCATGGCGGGGGCAGCCATCAGTGAGTTGCAGCAGAGTATCAACAGCCTGGGATTTGTGACTCAGCAGAATCCCCTGCTGGAAGTGCATGGCCGCTGCGCCAGCTGTATTGCGCATTAACCCTCGCGGATCGCGGGGATGGTTGGCGCCTTGCCTGCAAGGTGCCAACGATTCAAAAACCCGTTGAAGATTCTGGAGACAACCATGTCCCGCTTACGTCTGGACCAGGCGGCCATCGCCCTGTCCGGTTTGTGTATGATCCATTGTGTGGCCAGCGTAGCCGGGCTGTTTGCAATCGGTTTACTGTCCCTGTTTGGCGGCATGGGGGAGCTGTTTCATCAGGCACTGCTGGTCATTATTGTGCCGGTCAGTGTAGTGGCCATGGTGGTGGGCTATCGTCACCACCGCCGGCGTTGGGTGTTGCTGCCAGGTCTGATGGCCCTGATCGGGTTGTGTCTGATTGCGGTGTTCGAATCGGCGTTCCATGGCACCCTGTGGGAACCCCTGCTCACCACTCTGGTCGGAATCTGTCTGGTGACTGCGCATATTGGCAATATTCGCGCCTGCAAGAAATGTGACTGCGAGGGGCATCATGAAGAGATTCGCACTGCGTGAAACGGTGGTTGGGCTGTCACTGCTGGCCAGCCTTCCGGCGCTTGCCGCGGGAGTGCACCAGCATGGCCTGGCGGAAGCGGCCGTGGTGGTGGAAGGCGAGAGTCTGACGGTTAGTTTCCGCGCACCCTTGATGGATATTCTCGGCACTGAGCAGCCCCCCGCGGATGCCGCTGCCCGGGTCCGTTATGAGGACCGTCTGAAACAGGTGAGTGAACCGTTACCGTCCGAGGCGGCGGAGTGTCGGCTCAACCATGCCACCCGCAGCACTGTTGCGTCGCTGTTTCCTGACGTGGATGCTCACGACCACGACCACGACCACGACCACGACCACGACCACGACCACGACCACGACCACGACCACGACCATCATGTGGATGTGGAAGCGGAGTGGACCTTCCAGTGTCGGTCCCCGGGTGAGCTGACCCGGATTACCTTGCCGTTTCTGGACACCTTTTCCGGGCTGACCACGGAAGTGGTCCTGTTGTTGCCGCAAGGGCAGGGGGCCCTCCGCCTGGCGCCCGGCGACACCCGCATTCCCCTGGAGTAATCGTGGTACTGGAACTGGATAACCTGCGTTATCAGCACCCGGGGCAAGCCCGGCCTTTTATTCATATCGACCACTTTGCCCTGCAGCCCGGTGAGCGGGTACTGCTTCATGGTCCCAGTGGTTGTGGCAAAAGTACCCTGTTGTCGCTGGTCACCGGGATTCGCCCGGCCCGGCAGGGCCATATCCGGGTGGCCGGCAAACCGTTTTCCTCACTGTCACAGCGACGGCGGGATGCTTTCCGGGCGGACCATATTGGTGTCATCTTCCAGGCCTTCAACCTGTTGCCGTATCTGAGCGGGGTGGAGAACGTCTGCCTCAGTGCCGGCTTTTCCCGACGCCGTTGTGAGCGTGCAGGGGCGAGCAATCACCGCCAGCGCAGGGACGCCGCCCAGGACCTGCTCAACCGGCTGGGGCTGGATGCCGCCACCTCGGTACTACCGGCCTGGCAATTGTCGTTCGGGCAGCAACAACGGGTGGCCGCGGCCCGGGCCCTGTTCGGCAAGCCGGGTCTGATCATCGCGGACGAGCCCACGTCCGCGTTGGATACCGATAGCCGCGATACCCTGTTGACCCTGCTTTGCGAGCAATGCGAAGACGCGGGCAGTGCCTTGCTGATGGTCAGCCATGACAGTCAGGTGGCAGACCGTTTCCATCGCAGCGTGGCGTTTTCCGCACTGAACGGGGGAGGGCACCATGCTGCCTAGGATCATTCTTGCTTCGTTGCGTACCCGGAAAACCTCGGCAACACTGATTGTTGTGGCCATCGCGTTGAGTCTGGTGATGATCGTGGGCATCGAGCGTCTGCGTCACCAGGTGCGCGCCAACTTTGCCAGCACCGTGTCCGGTATCGATCTGATCGTCAGTGCCCGCGGCGGTCCCATGAATATCCTGCTGTACAGCGTGTTCCGGCTCAGCGATCCCACCGCCGGGATTCGCTGGCAAACCGTGCAGCATCTGGCGGATCATCCGGATGTGAAATGGTGGATTCCCATCGCCCTGGGGGATTCCCATCGTGGCTTTCCGGTGGTGGCCACCAACGACAGTTATCTGGCCCACTACCGCTATGGGCGGGACCGGGCCCTGTCGCTGGGAAGCGGCGAGTGGTTTGCCGGGGCGGATCAGGTGGTACTGGGCAGTGCCGTGGCCCAGCGTCTCGGTTACCGGCTCGGTGACGATATCGTGCTGGCCCATGGCGCCAGCGGCCCGGCCATTATCGAACACGACAACCACCCCTTTACCGTGGTGGGGGTGCTGGCAGCCACCGGCACGCCGGTGGATCAGAGTGTGCATATTTCCCTGGCCGGCATGGCCGCCATTCACAGCGGTGGCCAGTTTCGTTCCGGGTTGCCGCCGCTGCCGGGTCAGCAGGCCGATACCCCGGATTCCGTGAATGCGGTTATGCTGGGTCTGCAACGACGTACCGCCGTGCTCAGCCTGCAGCGGGAACTGTCCCGTTATAAAGCCGAGCCGCTCAGCGCCATCATTCCCGGTGTCCAGCTGCAGCGCCTGTGGCGCATGACAGCGGTGGGGGAAAATGCCCTGCGTGCCACGTCCCTGGCGGTTCTGTTGGTGGCGCTACTGGTGCTGGTGTCCACCATTCTGGCCGCCCTGGAAGGCCGCCGACACGAACTGGCGGTACTGCGTGCCGCCGGTGCCGGCCGGCTTGCTGTCTATGGCGTGATCGTAGGGGAAAGCCTGTTCCTCACTCTGATCGGCAGCCTGCTGGGTCTGACGCTGTTGTTTGTGGCACAGTGGGCGCTGGCTCCGCTGGCCCTGGCCGAATGGTCCCTGCGTCTGCCGGACAGCTTCCTGTCCCTGCGCGAATTGCCGACCCTGGCGGCCATCCTGCTGGCCGGTTCCCTGGCCGGCATGATTCCGGCGGAAAAGGCCTTCCGCAACAGTCTGGCCGATGGCCTGACCCCGAGGAACTGACATGCGTAGTCTGATTATCTGTCTCTGCCTGCTGGTCAGTCTGCCCGGCTGGGCAGCCCGAGAGCTGGAATGGGATGACCTGGTGCCCGCCGATTACGACGTCAATCAGGTCTACGAACAGCTCTTCAACAAGATCTATGGAGATAAGCCACCGGAAGACGTGGACGATGGCGATGCCCGTGGCGAGCAGATGATGGAAGCCATCGACAAGGCCTGGCGCGAAGCGCCCCTGAAGTCGGAATTGGACAATACGGTTGTGCGTCTGCCGGGCTATGGCGTGCCGCTGGATGGTGATGAGGAATACGTACGTGAATTTCTGCTGGTGCCGTACTTCGGCGCCTGTATCCACACCCCGCCGCCGCCCCGCAACCAGATCGTTCTGGTGAAGATGAAAGGGCAGGGCGTGCCCCTGGATCTGGTCTTTGAAGCCCTGTGGCTGGAAGGTACCCTCAAGGTGTCCAGCCAGGATACCGAATACGGCACCGCCGGCTACGTGCTGGAAGGCGAATCCGCCGAAATGTTCAGCGGCTACTAGCACCGTTCCTCCTTCTTCATCTCCCCGTAGGGTGCACTGAGCCTAAGGCGAACTGCACCATCATAGGATCCGACGTCCGGGGTGGTGGCTTTGGTGGATTACGCCTTCGGTTAATCCACCCTACGGTGTCTGATCCAATCCAGCTCTGGGTGGTGCAGTTCGCCTCAGGCTCAGTGCACCCTACACTCGCTTCTGGCTCTGTCCCGGAGGCGACCGCTGTGCGACAATGCGCGCGCCTCGCGCGCACTCTCGCCGTTGATATCTCTGATCAGCCGCGCTTTTCGCTTTTCCAACCGGATCAAAACATTGCTCACAACCGCCAACCTCACCATGCAGTTCGGTGCCAAGCCGCTGTTTGAAAACGTGTCCGTGAAATTCGGCAACGGCAACCGCTACGGCCTGATCGGCGCCAACGGCTGCGGTAAATCCACCCTGATGAAGATTCTCGGGGGAGATCTGGAGCCGTCCTCGGGCAATGTGTCCAAGGACCCGGACGAGCGCATCGGCAAGCTGCGCCAGGATCAGTTCGCCTACGAGAAATACTCGGTGGTGGACACCGTGATCATGGGCAACGAAGAGTTGTGGAAGATCAAGGAAGAGCGCGACGGCATCTACGCCAAGGCGGAAATGAGCGAGGAAGATGGCATTCGCGTCGGCGAGCTGGAGGCGGAATTCGCCGAGCTGGACGGCTACACCGCCGAATCCCGCGCCGGTGAGCTGCTGTTGGGCCTGGATATTCCGGTGGAGCAGCACTTTGGGCCCATGAGTGAGATTGCCCCCGGCTGGAAACTGCGCGTGCTGCTGGCCCAGGCCCTGTTCGCCGATCCGGACATCATGTTGCTGGACGAGCCCACCAACAACCTGGACATCAACACCATTCGCTGGCTGGAAGACGTGCTCAACCAGCGTCAGTGCACCATGATCATCATTTCCCACGATCGCCACTTCCTGAACAGTGTCTGCACCCATATGGCAGACCTGGATTACGGCGAAGTGCGCCTGTACCCGGGCAACTATGATGAATACATGACCGCGGCTACCCAGGCCCGCGAGCGTCTGCATGCGGACAATGCAAAAAAGAAACAGCAAATCGCCGAGTTGAAAACCTTTGTCAGCCGCTTCAGCGCCAACGCCTCCAAGTCCAAGCAGGCCACCAGCCGCGCCAAGCAGATCGACAAGATCAAGCTGGATGAGGTGAAACCCTCCAGTCGCCAGAACCCCTACATTATTTTCGAGCAGGACAAGAAGCTGTTCCGCAACGCGCTGGAAGTGAAGGGGCTGGCCAAATCCTTTGACGAAGCGCTGTTCTCCGGTCTCGACCTGCGCGTGGAAGTGGGCGAGCGCATCGCCATCATCGGTCCCAACGGCATTGGCAAATCCACCTTGCTGCGCTGCCTGGTGGGGGATCTGGCACCCACCGCCGGGGAAGTGAAATGGTCCGAGAACAGTGAACTGGGTTACTACGCCCAGGACCATGCCCACGACTTTGCCGACGATATGGACCTGTTCGCCTGGATGAACCAGTGGGGGCAGGAGAAGGACGACGAGCAGGTGATCCGTGGCACCCTGGGCCGCTTGCTGTTTTCCCAGAAAGATATCGGCAAATCCGTGAAAGTGATCTCCGGGGGAGAGCAGGGGCGCATGCTGTTCGGCAAGATCATGCTGCAACGGCCCAACATCCTGCTGCTGGATGAGCCCACCAACCACATGGACATGGAATCCATCGAGTCCCTGAACCTGGCCCTGGAAAACTACCCGGGAACGCTGCTGTTCGTCAGCCACGACCGGGAATTCGTGTCCTCCCTGGCCACCCGGATTATCGAAATCACTCCCACCGGTATCGTCGACTTCCACGGCAGCTATGACGATTACCTGAAAAGTCAGGGCGTGGGCTGAATCGACGTTTGTCTCTGTTGGAGCCTTGCTTGCAAGGCGAAGGCCCGTAATTCAGCAATGAGCCTGCTGATGTTTCTTCGCTTTGCGAGCAAAGCTCCAACAATGCTTTGCTAGCGGTTTCCCCGCACCATCGCCCAATGCCGCACCTGCGTTCCCGGCATCGGCGCCTCATGCACCACCTCGAACCCGAAACGCCGGTACAGCGATACATTGTCCGGGTTATGGGTGTCCAGATAGGCAGGGAACCCCTCCCGGTCCAACCGCTCCAGCGTTGGCTCCAGCAGCCTTGTGGCCAAGCCCCGGCCCTGATGCTGCGGATCAATCCCCAGTAATAACAGGTAGGCATGGGGCTTGCTCATCAGACCGTCGTGGACTTTCTGCATGGCGTCTCCAGCATCCAGTTGCCGTTTCACTGCCGCCGGCCCTTGACGCAACATGGGCAGAGCCCCAAAGCGCAGCATATCCATCACACTCCGATGCAGTGCGTCGGAGGGCAGCCACAGCGCAGCGCCGTCCAAGGAACCCGGTGGGGTACAGATTTCTCCCCGGTGCTGAGCATGGCGAGCCAGAAACAGGAAGGTATGGCGGGACTGGGCCAGCCGGCGCGAGTCATCCGGAAAGAAATAGCAAAACAGGGGGTCCCGGTAAAAAGCCAGACTGAGGACTCGGGCGATGGCATCAATGCGAAGGGGATCATTTACATTCATGAGCGGGTGGGGTTTGCTAAACGGCAGCCAAGCATACCGGAAGCGGCGAAAAATACAGGCATAACGGATAGCCCTCCGGCCTGTTCGGATCCTGTTACATTTTACATACTGGTGAGAATGTCGGACTTCCGCTAGGCTCGGGAACACTTGAATAAAAAAGCAACAGAATAATAACCCCCCGGGAGAGAGGGACCATGGATATACTCCAGCTGCTGGTCGGCGGGATTGCCAATGGCTGTATTTACGGGCTGTTGGCGCTGGGTTTTGTACTGATTTACAAGGCATCCGAAGCGGTCAACTTCGCCCAGGGCGACATGATGATGCTGGGAGCCTTTCTCGGCGTTACCTTCATCAATGCCAGCTACGCGGACCTGCCTTTTCTGGTAGGCATCACCCTGGCCGCCCTGATCCTCGGCCTGTTCGGCTACCTCCTTGATCGTTTCGTGCTGCGAGCCATCTTTGGCCAACCGCAATTTGCCATGGTGATTCTGACCATCGCCCTCGGATTTCTGATCCGCTTCGTGGCCGGGGTGATCTGGGGGCATGATCCCACCTCCCTGGAAACGCCCTTTATTGGCCGGGTCTGGACACTGGGGGAACTGATGATCCCGGTGGTGGACGCGGTGATCATCATTACCACGGTGGCGCTTACCTCCATTCTCTACTTCTTCTTTGCCCGTACCCGTCTTGGCGTGGCCATGCAGGCCAGCAGCCAGAACCAGATGGCGGCTTACTACATGGGCATTCCGGTGAAACGCATCAATGCCATTGTCTGGGCCCTGTCCGGGGTGGTGGCGGCCATTGCCGGGGTCATGTTTGCCGCCAAGGGGGCGGTGGAGCCTTCCGTGGGACTGCTGTTCGGTATCAAGGCGTTTGCGGCGGCGGTGATCGGCGGCCTGGGCTCTTTGCCCGGGGCGCTGCTGGGCGGCCTGCTGGTGGGCATCGTGGAACCCTTCGCCGGTCGCTATCTGCCGTCCGGCGTCGGCCAGATTGCCCCCTATGTGTTGATGTTGCTGGTGCTGATCCTGCGCCCCGGCGGCCTGTTCGCGCAGATCAGCCAGAAGAAGGTGTAGGCCATGAGCAACCGATTCAAAAGCCGTTACGACGACGATATCAATCTGTTTGAAGGGCGCTGGCACCTGGCCCAGTACGCTATCCTGATGGCGCTATTGTTGGCCGCGCCCTGGCTGCTGGGCACCTACTATCTGGGTGAGCTCACTGCCGTGCTGGTGTGGTCCCTGGCGGGGCTGGGCCTGATGCTGATCAGTGGCCATACCGGCCAGGTCAGCCTGGGGCATGCGGCCTTTATGGCCATTGGGGCCTTTACCAATCTGGCGTTGATGCTGCGCGGCTGGCACTTCCTGCCTGCCTTGCTGGCCAGTGCAGTCACCTCCGGAGTGATCGGTGCGATCATCTCCCGGCCGATCCTGCGTATGAGCGGCATCTATCTGGCCATCGCCACTCTCGCACTGAGCATCATTATCGAGGACGTGGCGATTATGGCCGAGCCGATTACCGGTGGGGTGGCCGGGGTGTTTGCCCCGCCGATTGCCATGTTCGGCATGGAGATCGACCGGTATGCCACCCCGGAAGCCTTCTACTATCTCTGCCTGGCGGTACTGGTGCTGGTCACCCTGGGGTATCTGAACCTGCTGCGCAGTGCCTCGGGCCGCTCTTTCCTGGCCGTGCGTGACAGTGAAGTGTCCGCCCGGGCCCTGGGGGTCAATGTGGCCCGTGCCAAGACCCTGTCTTTCAGCCTGTCCTGCGCTATCACCGGCCTGGCCGGGGCGCTCTATGCCCACCTGGCCCAGGCGGTGAACTATGAAAGCTTCCTGGTACTGATCTCCATCACCTTGCTGTTGCAGATCGTGATCGGCGGACTGGGCTCGGTGCACGGGGCCTTCTTCGGCGCCATTGTGGTGGTGTTGCTGCCACAATTGATCGCCATCGCCAGTGATTACCTGGATAACACCGCCGGCATCCAGATTGCGGCCTACCCGGGCCTGGATACGGCCCTGTTCGCCCTGCTGATTCTGCTTATGGTGATTTACGAACCGCGTGGCCTCTACGGCGTCTGGTTCAAGGTGCGCACCTGGTTGCAGCTGTTCCCGCTGTACCGCAAGGGCATGTTCCGTCGTACCCGTACCTACCTGAAAACGGAGCGCCAACGATGAGTCTGTTACAGGTAAAGGATCTCTCCATTTCCTTCGGCGGGGTGAAAGCGGTGGACGGTGTCAGTTTCACCGTGGAGCCCGGCGAAGTGTTCACCCTGGTTGGCCCCAACGGGGCAGGGAAATCCACCATCTTCAATCTGATCAGCCGTCTCTATGAACCGGGCGGCGGGCAGATCCTCTTTGACGGGCAGGACATTACTTCCCTGCCGGCGCATAAGGTGGCCGGGCTGGGTATCGCCCGCACTTTCCAGAATATTGAATTGTTCGATCACTCCTCGGTACTGCAGAACCTGTTGATCGGCCGTCATTGCCGGCGCAATACCCGCTGGTTCGAGGAGCTGTTGTTCCTGCCCAAGGTGCGGCGCAGTGAACGGGAGCATCGGCTGCTGGTGGAAGAGGTGATTGATTTCCTCGACCTGGCTCCCTACCGGGACAAGCTGATCGCCGGCCTGCCCTATGGGGTGCGCAAGGTGGTGGAAATTGCCCGGGCCCTGTCCAGCCAGCCGAAACTGATCCTGCTGGATGAACCGGCTTCCGGCCTCAGCGTGGAAGAAACCCAGAACATGGCCTGGTGGATCGAGGACATGCAGAAAGATCTGGGCCTGACCGTACTGATGGTAGAGCACGACATGAGCCTGGTATCGCGGGTATCCAACCGGGTGCTGGCGGTGTCGGAAGGCCGGCCGCTGGCCATGGGCTCGGCCGCCGACGTACAGGCAGACCCCAAGGTGATCGAAGCCTATCTGGGCACGGAGGCAACCTCATGAGTGCAGTACAGAAAGACGCCATGAATGATGCCCAGCCGCTGCTGCAGGTCAAAAATCTGGAAGCCTTCTACGGCCCGGTGATGGCCCTGCGCGGGGTATCCATCGATGTGTTCGAAGGCAAGGTGGTTGCCATCCTTGGCGCCAACGGCGCCGGCAAGACCACCCTGATGAAAACCATTTCCGGCGCCCTGGCGCCGCGCAAGGGCAGCATCAGCCTGGCTGGCGAAGCCATCGAGGGGCGCGAACCGGATGCCCTGGTCCGTCAGGGTATCGCCCACGTGCCGGAAGGCCGGGAAGTGTTTCCGTTTCTCACCGTGGAAGAGAATCTGGCCATGGGGGCTTACATCCGCCGCGACAAGGCGGGTATCCGCCAGGACATGGAGATGGTGTATGACTATTTCCCGATCCTGCTGGAGCGCCGCAACCAGCCCGCCGGCACCCTGTCTGGCGGTCAGCAGCAGATGCTGGCCATCGGTCGTGGGCTGATGTCGCGGCCGTCGCTGATGTTGCTGGATGAACCGTCCCTGGGGCTGTCGCCGCTGCTGGTGCAGGAAATCTTCGCCATCGTCCGTCGGCTGAATAAAGAGCAGGGCGTGACCCTGTTGCTGGTGGAGCAGAATGCCCAGGTGGCACTGAACACGGCGGACCATGGCTATGTGCTGGAAACCGGCCGCATCGTCATGGACGGCAGCGCCGAGGCGTTGCTCGCCAGCGACGACATTCGCGAGTTCTATCTGGGCCAGTCGGCGGGGGATGACCGACCGGAAAAACGCTGGAAACGAAAGAAGACCTGGCGCTGATGATGACAACAACCAACAACGCATCGACCCTTCTCCACGGTTGCGACACCGTGGTCAAACTGTGGCGCCAGCAATGCCTGGAGCGGGGAGCGCAAATTGCGCACCGGGAAAAGGACCTGGGCATCTGGCAGAGCTACAGCTGGCAGGACTATTACGAAAAGGCCCGTGCCATCGGCGTGGCGCTGCTGTCTCTCGGCCTGGAGCGGGGCCAGCCGGTTTCCATTCTCAGTGAAGACAACAAGGAATGGCTCTACTGCGATCTGGGTATCGCCGGGGCCGGTGGCATCAGCAATGGCGTCTATACCACCGACAGCGCCGAGCAGCTGGCCTACCTGGTCAATGACAGTGGCTCCGCCTTCCTGTTCGTGGAAAACGATGAACAGCTGGACAAATACCTGACCGTACGCGACCAGGTGCCCACCCTGAAAAAAGTGATCGTGTTCGATCGCAAGGGGCTGCGGGATTTCAGTGATCCCATGGTCATGTTCCTGGATGAACTCTACGCCCTGGGCGAGGGCATCGCCGATGCCGAAGCCCGGTTCAGCGCCAGCATCGCCGAGAGTCAGCCGGATGACATCCGCATGCTGATCTACACCTCCGGCACCACCGGTGCCCCCAAGGGCGCCATGATCAGCCACCGCAATGTGCTGTTCCAGCTGGCCGCCGGGGAGCAGGTACTGGAAGCCCATGAAGACGATGACCAGCTCTGCTTCCTCCCTCTGTGCCATATTCTGGAGCGGCTGGTATCGGTGGAAGTACCGATCTACAAAGGGTGTACCGTGAACTTTGCGGAGAGCCCGGAGACCGTGTTCGAGAACCTGCGCGAAGTGTCGCCCCATACCTTTGCCGCGGTGCCGCGTCTGTGGGAAAAGATCTACAGCTCCATGATGACCCTGCGAGACGAAGCCACCGGTTTTGGCCGCTGGTGTTTTGACCAGGCCCTGGCCGCCGGGGACAGCTGGCACTGTGAGCGTAAACGGTCACCACTTTCCTGGCTGCATTACCAGTTCTGGAACCTGTTGGTGTTGCGCAATGTTCGGGACCTGATCGGCATGGCTCGTCTGCGTCGGGGCACCACCGGCGCGGCACCCATTTCCCCGGACCTGATTCGCTGGTTCCAGTCCCTGGGCGTGCCGCTTTATGAAGGCTATGGCATGACCGAAACCACCGGCGTGGTATCGCTCAACAGCAAGGACCGGGCCCGGGTGGGTTCCGTGGGCGAGCCGCTGCCCGAGACCGAGGTGCGCATTGCCGACAACGGTGAAGTGCTGGTACGCGGTGACCATGTGTTCGCCGGTTACTGGCGCAAGCCGGAAAAAACTGCGGAAGATATCCGCGATGGCTGGCTGCACACCGGCGATGTGGGGCGTCTGGAAGACGGCATGCTCACCATTACCGGTCGCTTGAAAGACATCATCATCACCGCCGGCGGCAAGAATATTACCCCGGCGGAAATTGAAAGCCGCATAAAGTTTTCTCCGTATATTTCCGATGCCGTGGTCATTGGCGACCAGCGCAAGTACCTCACCTGCCTGATCATGATTGATCAGGAAAACGTGGAGAAATATGCCCAGGATCGTCAGGTCCCGTTTTCCAACTTCGCCTCCCTGTGTCGTGCCAAGGAGGTGATCGACCTGATCGACAGCATCATTACGGATGTGAATAAACAGTTCGCCCAGGTGGAACAGATCAAGTATTTCCGCCTGATCGACGTGCTGCTCACCGCCGAGGATGAGGAGCTGACTGCCACCATGAAGCTGAAGCGTTCCTTCGTGGAGAAAAAACATAAGCACCTGATTGATTCCATGTACTGATTGCAATTACCTGAAGTCACGGCTTCAGGTATGAATTCGAGAGGAGAATGCATCATGAAGAAGCTTTGTCTGGCGGCTCTCGCCGCAGCCACCCTGATCGGGTGCAGTGATAACAAGGAAGAAGAGAGCGCCGCCGCCGAGTCGGTGCGTGGTGTCAGTGATACCGAAATCAAACTGGGCGGCATGCACGATCTGTCCGGGGTGTTTGCCGCGTTTTCCTCCCCGGCGGTGCAGGTGGCCAACGACATGTTTGCCGACGTGAATGCCGAGGGCGGGATTCATGGCCGTGAGATCCGTTATATCGTCGAGGATCATGCCTACCAGGTACCCAAGGCCACCCAGGCCACCAACAAGCTGATCAGCCGGGATGAAGTATTTGCCATGGTGATGAGTCTGGGCACGCCCCATAACCTGGCCGCGTTCCCGGTGATGGATCGCAATAATGTGCCCAGCATTCTTCCTCTGGCGCTTTCACGACAGATGGAAGAGGAGGGGGACTTCTCCCACCGTTTCGTCTTTGGCCCCAGTTACTATGAAGGGGTACTGAAAGGCGTCAACTGGATGACGGACGAGTACGGCATCGAGAAAATCTGTGTGATGTACATTCCCTCGGATTTCGGCGAGGAGGTGAACCAGGCCATTAACGACGCCGCGGCGGGCAAGGATTCCCTGACCCTGGCGGAAAGCACCTCCCACCGACCGGACGAGAGTGATTTCACCGGCACCCTGGCGCGCCTGAAGGATGCCGGTTGCCAGCTGGTCGCCGTGGCCCTGCCGGTGCGGCCGATCATTTCCGTGGTGGCCACCGCCAAGGAAATGGGCTGGGATGACGTGAAGTTTGTGGTCTCCCAGGCCGGCTTCCATTCCGCCGTTGCCGCGGCACCCGGGGGTGTCACCGAAGGGCTTTACGGTGTGTCTCCCTGGCAGGATATTGTCAGCCGCATGAAGGATGTACCGGAAGCTAAACAATGGGCGGAAGAGTACCAGGCGCAATACGGCTCTGTGCCCAGCGGCGGTGCCGTGCTCGGGCGCGTGGGTGCCATGGTGACCATCGAGGCACTGCGCAAGGCGGGCCCGGATCTGACCACCGATTCCTTCCTGGCGGCCATGGAGTCTCTGGATTTCAATGATCCGGTCACCGGGGTGGATATCAAGATGAGCGCCACCAATCATCGTGCCGGCAACGACATGATTCTCTCCAAAGTCATCGACGGTGTCTGGGAGCCGGTGGTGACCCTGGAAGACTGACCACCCGCTTTGCCGTTGGCGCTTTGCTCGCAAAGCGCCTGCGGCCCCTATCAATCCCCCCTCCCGTATCAGGTATACTCGCGCCTCCTGGATTATTTGGTGACTCTCCATGCAGGCCACTTCAACGTCCGTATCCCCCGGCTGGCGGCAACGCCTGGCTGCTCTGCTGAATACCCCGCTTTTCGGACACACCATTACAGCTTTGATCCTTCTCAATGCGATTATTCTGGGCGTGGAAACCTCCGCGGTAGCCCAGGAGCGGGCAGGGCAGTGGCTAAACCTGCTTAACCAGGTGGTGCTGGCCGCGTTCGTGCTGGAAATCGTGCTCAAGCTGGTTGCCTTCGGGCCACGCTTCTTCCGCTCCGGCTGGAATGTGTTCGATTTTCTGATCGTTGCCATTTCTCTGGCTCCAACGTCCGGGCCCCTGGCGATTCTGCGCAGCCTGCGGATTTTGCGGGTATTGCGCCTGCTGTCATCGGTGAGGCGGTTGCGCATGCTGGTGGAGTCATTGATGCAGGCCCTGCCGGGGATCGGCTGGACGGCGGCATTATTGTTGATGATGTTCTACATCTTTGCGGTGATGGGTACCGAGCTGTTCGGTGAGGCGTTCCCGCAGTGGTTCGGCACGCTCGGCGCCAGCATCTACAGCCTGTTCCAGATCATGACTCTGGAAAGCTGGTCCATGGGCATTGCCCGTCCGGTGATGGAGGTCTACCCCTTTGCCTGGATCTTCTTCGTGCCCTTTATCCTGATCTCCAGCTTTATGGTGCTGAACCTGTTTATTGCCATCATCGTCAGCGCCACCCAGGAAGTGCACGAAAGCGAACAGCGCGCCGAACGGGATGCCAACAACCAGATCGCCCATGACGAGCGTCAGGAAATGCTCGACCTGATGCGTGCCATGCATGAAAAGATTGCCGCGCTGGAAATCGCTTTGCAGAAAAAAACCGGCCAATAATGCCGGCATGAAATGGCTGTAGGCGCCTGCAGGCAAGTTCCTACAGGAAAAGTGGAAGGCCCGGAAACGCTCCGGGCCTTTTTTGTGGAGGTAGTGTGTTGGAAGGTAGGCTGGATTGCCTCCTGGCTAGACAGTTTCCACCAGCACGATCTCGCTGTCCGCTTCTGCCACCACGGTCAGATGTGTCTCGTCACTGATGGCCAGGCCATCGCCGGTATCGGCCAACACCTCATTCACCCTGACCCGTCCCTTGGCGGGCACCAGATAGACCTTGCGACCCGCCTCCACCGGGTAGGTCACCGTCTGGCCCTCGCTCAGGTTGGCGGCCACGACACGGGCATCCGCCTGAATCGGCAGGGCATCGCCGTCATCCGGGTAGCCACTGGCGAGTATCTCGAAATGTCCCTCGCGGGATGCCTTCGGGAAGGGCTTGCTGCCCCAGGTGGGTGGCAAACCGGTGGCATTCGGAATGATCCAGATCTGAAAGATCCGGGTCTCCGTATCCTCCAGGTTTTGCTCGCTATGAGTAATCCCGGTACCGGCGGACATCACCTGCACATCGCCGGCTTCCGTGCGCCCACTGTTACCCAGGCTGTCCTGGTGGGTAATGGCACCCTTGCGCACATAGGTGATGATCTCCATCTCCCGGTGAGAGTGCGCCGGGAAGCCCGTGTGTGGTGCGATGGTGTCATCGTTCCATACCCGCAGGTCACCCCAGTGGACCCGTTTGGGATCGTGATAATTGGCGAAGGAAAAGTGGTGCCGGGTATCCAGCCAGCCGTGTCGGGCATGGCCCAGTTCATTGCGTGTGCGCAGCTCGATCATGACGTCCTCCTGTAACAGGCTCCATTGCCTGTCTGTCGATGGCGTCACTATATGATTAGAATGCCTGATTAAAAACGGGTTATTTTTGGGGAATACAATCAGCTTGGTTGATGTTTCGGACGCTTACCGGACGGCATTCCCGGCAAACGATGAACCGGCATCTTCCTGTCGAATGATGGCCGCCACATCCGATAAGAGGATGCCCCCTCCAAGAACGGAGGCATCACACCCAACAAGGAGAGCCATCATGTCCGCTAATACCGTCCGCTTGCACCGCGTCCTGCGCGCCACCCCGGATCGCGTCTACCGCGCCTTTCTGGATGCCGATGCCATGGTCAAATGGCTGCCGCCCCATGGCTTCACCGGCAAGGTCCATGAAATGGACGCCCGTGAAGGGGGCGGCTATCGCATGTCGTTCACCAACTTCTCCACCGGCAAAAGCCACTGCTTCAGCGTCCGCTACCTGGAACTCAAGCCCAACGAACGGATACGCCACACCGACCAGTTCGACGACCCCAACTTACCCGGTGAAATGCAGGTCACCATTTCGCTGAAAGAGGTGCTGTGCGGGACCGAGCTGACCATTACCCAGGAGGGCATGCCCGAGGTGATACCGGTGGAGTGCTGCTATCAGGGCTGGCAGGAATCTCTGCAAATGCTGGCGCAACTGGTGACCCCGGAAATCCCGGACGAAGAGTGATATCGAAGTGGTGCAGCCCCGGGAAAATGCCGGGGCTGCAGTCAATGCTGTTTAGCGTGCATAGCGTCGCTGGGTGGCTTCTCCGTAAGCGGAATACACCACACCCGCAGTCAGCAGAAACAGACCGAAGTACATGCTTAACCGATAGACATGGCCGCCATCGATATACACCGTAGGGATGGGGAACAGGTTTAGGCCGACCAGCATCCAGTAGAACGCGGGGAATGCCAGTACAGCCAGGAATGTAAACACGCCATGTTCCTTGACCAGTGCGCTATCCTTGCGGATCAGAGCCTTCATTAGCAGCAGTGCGAAACCGATAGCGCATACCCCATTAAACATAAAGGAGATGCCGCCGGCCAGGGTGTCCTTGCTGGGCCCGCCTAACTGCCAGCCCCACACCAGCATGATTGCACCACTGATGGCGGCCATGACTGCAAGGCTGATGGCCCAGCGGTCCAGTCCCGGCTTAGGAGCTGCGTTTTTCATAAAAGCCTGGCGCAGAAAAGGCATGGCGCAAAGCAAGGCAGCGATAGCGGTGACAGCATAGATAGCTCGGGACAACGTTAGTCCCTGGCCTAGAACCTGGCTGTCATGATTGATCACACTGGCAGGCATGAGCTGATGTGCCAGGCTGGAATTTTCCAGCCCCGGGTATAGCATGCCGGTCCATATCAGGGTGACGATGCCTAACGCAGCCAGTACCAGAGCGGCTCTGGTAAAAAGTGCCTGCAGTCGTGGCCGCAGATCCGGTGCGATGCCTGGTTTTGGGTTGGGTACAGTGCGCCCCTTTTGCAGCCATCGGTTCATACACAACAAAGCGTAGCCGACCAGAATACAGCCCGGGATGAGCACGGCAGTGGCCAGATAGTTGCTGGTGTTTTGCGACAAATCGGGGAACAGACCCGCCGCCCAGGCCCAGTTAATACGGGTAAAGGGCGCGGTAAGCAGGAAGCCGTAATTGAGTGCCATATAGGCCTGATGCTGGGCATATTCCCGGCGCCACAGATGCCAGATAGACATCCACAGCGTCAGCGTGACGCCGATAGCGAGAAACCAGAGCCCTACCGTGAAAGTGAGGGTGTCATACATCTTTTCCAGCGGCGTCATCAGCATATAGGCCATGGCAGCAATCATGCCGGCCTGGGCCGCGATCATATATACCATGCCAAATCCGCGGTGCCAGCGGGGGTAGCGTTGACGGAAGGCTGGCCAGAACTGGAAGGCCCCGAAAAGCATACATAGACCACCGAGCAGGTTATGCAGTGACAGAGTGGCAATGTGGGATTTGGGCATCTCAGCATAGTAGATCAGGGTGTCGTATAATCCGTCATGGCCATAGAAAACAGGCTGTGTGTCCGTCAACGTGCTGATGATTGGCAGTAGCATCCCTGTCTCGCGAGCATACTCCATGGCAACATCTTCGCGGTTACCGGATACAATGCTCTGCTGTGCGGCTACACGACCTTCGTGAACACCGGGGTCATAGGTCGCGGCAAAATTGGTGTGCGCTGCCTCGATTGCGGTTAGCCCATAAAAGCCCATTAGCAGGGCAAATAGTACAAACAACGACATCGCTGCGCGCCGACGCCACAGGGTCGGCGCGACAAGTGTTGTCTCGGAAGAAAAAGATTGGTCCGGCATGACAATTTTCCTCGTGATGCAATCAGAAAGGTGCTCGGGTCAGAAAAGCCAGGCCAAGCCTTTGCTTACGGCGGTATGGGCGTTTTCGGTAATGATGTCACCATGGGCGACAATGGCTCGCTGGAATGGCCACTCCAGAAGCTTGGCGACACTCTCGCGGGCGCGGCGGCGGTTGAGATACACCAGCCTGAGGACCGGGTGCCAGCCCACCTTGCCGAAAATCCCGCCCAACTTCAGATACCAGCGGGTGAACCAGTGCTCGCACCGGTTAAAGTTTTCCACCAGGTCGCAGCTAATTAGCGTACGGCTGGCTGGGTGATAGAGCAGGGTTTCGTGAAGCAGGCTGCCTTGCATCGTTAGGGGGAGCAGTTCGTCCTTCCAGTCCGGGTGAGGGGTTTCTGAGAATTCCGTATCAAAGTCCAGATCTTTGCGCTTGCGATGAAGTTTGGCCGGGCCATGCAGAAGTGCCTCGGGGAATGCGGCAACCGCTTCAGCCGCATAAACGTGATGAAACAGGTTCGGGCAGATAATATGGCCTACTGAGCCCAGTGCGGTGATTTCTTCACGCAGCGCGGTCGACAGGGCAATAGGGGAATGCAGCACCAACATGCCGGACTTAAGTCGAACGATCGTCATGCGGCTACCGATGTGTAAACCGATAAAGCGGTGAGGGGTGTCTGCCACCCATATATCAGGGGCAACGCTGTGCAAGAGAGTCATGGTGTTGCATGCCTAAAGTAAACAGTGTTCACATGATAAGGTGACACTCGCTGATGTCAATATGGTTAAAGTGACGAGTACCGCTAAAGAGAATGGCAGCTACCACCACGGAGATCTGCGCCGAGCCTTGATAGATAACGGTCTGCAGCTGCTGGAAGAGAACATGGAGGCAAACCTGGGCTTGCGTCAGTTGGCGCGGCTTGCCGGAGTCTCGCCAGGTGCTGTCTATCGCCATTTCGTCAACAAGGAAGAGCTGTTGGTTGCCTTGGCGGTGGAGGGGTTTGGCCGCCTGACCCAGAAACAGTCAAGGGCTTATCTAGAGAAGAAGACCGTCTCCAATGCAATGGATGCGTTTCGTGCCGGCGGCGCAGCGTATATCCAATTTGCTCGCGAGAATCCCGCCCTGTTCCGGCTCATGTTTGGCCGGTTCAGCGCCACTCACCGCAATGAGGAACTGGCCAAAGCCAGCAAGCTGAACCGGGACATGATGATGCTCAGTATCAGCAAGGTGCTCGGTGGCGAGCGTCCAGCGAGAGAATTGCATGCTTTCTGTGTCGGAACCTGGGCAATGATTCACGGGCTCAGTGCCTTGATTCTGGATCAACAATTGCAGGAAGAGGGTGACGATCTCGATGGACTGGTTGAAGATATTATTCGAGGGGCCAGTGAATGGGAGTAGGGTAAATTGATGGCCTGTCACCCCATTCACAGGGGGTAATGCAAATTAAACCAATGCATCGCCGTATCCGATATTAACAAGGAGAGCCCATGTCCAACTCGCCACAACAATGGTTGCAGGCTTTCACCGGGGGCTTTATCGCCACTCTGCTGTTTCACCAAGGGGTGCTGGCGCTGTTCTGGCTGGGCGGTCTGGTCCCGGCGGCGCCCTGGAACATGACACCGGTGCCGCCCTTCGGTATTCCCCAGGTATTGTCGCTGGCATTCTGGGGCGGTGTCTGGGGTGTGCCAGTCTGGTGGTTGATCCGTCGCTGGCAGGGCATCCGGCACTGGCTCGGCGCGCTGATCATCGGCGCCATCGGCCCGACGCTGGTTGCCATGCTGCTGGTGTTTCCCCTGAAAGGGCTGGACGTGAACGCCGCCAAGGTAGTTGGCGGCCTGATTGTTAACGGTGCCTGGGGAGTGGGGCTCGCCGCCTGGATGTGGTTTGATCGGTCACGCGGCAACGCCTGACAATCCGCCGGCAGCATGCAAGTGAGTCTGATGCCGGTATTGGCCGAGCGCCAAGCGTTGCGGGCCCTGCCGGGAGCCTGTTATGACCGGTCGGCGATGCGCTCCCTGGCTTTTACCCGGACCTCCTCCCGGGAAGAGAAATGCGCTTCCCGCAGTTGTTCTACCTGCTGCTGCCGATCAGAACGCGACAGGTTGGTATTACCCAGCAGCGATTCGCGCTCCCTTAGCCACTGCGACATCCGTCGATCGAAGTCTTCCCGCCGGCTATCCAGTTGCTCCAGGCGAGCGGCTGCGTCTGCGCCCACCCATTGCTCGCGAATCTGTCTGAGGGTTGCCTCGTCGCCACCGTCTTGGCGAAGCTGCGCGCTCCTGCGCTGCAGTTCCTGGTAACGGCTTATCCGGGCTATGTTGTTCTGCATGTCATGCGGGAGTGATGCGGTGAGCGCCTCAAGCTGTTCTGCCTTCTGCTGGCTTGTCAGGGTATCGTCGCTGACCACGGCAAGCCGGGCCAGCGCATGGTCCTCACTGACTTGCTGACGGGCAAAGAAAGCCGTGCATACCTGGCGATCCAGATAGCGATGACAACTGTCTCGTACCCACTGTTGTTGCTCCCGGAGGGCACCCAGGTCCAGCGTGTCGGTGCTGACGCCACCTGCCTCGGAGCGCGAGGCCAGGTTCCTTTTCCACGCCATGTAGCCTCCCAGAATCTGGCCGGCCTGCCGTGCGGCGGTGTCGGGCAGTTGACTGGCAAAATACGCTCGCAATCGTTGCTCAATGGTATCCAGGCTCTCTTCGCCCAGGGTGGAGAGGAAATAGTCCAAGACGTCTCGAAGTTGCGGTGTCACCGCCAGGCTGCCGTCGGGCGTCACCGCCAGCCCATCAGGAACCGTCGTTCCTTCCAGTGAGGCGGGAAGCGCTTCCAGGCCATTGCGGACAGTGACCGAGCGGCTGGCGGCGGGGGTAAGCAAGGGCGCCGTCAGTGGCAAGGGGGTGGGAGGCGTCACTTCGGCCTGCCGATGCATTGGCGATTCTGATTGTCTGCCTGCCCCGGAAAAAATAATCACCAGGGTGAACAAGACAAAAGTAACATGCACCGTAACCACGGACAGTTTCTCTGAGCGTTCCATGACTTAAAGACCTGCGTTTTTCAACCGGTTGGCATGGTGACGAAATACCACCACGGGATCGGTCTCAAACAGGTCGGTCAGGCCGAACAGCTGATTGACCTCGTCCAGATGGTTCATCCGGTAATTATCGCGAATGACCTTGCCCAGGTGACTGCTGCAGCGGCCCACCAGACCGTCACTTTGTGGATCGTTGGTGCCGATAAAGGCGGAAGAGGCAATTTTTAATGGCAGATCCAGTGGATCCAGGGGATTGGTGAGCAGTCGCGTGCCGCTCCAGGAGTAATAGCGTACCCCGTCTACACTATAGCTGCCCTCGCCGCAGAAGGCGGTGGGCACCCCGGCCGGGTAGCGGGTATTGAAGTCTGCGGCACCCTCGGTGGAAATAGATTGAAACCCGGCCAGCGAATCCTGCGGGAGTGATTCGCCGGCGGCCAGGCCAATAATGGTGCCAACAGCATTCACGATCTCACCGGCCCCATTGCTGATTAAGGGGCCGGTCCCTTCCAGCGTGGAAACAAGCAGGTCAAATACCGGGGACCCCATTGTGGCCCCGCCGACCGAGGTGGCGGAAGCGATACGGTCCGGCATGGCGGCTGCCACATAACGGATCGACTGATTGCCGTGGCTGTGGCCGATCAGGTTCACTTTGTCTGCACCGGAGATAGCAAGAATCTCCTCTACCTGTTGCAGCAACTGTTCGCCACGGACTTCGGAGGAGGCAAAGGACGAAACCTGTGTCAGGTAGACTTCCGCGCCCCGTTCAGTGAGATCCCTGGTGATACCGTTCCAGTAGTCCAGCGGCCCAATGCTATCGAAACCGGACATGCCATGGGCCAGTACGATGGGGTATCGGGTTTGGGCATAGCTGGAATTCACCGAAAACCCACTCAGCCAACCCGCCAGAGCCGGGGAGCCCAGTCCCACCAGCAAGCCAGTAAAAAGAACCATTTTAAATATGCTGTTCATGCTTCACCCAATGCAAATCCGTTTATATTGCCGGTTTTTTTATGACCAACCTTATGGAAGGCTTATGATGGTGGCATTGCCGAAGTGGAGACATAGCGGAAAGGGACGTTGTTATAATCTTATTAAGACAGCGATTGTCAGACTGGGGATTTTTTTTAAAAATTGCGCTCCCAAGGCCCATAACACTTAAAAAATAAGCGAGCTTCAAAGCATCATGGCGGTATCAGCGGGTTTTAAGGTTTCCATTGAAATTGTAAAAAAGTTGCTCGATCTTGGGCGGCAATATGGCGTGGACGTTGATGGACTACTGAAGGAATACGATTTTCGTATTCAGCCGATAAAGGGAGATCCGGCTTACATGCCTGCTGAGGATGTGGAGTTTATGTTGTCTGTGGGGCTACGACAGATGTCAGACCCCTTGCCCGGTTTGACACTGGGGCTGGCCTCCCAACAGCAGTTGTTTGGTCTGGTTGCCTTTCTGGCACAAACGTCCAGTACGGTTGGTGCTTGTCTGGAAAAAATCATGCAGTTGGAGCCGCTGATCAGCAATACGGGCAAGACCCGCCTGGAATATTCACCGGGTGAGGCCCAGCTGATATGGCATTGTCATCTCCAGGACCCATTTGTTCGCACCCATGTCGGCAGTTTTATCCTGTTTACCTATACGCAGTTGATTAACACGGGAACGCAAGCCGGGCATCTGGTGCATGAAGTGCATATGGCCCACCCTGCGCCCAAGGACAGGGCGACCCTGGATGTCTATCGCAACGCCTTTAATTGCCCGGTGATTTTCAATGCCCGGCATTATCGGGTCCTGTTTCCTGCGACGGCCGTCGATCTTTCAGTCAACACGGCCGACCCCATGCTCAATACGGTGCTGACTGAGCATGCGCAAAAGCTGCTTGAAGAGAGGGCCAAGCCCGCTTCATTTACCGATGAGGTTCGCCTGCATATTCAGAAACTGCTTCAGGACGGCAATGTGTCACGTGAAAACGTGGCTGCCATGCTGAATATCACCAGCCGAACCCTGCACCGGAAATTGCGTCAAGAGGGGACCAGCTATGGTGATCTGCTTTCCCGGTTACGGCTGGAGCGGTCCTGCGATTTGTTGCGACAAAGCGCTCAGTCTGTGCAGGCAATAGCCAGGGATGCGGGGTTTGATGAGGCACACTCTTTCACGCGCTGGTTCAGACAGATGACCGGCCTCTCCCCCAGCGAATATCGTCAGAAGGGCCCCGACCCCGAATAAGGACGCCGGGAGGAACCGCGTGGCGAAATGGCACGAACAGCCCTAGTTGTCCGGTTGCCACATCGTGCTAGCGTAGGCGCTTCCTTTTATCGGCGGGAGCCAAGCATGCCCAGTAACACCCATACCGTGATGGTCACCGGCGCTTCCGGCTATATTGCCGGCTGGATTGTGAAATACCTGCTGGAGGCAGGCCATACGGTCCACGCCACCGTGCGTGATCCCAACAAGGCGAAAAGCGTGGATCACCTCAAGCGCATTGCCGATGCGGCACCCGGTACCTTGAAACTGTTCAAGGCCGACCTGCTGGATGCAGAAAGCTTCGATGCACCCATGCAGGGCTGCGACATCCTCATGCATACCGCCTCGCCGTTCGTGCTGGATGGCTTCACCGATGCCTACGAGGCCCTGGTTCGCCCGGCGGTGGAAGGGACCCGCAATGTGCTCAACGCCGCCAACCGCTGCGAAACCCTCAAGCGAGTGGTGCTGACCAGCAGCGTGGCCTCCGTGTACGGGGATGCCACGGACATGAAAGGCAAAAGCGCCTTCACCGAAGCCGACTGGAACACCACCAGCAGTGTTGACCATAACCCGTACCAGTACTCCAAGGTGGCCGCCGAACGGGAGGCCTGGAAAATCCACGACGGTCAGTCTCAGTGGGACCTGGTAACCATCAACCCGGGCATGGTCTACGGCCCGTCCCTGACCAACGCCAGTAACTCGGCCAGCATTGGCACCCTGCTGGATATGGGGCGCGGCAAACTGAAAACCGGTGTGCCGGCTTTGGAATACGGCATGGTAGACGTGCGCGAAGTGGCCCAGGCGCATTTGCTGGGGGCATTCAAACCGGAAGCGGAGGGGCGCTACATTCTGGTCAGCCAGTCCGTGTCCATGCTCGACATCGCCGGCATGCTGCGCAAACAATTCGGCAAGCAGTATCCCTTCCCGATGATGAAGGTGCCCAAGCCGGTGGTATGGGCTGTCGGCCCGTTCATGGGCCCGGTCACCCGCAAGTTCATCAGCCGCAACGTGGGCTACCCCCTGCGCTTCGACAACAGCCGCAGCAAGGCACTGGGCGTTAGCTACCGCCCGGCCGCTGACACCCTGACAGACCACTTCGAGCAGGTCCTGGAAGACGGGCTGGTACGGCGTCGATAACGCGGTGGCTTACTGAAAGAACCTTCGCCTTGCGGGCAAGGCTCCAACGACTCGCCTTGACCGTTGGAGCTTTGCTTGCAAAGCGAAGGGGCAAAGTCGGGAAAGCCTTTCCAGATTCTCCCCAACCTTGATCCTGCCTCATCACCAAAACGCAGGGTGGATTAGCCGGAAGGCGTCAATCCACCCTGCGGTCGACATCAGGACTGACTGGCCTGCTCGCGGCGTGGCTCGTAGGGCTCACCGCCACCGGGGAAGGCCAGACGCAGGTTGTTCAGCCAGGTGGTGCCGAACTGGCGGAACAGGGAGGCGCTGTTGTAGGGGATGCCATAGCGATCCGCCAGTGCGCGAACCCGTGGCGCCACTTCCTGATAGCGGTTGCTGCACATGTCCGGGAACAGGTGGTGTTCGATCTGGTGCGACAGGTTACCGGACAGGATATGAAACAGCTTGCCGCCCTCGATGTTGCAGGAACCCAGCATCTGGCGCAGATACCAGCGCCCACGGGTTTCGCCTTCCACCTGTTCCAGGGTGAAGTTGTGCGCTCCGGCCGGGAAGTGCCCGCAGAAGATAATGGTGAAGGCCCAGATATTGCGGATCAGGTTGGCCACCGCATTGGCGCCAGCCACTATCCCGAACACCAGCAGCGGCGAGAAGGGCACGTAGAAGGAAATCGGGATCGCCACCAGCGCCGCCGCCAGCGGCCAGGCGATGTAATCCTTGGCCACCTGCCGCCATACCTTGTAGCCAATCCGTTTTAACAACGGCGTGAAATCCTTGAGCTTGTTCTTGCCTTTCAGGTGGTCATCGATGGCTTGCTCATGGACGGCCACGCCTTCTTCGAACAACAGCATCAGCAGAATGAAATAGATCGGCTGCAACAGAAACGCCGGTTTCCACTTCTGCATGGGCGTCACCCGCATGATGCCGTAGCCCACATCCAGATCCTTCTCCAGCACATTGGTCCAGGTGTGATGCACCACATTGTGGGAATGCATCCAGCGGTCCGAGGGGCTCATGGTGTCCCACTCCCAGGTGTTGGATTGAATCTCCGGGTCCTTCATCCAGTCCCATTGGGCGTGAAGCACGTTGTGGGCGATTTCCATGTTTTCCAGAATCTTGGCGATACCGAGCATGAACACGCCCAGCCCCAGGATAGTGAGCATCACCGGCCAGGCGGCCAGCGCGTGGCCCCAGGCGGGGATGAAAAACAGTGACAGGTAAATGATGAAGCGGGCGCTGACCGCCATGGTGCGCTGGGTCTTGATAACCTTGAGGATATAGGCACGGTCCCGGTCGCCGCGGGAATCAAACACCTCGTTGCGAATGGCTTCCAGCTCGTTGCCGAATTCTTCGATCTGCTCGTCGGTCAGGTCGACCGGGTATTGATGGGTTTTCATTATTGTTCCCTCACAAATCCAGTTCGCAATCGCCGGCGGCGGCGCAGATGCAGGTCTGTACAATGCTGCCTGCCTCGTTCAGTACCTCGCCGGTCCGCAGGTCACGCACACAGCCGGACACCAGGGTGGTGTTGCAGGTATGGCAGATGCCCATGCGGCAGCCGTGGGGCGGGTTCATGCCGGCTTCCTCGGCCACTTTCAGCAGCGGCGTGTTGCTGTCGCCGTCAGTTTCCACGTTGCTCTGGGCGAAGCGCACCCGGCCACCCACCGCATCGGCGGGCACCTCGGTAAAGGGGGCGCGGAACCGCTCCACATGCAACCGGCGGATACAACCCGCGTCTTCCATGCATTGCTCGATGGCTTCCAGCAGGGAAGGGGGGCCGCAGGCGTACACATCCCGTTCTTTCCAGTCCGGGCAGAGTGCATCCAGTTGGGCGGCGGAAAACCGGTTGCGGCTCGGGTCGTCGCCCTCGCGGCTATAAATCAGGTGCAGGTGATAGCGATCGTTGTAGCGATCCATCGCCTTCAGTTCCTTGCCCAGCACCACATCAAATTCATGGGGCGCATAGTGGATATGGTGGGTATCCGGCAGGCGTCCCTGGGCAATCAGGCTGTTGACCATGCTGAAAGCTGGCGTGATACCGCTGCCGGCGGTGATAAACAGCGGCTGGATCGGCTGGGCGTCAGGCAGGTAAAAGTCCCCCTGGGGCAAGCCGATGGGCAGGTAATCGCCCACTTTGATATTGCGCACGATGTGGTGGGAAATGGTGCCCTTGTCGATGGCCTTCACGGTGATGGTGAAGCAGTCGTCCTCCCGCTCCGGCGGGGAGGAAATGGTGTAGGTGCGGGTGTAATGCTTGCCGTTGGCGGGAATCCCTACCCGCACATGCTGACCGGCACGGTGGCCCCGCCAGTTCAGGCCGGGGCGCAGGGTCAGGGTGCGTGCATCCTTGGTTTCATCCCATACCTTGACCACCCTGGCCTGCAGCTTGTGGGTGGTCCACAGCGGATTCACCAACTCCAGATAATGGGAGGTGCGCAGGGGCCAGGCAAAGTAATCGGTGATGGTACTCAGACGAGACCAGATAGAGGGTGACGCACCTGGCTCGGGCTGGGCGGGTTGACGCATAACGGTTCCTCGTTCGTTGTCATTTTATGAGGTGTTGCTCGCCTGGCGGACCAGGCTGGCGACGGGCAGCAAGGGCGGCCCGCCATCGTCCGTTTTGTCTGTTCTGTTGTGGTAGCGCGTATCAGGGTCAATGTCAGTATCCGCCTGTGCAGGGCGAGCTGACCAACCTGTTTTACGCAATCCCAACGGAATGCCCGTCAAGGCATACAATCGGGGCAGCATAAATGTGCACACCTGTGCGCGCACAAGTGTTTACAAGACTAAAATGACAACACCCGGCTTGTCCACCCTGTTTTTTTGATACGGAGACTACCCCGCCCCAAACGCGTTGGCGCCTGGCTCGCAAAGCGAGACGCCGAGCCTTCTGCCGCTAAAAACCAAACCCGCCATGAAATCCATCGCCCCCCGCCCAACAGTTGGTACACTGCACCCCTGATTTTCTGCCACTCGGGCCCTGACGTGACTGATTCCCTGTTTTCCTCCCTGCCACTGACCAGCGACATGCTCGCCAACCTGGACACTCTGGGCTATACGGCCATGACACCGGTACAGGCGGCCAGCCTGCCGCCCCTGCTGAAAGGCCGGGATGTGATTGCCCAGGCCAGCACCGGCAGCGGCAAAACGGCTGCCTTCGGCATCGCTCTGCTACACCCGCTCAACTTGCGCTATTACGGCTGCCAGGCCTTGGTGCTTTGCCCCACGCGGGAGCTGGCAGACCAGGTGGCTGCTGAGATTCGTCGTCTGGCCCGGGGTGCCGGCAACATCAAGGTGCTGACCCTCTGTGGCGGCCAGCCCATCGGCCCGCAAATCGGCTCCCTGGAGCATGGTGCCCAGGTGGTGGTGGGCACACCCGGGCGCATCCTCAAGCACCTGAGCAAAGGCACACTCAGCCTCGACGGGCTCAACACCCTGGTGCTGGACGAAGCGGACCGCATGCTCGACATGGGCTTTTTCGATGATATTGCGGAAGTGATTCGCCAGACCCCGTCCCGTCGCCAGACACTGCTGTTCTCCGCCACTTACCCGGCGGGCATCAAGCAGCTGGCAGAAACCTTCATGCGTGACCCGGAGCATGTGGAAGTGGCGGCGCTGCACGACAACAGTCGCATCGAGCAGCGGTTCTACGAAGTGGAGCCCATGCAACGCTACGAAGCCGTTGCCGACGCCATTGCCTGCTTCCGGCCCACCAGCTGCGTGGTGTTCTGTGTCACCAAGCAGCAGTGCCAGGATGTGGTCAGCCAGCTCTGCCGGCAGGGTCTGGCCGCCCGGGCCCTGAACAGCGACCTGGAGCAGCGCGAACGGGATGAAGTGCTCACCCTGTTTGCCAACCGAAGTCTGTCCGTACTGGTCGCCACGGATGTGGCCGCAAGAGGGCTGGATATCGACAGCCTGGACATGGTCATCAACGCGGAACTGTCCCACGACCCGCAGACCCACATTCACCGGGTCGGCCGCACAGGCCGGGCGGGGGAGAAGGGCCTGGCCATCAACCTGGTGGCGCCCCGTGAAAGCCGCCGGGCCATGGCCATCGAGGAACTGCAGGGCGAAACACTCAACTGGCACCCGGTCTCCAGCCTCAAGCCCCGCGCCGGCGATCCCATGTTGCCGCCCACGGTAACCCTGTGCATCGGCGCCGGCCGCAAGGACAAACTGCGCCCCGGCGACATCCTCGGCGCTCTCACCGGCGACGCGGGCATCCCCGGCTACCAGGTGGGCAAGATCACCGTCACCGACTACCAAGCCTACGTGGCCATCGAGCGCGATAGCGCCGACCTGGCACTGCAGCGGTTAATGAGTGGCAAGATCAAGGGCAAGAACCGGCGGGTGAAGAAGCTGTAGTCCGCTGGCTACCTCTCTTTTCGTTGGAGCTATGCTTGCATGGCGAATACCTAACAAGCTGGCCAATCCTTGAGGGTGCCAATCGCGTTTGTGCAAAAACAATTTTTGCACAAATGCACAAAATGTTGTTCCCTGTGCCATATATACCCGATAGCCCCATGGAGCCCGTATGCGTCTGTCTATCGAACTGACACCGGAGCAGCATCAGTTGCTGAAGGTATCCGCGACCCTGGAAGGCAAGTCGCTCAAGGCCTATGTGCTGGAGCGAGTGCTGGGCAATGCCAGTGAACAGGAACAGTCCCTGGCCGCGTTGGAAGCCTTTCTGAAGACCCGGCTACAGTCTGGTCGCGCTGGGTCCCGCGCCAGCAGCAACGTGGATGAGCTGGTCAACCAGGTACTCAAGGAAGAGGAAACCCGCTAAATGGATTACGACCTCACGGAAGAGGCCGCCGACGACATCAGCAACATAATCCGTTACACGCTACGTACTTGGGGGAGGGCGCAGGTAGAACGTTATCGCCAGGCTCTCAATGCTTGCCTGGAACGACTGGTCAGTGGGGAGGTAGTTCCCGCACTCGCTCTGGCCAGCTTGCCTGAGGTCTATCGGTTTCGCTGCCAACACCATTTCATCTTCTACACACTGCAAGGCACACAGCGGCCATTGATTATTGCCGTGCTCCACGAGCGGCAGGATTTGCTGGCGCAGCTTTCCTGGCGAGGTAAGTAGTATCAGCACAGTGCCTATTTTGCTGTGGGAGCTATGCTTGCATGGCGGATACGGCGGTGACCAACGGGCAAATCCTGCCAATTACCGAAACCGCCCAAGGAGGTAGCCCCAAGATAAACTGCACGAATCTGGTGCAAAACAGGGTCATCAAGGTGCCCTGAAAGAGAGCAGCAACAGCTAAATTACCCAGCCTTCCTGCTCAACTCCGCCAACTTCTGATCCAGCATAGTCAGAATATGCCGGCGGCTGATCACGCCGACCACCGTGTTGGCGCTGTCCACCACCGGGTAGATCTTGGGCTTGGCGGCCAGCATCTGCTGGGCCAGCCCCAGCACCTCATCGTCCACCGATACGGTCAGCACTTCGGTCTGCATCAGGTCTCTCACTGTGGCCACGCGCTGGTTGTGGTAGACCACCTGTAGCGCGGCCTGCAGGCATTCACGCTCGCTGATCCAGCCCACCAGGGTGTCGGCCTTGTCGGTGACCGGGCTGCCAAGCATATCCAGTTTGATCAGCTTGCTGGACGCCTCCACCACCGGCATCTCCGGGTGGATCGTCGCAAAACGGGTACACATCAGGTCTTTGATCGAGACAGAATTCATGGGTTACCTCTCTTTGCTTGCCGGGAAACGACAACATTTCTGCCAGCGTTTTTGCTGACTGCTGCATTGGATTACTGCGGGAACCATGCCAACAATGGGGAGTGGGTTTTTCGGCTTCAGGGAAAGGGAGCTGCCGCTTACCCCTCCTGTTTATCAACAATAAGGATTTCTCCCGGAACATTGCGGCCAAAGAAGAGAACACCCAAAACATCGTGATCGATCCAGACTATCGGGACGGGGCGCCCCTTAAATAGTATTCTGCCCCAGTGCGCACCTGATGAGTTGCGTCCATCGACAACCATTTCGCGATGTGCAGAAATAGCGGTCGCCCCGTTGCGGAATTACACCCCCGGTTCAGTTGTGAAGTATTCCTATGACGACCTCATTGGATTGTCTGTATTCCTTTCGTCGCTGCCCCTATGCCATGCGGGCCCGCCTGGCGGTGTTGTTCGCGGGTCTGCAGGTTGAGCTGCGGGAAGTAACCCTGAAAAACAAGCCTGCGCAAATGCTGGCAATTAGCCCTAAAGGCACCGTGCCCGTTTTGCGGCTTGCCGATGGTGCTGTGATTGAAGAAAGTTGGGACATCATGGTGTGGGCGCTTGAGCGGCAGGATCCACAAGGGCTGTTAGACGCAACGATCCTGGGTCAGGCGAATGCGCTGATTGAGCAAAACGATAGCGAGTTCAAATATTGGCTGGACCGCTATAAATACGCCGACCGCCATGTTGAGATGACGCAGACCGAGTATCGGCAACGAGGAGAGGCCTTTCTTCAGGTTCTGGAGGCGTTGTTGGAGAGAAATGCTTACCTGCTCGGGGATGACCCAACCATCGCGGATATTGGTGTTATGCCGTTTGTCCGCCAATTCGCCCATGTCGATCGCGATGTGTTTGGCCAGCTGCCTTACCCGAATCTGCAGCGGTGGTTACAGCGCTGGTTGGAGCACCCACTTTTTATGCAAACCATGATCAAGCTACCGGTATGGCAGGAGGGCGATGATGTGGTGGTGTTTCCTTCCCGCACCTGAGCGATGTCTCTCTTGGGGAGCTGCCCCATGCGTCAATCCACTACCAGCGCGAGTGAAACCTCGCCCATTATTCACTCTGTATTTCCCTATCAAGGCTGGGTTAATCGATTGCGTGCATTGTCCACCAACCAGTGGAAGATCCTGAATTGTGACCGCAGGTAGATCATGTATTCAGGGTGCCACTGGACGCCGATGATGGGGGCATTGTCGGTGGGCTCAATGGCCTGGGTGATCTTGTCCAGATCCCAGCCGGTGCGGTGCAGGGCGTCGGCGGGCCGTTCCACGGCCTGATGGTGCAGGCTGTTGACGCGGAGCTTGGTCTTGCCGGTGATGTGGGCGAGTCTGGAGCCGGGTTCGAGCCAGACCTGTTTTGTCGGCAGCAGCCCGGGGCGGTTGTAGGTCAGACGGCGAATATGGCGGATATCATTGTGAAGGGTGCCGCCGAGGACGGTGTTGATCAGTTGCGCACCGCGGCATATGCCAATCATGGGGATGCCGTGTTTCAGCGCGTACCGAATCCATTCGATTTCCAGTGTGTCTCGTTCAGGATTGAGCTTGACCCTGGCATCGACTTCACCACCGTAATGCTCCGGACTGATGTCGTTGCCGCCACCGATCACCAGTGCATCCGGCGGCGCCCCCTGCCAGGGATGATCAATCGAAAGGCGTTGGGGGACCGCACCGCACAGGCGCAGGGCCAGGGCCGTGCACCACCAGGCCGGCGCCCAGCGACGGTGGTTGCCGGTCACTCCTATGCGTGGTTTTCCATCCATCGGGCTATCCTTTTCACCCAGGCGCCGCGATCCACACCCAGCAGCGGTCTGTCTGCGGCCAGGAATTCGTCGCCCAGCTGATGGAGCGAGGCGTTGTCGTTGGCGAGTTGTTCAACCCGACACCAGCGTATCCAGGAGGACGCGAGGCTCCATTGCGGGTCGTCAATCTGGCAATTGGGCAATCGGTAATGAAAGGTCGGCCGTGATTTGATCTTCGCGTCATCGACTGTGTCGCGAACACGGTCGGAATCGATTTCGGCAAACAGGGGCAGCATGTCCAGTGCGCGGTTACGGCTGGGGTTATGCTCAAGATAATCGTCGATCAGGGTATTGATATCCGGGGCCTCTCGCGTCAGCAGGACCTTGATATAGGACTCTTCGAACAAGTCGATGTAAGGGCTGATCCGTCTTGCCATGTTGACATCGTTGGCCTCGACCTGCCACCACTGGAGCAACACGAACGCGCGCAGGTAACGGTGAATGGTGGGCGCATCCAGTGCCGGAATTTCCGTATTGATATGCACGCCGTAGGCCGCAATCAATGATTCTTCGGTACCGTTTGCACCGGCCTTGCGCAGCGCCTCGACCAGATCGTCAAGTATATGCAGTGATGTGACGGGCAGTGGCGGGCACACCACTTCGACGGGTACCAGGAGCTCTGCCGCCTTTGACAGCGGATGCAGCAGCTCATCCACGGCCTTGCCCGCGTTGGCCGCCATAGTCTTGAGAAAATCCCAGTCGAGCTCGATATTGAAATCACCGTGATCGGTTTTTACACATACTTCCGCGGCGGTTTCGTCTGTCACTTTTCCATTGAGCGTATCGCACACCACGCGGGCGGTATCGCGGAATGCAATGCCGGAGAACTCAAGCTCGAAGCCCACAGTGCGGACTTTTCCTGCGGTATTTTTCAGTGCATTCAGTGATTCCAACCGGGAACTGTAAGCATCCATTAATGAGCGACCTCGCTGCTTGTCCAGGGTGACCTACCCTCGAGCTGGACTCACTGACTCGATGAGTTTTGATAACACTACGCTGCCTGCCGAGCGTACTCAACGGGCTGTACACTGAGCACGTTGAACATGGAACATGAGGGGCTGGCCTGGTCTCATGCGTTTTGCCTCTTGAGAAAGATCGACAATAAAGCGTCAGAAGCTACAACGATTCACAAATAAAAAACCCCGGCGGATAGCCGGGGTTCCTGTTTTCCAATCCCTCCCTCGTGAGGCAGGGCCGAAAACTGGTGTTCGGAGAGTGGTTCAGGTTCGAACGCTCATGAACAGCACCTCCCTTATTCGCTCCGCTAACCCAAAGTCAGAGAGGGCGCTACTGGCGCCCTCGAAGTGATGTTACTCACTCCCTGACAGATCGGATGCGGGCTGGCTCAGGTCGTTGTTGTAGTTCGCTGAGGTACTGATTGTCTGGGCTTCTGCCCATGCGTCTTCATGGTTCATCCCGCTACCGCCGTTCGCCTTCAGGCGAAGCCAGAGGTACAGGGTAGAGAAATGGCCATCCACATGATTGCCGTCGCCGCCGATGTGGCCATGGGCATAAACGCCAGGTTCATCGGTGGTGGTACCGTTTTTGTATTCTTCCAGGTAATAGAAGAAATAGTGGCTGTCGCGAATCCCTGCCCAGTCATCGGGGATAGCCAGGCCGTGGGTATTGTAATTGTTGAAGAGCCAGTGGAGCAGGGTATAGGCCGCCTTGCACTGGGCCGGGGTTGGCAGGTTGTAGTTGGCGTTACCGTCGGCCCAGATAACATCCAGCCCGTCGTCGCCTTCTGCCTGGTGGCGTTTGACCATATCAATGCCTATGGAATGCGCATTGAGCGGTCCTGCATGTACTGCTCGCTGGACCAGGTCCATATGCTGGTAGACCGTGCCATCCGGAAGAATGGCGAGGTGGGTGGAAAGGCCTCTGTTATTGTTGAAATTGCGTTGGCGATCCCCGGACCAGTCATCGGTCAGGGTTTCATGGATGATGGCCTGTGTGACATCAGCATGATCTCTGCAGGTGACTGAACTGTGGGTGAATTTCTCGACTCCTGAGGCGGTCCAGTTTTTCATTGTAAGGCCGGGGATCTCTATTTCCCGGGCGCCGGCGATCAGGGTGTCTTCATTGTCCGGCTCATATTTCGCGCAGTAGTCTGCCGGCACCGCATCACTGGCCACAGGGTGCAGGTTGCCGTCCCCGTCTACCTCGTACAGTTGTGCATAGAGTTTTTTTCCTTTCAGGGACCCGGTGTAGCCGTCAGCTTCGGCTTCTTCGCGAACGGAGGCTTCCAGGGTTTCCCAAGGGGTTTGCTGCTTGATGCTGAAATCGCGGCCTTTGGCGTGTTTCTTCAGCAGCTCCATGCCCTTGTCGGATACGCCACGATCACTCTTCTGGTTAATCTCCCTGGCGGCATCTTCCATGGCTTTTTCGCCGGCTTCCTGGGACAGAACACGGGCTTTCATGGCCCGTTCAATCGCTGCCCGCTTCTTGTCAAAGTTCTTGCCGGCGTTTTTGTCGGCTTCCAGCTCCGCCAGATGTGACGTCAGCGCATAGCCGCCGAATTTGCTGGCCAGTTGGCCGGCTGCATTCAGTGCAGAGAGGGCATTTTTCTGGGTGCCGGCCAGCCCGGATTTATCGTCGAAGGCGTTGCTGCTACCCAGTACATTGAGCATGTCTGCGAAGCCCTGGGGATTGGGGGCTGCCGGGGCGTTTTGCAGGTTGATTATGGAATCGGGCATGTTACTGGGTGTGGTGCCCTGCGGTTCTGCCCGGCGTGAATCCATCCAGCCGGCGGGGAAGTCGGCCAGCGCCGGGGCTTCGTCGTTGAGAACCCAGTCCGTGGAGCCTTCGTGCTCTTCACAGGCATTGCAATCGTCCATAATGGCCTGCGCATAGAGGCCTCCCGTGGGAAGGCTGACCCGCATGGGCATGCTGGGCCCTACTTTGTTGGTGTAGCGGTCCATAGCCTGTGCGGGGGACTCATAACCATTGATGCCCAGGAAGGCGCCGGAAGAGACTCGGAAGACCAGCGAGTTGCCAGCAATCGCAATAGGATCACGTTCAACCACCGAGGCGATGGAACGGCGGTCACTGTCCGACAGGGCGAAGCCGTCCAGCATCATGAACAGCTCATCACGGTCCATGGTCCACCAGATCAGTTTGTGGTAATGATGCAGGTTCTCGTTGATGTGATCGACAATGCGATTGAGCGCCATTTTGGCTTCGTCCCGCATGTTTGCCTTTTCCCAGGCGCTGCTAGGAAAGTCGAGAACGGCTTTCTCTGGGTTGACCACGGTGACCAGGCCATCAGGTGTTACCATGGGCGCGCTGATCAGGTCTCGTTGGTAACGGGGGCTGCGAACCTTGCGCCCATAGTGAATGGTCCTGAAGTCGATTGTCCCGTAAGTGACATTGGCAAATGAGCCTACGGGAAGCCCGGTTACGGCTTTTACAGACAGCTGTTCAATATCCTTTCTTGTCAGGCCTTCCTGCTGGGTGGGGGCGTCTTCGGATTTGTCGATCTCCCTGACGGGCACTTGAAAATCCACTCTGACCACGCCGTTGAAATCGTAGTCACCAGCGAGGGTAAAGTCGGCGCCTTCAAGTTCCGTGCCGTCCTTGTCAGTCAGTTTCAGGGTGTCGACCCAGCGGCGAGCCATGGCCGGGGCAATGGACTTCTGGAAATATGCATCCCGCTGAGAGGGAGTAAATTCCCTGAACATGGATACCACCTTGCCCACCGAAAATGGCAGCAGAGGAGCCCACTGATCCCATAGCCGGTAGGTGATCCTTTCCCCGGTCACGCCCTCATCGCGCATGTCCTCATCAAGCTCATCGGCACCATATTCGTCCTTGGGTCTTTCAATGCCGAGTTTGATATAGAGGGAGCCGGACAGATACTCCAGTGGTTGCTCCCTGCGTTCGCCTTCTGGCAATGGTGAGTTTTCCCAGTTATCCAGAAGGTCATCAAGATACTTCAGGGCCCAGCGCAGCTCTGGAATGGCGAGTGATTTCTCCAGAGTGTTTTTCCAGCGTGCCAGCCTGGGGAGAGTGAAGGGCCTGACAGAGAAAGGAACGAACAGACATTCTCGTACCCCGGCAAGCACGGTATCCACCCGGATGTGCCGCAGGATTTCATGGTAGATCACAGTGAGGGAGTGGCAGTAGTTGGGATTTCTTACAACTTCAGAGACCCCTTCTACTTGCTCTGACTGGTCAACCTCATTGACGATGGTGCTCTCAAATTGTCGAAGGGAGTCGCCATATTGTCGTATGGCATCACGCAGATGTTGCTCTTCGGTGGCAGAAATCGATCTTTCTCCTTCCTGCCAGGCATTGGAAGACGCGCTGCCATGGGCGGCACCGCCACCGATGACAAAGCCTTTCATGGCAAAGCCCAGCCCGCCAGCGGCACTGGTGGTCTTGGATGAGCTGCCGCCCTGGCTCCACTCGTTCAGGTTGGAGCGCACCGCATTGCTGTAGTCTCTTTCCCTGTCCGTTGCCTGAGAGACTTCTTCGGCGAAGGTGGTTCTTTCAGTGCGGGCGCTTGTTTCACGCCTCTGCCAGTCCAGCTTGACGATACGGCGCGTTTGTCGCGGCGCAAGTGTTAACGTATGAGCTACGTTACCCAGTGAGTAGCCGTTCGAGCGCCACTGAACCCGCCACTCGAATATATGCCCCCCGGCAACCGAGAGAGATTGGTACTGTGACGGGTTGCCATCCCAGTCAATGGGGTTGCCTGGCCCAACCGGTTCTCGGCGATTCCTCCAGGGAATCCTGGGAAGCGGTAGATAGTCGATGGCTGAAATAGGGGGAAGCTTTTTCCTGATAGCATCGTTGATGAAGCGGGCGCCATTGGCGAGGCTATCAAACACTGTAAGATTCTGGCCGCTAATGGAATTCGCCGATGTGCTTCGAATCCGGGTTTCTTCATTCTCGCTGCTGTCATGGCTGTCAATTGTATCCAGATCCAGCATGGCAGTGCTTTTCTGCATCAGAATATTGTAGTCGGGCTGCACCGAACTGGTGGATTCAATTTCTGGTTGCTCAACCCGGAAAATGGTATGAAAGCGCCTTTCACCCAGGATTCTTGCGGGGTTGCTGAATGGTCGACAGTAAGTGCCCGGGTCGTCACCGAATCGCTCCGGGTTGTTGAGCAGGTTCTGCTCCTCTACATCCAGAGGGGTGTCCCTGGGGGAGCAGTCTTTGCATTCTTCATCTGTTCGTTCGGTGTCGGAGTCCTCAAGCGGAAGAAAAATGCGCAGATCTTCCCGTTGGTGTTCATAGGGTGGATCAATGCGCAAGCCGATGATCAGTTTGGGACCCTTCAGTACCCAGGCCCAGCAGATGATGTCGCCGTTAATAGGACGTTGAACAGAAAATCCGCCATCGAACTTGAGCTCTGCACCACTCAGATCCAGCGCGCCAAGGCTCTCCAGTGTTTCCGCATCCTTGGGGACAATCGCAGCGCCATTGGCCAAGGGGCTGTCTTCAGGCTTGCCAAGCAGCTTGAGTAAAGCTGCCTTCTTGTTGTCATCGTTGATGACATCGACGCTCAAGGTCCATTTCCGAAAGTCGATGGGCTGATCCGCCAGGCTGTCAAAATAACCGGAACGGTGCAGATAAGGCTGTTGGGGAGTAGGGCTTTTCTTGCTGAGTTTCTTGAGGAGAGCGGCATCCACTTCGACGATAACCGGCATGCGATCGTGGGCATTGGCAAGCCCTATCTCTTCAATTCGATGGAGTTCCTGGCCTTGCAGGTTCTCGATAATGGCTTCCGCGGTTTTAGTATGATCCACAGGGTCAAGGGTGGCCTTGCCATGGCCGGAATCATCCAGGTGAATGACTGATGAGGCGGATGCTGGCGTTTCTCCTTCCTCTGCTGGTAGTGGATAGATAACGCGTACCTGCAGGGCGCTGGCACCTCGTACGCTCTCGTCATCGGCGGGTTTTATCCGCAGGGTGGCTGCTACTGACATGGTGCAATCCTTTGCGCTGTTTTCCTTCTTTTAAGTCAAAGTGTCAGGGCCAAGGGTTGGGGGATTGTCGGCTTGAGAGGCCGGGCCTTTCCGCCACCACTCTTCTTCGGTTTGGCGGTGGCGCCATGCACATGCATGAGTCCCTTCCCTCAGGGCATAGGGGACACCTTTACCAGAGTCGTGCAGAGCCTTTCAAGGAAGAGGGGGGAGGGTGGCAATTAACACGCTCACGAACGGATTTAATGAGCCAAAAGATTACAGCTGTTGTGAGATATAACTTACAAGAAGATTGGGATATGGATGATGCAGACATTCTGCTCGAGTAAATGGATCAATTTTTCAAGAGCGTTGTTGGGCGAGAAGTTTCTGTGATGGATAGATGCTCTCTCATTTTAGTAGACAAAGAAAAACCCCGGCGGGTAGCCGGGGTTTTTTGTTTCCAATCCCGCCCTTGTGAGGCGAGCCCGGAAATTGGCTCCGGGCCTGAACACCGGAGCGCGTCCGGCGTCAGGCTTCGGGTATCAAGCGTTATACTCGCTCAATCACGGTCGCAATACCCTGACCCAGGCCGATGCACATGGTGGCCAGGCCGAGTTTGCCGCCTTTCCATTCCAGTACGTTCAGCAGGGTGCCGGTGATACGCGCACCGGAGCAGCCCAGCGGGTGACCCAGGGCGATGGCGCCGCCGTTCAGGTTCACTTTCTGGTCAGCCACGTCCAGCAGCTTCAGGTCCTTCATGACGGGCAGGGACTGGGCGGCGAACGCTTCGTTCAGCTCCACGTAGTCGATGTCGTCGATGGTCAGACCCGCACGAGCCAGGGCCTTCTGGGTAGCCGGTACAGGACCGTAACCCATGATGGCGGCGTCGCAACCTGCCACGGCCATGGAGACGATCTTGGCGCGGGGCTTCAGGCCCATGGCTTCCGCCTTGGCGGCGCTCATGACCAGCATGGCGGAGGCACCGTCGGACAGGGCAGAGGAGGTACCGGCAGTGACAGTACCGTTGGCCGGGTCGAAGACCGGACGCAGTTTCTGCATGTCTTCGATGCTGGCGCCGGGACGGATCACTTCGTCGATCTCGCACAGGACCTTGTTACCGTCCTGGTCGTGACCTTCGATGGGAACGATCTCGTTCTTCCAGCGACCTTCCTGGGTGGCTTCCCAGGCCAGGCGGTGGGAACGCACACCGAACTCGTCCTGCTGCTCACGGCTGATGCCGTGCATCTTGCCCAGCATTTCCGCGGTCAGGCCCATCATGTTGGAGGCCTTGGCGGTGACCTTGGAGATCTCCGGGTTGATGTCCACACCGTGATCCATGGCCACGTGACCCATGTGCTCCACACCACCGATGACGAACACGTCACCGTTGCCGGTCTGGATGGCCTGGGCGGCGGAGTGCAGGGCCTGCATGGAAGAGCCACACAGACGGTTCACGGTTTGCGCGGCGCTGGTGCGCGGCAGGCCGGCCAGCATGGCGATGTTACGGGCGATGTTCATGCCCTGTTCTTTGGTCTGGTTTACACAGCCCCAGATCACGTCTTCGGTCTGCTGGATGTCCCAGTTGGGGTTACGCTCCATGAGCGCTTCCACCAGCAGGGAAGACAGTTTTTCGGCACGCACGTGACGGAACTGGCCATTACGGCTCTTGCCCATGGGAGTACGGACCGCATCGACGATAACTACGTCATTGGGATTCAAGCTCATTTCTATAACTCCTGTCAGTCCGTGGCTTAGGCGAAGAAAGACTCGCCCTTGGCGGCCATGTCTTTGAGCATCTGCGGGGCTTCGTAGATGCCACCCAGGTGCGCGTACTTGTCACACAGCGCGACGAATTCTTTCACGCCGAGGCTGTCGATGTAGCGCAGCGGACCACCACGGAAGGGAGGGAAGCCGATGCCGTAGATCATGGCCATATCGGCCTCGGCAGCGGAACCTACAATGTTGTCTTCCAGGCAGCGAACGGTTTCGGTGCACATGGGAATCATCATGCGGGCGATGATTTCGTCCGCATCGAATTCCTGGGTGTCGGCGACGTGGGGCTTGATCAGTTCGTAGGTCTTTTCGTCGACCACTTTCTGCGTCTTGCCTTTCTTGTCCTGCTCGTACTTGTAGAAACCCACACCGTTCTTCTGGCCATAACGCTCGTTTTCGAACATTACGGTGGAGACGTCTTTGAAGTCGTACTGCATACGCTCGGGGAAGCCGTCTGCCATGACCTGGGCGGCGTGAACACCGGTGTCGATGCCGACCACGTCCATCAGGTAGGCGGGGCCCATGGGCCAGCCGAACTTCTGCATCACTTTATCCACGGCCTGGAAATCGGCACCGTCGCGCATCAGCATGCCGAAGCCGCCGAAGTAGGGGAACAGTACGCGGTTAACCAGGAAGCCGGGGCAGTCGTTGACCACGATGGGGGTTTTGCCCATTTTCTGGGCGTAGGCCACCAGGGTGCCGACGGTTTCGTCGGAGGTCTTCTCGCCACGGATCACTTCCACCAGCGGCATCATGTGTACCGGGTTGAAGAAGTGCATGCCGGCAAAGTTTTCCGGCTTCTTCAGGGCTTCGGCCAGCTTGGTGATGGAGATGGTGGAGGTGTTGGACGCCAGGATGGTGCCGTCTTCCACTTTCTCTTCGGTTTCGGCCAGAACGGACTGCTTGATCTTCTGGTTCTCGACCACCGCTTCCACGATCACGCCAACGTTACCGAAGTCGCCATAGTTCAGGGTGGGGCGGATGTTGGACAGCACTTTGCCCATGCCGGCCGCATCCAGTTTGCCTTTGCTGACGCGCTTGGCGAGCAGCTTGGAGGCTTCGTTCATGCCCAGGTCCAGCGCCTTGTCGGCGATGTCCTTCATGATGATGGGGGTGCCTTTCAAGGCGGACTGGAAGGCGATACCGCCACCCATGATGCCAGCGCCCAGTACGGCGGCCTGCTCAAAGCCCTTGGCGGACTTGGCGGTTTTGCCGTTGACCTTCTTCACCTGCTGGTCTGCCAGGAACAGGCCGACCATGGCGGTGGCTTGCGGAGTCTTGGCGACTTTGGCGAAGCCTTTGGCTTCCACCTCCAGTGCTTTGTCGCGGGTCATGCCGGCGTGGGCCTGCATGGCTTTGACGGCCGCCACGGGAGCGGGGTAGTTCTTGCCAGCCTGACCCTGGACCATGGCCATACAGGTCTGGAAGGCCATCATGTTTTCCATGGGCGGCAGCTTCAGGGGCTCGAGCTTTTCCTGACGCTTGGCGCGGAAGTCGATCTTGCCGGCCAGGCACTGCTTGACCAGGTCGATGGCGGCGTCGTTGACCTTGTCGTGGGCAACCACGGCATCGGCAACGCCCACTTTCAGGGCCTTGTCAGCCTTGTGCTGGCCGCCGGCGGCGATCCACTCAACGGCGTTGTCCACGCCGATCACACGGGGCAGACGCACGGTGCCGCCGAAGCCCGGGAACAGGCCCAGCTTCACTTCCGGCAGTCCCACCTGGGCTTTTTCGCTCAGTACGCGGAAGTCTGCGGCCAGGCACATTTCCAGGCCGCCACCCAGGGCGATGCCGTTAACGGCAACCACTTTGGGGATATCCAGATCTTCAAAGGCGTTGAAGACCTGGTTGGATTTCAGACACCAGCCGGCGATTTCGTCTTCCGGCAGTTTGAACATGTCAGTGAATTCGGTGATGTCGGCGCCAACGATGAAAACCGACTTGCCGGAGGTCACGACCAGGCCTTTGATGTCGTTGTTGCCTTTAATGGCATCGACAGCCTTGCCGAGGTCTTCCACGGTTTCCTTATTGAACTTGTTAACGGACTCGCCCTGAAGGTCAAACTTCAGTTCGGCGATGCCGTCGTCAAGCAGTTGTACGCTTACGGCGTTGCCTTGATAGATCATAGCTTCTGCTCTCCAGTCCCAAAGTACGCGGCGAATCAGGCCGCTTTGGTATTGCCCGGCCCCCGAAAATGGGGGAGGCGGCGTCCTTCATATAAGCATTCATGTGAGTGTTTGCTTACATAAACAACGAAACTTGTAGGCCCGCAAGTATAGGGAAGGTGAATGACTTTTTTAGCCCCAATTTGTGACTAATTGGTCGTGGGCCCTCCGGGGCTGCTGCGGTTGGTGAAAATTTCATCATTTGCTCCCTGTGATAGTGCTGATGGGCGTGGCGGTTAGTGCCGTATTGCGGCAACCATGGCAGACTGCCCCTCCCAACATTTCCGTTGGAGCCTTGCTTGCAAGCAAGGCTCCAACGGTGGCGTGATTCTTTACCGAGCCCATTAATGCCCGTAGACAAACTCAGCCTGCCCAAAATCACCCGCCGACCGCAGCACACGCCGGACTGGCCGGATGTGCCGCCCTTGTTGGCGCGGATTCTGGCCGGGCGAGGCGTGGACGACCCGGCGCAGCTGGAGTTGGCGCTCAAGCGTTTGCCCCATCCGTCTGCCTTCACAGGACTGCGTGGGGCCGTGGAGCTGCTGTTACAAGGGCGATCCGACCACTGGCGTATCTGTATTGTCGGCGACTACGACGCCGATGGCGCCACCGCCACCACCCTGATGGTGCGGGGCCTTGAGCTGCTGGGCTTCCCGCGCCCGGATTTCCTGGTGCCGGACCGCTTCGAATATGGGTACGGACTGTCGCCGGCCATTGTCGAGCTGGCCCAGCAGCAGTACCGGCCGGACCTGATCATCACCGTGGATAACGGTATCGCCAGCGTGGACGGTGTCGCGGCCGCCCGGGCCCGGGGCATCAAGGTGCTGATCACCGATCACCACCTGCCCGGCGATACCCTGCCGGACGCGGATGCCCTGGTGAACCCGCGCCTGCCGGGCTGCGAGGATTTCCCCGCCGCCAACCTGGCCGGGGTGGGCGTGGCCTTCTATTTATTGATGGACCTGCAGCGGGCCCTGCGCGATCAGGGTTTCACCCCCACGCAACCGATCACCGATTTACTGGATCTGGTGGCCTTGGGGACCGTGGCGGATGTGGTGTCCCTTGACGACGCCAACCGGGTGCTGGTGGAGCAGGGCCTGCGCCGTATCCGCGCCGGCAAGGGCTGCCCGGGTATCCGGGCCCTGTTGCAGGTGGCCGGGCGCGATCCGAGCCGGGCGCTGGCGGCGGACATGGGGTTTGCGGTGGGCCCGCGGCTGAATGCGGCGGGGCGCCTGTCGGATATGACCCATGGCATTGCCTGTCTGCTGGCAGAGACCGAGGCGGAGGCGCTGGATATGGCCCAGGAGCTGGACACCATCAACCGCGAGCGCCGCTCCATCGAGCACGGCATGCGCGACGCGGCCATGGTCGAGGTGTCGCGGTTGAACCCGGAGAACCTGCCGGCAGGGCTGTGTCTGTACGGCAAGGAGTGGCACGAAGGGGTGGTGGGGATTCTTGCCTCACGGGTGAAGGAAATCATTCACCGCCCGGTGATCGCCTTTGCGCCGGCCCAGCAGCCGGGCACCCTGAAAGGCTCCGGCCGTTCCATACCCGGCTTGCACCTGCGCGATGCCCTGGATGCGGTGGCCACTGCTAACCCGGGACTGCTGAGCAAGTTCGGTGGCCACGCCATGGCGGCGGGGTTGTCCCTGGAGCGGGACAAACTGGATCAGTTCAAAGTGGCCTTCGAGAAGGCGGTCAGTGAGCTGCTGTCCCCCAGGGCCCTGGAAAAAGTGGTGGAGACCGACGGCGAGCTGGATGACCACGAGCTGTCCCTGATCAACGCGGAACTGCTCAGCCACCGCTTTCCCTGGGGGCAGGGCTTTCCGGCGCCGTGCTTCGATGGCGAGTTCGAGGTGCTCAAGCACCGCATCGTTGGTGAGCGCCACCTGAAACTGACCCTGGGCCTGCCCGGCGTCAACGGCATCATCGATGCCATCCACTTCAATGTGCCGGTGGAGGCCTTGCCCAGCCGCATCGCCCGGGTGCGCGGCGTCTACCGTCTGGAAGTCAACGAATTCCGCGGCCAGCGCAACCCGCAGCTGCTGTTCGAGCATCTGATTCCGCTGTAACGCTGCCAACCTCCCCGGAGCTATCCGGGCTACCCAAACTACCCAAACTACCCGATTCACCGTTGGAGCCTTGCTCGCAAGGCGAACAGCGAGCCCAGGCGAGCCTTCGACCCTTTCGCCTTGCGAGCAAGGCTCCAACGGGTGGGGATTGATCTGGCACACCCTGCCGCCCCGCAAAATTGTCGACAATGCTGTCGGCGGTGCCGGTTTTTGCTAGCATTGCGCTTCGCGCTCACCATCGGGCGCCTTTTTTACTGGGGTACGGCCCAAAAGGCCGTGCCGGCATTGACTGCGCGGGGTGGCTATCGTCCACCGCTGTGTTGTGTCCTTAACGGAGGGGACGAAGATGAAGACCATACACAAGCACCGCCTGAAGGTGGTGAACGAGGTGCAGGAGCTGCGCCTGCCCGAAGAAGGCAAGGTTCTGCGGGTGGATTATATTCCCCAGGAAGCCATTATTTTCATGTGGGTGGAAGTGGACGCGGACACCGTGATCGACACCCCCAAAGAAGTGCGTACCTTCAAGGTGTTCAACACCGGGTCCGGTATTCCCAATAATGCCCGTTATATCGGCACCACCATCAATCAGATGAAGCCGGATGCCTACCACGTCTACGAACTGAGAGACTGACATAGCGCGCCCGGGACATCGACAAAGCCGCTGTAGGAGTTCCTCTTGAGGGACGAATCCGAGCCCTGGCGAGGAAAGAGGCGATGCGGGTGTCACCTGATCATTCTGGAGACCCCGGTTGCTCTGCTGCTCCGAACCGAATCCGGGGCAGGCTCTGCGGATGATTTTCACGCTGACGCGTGGTTCGTCCCTCAAGAGGAACTCCTACAGCGGCTTCGTTATAAACGTGCGGGCCGCGCTCTTGCGGTGAAGCGGGCGGTGCCGCCCCTCGTCAGCCAACCCGCAAACCGTTAGACTGCGCTGTTTTCCACGTATCCATTCTGCCAAGCACTAATTCTAGAGAGACGTAATGGAAGTCAATCCGCTGCGAACCCATCTTTCCGACCTGTCTGAGCGTGTCGAAGCGCTTAGGGGGTATCTTTGACTATGATCAGAAGAGCGAACGTCTGACCGAAGTCGAGCGCGAGCTCGAAAGCCCGGATGTCTGGAGCGATCCGGACTATGCCCGGGGGCTGGGCAAGGAACGGGCCCAGCTGGAGCTGGTCGTCAACACCATCAATGAGGCCTCCCAGGGGGTGGAAGACACCTCCGGGCTGCTGGAGCTGGTGGTGGAAGAGGGCGACGAAGACAGCCTGCCGGAAGTGGAAAGCGAGCTGGACCGGCTGGAGAAGATGGTGGCGGATCTGGAGTTCCGTCGCATGTTCTCCGGCCAGATGGATGCCTGCAACGCCTACCTGGATATCCAGGCCGGGTCCGGTGGTACCGAAGCCCAGGACTGGGGCGAGATGCTGCTGCGCATGTACCTGCGCTGGGGCGAGGCCCACGGTTTCAAGACCGAGCTGGTGGAAGCGTCCGCCGGCGATGTGGCCGGAATCAAGTCGGCCACCATCCGTTTCGAGGGCGAGTATGCCTACGGCTGGCTGCGTACCGAAACCGGCGTACACCGGCTGGTGCGCAAGAGCCCGTTCGATTCCGGCGGTCGCCGCCATACCTCATTCAGCTCGGTGTTCGTGTCCCCGGAAGTGGACGACGATATCGACGTGAATATCGATGTGGGCAGCATGCGGGTGGACACCTACCGGGCCTCCGGTGCCGGTGGTCAGCACGTTAACCGGACCGATTCCGCGGTGCGCTTGACCTATGAATACACCGACGAGGGTGGCGAGAAGCACACCCTGGTAACCCAGTGTCAGAGCGGGCGCAGCCAGCACCAGAACAAGGACCAGGCCCTGAAAATGATGCAGGCCAAGGTCTATGAAGTGGAAATGCAGCGCCGCAATGCGGAAAAGCAGGCCCAGGAAAGCAACAAGTCGGATATCGGCTGGGGCAGCCAGATCCGTTCCTACGTGCTGGATGACGGTCGCATCAAGGACCTGCGTACGGGCGTGGAAAGCCACAATACCCAGCAGGTACTGGACGGCGCGCTGGACCCGTTTATTGAAGCGTCGCTGAAGGCTGGATTGTAAAAACTGACTGGTGAGGGTAGGCAGTTACCTGACTCTCAGTGGTTTAATGAGCAAAAAATGCCAGTGCAATGGCATTAAAGAAATCAAGGTACCCCAATGTCCAACGACGAGCAGCAGACACAGATCGATTCTCAGGAAGGGGCGCATGAAGAGAATCGCCTGATCGCCGAGCGCCGGGCCAAACTGGCCGAACTCCGTGAGGCGGGCAATGCGTTCCCCAATCACTTCCGCCGCGACTTCCTGGCTGCCGACCTGCAGGCGCAGTATGGCGAGTTCAGCAAGGAAGAGCTGGCAGAGAAGAATATTCAGGTCGCTGTTGCTGGCCGCATGATGCTTGATCGTAAGGCGTTCAAGGTGCTGCAGGACATGTCCGGGCGCATCCAGATTTATGCCTCCAAGGACGTGCAGAAAGACACCAAACATTGGGACCTGGGCGATATCGTTGGTGTGAAAGGCACCCTGTGCAAATCGGGCAAGGGTGACCTGTATGTGATGATGGATGAGTACCTGCTGCTGACCAAGGCGTTGCGTCCGCTGCCGGAAAAGCACAAGGGCCTCACTGATACGGAAGCCCGTTACCGCCAGCGTTACGTGGACCTGATCGTCAACGAAGAGACCCGCAAGGCCTTCCAGATCCGCTCGAAAATGGTGGCGGGGATCCGCAACTTCCTGGTGGAAAAGGGCTTCGTGGAAGCGGAAACTCCCATGTTGCAGGTGATCCCCGGTGGCGCCACCGCGCGGCCCTTCATCACTCACCACAACAGCCTGGATATGGACATGTACCTGCGCATCGCGCCGGAACTGTACCTGAAGCGCCTGGTGGTGGGTGGTTTCGAGAAGGTGTTCGAAATCAACCGCAACTTCCGTAACGAAGGGCTTTCCACCCGGCACAACCCGGAATTCACCATGCTGGAGTTCTACCAGGCCTTTGGTGATTACCACGACCTGATGAACCTGACCGAAGAGATGCTGCGCAAGCTGGCCCAGGATGTACTGGGCACCACGGAGGTGAGTTATCAGGGGGATGTGTACGATTTTGGTAAACCTTTTACCCGGATAACGGTTTTCGATTCGATTTTGCATTTTAATCCTGAAATAGACCCGGCGAAGCTGGCGGACCTGGATGGGGCCCGCGCCATTGCCGAGTCACTGGGGATTCCACTGAAAGACAGCTACGGCCTGGGCAAGGTGCAGATCGAGATCTTCGAGAAGACGGTGGAGCACCGCCTGAAGGACCCGACCTTTATCACCGAATACCCCACCGAAGTGTCGCCGCTGGCCCGTCGCATGGATGACAATCCGTTTGTGACCGAGCGTTTCGAATTCTTTGTGGGTGGCCGTGAAATCGCCAACGGTTTCTCGGAGCTCAATGACGCGGAAGATCAGGCCGAGCGTTTCCGCCAGCAGGTGGCGGAAAAGGATGCCGGTGATGACGAAGCCATGTTCTACGACGAGGATTACGTGACCGCTCTGGAGCATGGCCTGCCGCCGACAGCCGGTGAGGGTATTGGTATCGACCGACTGGTAATGTTGTTTACGGATTCACCGTCCATTCGGGACGTGATCTTGTTCCCGCATATGCGTCCCCAGGGGCGCTGAGGCTTGATTGGGGCACATTTTGTGCCCCGGCTTGCGGGTAGCGAGTGGGAGAGCGACACAACACATCCCCCCGGGGGGTAACGGGCTGAAACAACAAAGGCTGACTGTGTCCATGAGTAGTGCAATTCAATACCAAGGAAGAAAAGCGCGCCGTGCCGGCAGTGAACAACGTCGTCAGGCGATTCTTGAGGCCGCGCTGAACATTATTGTCAAAGAGGGCATTCGCGCAGTGCGACACCGGGCGGTCGCCCGTGAGGCGGATGTGCCCCTGTCGGCAACCACTTACTACTTCAAAGATATCTCCGACCTGATTGCCGATACCTTTACCCTGTTTGCCGAGCGGGCATTAAAGGAAGTGATTGAACCGTTCAAGCAGCAGGCCTTTGCGCTGTTATCCCAATTTTCCCGTGACAGTCTTGCCGATGCCGATGAGCGCCAGCGTCTGATCGACATGATGGGCAAGATGATGGCGGCCTTCATTGTGGACGAACTGAACACGCGGCGTGGCCATCTGGTGGCCGAGCAGGCGTTCATGCAGGAAGCCATCATGGACAGCCGCCTGCGTGAGCTGGCGGACCTGTACCTGCAGCAGCAGCTGGAGAGCCTGATCATCGCCACGGAACTGTTCGGCAGTGAGCACCCCCGCCTGGATGCGGAGTTGATTCTCATGGCCATGATCTCCATCGAGCAGCGCCTGCTGGTGCACCCGGAGAAGATCGAACAGAGCTTCGTTGAGGTGCGCATGTGTAACTTGCTGGACAAGTTGTTGCCCCATGGCTGAGAGCAGTGCCCAGAACGTGCAGCTGGAGCCCGGCTGGAAGCAGCATCTGGCCGGAGAGTTCGAACAGGATTACATGGCCCGGCTGCGGGCTTTCCTGGCGAGCGAAAAGCGGGCCGGAAAAACCGTGTTCCCGCCCGGCCCGGATATCTTCAACGCCTTCAACCTGACCCCCTTCGACAAGGTGAAGGTGGTGATCCTGGGGCAGGATCCCTACCACGGCCCGAACCAGGCCCATGGCCTGTGTTTTTCCGTCCAGCGTGGGGTCAAAACCCCGCCGTCGCTGGTCAATATCTACAAGGAAATCCATCGGGATCTGGGAATCGAGATACCGTCCCATGGCAATCTGACCCATTGGGCAGAGCAGGGCGTGCTGCTGCTCAATGCGGTGCTTACCGTGGAAGCCGGCCAGGCTGCCTCCCACCAGAAGCAGGGTTGGGAGCAGTTTACCGACCAGGCCATCGAACATCTGAATCGTGAGCGTGAGGGGCTGGTGTTTCTGCTCTGGGGCAGCCATGCCCAGAAGAAGGGCAAACTGATCGACCGCAATAAACACTGCGTGCTCACGGCCCCGCACCCGTCGCCGCTATCCGCCCACCGGGGCTTCCTCGGCTGCGGCCATTTTTCCCGTGCCAATCAGTACTTGTTGCAGCAGGGCAAGACGGCCATCGACTGGACGATCAGTTAATAGTGAACAGTTAACAGTGAATAGCTCGCGAGAGATTCTGTTGTTTCTCAGCCCAAGAGGCCGCGCCCAGAATGTTGGCGCGGCCTCTTGGCTGTGAACATCAGCGACGCTAGCCCGCGCGCTGTTAACTGTTCACTATTAACTATTCACTGCTTTATGGAGTTTTCGTGTCTGACTGCGTGTTGTTTTCCGAAATCGAAACCCGCTGCGGCCGAGTGATCGCCCGCGCTACCCTGAATGCCCCCAAGGCGCTCAATGCCCTGAGCCTGGAAATGATCCAGGCCCTGAGCCAGCAGATGGATCAGTGGGAGCAGCGTGATGATGTGGTAGCGATCTGGCTGGATGGGGCTGGGGGCAAGGCCTTCTGTGCCGGCGGAGACATCGTCCAGATGCACAAGTCCATGGTGAAACATGCCGGGGAAGGCAGAAACCCCTTTACCGAGCAGTATTTCGCCGAGGAATACGCCCTGGATTACCGCATCCACACCAGCCGGATTCCGGTGGTGGTGTTCGGTGATGGCATCGTCATGGGGGGCGGCATGGGGCTGCTGCAGGGCGCGGATTTCCGCCTGGTGACATCGCGCTCGCGCATGGCCATGCCGGAAATCACCATCGGTCTGTTCCCGGATGTGGGCGGCAGCTGGTTCCTGAACCGGCTGCCGGGCCGGGCCGGGTTGTTCCTGGGCTTGACCGGCGTGCACATCAACGGTCGTGAAGCGGTGGAAATCGGCATGGCCGACCGCATGGTGGATGGCGATGCAGAGTCCCTGCTGGCGGCGTTGGCAGAGCAGGCGTTTGCCGATGATGTCACCGACAACCGGGCCGTGCTGTATCGTCTGTTCAAGCAGCAGGCCGCTGACATGAGTGAGCTGAATCATCCACTGATTGATCACCTGCCGCAGATCAATCGCCTGTGCGATGGCGAGACCTTGCCAGTGGTGGTGGAGCAGTTGCTCGCCGCGAAGGATCGCGACAGCTGGCTGGACAAGGCGCTGGGTAACCTGGAGCGGGGCTGCCCGCAAACCGCACACCTGGTCTGGGAGCAGCTGGCCCGGTCCACCTATCTGTCCCTGGCCGATATTTTCCGCATGGAATGGTGTCTGGCAGTGCAGTGTTCCCTGCACGGCGACTTCCGCGAAGGGGTGCGCGCCCTGTTGATCGACAAGGACGGCAAACCGGCCTTCCGCCACCGCAGCGTCAACGATGTACCCCGGTCGTATATTGAGGGCTTCTTCCGGTGCCCGGCGCCGAAGCACCCGTTAGAAGCAATTAATAGTTAATAATGAATAATTAATAACGCCGCGAACAGTTTTTGTAGTTCCCAAGCGCAAGAGGCCGCGCCCAGATTCTGGACGCGGCCTCTTGCGTTTACAGTCATAGAAAACCCGGCCCGCGCCAGCTATTAATTATTCATTATTAACTATTAATTGAAGTTTCACTCTTTCCACGGCAATGAGTAGGGCAGTGCTCCCAACTGGCTGTCCAGGGCCTGTTCATCCCGGAACAGCACGCCATCCGTATCCCGACGCAGAACCACCAACGCAGCACGGCCCTGTGGGGTGCGGGCAGCGCTGACCACTTCGCCGGCGGCTCTGCCGTTGCTGTCGCGCAGGGTTTCGCCCGGTAACAGGTCCACGTCCGCGGTGTAGTCGATCCGCTGCATACGCTGTTTGAGCTTGCCCTTGAAGTGCATGCGGGCGACGACTTCCTGGCCGGTGTAGCAGCCCTTCTTGAAGTTCACCCCGGCGGTGACGTCGTAATTGAGCATCTGGGGCAGAAACAGATCTTCCGCGCCCGGGTAAACCATGCCCTCACCGGCGTCGATGTCGGCCAGCTGCCAGCCATTGGCGCGGGTTAGCGCCCGGTCGCTGGCCAGGGTCTGCCAGACCGGCTCGGCCCTGTCCTGCGGCACGATCAGCAGGGCGTGGTCGGTGAAGGGGTAACGCAGCCACAGGCCCTGATCGGTCTCGGCGCTGTTGCCGTGATCAGGGGCCGAGGCGGGGAGATGACCGGCCAGACCCAACACCACGAGATTCGGGTCCACGGTGAATTCCACCTTGGCGCGAAGCCGGTATTTCATCAGTGCCTTGATTACCGCCTCGCTCAGGCCGGCAGGACAGAGCAGCAGATAGTCGTCGCCGTCACGGACAATGCGTACGCTGACCAGGCCGCGTCCTTTCAGAGTCAGGTGCATGCCGGTGCGATGGCACTGTTGGTCCACTTCACGCAGGTCGCAGGACACCTGGCCCTGCAAATAGTGGCCCGCTTCCTCGCCGTGGGCGCGTATGACGGCAAGGTGGTCGCAATGGCTCAGATAGGGGGCTTGGGCGCTGTCGGCCAGGTCTTGGGTGGCGATAAAATCGGACCAGCTCATGGGGCTCCTGTGAAACGGACTGTCGCGAAGGGGCGAATAATGGTGCATATAGTCGCAATGTTGAAGATCGTAGGAGCCTTGCCAGCAAAGCCCCAACAACCCGTTAACAGCACACCATTCGAAATGAGGCTCGCACTTCACCACATCGGGAATGAGAAATCATCGGACATGATAGATAATGCAGGCTCAGTCTGGAAGATACGGCAAGTAATGCATGAGTGAAGACCTGAAACGCAAGTATCGTTGGCAGTGCCGCCGCGGCGCCTCGGAAGTGGAGGTGGTGCTGTACGGTTACCTGGATGATCATTTCGATAACGACTCGGCGGAGCATCAGGACTGGTTCGCCAAGCTGCTCGCCTGCGAAGATGCCGACATGTTCGAGTGGTTTACCTATCGCAGTGAGCCGCAAGACCCGGCGCTGCGCGAGTATGTACGCCATGTCCTTGCCCTGGTCTCCGCGAAAAAAGCTTGAGCTGACCCCCTCCCGCTATCCCGCCCGGCTGAAGTGGCTGGCGGTGATGGGGGTGGTGCCGGCAATCCTGCTGACGCAAATGCCCTGGTGGGCGCTGGTGCTGCTATTGCTGGCGTTACCGCTGCTTGTGCGAGGCTGGCAGCCGCCGCAGCTGTCCCAGATGGAACTCCACGAACAGGGTCTCACCCTCATCGGCCGTCACTGGCAGGAACTGGAACAACCTCGCCGGGTATTGCGCGTCGGCCCCTGGATGGCCATCCAGACCCCGAAAGGCTGGTTGCACCTGTTCGACGACCAGGCCCCCCGGGCGCGGCTGCAGCCGTTTTATCAGTGGCTGTGGACCAACAGGAAAAGCAGTTAATAGTGAACAGTGAATAGTTAACAGTGGCGCGAGCAACATATGTCGACCTCAACGCATAGAGGCCGCGCCCAGCCTCTGGGCGCGGCCTCTTGCCTTTCAGAACAGAAAGGGCCGGTTCGCGACGTTATTAATTATTAACTATTAATTATTCATTGTGTCCGGTGTCAGCACCGTATCCACCACCTCGTCATTCGTGCCGGGATAATCGCGCATGAAATGCAGCCCCCGGCTTTCCTTGCGTTGCATGGCGGAGCGGATGATGAGTTCGGCGATCACCACCAGGTTGCGCAGCTCCAGCAGGTCGTTGCTGATGTGATAGTTGCTGTAGTACTCGGCGATTTCGTTTCTCAGCAGCTCGGCCCGGTGCAGGGCCCGCTCCAGGCGTTTTTCCGTGCGCACGATACCCACGTAATCCCACATGAAGCGGCGCAGTTCATCCCAGTTATGGCTGATCACCACGTCCTCGTCGGAATCGGTGACCTGGGATTCATCCCATTCCTTGTGCTCGCGGGGTTCCGGCACGTCGGCCAGGGTGGCGCCGATGTGTTCGGCTGAGGCCTTGCCATAGACCAGACACTCCAGCAGGGAGTTGCTGGCCATGCGGTTGGCGCCGTGCAGGCCGGTGAAGCTGGTTTCGCCGATGGCGTAAAGACCGGGCACATCGGTCTGGCCGTTTTCGTTGATCATCACGCCGCCGCAGGTGTAGTGGGCGGCGGGCACCACCGGCATGGGATCACGGGTGATATCCAGGCCCAGTTGCAGACACTTGGCATAGACGGTGGGGAAGTGCTCAATAATGAAATCCGCCGGCTTGTGGCTGATATCCAGATACAGACAGTCCGCCCCGAGGCGCTTCATTTCATGGTCGATGGCGCGGGCTACCACGTCCCGGGGGGCCAGTTCTCCGCGTTCATCAAAGCGATGCATGAAGCGCTCACCGCTGGGCAACAGCAGGTGCCCACCTTCGCCGCGAATGGCCTCGGTGACCAGAAAACTTTTGGCCTTGGGGTGGTACAGGCAGGTGGGGTGGAACTGCATGAATTCCATGTTGGCCACCCGGCAGCCGGCCCGCCAGGCCATGGCGATGCCGTCGCCGGTGGCCACATCCGGATTGGACGTATACAGGTAGACCTTGGAGGCGCCGCCGGTGGCCAGCACCACGGCTTTGGCCAGAATGACGTCGGTTTCGCCGGTCTCGATATTGTGCACATAGGCGCCGCAGCAGCGCTTTTCGCCGTGGTGCTCCTGCAGGATCAGGTCCACGGCCACCCGATATTCGAAGCGGGTCACGTTGTCTTTTTTACGCACCTGGCCGATCAGGGTGCCGGAGATAGCCTTGCCGGTGGCGTCGGCGGCATGAATGATGCGGCGGTGGCTGTGCCCGCCCTCACGGGTCAGGTGGTAGGGCAGGGCGCTGTCGTTATCGCCGGTCAGTCGGGTGAAATCCACCCCCAGATCAATCAGCCAGCGGATCGCATCCGGGCCGTTTTCCACCGTGTAACGGACCGCGTCATCATGGCACAGGCCACCCCCGGCCACGTGCGTATCGGCCACGTGACTTTCCAGGGAATCTTCCTGGTCCAGCACCGCGGCGACGCCCCCCTGGGCGTAATAGGTGCTGGCGCTGGTCAGCTCGCCTTTGGACAACAGGGCGATCCGGCAATCATCGGGCAGGCGCAGGGCGGTGGTTAATCCTGCCGCTCCGGAACCAATGATGAGTACATCGTGTCGGAAGGTGGCCATGAACAATCCTTAGAACGCCCGAACAAATGTTCAAGCAATGTGAAATGGGTAGGCAAAACAGCCCCATAGTATAGCCGGGACCCTCACACCTGCTACAATGGCACGCTTTAATTGGTCATAGACCCGATTTGCCCATTCACCTCGGCAACCCGGGTTCCGATGCGACCACAGCCATGTATCCGCGTTTCGCGAAAGATCCGGGGGATCGGTGTCAGACGAAGAGTTGGTCAAGAAAGCCAAAACCGGCGATCAGCGTGCCTTTGAAGTGCTGGTACGCAAATATCAGCAGCGTATTTTCGCCCTGATCAGCCGTTACGTGCGTGACTCGGATGAAGTGCAGGACGTGGCCCAGGAAGCCTTTCTCAAAGCCTGGCGTGCGTTGCCCCGTTTCCGGGGTGACAGTGCCTTTTACACCTGGCTTTATCGTATTGCCGTGAATACCGCCAAGAACCATTTGGTGGCCGCTGGTCGGCGTCCGCCGGGTTCCGACCTGGATGCGGCCGAGGCCGAGCAATATGCCGGAGCAGAAATGCTGCACGAGATTGGAACCCCGGAGTCCCTCGTGTTGTCACAGGAGTTAGAGGCAGTTATCCATGAAGCCATTGATGAGCTGCCCCATGAACTGAAAACTGCCGTTACCCTGCGGGAATTCGAGGGCCTCAGCTATGAGGACATTGCGGCGGTAATGGAGTGTCCGGTGGGTACGGTTCGCTCCCGTATCTTCCGGGCTCGGGAAGCAATTGATAATGCTGTGCGCCCACTGCTGGGCTCCCAGCGTGGCGACAAAGGGTGAGTGTATGAACAGGGACCTGGAAACACTGTCCGCTTTCCTTGACGGGGAAACCAGCGAGCTGGAAACCCGTCGGGTCATGCGTGATATCGACAATGCGGATCTGGATGCATTGTCCCGCTGGCAGCTGGCCCGGGATGTGATGCATAAGCAGTCCACCATGAGTGTGCCGGAGGGCTTCAATGCCAGCCTGTCTGCGGCGCTGGCGGCTGAACAGGCGCCGTCCCGTCGTCCGGCCTGGTTGGGCAGTGTGAGCCGGCTGGCTGTTGCCGCCTCTGTGGCTGCTGCCACGGTGGTGGGCTGGCAGAGCTGGGATGCGACCCAGTCTTCCGGTGCTGCGCCGGTGATGGCGTCGGCCCAGGACAGCCGCATGAGCCGCCCGTTTGCCGAGGCGTCGCTGGTATCCCGGTCTTTCACCGCCAACAATGCGGTGGTCACGCCGGCGGCCCAGGTTCAGCCCCGCGGTAACGACATGCTCCTGCGGCACAGCGAGTTTGCTGCCCGCAACAGCGGTCAGGGGATGATGCCTTTTGCCCGTCTGGTGAGTATGGATGCCCGCAGTGGAGCCCGCTAACGGATGATGCTGCGCGCACTCGCCCTTTCCCTGTCTCTTTGTTCGCCTCTGGTTGCGCTGGCGGAAGCATCGCCGGCGCACGACCAGCTCCAGGCCATGGCCGAGGCCAATCGCTCCCTCAATTATACCGGCCGTTTCCTCTATCAGTTCGGTGCGGAAATCAGCACCATGGAAGTCAGCCACGCGCTGATCGAAGGCCGCCAGTACCAGCGTCTGACCCATCTGGATGGTCGCCTGGTGGAGGTAATCCGACGTGGTGACGAGGTGCTCTGTCTGCACCCGGACCGCAGTCTTACCCGTCTGAGCAGCAAACAGATGGGCCCACTGGCTCTGGGCGACCGCCTGGCCAGTGATTTGCCGGAACAATACAACATCCTCATTGATGGCGATGGCCGGGTAGCCGGGCGCACGACAACGCGTATGCGTGTGGCTCCCCTGGATACCCACCGTTATGGTTATCGCCTGTGGCTGGATCAGGAATCCCGACTGCTGCTGAAATCCGAAGTGGTGGATGGCAGCGGTGTGGCTCTGGAGCGGGTGGAGTTTGTCACCCTCAACCTGTCGCCGCAGCTGGGCCTGGACCACTTCGCAGTCCCGGAAGCCCGCCATGAAAAAGCCCTGGCGCCGGTGCCGGATTCCCATCCCTCCCTCACATTGACGGTGACCCCGGAGTGGTTGCCCGCCGGTTTCCGTGCCATGGAGCAGGACTGGCGACAGGCGACCACAGACCGTGCGCCGGTGGCTGCCCGGGGCTTCAGCGATGGTCTGGCCGCCTTCACGGTGTTCGTGGAAGCCATTGGCGAGAACAGCGTGGAAGAAGGCGTCAGCCGGGTCGGGCCCACGGTGGCCGTCAGCCGCCGGCTGGCCGCCCCCAGCGGTGTCTATCTGGTGACTCTGGTGGGAGAAGTGCCGCAGAGTACGGCGCTGCGCGTCATCGAGGGCATCAGCGTCAGGGAAAATCAGCCGTAATGCTGCTTGAGCACGGCACAGTAGTGGCGGTGGAAGCTGACGCTATCTGGGTGGAGACCGTGCGTGCCTCCACCTGCGGTGCTTGCAAGGCCAAGGCCGGATGCGGCCACCATCTTGTGAATCAACAGCAGAGTGGGCAGCGTGCCCATCTGCGCGTTCCTGTTTCTTCTCGTGAGAGTCACCAGGTTGGCGATACCGTGCAACTGGCACTGCCGGAAGGGGCCCTCATGCGTGGCGCCTTGTGGGTCTACGGCCTGCCTCTGGCACTGTTGGTGGCCGGAGCCGTGCTGGGGACCCTGCTGCCAGTGACGGCCTTTGACGCCTCGGCCCTGTTTGGCATGGGCGGTCTGGTGCTGGGTTTTGTGATCAACCGTGTACTGAGTCGACGGGCCAGTCATAATCGGGCCTATCAGCCGTATCTGGTGGCATCCGGGGACGACGGTTGCCAGGCGGTGGTCGTACAGCCTGCAAAATAAAAGGAGAGCCCAATGAGCGGATTTCAGCGAGTGGCAACACTGTGTCTGGTGATTTTCACCGGTCTGCTGGTGGCCTGCACCGAGCCGGAGAGCCAAGCGCCCCGGGAGCGGGCTGAACCCCTGGTGACCGGACTGCCGGATTTTACCCGCCTGGTGGAAAAAGAGGGCCCGGCGGTGGTGAACATCAGCACCATCACCCGCCAGGATGAAGACTCGGTCCGTGACCAGCTGGAGCAGCTGCCGGAATTCTTTCGCCGTTTTTTTGAGCAGTTTGGCGGTGAAGACGGCGTGCCCTCAATGCCGCAGGAACGGGAGGCCCGTTCGCTGGGTTCCGGGTTCATCATCTCCGCGGATGGCTATGTATTGACCAACAATCATGTGGTGGCCGAGGCGGACGAAATCATTGTGCGCCTGCAGGACCGTCGCGAACTGAAAGCGGAACTGATCGGCGCCGACGAGCAGAGTGACCTGGCTCTTCTGAAACTGGATGGCGAAGATCTGCCGGTGGCCAACATCGGCTCCTCCGAGGATCTCAAGGTGGGTGAATGGGTGCTGGCCATCGGGGCACCTTTCGGTTTCGACAGTAGCGTCACCGCCGGAATTGTCAGTGCCAAGGGCCGCAGCCTTCCCAACGACAGCTATGTGCCCTTTATCCAGACAGATGTGGCCATCAACCCGGGCAACAGCGGTGGCCCGCTGTTCAACCTGAGCGGGGAAGTGGTGGGCATCAATTCCCAGATCTTCAGCCGTTCCGGTGGCTACATGGGCGTGAGCTTTGCCATTCCCATCGATATGGCCATGGACGTGGTCAGCCAGATCAAGGAGCACGGCAAGGTCAGCCGCGGCTGGCTGGGTGTGCTGATTCAGGAAGTGGATCGGGACCTGGCCGAGTCCTTCGGGCTGGATCAGCCGAAAGGGGCGCTGGTCTCCCAGGTGCTGGAGGGCTCTCCCGCCGAGGCGGCCGGTGTACAGGCCGGCGATATCATCGTCTCGTTCAATGGCGAAGCGATCTATCGGTCCTCCGAATTGCCCCGCTGGGTGGGCCGGGTTACCCCGGAAACGGAAGCGTCCATGGTGGTGATTCGTGATGGCAAGGAAAAGGAACTGGAGGTGACCATCGGCCTGTTGCCAGACGACCCGGAGATGGCCCTGCGTGGTGGTGGTGGCCAGGCCGCACCGGACGGCGCCAATGCCCTGGGGCTGAAAGTCCGCGCTGCCAGTGCCACGGAACTGAGCCGCCTGGATCTGAAAGCCGGGGTGATCGTCACCGAAGTGGGTGATGGCCCGGCAGCGAAGGCCGGTATTGCCAGCGGCGACATTCTGGTCACCCTGAACAACAAGCCCGTGAATGACCCGGAGTCCTTCAGTGAGGTGGTGGCGGGGCTGCCCGAGAGCGGCACAGTTGCCGCCCTGATCAACCGGGACGGCAACCCCCGCTTCCTGCCCATCAAGCTGCCCTGAGGGGCGGTTTGGGATGGAGCGGGGGGCTTGCTGGCGCTGAATCCGTCGCGAGTCACGAGGAGCGAGTAACGAACAGCAGAACCGGCCGTGTGCCTTTCGCTTCTCGTGACTCGCGCCTCGCAACTCAAGCCTGACAGCATCCCGGGGCGCCTGGAACTTGTCTCTGCCACCCGTCTGGACCAACGCCCGTGCAACCCCCTCCCGTTCAGGCTAGAATCGCGCCCCACTGCGTGCCGTTTTCCCGGCAACACCCTTTTGTGCAACAGGCCCTATGACTGACATCAAGAATATTCGTAACTTTTCCATCATCGCCCATATCGACCATGGCAAATCCACCCTGGCGGACCGTTTTATCCAGGTCTGCGGTGGCCTGACCCAGCGCGAGCTGAAGGAGCAGGTGCTGGACTCCATGGAGCTGGAACGGGAGCGGGGGATCACCATCAAGGCCCAGAGCGTGACGCTCTACTACAAGGCCCGGGATGGGGAAACCTACCAGCTGAATTTCATTGATACTCCGGGGCATGTGGATTTCTCCTACGAGGTCTCCCGCTCCCTGTCGGCCTGTGAAGGGGCCCTGCTGGTCGTGGATGCGGCCCAGGGCGTGGAAGCCCAGTCCGTGGCCAACTGCTATACCGCCATCGAACAGGATCTGGAAGTGCTGCCGGTCTTGAACAAGATCGATCTGCCCCAGGCCGAGCCGGAGATGGTGATCAACGAGATCGAAGAGATCATCGGCCTGGATGCCCATGATGCCTGCCGGGTGTCCGCCAAGACCGGCGTTGGTGTGGATGATCTGCTGGAACAGCTGGTGGAGCGTATTCCGGCCCCGGAAGGGGAGCGTGATGGCGATATGCAGGCACTGATCATCGACTCCTGGTTCGATAACTACCTGGGCGTGATTTCCCTGGTACGGATGAAGCATGGCCGCCTGAAGAAGGGCGACAAGATTCTGGTGAAATCCACCGGCCAGACCCACGTGGTGGACCAGCTGGGCATCTTCACCCCGAAACGCACCGAGACCAAGCACCTGGAAGCCGGGGAAGTGGGCTGGGTGAGTGGCAGCATCAAGGACATTCATGGGGCGCCGGTGGGCGATACCCTGACCCTGGCCAAGACCCCGGATGTGCCGGCACTGCCGGGCTTCAAGAAAGTGAAGCCGCAGGTGTATGCGGGCATGTTCCCGGTGAGTGCGGATGATTACGAAGATTTCCGCGATGCCCTGGCCAAGCTGACCCTGAATGACGCCTCGTTGTTCTACGAGCCGGAAACCTCCGATGCCCTGGGCTTCGGCTTCCGGGTGGGCTTCCTGGGCATGCTGCACATGGAAATCATCCAGGAGCGCCTGGAGCGTGAGTATGATCTGGACCTGATCACTACCGCGCCCACCGTGGTCTATGAAATTGTCCTGTCCGATGAAAGCGTGCTGTACGTGGACAACCCCTCAAAGCTGCCGGAAGGCAACAAAATCGAGGAATTCCGCGAGCCCATCGCCCGGGTGAATATCCTGGTGCCCCAGGAGTTTGTGGGGAATGTGATCACCCTGTGTGTGGAGCGCCGGGGCTCGCAGATCAACATGCAGTACCTGGGTAAGCAGGTAGCGCTGACCTACGACATTCCCATGGCGGAAGTGGTGCTGGATTTCTTCGATCGCATCAAGTCCGTGAGCCGGGGCTTTGCCTCCATGGATTATGCCTTCGAGCGCTTCGAAGCCACCAAGCTGGTGCGGGTGGATGTCCTGATCAATGGTGACAAGGTGGACGCCCTGGCCATGATTTGTCATCTGGACCAGTCCGCCTACCGGGGCCGCGCCCTGTGCGAAAAGATGAAGGAACTGGTGCCGCGCCAGATGTTCGATGTGGCCATCCAGGCCGCCATCGGCAGCAAGATCATTGCCCGTCAGACCGTCAAGGCATTGCGCAAGAATGTGACCGCCAAGTGTTATGGGGGTGACGTATCACGCAAGAAAAAACTGTTGCAGAAACAGAAAGAAGGCAAGAAGCGCATGAAGCAGGTGGGCAATGTGGAAATCCCCCAGGAAGCGTTCCTTGCAGTACTCAAGGTGGATGATTGATGGATATTGATATCGGTTTTTGGCTGTCCCTTGCGCTGCTGGTCACCGTTGCGATCTGGGTTATCGACAAGGTCTTCAAGCTCAAGCAGAAGGGCGGGCGCGTGGAAGGCGCCGTGGAGACCTCCAATTCCCTTATCTCCGTTTTCTTTGTGGTACTGGTCATTCGCTCCTTTATCGTCGAGCCGTTTACGATCCCCTCCGGTTCCATGCTGCCCACCCTGCAGGTTCACGACTTCATCCTGGTGAATAAATTCGCCTATGGCCTGCGGTTGCCGGTGACCAATACCAAAATTGTCGAGACCGGTGAGCCCCAGCGGGGCGATGTCCTGGTGTTCAAGTTTCCGGAAAACCGCAGCCAGAACTTTATCAAGCGGGTGGTCGGGTTGCCCGGCGATACCGTTCAGGTGAAAGACAATGTGGTCACAGTGAACGGCGAGCCGATTCAGCGCGAGTTGGTGCGCGAGTGGGAAGGCTCCGGGGCCTGGCGGCGTGAGTATGTGGAACAGCTGGGGGACAGCCGTCACCTCATCTGGCAAGAAGGCAAGATCAACCCCTTTACCGGCCGCAAACTGCCGCAAAGCCGCACCCAGGGCGAATGGCAGGTGCCGGAAGACGCCTACTTTGTGATGGGCGACAACCGGGATAACAGTAACGACAGCCGATTCTGGGGTATAGTCCCGGAAGAGCTGGTGGTCGGCGAAGCGTTCCTGATCTGGATGCATTGGGAGCCGATCTTCTCCATACCCAGTTTTTCCCGTAATGGCGCCATAGACAAGGTGGAGGCGAATTAATAATGATGACAATGCCATCACAGCAACGCGGAATTTCGTTAATCGGTTGGGCGGTGATCCTGCTTGTGGCCGTGGTCTTCGGTACGGCAGCCCTGCGAATGGTGCCCGCGTACATGGAGCACAACACGATTTCATCGTCGATCAAGTCGTTGATGCAGGACAGCAAGACTGCGCTGATGTCCCCCCGTGAAGTGCAGGATGCCCTGAACAAGCGCTTTACCATCAACCAGGTCAACGTGATCACCGCCAACGACCTGGCGATCAGCAAGGAAGGCGGCATTCTCAAAATCAGTACTGATTATGAGGTTCGCGAGCCCATGTTCTACAACGTCAGCATCGTGATGACCTTTCAGGACGAGTTCAGCAAAGACGTTCGCCAGTGAATAATGATCTTGATCGTTTGATGGCCCGGTTGGGCTATCGGTTCAATGATATTGAACTACTGGCGCTGGCACTGACTCACCGCAGTGTCAGTCGCCATCGCAACTACGAGCGCCTGGAATTCCTCGGCGATGCCCAGCTCGGGCAGATTATTTCCGTCGCGCTTTTCGAGCGCTTTCCGGACGCGGCGGAAGGGCAGCTCACCCGGATGCGAGCGTCGCTGGTGCGCGGCCAGACTCTGGCGCTGGTGGCCCGAGAGCTGGGGCTGGGGGACTACCTGGTGCTGGGCGGAGGGGAGCTGAAGAGCGGCGGATTTCGTCGCGATTCCATTCTGGCAGACGCCCTGGAAGCGATTATCGGGGCTATCCTGCTGGATGGTGGTGAATCGCCGTGCCGCAAGGTGGTGCTGGACTGGTTCGATGAGCGGCTGCGCATCATTACTCCGCAGAGTGCCCAGAAAGACGCCAAAACCCGCTTGCAGGAATGGCTGCAGGCCCGCAAATTCGAATTGCCTACCTATCAGGTCACCCAGGTGGAAGGGCTTGCCCCCAAGCAGACCTTTGAAGTGACCTGTGAGCTGGAACAGATGCAACAAACTTTCAAGGCTCAGGGAGCCAGCCGTCGCAAGGCCGAACAGCAGGTGGCGGCCAATGTCCTGAGCTGGCTGGAGCAGCAGTATGACTGACGTAAAACCGACCCGCTGTGGCATGGTGTCCATCGTTGGCCGGCCCAATGTGGGCAAGTCCACCCTGATGAATCACCTGATCGGGCAAAAGGTCAGCATTACTTCGCGTAAGCCGCAAACCACCCGGCACCGCATCCACGGTATTCATACCCGGGATCACTACCAGATCATTTTTGCCGACACCCCCGGTATCCATACCGGCCAGGACCGGGCTCTCAACCGGGCCATGAACGACGCTGCGGTTTCCACGCTCAGCGGGGTGGATGTGGTCTGCATGATGGTGGACGGCCTCAAGTGGACTCCGGCGGACGAGCATGTGCTGTCACTGTTGCCACAGCACCCGGAGATGCCGGTGCTGCTGATCATCAACAAGGTGGACAGCCTGGACGACAAGGCCCAGCTGCTGCCACATATCGAGACTCTCAGCGAGCGTTATCCCTTTGATGCGGTCGTGCCGGTATCTGCGCTGCGGGAGCAGAACCTGGAAGCGCTGGAAAAAGCGCTGGTAGAGCGTTTGCCGGAAGGCGAATTCTGGTACGACGAAGATCAGCTCACCGACCGCAGTCTGCGTTTTATGGCGGCAGAAATCATTCGTGAGAAAGTGGTGCGCCAGCTGGGCCAGGAGCTTCCCCACCAGGTCAGCGTGGAAGTGGAAATGTGGGAAGACGGCCCCCGTATCACCGAAATCTCCGCTGCCATCCTGGTGGAGCGCCGTGGCCAGAAAAAGATTCTTATTGGTGACGGCGGTGATCGCATCAAGCAGATTGGCACCCAGGCCCGGGAAGATATCGAGCGTCTTATCGAGCGCAAGGTAATGCTGAACCTGTGGGTGAAGATCAAGGCCGGCTGGTCCGATGATGCCCGGGCCCTGCGTTCCCTTGGCTATGACGAACGGAATTAAGCAGCAAGCTTCAAGCTACAAGCTGCAACACGAAGTTGGCACTGTGCTAACCGACAGCGTTCGCCGCTTCGTGCTGCAAGGCTTATCTTCTGAGCGCCGTTTGGGTGTTACTCCACTGCGCTTCGTCACAGTAAATAAGTATATTTTCCCCATGTGGGAAGCGATGCTTGCATCGCGAATCCCCAGCGTGAATCGCGGCTATGGCCTGCACTGTGTAGCACAGACCTTTGTCGCGTTGCAGCTTGAAGCTTTTAGCTTGGAGCCGTTCTAGTGAACCCCACCCTGCAACCCGCCTGGCTGTTGCACCGCCGGCCCTTCCGCAATACCAGCCTGATCGTGGAGTTGTTTGTGCCCGCATTGGGTCGCGTAGGAGCAGTGGTGCGGGGCGGGCGCAAGGATCCGTTGCTGGCACCGTTTACCCCCCTGTGGATTGAACTGAAAAGCGCAGGCGAGCTATACAGTTTTCGCGGTTGTGAACCCCGAGGGCAGCGCCTGGCCTTGCAGGGAAAGCCCCTTTACTGCGGGTTTTACCTGAACGAACTGCTCACCCGGTTACTGCATCGAGACGACCCTCATCCGGAACTCTGGCCGCTTTACGAGCAAGCCCTCAATGCGCTCATGGAGGGACAGTGTCTGGATGTGGCCCTGCGTCAGTTCGAGCTGGGCCTGCTGGAGGAAATGGGCTACGGCATCGCCCTGGGGTACGATATTCACGGCGAGGCTGTGCGTCCTGACGGATACTATCTGCTGGACCCGCAGCAGGGGCTGTTGCCCGCTGGTGAGGGGTACCATGGCAATGATTTACTGGCCATCGTCAATGGCGACTGGCAGCCGGCAGCCCGCAAAACCGCTCTCCACCTGTGCCGGGCATTGCTGGCCCCGCACCTGGGAGACAAACCCCTGAAAAGCCGTGAGCTGTTTCGGGAGAAATGAATCCGTAGTAGGAGCCATGCTTGCAGGGTAAAGATCAGAAGCGAGTTACGAGGAGCGAGTTGCGAAGGGCAAAAGAGGGTTTATGCCTTTCGCTTCTCGTGACTCGTTCCTCGCGACTGTAATTTCCGCCATGCGAGCATGGCTCCTACGGTAACCGACGAAATGAAGGCAAAGCACCATGTCCAGAGTATTGCTCGGCGTTAACATCGACCATATCGCCACTCTCCGCCAGGCCCGGGGCACCCGTTACCCGGAACCGGTTCAGGCCGCCCTGGTGGCGGAGCAGGCCGGGGCGGATGGGATTACCGTGCATTTGCGCGAAGACCGTCGCCACATCAATGACCGGGATGTGGAGCTACTGGCACAGACGCTGCAAACCCGCATGAACCTGGAAATGGCGGCCACCGAGGAAATGGTTGGGATAGCCTGCCGCATCCGGCCGGCCCATTGCTGTCTGGTGCCGGAAAAACGGGAAGAGCTGACCACAGAAGGCGGGCTCGACGTGGTGGGTAACCAGGCATGGGTCGCCCAGTGCTGCCAGCGGTTGGCCGAAGCGGGTATCGATGTCTCCCTGTTTATCGACGCGGACCCGGCGCAGATCCGTGCCGCTCGCGAATGCGGGGCGCCCACCATCGAAATCCACACCGGCCACTATGCCGATGCCACGGACCCGGCCAGCGAACAGCGGGAACTGGCAAAAATCCGCGAGGGCGTGGCCTATGCCCTGGAGCAGGGCCTGGTGGTCAACGCCGGCCACGGCCTGCACTATCACAACACCTTGCCCATTGCGGCGATCCCCGGCATCAACGAACTGAACATCGGCCACAGCATCATTGCCCGCGCGGTGATCTCAGGGCTGGATGAAGCGGTCCGCAGCATGCGGGAGCTGATCGATGGGGTGACAGCCGGCTAGCAGCTAGCTACGAGCTACGCTCGTTGAATAGGAAAAGGGTGGAAAGTTTTTCGGACCTTGGCATTTCTACGAAGCCGCTGTAGGAACGGAGCGCAGCGGAGTAACGCACGTAGTTCCGTGCGGCCCGAAGGGTGAGCGAAGCGAATAACCATGCTTGCCTCCATGGGGGATCTGCAACATGGCGAACCGCGCTTGCGCGGAAATCGACCGCAGGGCGATCAGGAATCTCAGGGCTCGACAGTTCATCCAGGTAATACCGGGTTCGTGCCACCCCAACCCTATTCGCCATGCGAGCATGGCTCCAACGGGTGAGGGGTACTGGTGGCCCCAATCGCGCTGCGAGTGCCGCTCGCTCCTACAAACGCGGGCAACGAACCTCGAGCCTGCACGGCCGAGCCCGCGTCGCAACTCGAAACTAGTAGTTAGCAGCCTCCTCCCCCTGATCCTGCCACAACTGTTCCAGCGCACAGATCTCATCGCACAGGGCGGACACCATCGACGCCAATGCCTCCCGTTCGGTACCGGTTTTCAGGGCTTCTTCCAGAGTCTTGGCAGCATGCTCCAGGCGGGGGGTACCGCAATAGCGGGTCGCCCCGTGGAGTTTGTGGACACGCTCCAGCAAGGCGTCCTGATCCGCACTGTCAAAAGCGGACGAAATGGCAGGCCGGTCTTCCGCCAGACTGTCCAGCAGCATCTTCAGCATTTCATCGGCCAGCGCTTGTCGGCCGCCGGCCCGTCGGCGGGCCAGGTCCGCATCGAACACCCTGTCGCTGACCGGCTCGCTTTCCTCTCCCGGCTCAGCAAGGGGGCCGCCAGGTTGGTCCATCACCCACTGTTCCAGGGTATGGCGAAGCTGCCCTTCGGTAATCGGTTTGCTCAGGTAATCATCCAGGCCGCTGTCGAGCAGATCCCGGCGTTCACTTTCCAGGGCATGGGCGGTCAGGGCAACAATCGGCGTATGGCAGCCGGGGGCTTCCAGTTCGCGCATTCTGGCGGCCGTGGTCTTGCCATCCATGCCGGGCATCTGGATATCCATGAACACCATATCGAATGTCTGATCGCGGAACGCATCCAGTGCCTGTTGACCACTGTCGCAAGCGGTAACCGTAGCGCCCAGCTCTTCCAGAAATACCCGGGCCAGTTTCAGGTTACCCGGGTGGTCGTCCACCACCATCACTGATACCGGGTAGGCCAGCGGATCTTCCCTCTTCGCATCCAGTTCTTTGCCCTCCAATTCACCGCTCAGGGCCATCAGGGCGTTGAATAAGCGCTGACGTGTGGCGGGCTTGCCTTGCACCTGACAATGGGGGTAATGCTCAAGCCAGCGGCAGACGCTTTCCGGGTTGTTGCTGAGGGCGAGCAGGGGTTGGCCCAGAGCCGCCAGATTATCCAGCACCGGCTGCATGGCCTGCTTTTCCGGGTGGGCGGGCAGGCCGACGATCAGGAAATCGCTGCTGATCAACTCCCCCCGGTCCAGCGCGGCCATCAAGGCATCCAGACTATGGTATTCGTTGATACGCATTTGCCAGTGGCTGAGCATGTGATACAGGCCCAGGCGGCCATACTCGTCGGTTTCCACCAGGGTCACGGTGCGGCCCCGGAAGTGTTCCAGATGGGCAGAAGGGCGTTGTTTGGGATCCCGCTCGGCACGCAGCGTGAACCAGAAGGTCGAGCCCTGGCCTTCGCTGCTGTCGATACCGATTTCGCCGCCCATGCCTTCCACCAGACGTTTGCTGATGGCCAGTCCCAGGCCGGTGCCGCCTTCCTGGCGGCGGGCGCTCTGGTCGGCCTGGGTAAAGGCTCTGAACAGATTCTTCTGGGCTTCCGGGCTCAGGCCGTTACCGGTGTCCGTCACCGTCAGCTTGATGATGGCCTCCGCGCCACGGTCTTCCTCCAGCATGGCGCGCACCACCACCGAGCCCTGTTCGGTGAACTTGATGGCATTGCTGAGCAGATTGGTCAGTACCTGGCGAATGCGCAGCGGATCCCCGAGCAGATTCACCGGCACATCCGAATAGATGATGGCCGCCTGCTCCAGGCCCCGTTCCTGGGCCATGGGTGCCAGCAGGGTCTGCACGTCCTCAATCAGGTCGTGCAGGTTCAACGGGGTGTGCTCCAGGGACAGCTTGCCCGCCTCGATCTTGGAGAAATCGAGAATGTCATTGATGATCGCCAGCAGTGAATCGGCACTCTTGTGGATTGTGCCGAGATAGTCCTGCTGCCGAGCGCTCAGGGCCGATTTCTCCAGCAACTTGGTGAAACCGATAATGCCATTGAGCGGCGTGCGGATTTCATGGCTCATGTTGGCCAGAAATTCCGATTTGATCTGGCTGGCCTTGAGTGCTTCCTTGCGGGCCATATCCAGCTCGATATTCTGGATCTCGATGGTTTCCAGGGTTTCGCGCAGATCCTGAGTGGCCTGGTCCACGTTCTGTTGCAGCTCGGTCTGGGCATCCGCCAGCGCCGACACCATCTGGCGCAGGGCCGTTTCCAGCTCTGCCAGCTCGCCTTTTGCCTGGGTGTGAATGGCCATGCTCAGGTCGCCATCGCGAATCCGCTGCACCGCGTCCACCATTTCCCCGATCGGGCTGGTCAGCTGCCGGGAAAAACGCAGTGCCGGCACCAGGGTCAGCAACATCAGCGCCACCATCACCATAATCAGGGTAATCAGCCCCTCCAGCGTCGACACATATTGTCCCTGGCGGGTGAACTCTACGGTCAGTCTGGCCGGTTCCCCCGGGTTGATATCCCGGGTCAGTTGCCAACTGGTGTCGGTCACCCGTCGCTGGCCGGCATGGTCCTGATTGATAGCGGTCACCGGCCGCAGTCTTGGCCCGGCATGCAGGGCAGGGCGATCATCCTCGAATTCCAGCGTGGCGGCGCGCACGTCCCTGGCTTCCAGTAACTGGCGAAGCAGCTGTTGCTGGCGGGCGGTATCGGAGGCGGGGGTGCTCTCCAGGCGGGCGGCAAAGCTGTCGGTCACCAGCTGTTGGCGCTGGGCATTGGTATCGCGCACGTCCACCAGCCGGCTCACCAGGGAATAACCGCCGACCACCAGTGCCGCCATCAGAGCGGGCAGAATGGTCATGAACATCAGGCGTGAGCGAAGGCTTTGGTTGACCATGAATCCCCGTCGTTGCTGTTGTTTTCGCCCATTATGCCCGAGATGCGGGTCACTGCCACGAACCCGGCCATTTCGCCGAACCCTGTTTCACCACTGAGGCCACAGAGGACACGGAGAAAACGCCTGTTGTTGTTGGACTCATCGGTATCAGAGCCGCTTTTTCGCTGGCATCAAACGTGTATGACTATGGAATGGAGTGGCGAGGTACGAGTTACGGAGAGCGAAAGGCATAAAACCGGTTTTGCTTCTCGTAACTCGCTCCTCGTACCTAGCTCCAGTAGTGATCAACTTTGGGGAGTCTCCCCCGTGCCAGCTTTTAGGTACAATGCGCGCCATGAACCATAAAACCATCGAACAGACCGTGGGCAATACGCCCCTGGTTCGCCTGCAGCGGATGCCGGGCGACACCACCAATACCATTCTGGTGAAGCTGGAAGGCAACAATCCGGCAGGCTCGGTGAAAGATCGCCCGGCCCTGAATATGATCATGAAGGCCGAGGCTCGCGGCGAGATCAAGCCCGGCGATACCCTGATCGAAGCCACCAGTGGTAACACCGGCATTGCCCTGGCCATGGCCGCTGCCATGCGCGGCTACCGCATGAAACTGATCATGCCCGCCAACCAGAGCCAGGAACGCCGCGACGCCATGGCTGCCTACGGCGCCGAGCTGATTTCCGTGAGCAAGGAAGAAGGCATGGAAGGCGCCCGAGATCTGGCCCAGGCCATGCAGGCCCGGGGTGAGGGCAGGGTGCTGGACCAGTTCGCCAACCCGGACAATCCCATGGCCCATTACGAAAGCACCGGCCCGGAAATCTGGGGCGATACCCAGGGTGGCGTTACCCATTTTGTCAGTTCCATGGGCACCACCGGCACCATCATGGGCTGCAGCATGTTCCTGAAGGAAAAGAACCCGGATATCCAGATCATCGGTCTGCAACCCACCGAAGGCTCTTCCATTCCCGGCATCCGTCGCTGGCCGAAGGAGTACTTGCCGTCCATCTACGATGATTCCCGGGTGGACCGGGTCATCGACATGGATCAGGCCCTGGCCGAGCACACCATGCGCCGGCTGGCCCGGGAAGAGGGTATCAGCTGTGGTGTCTCCTCCGGCGGTGCCGTGGCCGGGGCCTTGCGCCTGAGCGAAGAACTGGAGAACGCCGTCATCGTGGCCATCATCTGCGACCGTGGCGACCGTTACCTGTCCACCGGGGTGTTCCAGCAACAAGCCTGACGCTGGATGCCCGCCACCTGAAGCGGGCCCTTGCCATTTTGGAGAGCTGAATGAACGTACTGGTATTCGACATCGAAACCATCCCCGATCTGGACGGCGGACGCCGCATTTACGATCTGGATGGCCTCAGTGACAAGGACACCGCCAGTGCCCTGTTGAATCTGCGCCGTCAGGAAAACGGCACCGAATTCCTGCGCCTGCATCTGCATCGTATCGTTGCCATCTCTGTGGTGCTGCGCTCAACCCAGGGCATCAAGGTCTGGTCCCTGGGGGACGAGGACAGCAGTGAAAAAGAGCTGATTGAACGGTTCTACGATGGCATCGACCGCTTCACCCCCAATCTGGTGAGCTGGAACGGCGGGGGCTTTGATTTGCCGGTGTTGCATTATCGGGCCCTCAAGCATGGTGTGCAGGCCCGCCGTTACTGGGAAACCGGTAACGAAGACTCCAGCTTCAAATGGAACAATTACCTGAGCCGTTACCACCAGCGCCATCTGGACCTGATGGACCAGCTGGCCCTGTTCAACGCCCGGGCCAATGCCCCGCTGGACCAGATCGCCACCTTGCTGGGCTTCCCCGGCAAGATGGGCATGAGCGGTGGCAAGGTGTTCGACGCCTTCCAGGAAGGCAACCTCAAGGGTATTCGTGATTACTGCGAGACCGATGTGCTCAACACCTGGCTGGTCTACCTGCGCTTCCAGCTGATGCGCGGCGAGCTGGACCCCACCGGCTACGAACAGGAATTGACCCTGTTGCAGGACTACCTGAAAGCCGAAGGCCATCCGCACTTCCTGAGCTTCCTGGAAGCCTGGCAGGGTTAACAAGCCCTCCCACAAATTCGTTGGAGCCTTGCTTGCAAGGCGAAGGTCCCAGTTTACCCCTTCGCCTTGCAAGCAAGGCTCCAACAACATAATCGATGACAAGAGATCTCATGGCCCGAAAACGCAAGCAGTTACCGGAAACCCCGGAGCCCGCCAGCATTGAATCGCTCAGCCACGACGGCCGCGGCATTGCCCGTCGTGATGGCAAGACCACCTTTATCGACAACGCCCTGCCCGGCGAAGAGGTGATGTTCAAGTTCACCTACATGCGCCGCAAGTTCGACGAGGGCAAGGCGGTGGAGATCGTGCGTGCCTCCCCGGATCGGGTGGAGCCCCCTTGCCAGCACAGCACCCTGTGCGGCGGCTGCAGCCTGCAACACATGAACCCGGACGTGCAGATCGCCCGCAAGGAAGCGGTACTGCGTGAGCAGCTCCAGCACTTTGGGGGTCTGGCGCCGAAGGAATGGCTGCCGCCACTCAGCGGCCCGGTCACCGGCTATCGCAGCAAGGCCCGCATGGGCGTGAAATATGTGGAAGCCAAGGACGAAACCCTGGTGGGCTTCCGGGAAAAGCGCAACAGCTTCATCGCCCAGCTGCAGCAGTGCGAAGTGCTGATTCCGTCCGTGGGCCATCGCCTCTCCGATCTGCGTACCCTGATGCACGGCCTCAAGAGCCGCAGCCGCATCCCGCAGATCGAACTGGCCGCCGGCGATGAGGATGTGGCGCTGATTATCCGTCATCTGGACCCGCTGCCCGATGAAGACCAGCAGGCCTTCCTGGATTTCTGTCAGCCGCTGGGCTGGCACCTGTACCTGCAACCGGGCAACGAAAGCACCGTGCATCGCATCTGGCCGGCCCTCACCGGGGCGGAGAACGAGGAGCGCCTGTACTACCGCCACCCCTCCGCCGATGTGGAGCTGGCCTTTCACCCCACGGATTTCACCCAGGTGAATGCGGAGATCAACCGCAAGATGGTGCCCTTGGCACTGGATTTGCTGGACATCTCCCCCGATGACACCGTGCTCGACCTGTTTTGTGGTCTGGGCAATTTCACCATTCCGGCCGCAAAGCGGGCCGGCAAGGTGGTGGGGGTGGAAGTCAGCAAGGCCATGGTGGAGCGCGGCTACGAGAATGCCCGCCGCAATGGCCTGGAAAACCTGGAATTCCACGCCTGGGATCTGAGTCAGGATGTGGCCGGGCAGAGCTGGGCCAATCGCAAATATGATCGTATCCTGATTGACCCACCGCGCACCGGCGCGCTGGAGATGGTGAAATTGATGCCCCGGTTTGGTGCAAAGCGGATCGTCTATGTGTCCTGCAACCCGGCCACCCTGGCCCGCGATGCCGGGGAACTCACCGCCCTGGGATACCGTCTTAAAGCGGCGGGCGTGATGGACATGTTCCCCCACACCACCCACGTGGAATCCATCGCGGTGTTCGAAAAGAAATGATGTGAGCCGTTGGCGCCAGACTCTTCAGGCGCCAACGAGGGTGGCTTCAGCCTTGGCTCGCCACCTAAACCAGAAGGAAAGCACATGGTAACGGTACGCCGTCCCACAGAAGGCAGCACCGGTCACTGGCGTGACTGGCTGGGGAACCTGGACACCCGGGCCCCGGTACGCAACGGCGAGGCACTGGAGCAGGCCTGTGAGCGGGCGGAACAGTGCCAGATGGCCGGGGAAGCCGCCGGTCGCCACTGGCCCTATGGCAAGGGCTGCCTGGATATCGGCCTGGAAATGGCCGAGGTGTTGGTGGACCTGGGCGCCGATACCGATGTGTTGCCCGCAGCCATTCTTTACCGCTCCGTGCGCGAAGGGCAGATGTCCCTGCCGGAAGTGGAAAAGGAATTCGGCCCGGACGTGGCCCGCCTGATCGAAGGCGTGCTGCGCATGGCGGCCATCAGCACCAACCTGAACCCCACCCGCAAGGCCGTGCTTGGCCAACAGGATGGCCAGCTCGATAACATGCGCAAGATGCTGGTGGCCATGGTTGACGACGTGCGCGTGGCCCTGGTGAAGCTGGCCGAGCGGACCGTGATCATCCGGGCCGTGAAGGAATCCGAGCCCGAGCGCCAGCGCAAGGTGGCCCAGGAAATCTTCGACATCTACGCGCCCCTGGCCCACCGGCTGGGGGTAGGGCAGCTCAAGTGGGAGCTGGAGGACCTGTCCTTCCGCTATCTGCAGCCCGGCGCCTACAAGAAGATCGCCAAGCTGCTGGATGAAAAACGCCTGGACCGGGAACAGTACATCGACAATGTGCTGGAGCAACTGCGTGGCTACCTGGAGAAAAACGGCATCCACGGCGCCGAAGTCCACGGCCGGGCCAAGCATATCTACAGCATCTGGCGGAAGATGCAGAAAAAGCATCTGGAATTCGGCGAAGTCTATGACGTGCGCGCCGTGCGGGTACTGGTGCCGGAGCTGCGCGACTGCTACGCCACCCTGGGCATCGTCCATTCCCTGTGGCAACACGTGCCCAAGGAATTCGACGACTATATCGCCAGCCCCAAGGCCAACGGCTACCAGAGCCTGCACACGGCGGTGGTGGGCCCGGAACGCAAGATGCTGGAAGTTCAGATCCGTACCTTCACCATGCACGAAGAGGCGGAGTTGGGCGTCTGTGCCCACTGGCGTTACAAGGAAGGCGCCAAGAAGGGCAAGAGCGGTGTCAGCGACTACGAACAGCGGATTGCCTGGCTACGCCAGGTACTCGAATGGCATGAGGAGCTGGGCGAGGACAGCCCGGACACCATGGTGGACGAGCTGCGCCATGGCCTGGTCAGCGACCGGGTCTATGTGTTCACCCCGGATGGCCACGTGGTGGACCTGGAGGCCGGCGCCACCCCGGTGGACTTTGCCTACCATATCCATACCGAAGTGGGACACCGCTGCCGGGGGGCCAAGATCAACGGTCACATCGTGCCGCTGAACTACACCCTCAACACCGGCGAGCAGGTCACCATCCTCACTGCCAAGGAGGGCGGCCCCAGCCGCGACTGGTTGACGCCGTCACTGGGCTATGTGGCCACTTCCTCGGCGCGGGCGCGCATTCACCAGTGGTTCAAACGCCAGGATCGCGATGTGCACATCACCCAGGGCAAGGCCATGCTCGAAAAGGAGATGTCCCGCCTGGCCCTGGAAAAGGTGGATCTGGATACCCTGGCGCCGCACCTGAATCTGAAGACCGGCGACGATGTGCTGGCGGCCCTGGGGGCCGGTGACCTGCGCCCGGGGCATGTGGTCAACCAGGTCCAGTCCCTGCAGCCGGACGACAGCCAGCGGGAGCTGGACCTGGTGCTCTCCAAGCCCAAGGCCTCGAAATCCGGCGATGTGACCATTCAGGGCGTGGGCAACCTGCTGACCCACATGGCCGGTTGCTGCCAGCCGGTTCCCGGCGACCCGGTGATGGGGTTCATTACCCACGGCCGCGGTGTCACGGTGCACCGGGCCGACTGTGAAAAACTGCTGGCCATGCAGGGCGATGACCCCAACCGGGTCATCGAAGTTACCTGGGGGGAAGCCGACCGCATCACCTACCCGGTGGATATCTTCCTGCGCGCCTGGGACCGTCAGGGATTGCTCAAGGACGTGATCGCGGTACTGGCCAACGAGAAGGTCAACGTCACCGCCGTTCACACCCAGTCCCACCAGGACGACAACACCGCCACCATGCTCCTCACCCTGGAAATCGCCACCCTCGGCAACCTGGGCAAGGTGCTGGCCAAGATGGACCAGCTCAAGGGTGTGCTTGAGGTGCGGCGCTATAAAAAATAGTGAATAGTTAACAGTGAATAGTTAATAGTTCGCGGGACAGGGTTTCCTGTTTTGCCATACCGAGGCCGCGCCCAGTATTTGAGCGCGGCCTCATCGCTTGAAAACACAATAGCGAGAACCCGCGCGCTGTTAACTGTTCACTATTCACTGTTAACTACTCTACGCTGCAATTTCACAAGCACGGCCGCTACCAACAGAGGAAAGCATGCCTAACATCGACACCCTGCTCTCCATCATGGCCCAACTCCGCGACCCGGAGTCCGGCTGCCCCTGGGATGTGAAGCAGGATTTCGACTCCATTGCCCCCTATACCATCGAGGAAGCCTTCGAGGTGGCGGAGGCCATTGCCCAGCGGGATTACCCGGAGTTGAAGGAAGAGCTGGGGGATTTGTTGTTGCAGGTGGTGTTTCATTCCCAGATAGCTCGGGAAAAGGGCCTGTTCGATTTCAATCAGGTGGTTCAGGTGCTGTGCGACAAGATGGTGCGCCGTCACCCCCATGTGTTCGGCGAGTCGGACGCCGCCGACGAAGCCGCCGTGAAGGTCAACTGGGAGGCCATCAAGCAACAGGAGAGGGCGGCCAAGGGGCGCGCCCATGACAGCGCCCTGGATGGCGTCCCCGCCGGCCTGCCGGCCCTGCAGCGGGCAGCCAAAGTCCAGAAGAAAGCTGCCAAGGTGGGCTTCGACTGGCCGGAGACACCCCCGGTACGCCGCCAGGTGGACCATGAACTGGCGGAACTGGATGAGGCCATGGCCAGTGGCGAGCGGGCCGCCATCGAGGATGAATTCGGCGATGTGCTGTTCACCCTCGTCAACCTGTCCCGCCACCTGAAGCTGGATCCGGAACAGGCCCTGCGCAAGGCCACCGCCAAATTCGAACGCCGCTTCCGGCAAATGGAGCAGGACCAGCCAGAACCGCTCGACACCCTCGACGACGACGTCCTGGAAGCTGCCTGGCAGCAGGCGAAATCAGTGAACAGTGAACAGTGAACAGTTACGCGGGCGGGGTTTATCTGTTCTGAATGGCCGAGGCCGCGTCAAGAGGTTGAGCGCGGCCTCGGCTTCGTAAAGCCCAACAGCGCAGGGCCGCGCGGCTGTTAACTGTTAACTATTCACTATTAACTGTTCACTGCCCAAAAGTTCCCGCTGAAATAAAAACTTCACATTAGAGCAACTTTTCCGTCACGCTAACTCCCCATACTGCGCCACCAAGCAGTAACAAAGCCTGTTTGCGCAGGGATAAGCAGTACTGTTTAAAACGTCTGAATTGCCTGATTGAGGGAGAACCAAATGAAGAAGCAAATGTTAGCAGTTTTGGTCGGGGCGGCTGTTGCCAGCCCGGCAATGGTTATTGCAGACGAAGCGTCTACGCGCGGCAATCTGAAAATTGTATCCTCTGACGGCTCCTTCGAGGGTTCTGTTGGTGGTCGTATTCATTTCGATGCTTATGCTTTTGATAACGACCTGACTGATTCAACAAGTACTTCTGAGTTTCGTCGTGCCCGTATCACCCTGAAGGGCAAGCTGTATAACTGGGGCTATGTCTTTGAAAACGACTTTGCCGGTCAAAGTGGCACCACGGGTACCGGTTTCCGTGACATGAACATCTACACCAAAGTGGGTCCCGGTAAACTGACCATTGGTCAGTTCAAGCCTTACCGAAGCATGGAAGAAATTACCAGCTCCAACGATATCCTGATGATGGAGCGCCCCTACGCGTCTGCGACCGGTATCTACAATGGCCGTCAGTTCCAGCAAGGTGTTGGCTACTTGATTTCTGACGACCAGTACACCTTTGGTGTGGCAGGTTTCAATACCAAGTCAGCGGGTGATAAGCGTAATGAGGGTCTGGGCGGTTCTGCCCGGGCGACATTTGCACCGATCATGCAAGACAACATGGTAGTGCACATGGGTGCTTCCTACTCTGTGGAAAATGCCAACAGCATGACCACCGCTTTCGAAGCCGAGGCTGACTATGTGGGCCGCCGTGGTCCCAGCGAGACGATCGCTCTGACCACAGAAGGCGAAAGTGTCAACACTGTTGGTCTTGAAGCCGCCATTTCAGCGGGCCCTGTGTTTGCGCAGGCTGAATATGCCATTGCAGATTTTGGCAATGCCACCGGTGATGATGAAGAGGTTCAAACCTACTACATCCAGGGTGCGTATACGCTGACTGGTCAAATGAAGCCGTACAAGTCCAGCAAAGGTGTCTTCACCACTGCTAAAGGCAACAACATTGTCCAGCTGACCGCACGTTATGACTACATTGAAAACAAGGATGTAACAGACCTGGAAGCAGAAACGACCAGTGTTGGCGTGAATTACTACCTCAACCCTGCCATGCGCTTCATGCTTAACTACGTGATGGGTGAGAATACCCTCACTGGTGATGAGTCCAATCAGGTGGCCCTGCGTGCCCAGATGGCATTCTAAAGCATGTCTTAACAAGTCTATTGACGCAGTCTTGCCCTGATTCAGGGTATTTTCTAGAATCGAGCCTCCTTTGGGGCTCGATTTTTTTGTTTGGAAGCGTATGGGTTCCCTGTACAGGCAGCTGTTCGGATTATTCTTGCCTGCCGGTAAGGATTATTGGTTTCTGTCAGAAGGCGTCTCTCCTTGATGCCTGAGAGTCGTGCCTGCGGGTTTACTGGCCTCCACCCTGAGCCCAAACTGGGGTCGTGAGAGTGATATTGGGGAACAAATGTGTACAAAAGAAAAATTGTTGCCTTTTCCTTCCTGAGTATTGTTCTCGTTGTGCTGGCGGTGATTACTATCGTTTGGTCATCCTTTGTGACCGCGAAGCAGATCCAGCAGATCAATATGGCAAACTCTCTGCTTTCTGAACACCTCAAGCTATCCAGTACCTCTTATCGTCTTTTCAAACAGCTTACCGACGAGATTCTCTTCGGGGACCAGGCAAATCAGGCAAAAGTGAGAAACAAAAGGGCGCTGGTTTCTGAATCCCTGGGGAAAATCAAGGTTCTGGAGCGCCAGCAAAGAGAAACAGCAGGAGAGGAATATACTCAGGGCACTATAGAGGATACAGATGACCTTGAGAAAATCATCGATTCAATTATCTATTCACTTGAAGGTATCTCCAAGCTACCACTGAGTAAAATTGAAAATGAGATGAAGTTTATTCTCGAAGAAAAGATCGATGTTGAATTCAGAGACTCCATTAATTCCGCGGTTGTTCGACAAACTAATGTAGTCAAAGCATTCAATGCGCGCATTGATGCCATGAATGTAACCATATTCTGGGTTTCGATTGGGCTGGGTTTTCTCGCGGTTGTTTTGATGGGAGTGGGAGTATGGGTTCTGGTCAATTCCGTAACCCGGCCGCTTTCAGCAATCAGTGATGCGGCAGATGCAATTGGTAAAGGGGACTTTTCATACAGGGTTCCTCGCGGCTTCGACAGAGAATTTGACCAGATAGCGGTTCTATTTAACGTCATGACCGAGAAATTACAGATCCAGCACTTGTCTGAAGATCAGGCGCGTCTGGAACTGGAGTATAAAGTTTCACAAAGAACAACAGAATTGATGGCGGTGAATGCAGAGCTGGCCAAGAGTGACTCAGTCAGACGGAGCTTTCTTGCGGACATCAGTCATGAGCTCAGGACACCGCTCACTATTATCCGGGGTGAAGCGCAGGTGGCATTACGTCATTCAGACAGGGATGTGAGGGATTATCAGGATGCACTTACCTGTATCCATGAACAGGCAATATCATTGTCGCACCTGGTTGATGATCTATTGTTTGTGGCGCGCACAGACTCTGGCACCATGCGTATTGACAAGCGTAATGTTGAAATCACGGCTTTGGCAGATGAAGTTATCCGTGATATGCGATCCCTGGCAGACAAGAATGATGTCTCTCTTGAGGCAAGTTATCCGGTGCCGGTTTTCGCGGTCATTGACCCAGACAGGATAAAGCAGCTTTTTATCATACTGGTAGAGAATGCCCTTTCTTACGCTGGTGAAGGGTCATCAGTGAAGGTTTCTGTTATGAAGCAACAGGACAAGGCGGTTGTTCGTGTTACTGATGATGGCGTTGGTATCGATCCCCGGGACATTCCTTTTGTCTTTGAGCGTTTCTACCGAGGAGGAAGATCCTCATCCCGAAGTAAGGGGGTTGGGCTGGGCCTGGCTGTTGCCAAATCGATCATTGATGCCCATGAAGGGAAAATTAATCTTGAGAGCGATTTGGGCAAAGGGACCTCCATTGAGATTGAGCTGCCTTGTGAAGAGAGTGTATGAAGATTCTTATCGTAGAAGATGAAGAAAGGCTTGCTTCTTTTTTATTCCGGGGGCTCAAGGCTGAGGGGTATTTTTGCGATGTGGCTTCGGATGGAGAGAAAGCCCTGCAGGCTTGCCTTTCTGGCGATTATGAGTTGGTTATCCTGGACCGTATGCTACCCAAAAAAGATGGCATGTATGTTCTGACTAAAATCAAGGAAAAAAAGCCGGAAACCAAAGTCTTGATGCTCACAGCCCTGGATGATACTGAAGACAGAATTCTGGGGTTAAGGTCCGGAGCGGATGATTACCTGGGCAAACCCTTTGATTTTGAGGAGCTTCTTGCGCGGATAGAGGCGCTCTCCCGACGGTTTTCCCAGCATGCTGAAGACTTGCTGAAGTCGGGTGATGTTGTCATGGATGTCGACCAGCGTCTGGTGTGGAAAAACAACATTGTGGTCAAGATGACACAAATGGAGTTTGATCTTCTAAGATACTTTTTGACTAACCAGGGCAAGGTTCTTTCGAGAGAGAAGATATTGTCGCGAGTTTGGTCAAACAGCGAAGACCCCATGACAAATATTGTCGATGTGTATATTCGCCGAATACGCGTCAAATTGAATGACGATGGCTCTTTTATCGAAACCGTCCGTGGCGTTGGGTACCGAGTCTCGAATTCTGATCAACGTTAATCTTCTGTTAATGTTGCCTAAAGTACCTGTTCATGGCTGTGTCGATAGAGTAACTCCTGAAACTTAACAGGAGTCAATTCATGAAAATTCAGTCTCTATTCACTTTCTCGGCTTTGTCTCTTTTTTCCGCTTCTGTCTACGCTTCCGGCATTTCGGAGGCAGACATCATCGAGGCCCAGAAAAAATGGGGCGAAGGCATTGTTGAAATCGGTAAAGTCAAAACTGATGGTGGTGATTACACCGAAGCGGCAAAAGAACTGATTGATGACCTGTACGCGTATGACCATGGCTCGGTAGCCTTCAAGCCTACCTTGGCAGCCGACGACCAGTTCCGTGGTGACGTTGATGAAGCACTGAGCTACTTCGTCGGTGGCATGATCGAAGAAGACAAGGGCTTCGCCATCAAGCCCTGGACCAATGTCCGCTTTGAAAATGAAGAAGTGATCATTAACGGCAATCAGGCCATTGCCATGGGAAATTACTTCTTCACCACCGTCGAGGGTGAAGAAGTCAAAGTAGAATACAGCTTCGGTTATACGCATGTGGATGATGAGCTGCTGATCAACCTGCATCACTCATCCCTGCCGTACGCGAAGTAACTTCTCCCCCTCAATCTTGAAGCATTGCCGCCCACGCAAATGGGCGGCTTTTTTTATGCCCCAGCCTGCTGTTTGTACGAGCTATGCTTGCGGAGCGAAAGTTCAGCATGGCCCCTATCCCCCGGATTACATCGATTTCCTCAACCGGCTGACAGAGTTTGGTTTCATTGACTGTCGTTAACGCTTTTATCGAAAGCGATGATTTCGGTATGACATATGAATATCAAACACAACGGTTGCGAAAAGGGCGGGTATCCCTCGCTGGTCAGGTCTACCTGGTGACATGTACCACCTGTCAGCGGTATCCCCACTTTATCGATCATCGCTCAGCCCGTGAGGTTTGCCGTACCATCCGCAGCCTTGACCACCTGGGCGCCTGCCATACCTGGTGTTACATGGTCATGCCGGACCACTGCCACTGGCTGTTCTCTCTGCGTGAAAAATACTCCCTTGAGCAGACGGTGCGGATGTTCAAGGGAAAATGTTCGCGCCAGGTGGGTGTCAATCTCTGGCAAAAAGGGTTTCACGACCGCGCCTTGCGTTCAGATGAGGATCTACTGCCCATGGCACGCTATGTCATCGCCAATCCGCTCAGGGCGGGCCTGGTCGAGAGGATCGGAGAATACTCCTATTGGGACGCGGCCTGGCTATAGACCGCCGGCCACCAGACCCTGCCCCGTTGGAGCTTTGCTCGCAAAGCGAATCCCCGGCCGGTGACCAGTAGCGGCCCCTTCGCCTTGCGAGCAAGGCTCCAACGGGGTTGGGTGGGGAAGTCTGCCCGCCGTTTCCGATTAAGTCATGGCATCCTCTTTGCACGTCTGTTATCAAGAACCTTCCAAGCCAACGCGCCAGGACGAGGTCACGGATGAAACAGACGCATTACCACACCTGCAATCTCTGCGAAGCCATGTGTGGCATCGAGATCGAGCATCGCGGCGATGAGATTCTGGCCATCCGGGGAGACAAGGACGACCCGTTCAGCAGGGGCCATATCTGCCCCAAGGCCGTGGCCCTGCAGGACCTGCACCACGATCCGGACCGCCTGCGCCATCCGGTGAAACGCACCGCCGACGGCTGGGTGCCGATCAGCTGGGATGAAGCCCTGGACGAGACAGCCCGGCGCCTGCACAACATCCAGGAAGTGCATGGCAAGGATTCGGTGGCGCTGTACTTCGGCAACCCCACCGCCCATAACCATGGCGCGCTCTTTACCCTGTTGCCCTTCGTCAAGGCCCTGCGCAGCCGCCAGCGCTACAGCGCCACGTCCGCTGACCAGCTACCTCACCAACTGGCCACCTGGCAGCTATTCGGCCACCAGGCCCTGTTTCCCATCCCGGATGTGGACCGCACCGATTACTTCCTGATTATCGGCGGTAACCCGTTGGCCTCCAATGGTTCCATCATGACCGTGCCGGACGTGAAAGGGCGTCTAAAGGCCCTGCAGAAACGGGGCGGCAAGGTGGTGGTCATCGACCCGCGTCGCACCGAAACCGCCAAGGTGGCTGACGAACACCACTTCGTGCGTCCGGGTACCGACGTCTACCTGCTGCTGGCCATTGCCCAGGTGTTGTTCGAGGAGCTGCTGGTGGCGCCCGGCAAGCTGGACCCCATACTCGATGGCAAAAAGGACTTGGCCCGCCTGGTGGTGAACTGGACACCGGAAAAAGTGGCAGACACCGTGGGCCTGCCCGCCGATGCCATCCGCAAACTGGCCCGCGACATCGCCGCCGCTCCCCGTGCTGCCATCTACTCCCGCGTGGGCGTCACCACCAGTGCCCACAGCACCCTCAGCGCCTGGCTGGTCTATGTGATCAATATCCTCACCGGCAACCTGGACCGGGAAGGCGGTGTCATGTTCACCAAACCCGCCTTCGACATTGTCGCCCTCGGCGCCCTCAGTGGCGACACCGGCAGCTTCGACCGCTACCGCAGCCGGGTGCACGGCTACCCGGAATTCGGTGGCGAATTCCCGGTGACCACCCTGGCCGACGAAATGCTCACCCCGGGCAAGGGGCAGGTGAAAGCCTTCGTTTCCCACGCCGGCAACCCGGTGCTGTCCTGTCCCGATGGCCAGAAGCTGGATCAGGCCCTGAGCAACCTGGATTTCATGGTCAGCATCGACTTCTACATCAACGAAACCACTCGCCACGCGGACATCATCCTGCCACCCACCGGGCAGCTGGAACACGCCCAGTTCGATCCCATCTTCCAGGCGGTGGCGGTGCGCAACGTGGTCAAATTCACCCCGCCGTTGGTGCCCAAGCCTGAAGGTACCCTGCACGACTGGGAAATCCTCAACGGCCTCACCACCAGGCTGAATCGCCTGCGCGCCCGGGACCGCAAAACCCGCCTGCAAATTGCCGCCACTGACCGTTTCGTTCGCAAGCTGGGTGATCGCGGGCTGGTGGATCTGGGCCTGCGCCTGGGGCCCTACGGCACTGGCGGCAAGGTGCTGGATGACCTGCGCCGCGATGGATTGCACTCGCTACCCAAAGTGGCCTGGAAGGTGCTCAGAGGTGAACGTAAGGGGCTGACCCTGAAAAAGCTGCTGGCGGAACCCCATGGCATGGACCTTGGGCCACTGGAGCCCATGCTTCCTGAGCGCCTGTTTACCCGGGATCAGCGCATCAACTTGGTGCCGGCCCTTTATTTCCGTGCCCTGCAAGGGTTGCCGGCGCCCAAACCGGTGGCGCCTGAGCAGATGCTGATGATTGGCCGCCGGCATATTCGCAGCAACAACTCCTGGATGCATAACAGCCAGCGGCTGGTAAAAGGGAAGGGCCGCTGCAACGCCATGATCCACCCGGACGATGGCAAACGGCTGGCCGTGGCCGACGGTGACGACGTGATGGTCAGCACCCCGGCTGGCACCATCACCCTGCCGGCCTGGCTCTGCGATGACATCATGCCCGGCGTGATCAGCGTGCCCCATGGTTGGGGCCACGATCGGGAAGGCGTACAACTGGGCGTCGCCCGCCGGGTGGCAGGGCAGAGCGTCAACGACATCATCGGCAGCAACCGCGTCGAAGCCGTCACCGCCATGGCCCAGCTCAACGGCATCCCGGTAAAAGTGGAACCCGCCACCGCCGCCAAGAGCCAGAAGAAGGCGGGGTAGTTCTGTAATAGCGCCGTGCCAACTTCTTCGCGATGCAAGCATCGCTTCCCACAAACTCCGTTGCCGCCTGGGATGGTTTTTGTGGGAACGGAGCGCAGCGAAGTAACGCCAGGATGGCGGCCCGAAGGGTGAGCACAGCGAATAACTTATGCTTGCATAACGAAGAAAGTGGCACCCACCTATCCAAGCACCTCTACAATTTGCACCACTCCAGCCCCACGAAAAACTCCCCCAAACTCAGCCAACTGCCCCACCTGGATGACACCCATCAACTCCAATCACTGACAGCCAGCTCAGGCTCTACCCGATAGCCTCTCCATTCATGACTCACCGATACCACAGCCACTCCCTGAGAAAAGGGCGGTTCTCAGAGGTAGGCAGACCCTATCTGGTCACATTCACCACAGCAGGCAGGCACCCATGGTTTTCCCATTTTCCCACGGCCTGCCAGGCCTGCAGAGCCATCACCCGCTCTGATACCCAGGGTGCCAGCAAGACCTGGTGCTATGTGGTCATGCCGGATCATATTCACTGGCTGCTGGCCACCACGGATAAGCACGACCTGTCTCAAATAATCAGAATGGTAAAGGCAAGGGTTTCCCGGCATCAGGATCAGACCATCTGGCAACCGGGCTTCCATGATCATGCCTTGAGAAGTGAGCAGGCCCTCAAGTCGACAGCCCGCTACATCATTGCCAACCCGGTCAGGGCAGGGCTAGTGGCGTCAGTGAGAGACTACCCATTCTGGAATGCCGCCTGGCTTTGAGAGTCCCACAGCACCAGTCAAAGCAGGCAGTAACCAGAAACACAGCGCCTTTTGTGGGAACCGATGCTTGCATCGCGAAGACGTTGGCACAGCCGTCCCGGCACCCCTTCGCGATGCAAGCATCGGTTATTCGCTTCGCTCACCCTTCGGGCCGCCCTGCGGGCGTTACTCCGCAACGCTCCGTTCCCACAACTCTTTGCATTTTCCCTTCGAAACCTGTCTTCCAACATTCACCTCGCCTTGTCCCACCTTGCGGCAATCTACGCTTAAAGGAGAATCCCAATGCGCCGCATCCTTATCATTGTGAGTCTGATCATGCTGCAAGCCTGCCAAACCCACCCGCAAGACCCCATCCAGATCGCAGACAATCTGAACCTGGATCGTTTCATGGGCGACTGGTATGTGATCGCCAACATCCCCACCTTGCCGGAAAAGGGCGCCTACAATGCCATGGAGAACTACAAACGCATCGGGCCCAACAAGATCGCCACCACTTTCACCTTCCGCAAAGGCGGTTTCGATGGGGAGTTCAAGCGGATGACCCCCACCGGTTTCGTCAGCGACGTGGACCCGGCCATCTGGGGCATGCGTTTTATCTGGCCCTTCAAGGCGGATTTTCGGGTGCTGTATGTGGACGAGGATTACCAGACCACCATCATCGGCCGTGAAAAACGCGATTACCTCTGGATCATGGCCCGCCAGCCACATATCAGCGACGCCACCTACAGCAAACTCAAGAACATTGCTCGCAACCGGGGTTACAACCTGGATGAGCTGCAGGAGGTGCCCCAGCAGTGGGATGAATAGCCGGCCGAGGTGATTTGCCCCCTTCGCCTTGCGAGCAAGGCTCCAACGCCAGTCCTGAAGCCCCTCACTCGTTGGAGCTTTGCTCGCAAAGCGAATTGGCGGGCAACGGAGCGCACCGCTTGCCCTTCGGGCTGCTTTTCATGCGTTGCTGGGATCCGGTTGTTCCAACGGCTCCGTTATCCCCACCCCCTTGAAATCCACCGCCAACCCTCCATCACTGAACTACCAGCCATGACAAGCAAGGAGCCCCCATGAAAGTCCTGATCGCCGGCGCCAACGGCAAAATCGGTCGTCGCCTGATCCCTCATCTGGTGGCGGATAACATTCAGGTGCGCGCCATGGTCCGCGATCTGCGCCAGAAAGCCGATCTGGAGATACTGGGCGCCCATGAAGTGGTAGAAGCGGATCTGGAAGGGGATTGCCGCCAGGCCCTGGAAGGCCAGGATGTAGTCATCTTCACCGCCGGCTCCGGCCCCCACACCGGCCCCGAGAAAACCATCGACGTGGATCAGAACGGTGCCATCAGGCTGATCAACCAGGCCAAAGCGCAAGGAGTAGGGCGCTTTATCATGGTCAGCTCCATGCGCGCCGACGACCCGGAGTCCGGCCCGGAAAGAATGCGTCATTACTTCTCCGCCAAGGGCAAGGCCGACGACCACCTGCGCGCCAGCGGGCTCAACTACACCATCGTACGCCCCGGCCGGCTCACCGAGGAGCCGCCCCTGGAAAAAGTGGAGATTGCAGAGAAATTGAAAGACTTTGGTGATATATCTCGCGAAGATGTGGCGAACGTGCTTTCTGAAACTGCTCGATCCGAGCTGGAAAACCGGGAGTTCGACGTCATCGCCGGCCCAACCCCAATCCGGGAAGCCCTAAGCAAGCTTTAAACCTCCCAAGCATCGGTTATTCGCTGCACTCACCCTTCGGGCCGCCCTGCGGGCGTTACTCCGCTACGCTCCTTTCCCACAAAAGGCGCCATATTGGTTATTGTCTGGATTGACGGTCGAAGTCCGCAGCGATGCTCTTGTGGGAAGCGATGCTTGCATCGCGAAGACACTGGCAGAGTCTCATCGGCAATCCAGCACCTGCCAGGCCAGGCAGCGGCCAACAAGGTGCCCTATGTGGGAACGGAGCACAGCGGAGTAACGCCAGTAAGGGTGAGTGCAGCGAATAACTGATGCTTGGACTCCAAAAGTCCCAGGCAAGCCCCAGCCGTAAGCACTCCTCCCCCCCGCTTTGTCAGACAAGACACTTACCCCCGAAAGCCCCCTACGCTACTATTCACGGGTTCGGCTAAGTCGTCCAACTGAATTCCTGTTAATTGGCGTCGTAAACCGTTCGCATTCCCGTAAACAAACTGTAAAATGCGGCTTCTTGTCATATAGATGACAAGATCGAACCTTCATAATGCGCCCCTTAAGTCGCAACCGTCAGGATAGGATGTCCTTTGTGAGAGTGTCTCGCCGTGCAAGTTACTGGATTGCCAGCCTGTTAGTGCTTGGCCTGTCCAACGCCCATGGCGCCACCCCCTGGGTACCCACTGGCGACCTGACCGCACGCCACCACATTGAAGTGTTGCAGACGCAAGGCTGTCTGAAAGGCCTGACAGTGAGCTGGCCAATTAGCTGGGCCGCCGTTGACCGCGCCCTGCGCCTGAGCCAGCAACAGCTACCGGATGCCCAGGCCCGGGCCTGCCAGACCAGCGATCATTACCAGTACCTGCAAACCGCAGAACGTCTGGCCCGCAACAACACCCGTGGCGCCACCGTTACCCTGGGCGGCGCCAATCAGGAGCCGTTGTACACCGCCTTTGATACCCAGCCTGAAGACACCTTCACCGGGCAGGTTGCGCTCTATACCACTGGCCAGCACTGGTCCGGCCGGCTGGCCGTGAGCTACGCCGACGGCGACCGGGACGACCAGCACCTGCGCTTCGATGATTCCTACATCGCCGGTATCATGGGGAACTGGCAGCTGGGCGTTGGCGCCATTGACCGTTGGTGGGGGCCGGGCTGGCAAAGCTCCCTGGCGCTGTCCAACAATGCCCGTCCGGTGCCGGGCCTGTGGCTGTCCCGGCACATGCTTACCGCCCCGGAAAGCCCCTGGTTGCGCTGGATCGGCCCCTGGGACATGCAGCTCATCGCCGGGCAACTGGAGCATGACCGAACCATCCCCGATGCCAAGGTACTGGGGGCGCGATTTGTGTTCCAGCCCCTGGATTTCCTGCAGATCGGTCTGTCACGGCTGGCCCAATGGGGCGGGGAAGGCCGCCCCCAGGATCTGGAGGCCTTCTGGGATGCGTTTATCGGTAAGGATAATGGGGAAAGTAGCGGTTTTGACGACGATGACGACCCCAGTAACCAGATTGCGGGGGTAGACTTCCGGGTTTCACTCACCCCCTGGGATGTGCCACTGGGCGTGTATGGGCAATTCATGGGGGAAGATGAGGCAGGGGGATTACCCTCCAAACTGTCCTCACTGGCAGGCTTTGATCTTGTCTCTACCCTGGGCAATGGCTCCCAGCGCTGGTTCGTGGAGGCGACTGAAACCGTGGCCGGCAGCTGGATCAGTGAGCGCCGCTATAACACCATGTACGAGCACGGCACTTACAAAAGTGGCTTCCGTCACCATGGCCGAAACATCGCCAGTACCTGGGAAGGGGATGCCCGTGCGGTTACTTTTGGCATACAACAATATTTTCGTAGCAATGTTACAGTCGCCCTGCATCTGACCCAGGCCACGCTCAACCAGGACGGCGTGACGCGTGCCGAGGTGCCAGAGGACGGCAATCAAATCCTGCAATCCATCGAAGAGCAGGATGTGACAATGGCAGAATTCCGTATTGGCCACCCCCTGCTGGGCGGTACCTTCCACTGGTTGGTGTCTGCCAGCGACGAGCCCATCGTCACGCCCTTTGAAGAACGTGAGCGTTGGACGGCAGGGGCTGAATGGACCCGGGATTTCGCCTGGTAATAGATGAACACAATGAAGGCTTCAATGAACGCATTGGTTAAATGTTTTGTGGCAGTGGGGATTGCCCTCATGGCGGGGTGTACTGTGGTGCCCGGTTCCTACCATTCGCCGACACCCGGCTGGTTCCTCGACGAGGACGAAATATCCGAAGGCGAACCGCTGCCTGATGTGGTGGAAGTGCACGCCATTGGCACGGCCATTCTGAATCAGAGCCGAAGAGAGGCCTTGAGTACGCCCGTACCAGAAGAGTTGAAAATAGAACCGGATGTTTATGAGTATCTTGTGGGCCCAGGGGATGTACTTCAGATCACGGTTTGGGGGCACCCAGAATTGACCATTCCGGCGGGTTCGCTACGCAGTTCGGCAGAATCCGGTAACTGGATCCACAGTGATGGCACCATCTTTTACCCCTACGTTGGGACCGTAAATGTGGAAGGGATGAGGGTCACAGAAATTCGGGATTTGGTGACCCAGCGGCTCTCAAAATACATTGAGAATCCACAAGTCGATGTGTCCGTCGCCGCTTTCAGAAACAAGAAGGTCTATATTACAGGGGAAGTGGAATCCCCCGGACTTTATCCCATTACCAATGTGCCCACTCGACTGATTGATGCCATTGCAGAGGCCGGGGGCATATCCACCAGTGCAGACTGGACCAACGTCGTTCTCACCCGGGAAGGCAAGGACTATCGCCTTTCGCTCCGCGAGATTTACCAGAATGGCAGCAAGGAGCAGAATATCCTGCTTCGGGCGGATGATGTACTGAATATCAACCCGGTCACAGATTCCAAAGTCTTTGTCCTCGGCGAGGTGGGGAGCGCCGCAAGCCTGGATATGACGCGCAACGGCCTCACCCTTGCCGAGGCATTGGCACAAAATGGCGGATTCAATCAGCAGGAATCGGATGCATCGGGGGTGTTTGTGTTCCGTAAGGCGCCGGAAGAAGCGGATCACGGCATCGATATTTACCAGCTTAACGCCAAGGATGCAGCAGCCTTGGTACTGGCAGACAGCTTTCATTTGCGCGAGAGAGATATCGTCTACGTGACCGCGGCACCGCTGGTGAAATGGAACAGAGTCTTGCGCCTGCTGGTGCCTTCCATGACCACGTTGTTGCTCGGCGTCAGAACCGAAGAAATTCTGAGCGAGTAATGGCCATGTTTGAGCGGATATTGGTGATTTGCGACGGCAATATCTGCCGCAGCCCTACCGTGGCGGCCATGCTGAGCGAGCTAAAGCCGGGCCTGTCCATTGCATCCGCAGGACTGATCGGCTTGGAAGGGCAGGACATGGAGCCCACCGCAAGGGACGTGGCGCAGCGGCACGGCCTGGAATGTGGCCCCCATATTGCACGTAAGCTCACCAGCGAAATGTGCAGGGACAGCGACCTGATTCTGGTGATGGAAAGCCGTCAGAAAGACCGGCTCAGCAAGACTTTCCCGGAAGCCAGCGGCAAGACATTCCTGCTCACCAACTGGAACGGCAAGCACGACATCCCCGATCCCTACAAGCGCGGCAGAGACGCCTTCGAACGGATCTACCCAATGATGGAAGCCGCCACCAGGGCCTGGGCGGAAAAACTGTAACGCAGCTGTGAGCTGCGATGAACAAGTTGCAAGTTACAAGTTACAAGGAAAAGAAAGAACCGTAGGAGCTTGCCTGCAAGCGAAGATTTTAATGTAGGAGCGCCACTTGAGGCGCGAACCGCCGAAGGCGGGGCCCAAAGGGCCAGGACAAACAGAGCGAAGCCCAGGACGGTAGGCCCGCCTTTGACTTCCCTTGCAGCTTGAAACTTGTAGCTTGCAGCTCAAAAACGGATATCGATTGAATGGCAGACAACAGCACCATGACACAACGGCAGCAAGCCGGCACCGGTGACAACGGCATCGATTTCGGCTACCTGTTCGGCATCCTGCTGGACAACAAATGGCTGATAATCATCACTGCTTTTGTGGCCCTTATGCTGGGGTGGGGCTATGGGAAATGGGCAACCCCAATCTATCAAGGGGATGTACTGCTTCAATTGGAAAAGAAGAGCGGAGGCGTCCCCGGGCTGTCTGAATTGAACAGCATGTACAGTGATGAAGCCTCTGCCGCTGCTGAAATTGAAATACTGCGCTCCAGAATGGTGCTGGGCGAAGTGGCACAGCAACTCAAAATGGACATTGCGGTATTTCCTGACCGAGATAGTCTGCTCAGCCGCTTTACCGCCCCAGAGCCTACGGCCTTGCCCGCTCCGCCATTTGCCGCTTTCCGTGACAGTGAAACCTTTATAGCGGTTAACGAATTCGTAGTGCCTGACTCGCTGAGAGGGGTCCGGTTCACCCTCAAGCAAGAGCAGGGCCTACCCGCCCTGTATCTTGGCCAGCAACGCATCGCCAGTGGCTCAGCCAATGCACCTCTGGTCAGCGAAGATGATGGAATCCGCCTGGTGCTCAGCCAGTGGAATTACGGCAATGAGCCCATTTATATCGTTAAGCGAAGCGAACTCTCAGTTGTCAATCAGCTGCGTGCTAGCCTGAAAGTGCAGGACATGAAAAGAGCCAGCATGCTGAGACTGCGGGTGGTAGGTCCAGATAAACAGCGCATCAAGGAAACTCTGGATGTGCTTGGGGATACCTACCTATTGCAAAACATTCAACGCCGCTCCGCTCAGGCAGAAAACAGCCTGGCATTCCTCGATCAGCAATTGCCTAAAGTGAAAGAGAAGCTGACCGAGGCAGAGGATGCGTTAAACAACTATCGTCTGGAAACTGAAACCATCGACATGAACATGGAGACGCAGACCGTTCTCCAAAAGGTCATTGAAATTGAAAACAAGCTGAATGAATTAAAAGTACAAGAGATTGACGTCGCCACGCGCTATACCAAGGAGCACCCAGTTTATAAAAATCTGATGCAGCAGCGGGCATCTCTTTCCAGAGAAAAAAATGAGCTGAACGAGCAGATTAAAGAATTGCCGGAAACCCAGCAGGCAATTTTGCGCTTAATGCGGGATGTGGAAGTCACTCAACAAATTTATGTCGGCCTTCTCAATAAAGTTCAGGAGCTTCGCATTCTCAAAGCGGGTACCGTCGGCAGCGTACGAATTATCGATAAGGCCATCGTCTATCCAGGGCCTATAAAGCCGAAAAAAACATTGCTGATGCTGGTTGCTGGCTTTGTTGGGGGGCTGGGCGCAACGCTGTGGGTAGTGGTAAGTGCATTACTCAAGAAAGGGGTGGAGTCACCGGAGGCGCTTGAAGAGCAGGGAGTCGCTGTCTATGCCTCTATCCCCCTGTCTGAAAAGCAGGTTAAGGCAAACCGGACAACAGAGCACAAACAACGCCGCAGCCGCAGGCTCAAGGAATCAGCCTCTCCAATTCCGTTGTTAGCCCAGGATGATCCTACTGATCTGGCCATCGAAGCCCTGCGTAGCCTGCGTACCAGCCTGCATTTCGCCATGATGGATGCGGACAACAAGATCCTGATGATTACAGGCCCCAGCCCCGGTGTTGGTAAATCTTTTGTGTCTGCCAACTTGGGCGCGGTACTCGCACAAACCGGCCAGAAAGTGCTGGTGATCGATGCGGACATGCGCAAGGGGCGCCTGCACCGCTACTTTCAGTCTGAAAACAAGATAGGTCTCTCAGGCTATCTGTCTGGTCATAGTGCGAAGGAAGACATCATTCAGTCATCCAGTATTGATAATCTGGATTTTATTGCCCGCGGCAAGGCACCGCCGAATCCATCGGAACTGCTGATGCACGAGCGCTTTAAAATGCTCATGGACTCGCTGGGTGAGGAATACGACCTGATCCTGGTGGACACCCCGCCGATCCTGGCGGTCACCGATGCCGCCATCGTTGGTCAGGTAGCAGGCAGCAGCCTGCTGGTCACCCGCTTCGGGGTCAACTCGGTAAAAGAAGTGGATGCAGCACTTACCCGCTTCGCGCAGAACAAGGTAGAAATCAAAGGCGCCATCCTCAACTGCATGGAACGCCGCGCCTCAAACGAATATGGCTACTACGCCTACGAATACGGCAAAAGCAACGATTAAGGGGAGGGTAGCTACGAGCAGTGAGCTGCAAGGTGCAAGCTACAAGCTACAAGCTACAAGGAAAGGCAAAACCCTGGACGGAGTGCAGTCTCTACCGTGGGAGCGGTCGTCCGACCGCGAAAAGGGCAACAGCCGCGATAATCGCGGTGGAACCACCGCTCCCACAGAAAATGTAGGACTAGAGCGCAGCGAAGATATTGTTGTAGGAGCGTCGCTTGAGACGCGAACCGCCGAAGGCGGGGCCCGAGGGGGCCAGGACAAAGAGGGCGAAGCCCAGGGCGGGAGCCCGCCTTTGACTTCCCTTGCAGCTTGTAGCTTGCAACTAGGCTCCCTTCGTCCCTTAAACGGAACACCTACAAAAAGAGACAAGGAAGCAGTTGCACAGGCTAATGGATACCCCAAATGGGGGACGTACCCAAATGGGTAAAGCAGTAAAATATGGACCTGGTCCTAAAGAATTAATCCCACCCTGTGGGAGCTTGCTTGCAAGCGAAGATTTACCGTAGGAGCGTCGCTCGCGGCGCGATCAACCGCGGTAGGAGCCTGCCTGCAGGCGATCCCACGCCGGGCTCGTCCCGCAGACGGATCGCCTAAGGGAAAACCTCCCCCATAGCGTCTTCGTGGGAGCTTGCTTGCAAGCGAAGAATGTAATGTAGGAGCGGTCGTTCGACCGCGAAATGACAGAAAGCCAAAGGGAAATCGCGGTGGAACCACCGCTCCTACATAAACCGGCACCCAAACCCGGTTAAGAGATTCGGAAAAGAGAGACCAAATGGAACTGGAACAAATCAAACTGGCCGTCATTGGCCTGGGCTACGTCGGCCTCCCGCTGGCCGTCGAATTCGGCAAACACCGCCCGGTGGTAGGCTTCGACATCAACCAGCCGCGTATCGATGCCCTCAACAACGGCCACGATGCCACCCTGGAAGTGGACGACGCCGAGCTGGCCAGCGCCACCCAGCTGTCTTTCAGTGCCGATCCCGCCGCCCTGAACGACTGCAATGTCTATATCGTCACCGTGCCCACCCCCATCGATGAGCACAAGCGCCCGGACCTGACGCCATTGATCAAGGCTTCCGAAACCATCGGCAAGACCCTGAAGCAGGGCGACATCGTTATCTACGAATCCACCGTCTACCCCGGTGCCACCGAGGAAGACTGCGTTCCGGTGTTGGAGCAGGTCTCAGGCCTTACCTTCAATAAAGACTTCTTCGCCGGCTACAGCCCGGAGCGGATCAACCCGGGCGACAAGGAACACCGCGTCACCACCATTACCAAGGTGACCTCCGGTTCCACGCCGGAAATTGCCGAGCTGGTTGACCAGCTGTACGGTTCCATCATCACCGCCGGCACCCACAAGGCTTCCAGCATCCGCGTAGCGGAAGCCGCCAAGGTAATCGAAAACACCCAGCGCGATCTCAACATCGCCCTGATCAACGAACTGTCCATGATCTTCAGCCGCATGGGCATCGACACCGAAGAAGTGCTGCAAGCCGCCGGCACCAAATGGAACTTCCTGCCGTTCCGTCCCGGCCTGGTAGGTGGGCACTGTATCGGGGTCGACCCGTACTACCTCACTCACAAGGCTCAGGCCATCGGCTACCACCCGGAAATCATCCTCTCCGGCCGCCGCATCAACGATGGTATGGGCCGCCATGTGGCCAGCGAACTGGTCAAGGCCATGCTGACCCGCAGCATCCAGGTGAATGGCGCCCGGGTACTGGTCATGGGCCTCACCTTCAAGGAAAACTGCCCGGACCTGCGCAACACCCGGGTGGTGGATGTGGTGAAAGAACTGCAGGACTACAACATCCAGGTAGACGTACACGACCCCTGGATCAACCCGGCAGAATCCGAACACGAATACGGCATCACCCCGGTGGCACAACCAGAGCAGGGTGCCTACGACGCTATCCTCCTGGCCGTCGGTCACAACCAGTTCAAAGCCATGGGCGCCCAGGACATCCGAGGTTACGGCAAACCCGAACACATCCTCTACGACCTGAAATACACCCTCCCGAAGGAGGAAGTAGACCTGCGGCTATAACTGTAGGAGCGTCGCTCGCGGCGCGATCAACCACCGTAGGAGCCTGCCTGCAGGCGAAGCTTCACCGTAGGAGCGGTCGTTCGACCGCGAAAGGGCTGCTACCGCAACACATCGCGGTGGAACCACCGCTCCTACAAAAGGCAAGCAGCACAGCCCCTGTAGGAGCTCAACTCGTTGAGCGAACCAAAGGCAGAGACCCAAAGGGCACATAAATATGCAGGCGCCATGTTCACATGGCGATCCCGGAAGGGAATGTAGGAGCACCACTTGAGGTGCGAACCGCCGCAGGCGGGGCCCGAAGGGCCAGGAAAAACAGGGCGAAGCCCAGGGCGGTAGCCCGGCTTTTGACTTCCCTTGCAACTTGAAACTTGTAACTTGCAACTGTTCCACCAAACGAACAAACGAACAAACGGAACCACCATGACAACCCGCTATGAACAAGTTAAAGAAACCCTAAAAGCCAACCCCAAAACCTGGCTAATCACCGGCGTAGCAGGCTTCATCGGCTCCAACCTGTTGGAAACCCTCCTGCAGCTGGACCAAACCGTCATCGGCCTGGACAACTTCGCCACCGGCCACCAACACAACCTAGACGAAGTCCAGCAAACCGTCTCCTCCGCCCAATGGGAAAAATTCACCTTTATCGAAGGCGACATCCGCAACCTGGAAGACTGCAAAAAAGCCGTCACCGGTGCCGACTACGTCCTCCACCAGGCCGCCTTGGGCTCCGTCCCCCGTTCCATCAACGATCCCATCACCACCAACCAGGCCAACATCGACGGCTTCCTGAATATGCTGGTGGCAGCCAAAGACGAAGGCGTGGAAAGCTTCACCTACGCCGCCTCCAGCTCTACCTACGGCGACCACCCGGGCCTGCCCAAAATCGAAGACCGCATCGGCAAGCCCCTGTCACCCTACGCCGTGACCAAATACGTCAACGAACTCTACGCCGACGTGTTCGCCCGCACCTACGACTTCAACACCATCGGCCTGCGCTACTTCAATGTATTCGGCAAACGCCAGGACCCCAATGGCGCCTATGCTGCCGTGATCCCCAAATGGACCGCCGCCATGATCAAAGGGGATGACGTCTTCATTAACGGCGACGGCGAAACCAGCCGGGACTTCTGCTTCATCGAAAACGTCGTGCAGATCAACATCCTGGCCGCGACCGCAGAAGCCGACGCCAAAAACCAGGTGTACAACGTGGCACTGGGCGACAGAACGACCCTCAACATCCTGTTCGATGCCCTGAAAACCGCCCTGAAAGACAGCAACGTCACCTACGATGCGTCGCCGACCTACCGGGACTTCCGCGCCGGTGACGTTCGCCACTCCCAGGCCGACATCAGCAAGGCACAAAACCTGCTCGGTTATGAGCCGCAATTCCGTATCTACGATGGCATTGGAAAGGCAATGCCTTGGTATGTGAAACACCTGAGTGCTACGCAGTAGTGATGTCTAGCAATACCTAGAAATAGGCTGCACAGGTGCACAAGAATGAATGACAGTTGAATGATGATTCGAGATCAACGGTTAGGCGTAAGGGATGAAACAGTGATTTTGAGAGCAACCCAATGCTGAAACAGCTTAAAGAGCTATACCTGCTACTAGATGCAGACCAGAGGAAAAAACTGCTGCAGCTTCAGGTGCTGGTTATTCTTATGGCTTTTGCTGAGATGGCCAGTGTCGTCGCCGTTGGGCCGTTCATGTCTCTGGTGGCCGACCCTGCCGTTCTGGAAAGTGATGGCGTACTGGCAAAAGCGTATGCACTGTCAGGCTTAACAGAACCCAGCGACTTTATGTTTTGGCTGGGCATCGGCGTACTGCTAATGCTTGCGCTAGCTGCAGGCGTTTCGATTCTGACCATATGGCGCCTATCGGTTTATGGTGTGCAGGTTGGCGCACAGATCAGCACTCGTCTGTATCGACACTACATGTATCAGAGTTGGCTTTTTCATGCCGGGGGGAGCAGTAGCCAACTTGTCAACAAGATTGCACAGGAAGCGACACGCCTGAACAATGGTGTAATCAACCCCTTCATGCAGCTGAACTCACGCCTTAACTTGGTGTTGCTAATGTCCTTGGCGTTGGTGATTTATAACCCGTTGGTCGCTGTTATCGGAGTGAGTGTTTTTAGCTGCTCTTACCTGCTTATCTTCAAACTCATCCGGTCACGCATCGTCAGAAATGGCAGAACGGTAACAAAGGCGCAAAAACAGCGCTTCAAAATGATGGGAGAAGGCTTGGGTGGAATCAAGGACGTGATTTTGCTGGGGCGACAACAGACCTTTGTTTCTCGTTTTGCAAATGCGAGCAAGCAGATGGCCGATGCGCAGGGGAAAAACCGGGTGATGGCACAAACACCCAGATACATCATGGAGCTAGTGGCGTTCAGCACCATTATCTTCTTGATCCTTTATCTTTTATCCAGTAATGACGGCAATATTGCTGCTGTTCTTCCGATCCTTTCCGTCTATGCATTGGCTGGGATGAAGCTTTTGCCGGCCTTTCAGCAAGTGTATGCCAGCTTTTCACAGATCAGGGGTAGCCTGGCGGCGTTTGACGAGATCAGGGAAGATTTGATTAACAGTAAAAATGACACTGGCATGAGGTGTCGAGGGACAAGTGGAAAGCAACGACTTGATCCAACAGGGGAGCAGCAGTCTAAAACTTTAAAAGCAAAGAAGACAATTGAATTCAATAATGTGACGTTCACGTACCCAGGTAAACCCTCACCTGCGTTGAATGGTATGAATCTGACCATACCGGTGAATAAAGTGATTGGTTTGGTTGGGGCATCAGGTTCAGGGAAATCCACAGCAATCGATATGCTTCTTGGCTTAATTTTGCCAGATAGTGGTGAGGTGCTAATAGATGGGAAGCCATTAGCGAATGATGACAAAAGAGCATGGCAAAACAGTATTGGGTTTGTCCCTCAATCCATTTTTCTTTCAGATAGTTCTATTGCCGAGAACATAGCCTTTGGCATACCCAAAGAGAATATTAACAAAGAAAAAGTCAAAAAAGCGGCGTCGATGGCTCACCTTGATGAGCTGCTTGACGAGTTGCCAGAAGGGCTGCAAACCCGAGTAGGTGAACGGGGCGTACAATTGTCTGGAGGCCAGCGCCAGCGTATTGGCATAGCCCGGGCGCTTTATGATGATGCGGATATTCTTGTTATGGATGAAGCCACCAGTGCCCTGGATGGCATTACGGAAAAATATATCATGGATGCGATACATGATTTATCTGGAAAGAAAACCATTGTGATGATTGCGCACAGATTAAGCACTGTAAAATCATGTGAGAGTATTTATATTATAGGAGAGGGTAAAGTTGTAGATGAGGGTGGCTATGAAGATTTGATTGAAAGGAATGCTGAATTTAAAAAAATGGCAGGTCTGAATTTTTGAGTAACATTAACGGGAGGAATTGTTATGGTTAATAGAGGCCAGTTGAGAAGCCTGTATTCTTTATGCAAGTTGGAATTTCAGGCTCTGGCGGGGATGAAGAGCAGGGGTGCAGAAAGTAAAATGATTTTTGTTGTGGGTACCGGTCGGTCAGGGACTCACTTTATGGATTCGATAATAAATAGCCATCCTCGGGCAACTGACCTTAATGATGGAAAAGAAAACCCTCAAGTGTTTGGGAAGGTGACTTTAGCGGCAATTAATAATGGCCCGCTAAGTCCAAGAACGATTAGAAACTATCGCCTGCTAAAAAGGGTGGCGGGTGGGTTGGACTTGGTAGATCAGAGCCACCCAAACCTTTGGCATGTAGAGCAATTATTGGACAATTTTCCCAATGCAAAATTTGTTGCGATGATCCGGTGTCCATATTCTGTTGCATATTCTACGTTAAAGCATAAGGCCGTACCTGGCTGGTTGAAAAATTATAAAGATTACCCTGTTCCAAACCAATTTCTGGGTATAAATCATGAGAATATTAATGAGTATGCCCATTATGGCCTGGCGGGTAAGAGCACTATTCGTTGGCTGGCCCACGTAAAACGAATTTGTGAAATAAAGAAGCGGTATAATGACTCTGTTTTTGTTATGAATTACGAAGATCTATGTGTGAATCCAAAGAATAAACTTGAAGAGCTTCGTGTTTTTTTGGGTTACGAAGAGAATTTTGAAGCCCCAAAAGTAAACTTGGAGTCTTTGGAAAAAAAGAATCATTTGTTAGATGAAGACAAGAATGAAATAGGGCGAATTCTTGAAATGCACAGCGATGAATGTTTTGACCTTCTCAGTGATGGTGTTGTTAAAGCTTTAAATTTTAAGACTATGTAAGCATGGTTGTCCTTTATAGAGGCTGTAATGCATATCTCAGTATTGCTAAATGATTTTTCAGGGACTGGTGTCCCCCGTGTAACCCTGAGATTGGTCGAAGGGTTGATTGCAAGAGGGCATGAGGTAGAAGTTTTAGTTCTTAATCCGAAAGGGCCAATGCGGAATCAGGTCCCTACGAGTGCAAAAGTTGAAGAGCTGAATGTAAGCCGAGCTATCACGGCGGTCCCAAAGATCATTAAGTATCTCAAAAATAGTAAGCCGGACGCCATTATTGCAGCTGAAGATCAATTGGGGATTGTTGCAGCATTCTCATGCCTGGTAAGCAGATCGAATGCGAAAATTTTAGTGACATCTCATGTTCCATATTCAAAAACAAGTTTGTCCAAAGGGGTGAAAGGCAAGATTTTTGTTTCGGCCCTTAAGTTGCTTTGGCGACGCATTGATATCTTTACTACGGTTTCTGCTGGTTTGGCTGATGATATGGCTGCGGAGACAGGGATACCACGTGAAGAAATCAAGGTGCTTCACAATGCGGTGATACAGGAAGAAAATATAGCCAGAAATCCGAACAGAGATCTTCACCCTTTTTTCAGTTCAGGCGACAAGGTGCTGTTGGCTATGGGGTCTCTGCATAGGAGAAAAGGTTTCCATGATCTCGTTGAGGCCATGCGGTTATTAAAAGACAAGGCTTCACTGCGACTGATTATTTTAGGAGAGGGAAGAGAACGAGCTAGCCTACAGCAGCAAATTGATGATGCGGGCCTTAAAGATAGAGTAGACCTTGCCGGTTACTCGGATGACCCCTTTGGCTATCTTCAAACGGCGGATCTATTTGTGTTGCCTTCCTATTTTGAAGGTTTGCCTACCGTATTGATTGAGGCGCTTTGTTGCGGGTGCCCTATTGTCGCGAGTGATTGTGTTGCTGGGCCGAGAGAAATTCTTTCTGATGGACATTTCGGTCTGTTGACTCCTGTTGGCGCACCCCAAGCTCTTTCGGATGGAATTTCAGAGATGCTATCCAAAGAGCATAATGAAGCTTCACTGTTCTCCAGAGCTAGGTCATTTACTGCTGATGCGATTGTAGTAAGAGTTGAATCTCTGCTGGAAGAAAAGGCAATGAAACGATGATTCTGCCAAGATCGATATATGATTTCGTTTTGCATTTAGCCAAAGTTTTTTTGGATGGCTTTAATGTGATTGTCCTTCGAAAGGTTCCTCTCGTGTATTTCGATGGGATGCTGAACGCTGGCGACCAGCTCAATGTTGATGTTTTTGAGTGGCTTACAGGCCGAAAGACCTATAATGCCAAGTCACGAGTTTTTAAGCATTATCTAGGAGTTGGTAGTATATTGTTTTATTCAAATGAGAAAAGTGTGATTTGGGGGAGTGGTTTTATTGATGAAAATACCCCAAAAGGAATGTTGAAGTTTGACAAGGTTCTTGCATTAAGGGGGGAGCTTTCCAGACAGGTACTTGATAAGAAAAACAAGTATAGCTTTGATGGCCCGCTCGGTGATCCTGCGTTGTTGATGCCTCGTATATTTAATCCTCAAGTAGAAAAAAAATATAGAGTTGGAATCGTGCCACACTATGCGCAACAAGAGTTTGTTGGGAATATTTCTTGTTCCGGCGATGATGTTAAAATAATTGACATTAAAGTTTCGGGTCAAGAATTTATAAAGAGTCTTCTAGAGTGTGAGGCGATAATCTCGTCCTCATTGCATGGGCTAATATTATCGGATGCCTACGGTATTCAGAATTGCTGGGTTCAGTTTCAGAATGGAATCAACGGCGGGCAATTCAAGTTCAGAGACTATTATTCAACAACAAGTTTCGAATGTCCTGAGCCTGTATTGATCAACAATCAAAAAGAGCTCGCTAACCTGCTTGAAAATATTAATGATGTAGTGTCGGTAAAAAAATACAAAGGAGACCTGTCATCTCTTGTTTCTGAAATTCAGAGAGAGCTTAAATGATATGGTTGCTAAAGTTGTTCATAATAATAATTTTTATAACCAAACTAGATTTTCTGTTGTGATTCCTCTCTATAATCGCGAGAGGTATATTGTTAGAACGTTAAATAGTGTTTTGAAACAAACACGCTCTCCTGAGGAAATTGTTGTAGTTGATGATGGTTCAACAGATGCGGGCGGTCAGCTGGTAAAATCAACCTTCGGGAACAAGGTTAAGCTAATTGAACAGCAAAACAGGGGGGTGTCTGCGGCAAGAAATGCAGGCATTAAGGCTTCTGGCGGCGATTGGGTCGCTTTCCTGGATGCTGACGATATGTGGTTACCAAATCATTTGGAGGAGTTGTCCAGGCAAATAATAAGTTTCCCCCATGCTGGGATGGTGGCCAGCAATTCCATTCAGCTAAATGTTAATGCCCCCCCGCCAGAAAGAAGCCCGCCAGGACGAGTTAAACAGATAGATTATTTGGTTGAGGCAAGTAAGTGTTTGACTATTGTGAACTCTTCTTCTGTTGCAATTCGGAGAGACGTATTCAATTCGATTGGCGACTTTAAATCATATAAGTATGGTGAAGATCTGGAAATGTGGGCTCGCGTTTCTTTGCACTATCCGGTGGCTTTTTCTGACTCCGTAACGTCCATTTATTATAGGGGTACAGGTGGGGCAATGGAAAAACTAAATAATAAAAGTGATGATAAGAAAAAGAGAAAAATTAAAGCATTGCCTGAGGTTACACCTACGATTAAAATGCTTTGTGAAAGTGGTGTAAGTGATAATGAGAGTTCTAAAATATATATCTCTTCGATAATCAAAATGATGGTTAAACAAGATATTCTTTCAAAGGATATCGCTAGAGCAAGGATGCTGAGAAAGTTGATGCCAAAAAAAAGAGGATTGGGTTTTTCATTAACGTTACTGCTATTTTTGCCTGCTGGTCTAACAGTCAAGATAGTAAGCTTGAGGTCTTTTTTAAGGGAGGGTCAATTGTTGTAAGTTGTCCTTTTATGTCAGATCTTCGGGGTTGGCCAGTAAGTGTGATTGTTGCTTATGACTATTCCGGTTTTGTTATTTCTTTTAATCGTTATGAGAGGGTTGTGCCGCTTTCTTGTCGGGGCACTATTGCGACTCCGGATGTTTTATACAGTGATTTCTTGTTGGGGCGTGATTTATCTCATTGGTAATAGGCCTTAAATATGACGGTGAATTAGAATTATTTATATTTTATGGCTGAGATTCTGCAGGATTGGTTTATGGGTTTTGTGAATTCTGTTAAAAATTTTGTTGCTTACCCTGCGGGTAGAGCGATGTTTTGGGGAAACTACGAACCAAAAAATTTTGGCGATTGGGTTGGTCCATATTTATATAATAAGGTCACTGGCTCTGACCCATATCACTCATGGACGAACTGGTATATCAAGCAAGATGTGCTTTTTACTGCCGGTAGCATTTTGCGAAATATTGGATACTCAAATCGAGCTATTGTTTGGGGTAGCGGCATTATTTCTGAAAAAGATTCATTTGCAAAACCCAAAAGAACGCTTTTGGTGCGAGGTCCCAGGACGCAAAAGCGATATGAAGAGCTTGGGTTTGAGTGCCCGCATTGTTTTGGCGATCCTGCTCTCATACTGCCATTTTTTTATCAGCCAGTCGTTGATGTTAAATACCAGCTAGGGATCGTGCCGCACTACACCAGTTACCATCTCGCTATTGAAAAATTCTCTGGACTTGATGGTGTGAAGGTAATAGATGTTACTCTTCCTATTGAAAATGTGATGGATGAAATTGCTTCATGTGAAGCAGTTCTATCCAGCTCTCTGCATGGTGTTATTGTTGCTCATGCTTTAGGAAAAAAAGCTGCTTGGGTGAGGTTTGGTAAGGAATTAATGGGGGATGATGTCAAGTTTTATGATTACTCTGAAAGTGTAGGTCATGATTTCTTTGACCCAGGGGTGTCTTTAAATGGGGCCGATGATTTTAAACAGCTAAAAAATATTGCATTCAGGGAGTCTGTTCCTCCCGTTTTAACTGCACAGCAAACGATTTCACGAACTTGTCCTTTCGGTGAAATCAATATCCCGTAATTTTTTGGTTTGATTTTATGTCTGCTGTGAAAGCGAAAATATTGTTCTTCTATTTCGGTGATGAAAATTTCCGTTATGGTGTGGCCCAAGTTTATTTGCATGTTCTTAATGGTCTGGATAAGAGCAGGTTTGAGCCCTATCTTGTGGTAACCGGGCGTTTGGCTTCTCCGATTCATGGCTTGAGTGAGGATGTGCATGTTGTTGAGCTAAATAAGCCAGGCCTGAAAAAATCATTCTTCTCCTATGTCGCTACGATCAGAAAAATCAAACCAGATGTGATCGTATCCGCAATGGAGCACCCCAATGCAATCTCTGTGCTTGCTAGATGGCTTTCCGGTGTGAAAGCCAAGTTAATCTTGACCTCACATGGTGTTCTTTCTGCGCGAATTGCACATATGTGGAGAAAAAAAGAAGGGCTGATCATTTCGACGGCTGTAAAGGTATTCTACCCATTCGCTGATCATTTGGTCGGCGTTTCCAGGTATGTACGTGACGATCTTTTGAAATTTACAAATAAGCTTCCCCCCTCTTCTGTAATTTACAATCCTGTTTTTCCCGAGAGGGTGGGGCGGGAAATATTGCCAGCGGAGAAAGAAAAAGGGCTAATAGTCACTTCATCCAGGTTGGCTGCCTTGAAATGTATTGATGAAGCTGTCAGGGCACTTCAATACCTTGATGAGGGTTACCGTCTGGTTATTTTAGGTGATGGCCCTGAACAGGCACGTCTGCAGACCCTTGTCGGACAGCTTGGGCTCAAACCGCGTGTAGAGTTTGCAGGCTATGTAGACGATCCATTTTACTGGTACCGTTTAGCAGAGATCCTTGTGCTTCCATCAATGTGGGAAGGTTTTGGTAATGTGTTAATTGAGGCCATGTCCTGCGGTTGTCAGATTGTTGCAAATTCTCAGGCTGGTGCGCCATCGGAGGTACTATGTAATGGGGAGTATGGCTTCTTGTATGAAGGTGGAAATGCTGAGTCGCTTGCAAACAATGTTTTGAAGGCGAGATCTGAGCCAAAGGATCGTCAATCTTTGATTAACTATGCGTCTGAGTTTACTGATGTGCGTGTGGCGCGCCAGTATGAGCAGTTATTTGATTCTCTTCTAATGGATGCCTGATTCCGGAAAAAAAATGGATTTCTTTATAGTTGGCTACCCTAAGGCTGGCACTACTTCTTTATATGAATATATGAAAAGCAACCCGATGTTGTTTTTTCCTGAAGTCAAGGAGCCGCATTATTTTACCCGGGATTATCCAGGCTGCCGAGTTGTTGACACCTTTGATCAATACATGAGTCTTTATCAAGCGGCGTCTGAACAGCAATTAAAAGGTGACGCTTCTGCATCTGTTATTCATTCTGACTTTGCACTTGATGAGATCATTAATAAGTTTCCCGATGCAAAATTCATTGTCATTCTGCGTGATCCGGTAGCTGCATTTGTCTCCTTTCATGGTGAATTGCTTCATAACCTTAATGAGGCTGAGCAAGATATCGAACGGGCTTGGTACCTGCAAGAAGAGCGAGCTAAGGGGGAATGTATTCCGTCTACTTGCTTAGAGCCTGGTTTTCTACAGTATAAAAGTGTTTTCAACTATCGGTCTCAGCTGCCTGCGTTTTTTGATAAGGTTCCTGAATCACAGCGGCTTGTTCTTATTTTTGAAGAGTTCTTTGCCGATCCTCGGTCAGGATATCTTCAGGTGCTCGACTTTCTCAAAATTAAGGATGATGGACAACTTAATTTTGCTGCAAAGAACACGGCACGAAAGCACCGATTCCGAACACTGGCTGAAATCCACAAAAAACTGGTTAACGGCAACAGCATTTTTTATCGCTGGGCTAAGGCAGTACTTTCCTTCCTTGGTGTCCACCCTTCGTCACTGATCGCCCGTTTTAATCAAGTTCCAGGAGGAAAGCCTGAATTAAGTACCAAGTTTAAAGGTGAGCTTGAGCAATATTTTCAAGCGGATATTGATGCTGTCGAAAAGTTGCTTGGTCGACCCGTTGATAGTTGGAGGAAGTAGTGGCTCGCATTGGTATCATCATCTATTCCCTTGCCGGGGCTGGCGCAGAAAGGGTTTCCATCAACCTTGCTCATGAGTTTGCTGCAGCTGGGCATCAAGTTGACTTTGTTTTGGCACAGGCCGGGGGGGAACTTTTTGATGAGGTGCCAGTGGGGGCGTCTTGCATTGTGGCATCCCAGCCTCGCGCTGGAGGATGGCGATCCGCCATTCGCGGTTACATTGATCAGCAATCGCCGGATGTTCTGTTGGCAATGATGGAAGGGGCTGGCGTTCTGGCTATACAAGCAACAAAGGGTAGATCTGTCCCTGTCTATGTCGTTTCTCATGTGCACTTTTCTCGTCACTGTCGCCAGTCGCCAAGAATAAAGGAGCGATGGTTAATGCCTATGGCAGCTCGCTGGTATCTGCCGCGTGCAGCCGGCGTTATCGGCGTTTCCCGTGGGGTGGCAAGTGACATTCAGCGTTCAGCCAAACTGGATCCTGGCCGTGTCCACTCGGTTTATAACCCGATTCTTTCAAACGATTTCTTCCTGAAGGTTTCTGAGCCCGTAGAGCATCCTTGGTTCGCGCCTGACCGTAACTGGTTAAATGTTATTACTGTTGGCAGGCTTACTGCTCAGAAAGATCATGATACTTTGCTTGCCGCGATTGCGATGGTGAATCAAAAAAAGCCTGTTCGCCTTATGGTTTTCGGGCAGGGTGAGCGGTTGGAGGAGTTGCAAGCCCTTTGCGACCACCTGGATATTCAAGCCATTGTTGAATTTTCTGGTTATGACGCTAATCCCTATAAATATATTGCACGCGCAGATGTCTTTGTATTGTCATCCCGCTGGGAGGGATTTGGCAACGTTCTTGTGGAGGCCTTGGCATGCAGGACGCATGTTATTTCCACAGATTGCCCTAGTGGGCCCAGTGAGGTTCTTGATAATGGGGTTTATGGGGTCTTGGTGCCGGTTAATGATCCTGTCAGGTTATCTAACGCAATTATTGAGTCTGGCCGGAATTTGATTTGCCATGCCAATCTTGATGCTCATCTTGAAAAGTTTATGTCTTCATCTGTGGCCCGTCAGTACCTTGAATTTATGGACCTGGATGGTGGAGGTGAACATGCCCGTGATTAAAAGAGACAGACCTATAACTGCCCTTCTGAGGAGGGGAAAGGTGATGACGGGCCATTCATTTTACTTGCCAACCGAGGCTCCTCATTTTCAGGTGAAAATTGATGATGAGTGGTTTGTATTCTGTACAATTCACAAGAATGCATCTTCTTCGATTCGTCGCTTGATTGAAAATGCGTCGAAGGTTAAAAGGGACGATGAAGAATCAATATTTCACTTTCTTTTTGTTAATCATCTTGCTCGATCCGTTGGCGATATTAATAAATCACGCAATGTAATGGCATTTGTTCGTGACCCTGTTGAGAGGGTGGTTTCGTGCTACCAAAACAAGTTTATTCAGCGACAGGGCAATAGAACTATTTTCAAGGATTACGGGGATGTGATGGGGAAGGGGGCTGAATTCGCCACTTTTGAGCAGTTTGTTGAAGGTTATATTGATCGCTGTTTTAATGGTAAATCGACGGTAAACAAGAAGCATGACCGTCATATTTACACCCAGCATCAGCAGTTGCTCCCCTTGAATTACGATATTGTGGCACGTGTTGAGCAGTTTGATAGTGTCTTGAAGAGTGTGGGGGTATCTCATTATCTCCCCCAAGGGCGTGAAAACTCAACTTCAGGAAAGGAATCCTTTCCTGGAGCTGCCTCTATCTCTGCTGATATTCTACATCAGCGTTATTTGTCAACTGGAAGGACTCCTGATCGGGATTCACTTTTGACCCCCAGGCTGGTCGATAAAATTAAAGATCTGTATCACGATGATTTTCTGTCGTTTGGGCATCTTTTTGAGGTTGGGGCGCCGTGAATCTGCTTTTTGTGATCGGAGACATTTCTTCCTCTGGCGGCACAGAGCGCGTCACAACGGAAGTTGCTGCGGCACTGTCTGATGCTGGCCATCAGGTGTCTGTTCTTAGTCTTTTTGGTCCTGCAAACCCCTGGTTTGACCTCCCTGAAACTATTTCTGTCAAGGCTGCAGGTCTAAAGCCTGCAGGTAGCAATTTGTTTCGTGCTGCTGCGATATCACGTTGCTTGTATCAGGCTGCTGTTCGTACTGAAGTCGATGCAGTGATTCTGGTTGACTCTATTCTTTTTGCTTTTTGTGTTCCTTGGTCCCTATTTTCTACGGCAAAAATTGTGTGCTGGGAACATTTTAATTTGTCTACCAGTCATGGCACCTCCATGCGAAGTCTGGCCCGCTTAGCCGCTTCGCGCATGTGTGACAAGGTCGTGGTCCTTACGGAGCGCGATGCAGCGGCCTGGCGTGCCAAGTACCACATTTTCGACCGTGTGCAATCAATATGGAATCCCATACCTCGCTTTTCTGCATACCAATCATCACCTGGCGATCAGGAACCACGCATTGCCTTGGCAGTGGGTCGACTGGCTCCAGAAAAAGGTGTTGATGTTCTATTGAAGGCCTGGAAGAAATTGGGCGATGCCAGAGAGGGGTGGGTATTACGTATTGTGGGGGGAGGCGTGGAAGAAGCCTCTCTCAAGGCTCTTGCTGATGATCTTGAAGTTACTGAATCTGTTGTTTTTGTTGGCCAGGTTCGCGATGTGGCCGCAGAGTATCGCGCTGCCTCCTTGTATGTGATGAGCTCTCGCTGGGAGGGGCTACCCATGACTTTGCTTGAGGCGCAACATTTTGGCTTGCCCAGTGTTTCAACCGACTGTATGACAGGACCTAGAGAGGTTCTTTCCTGCAATAACGGGATTCTTGTCAAGGAGGAAGATCCTGTGGATCTTGCCCGTGGAATGGCCAGATTGATGGCTTCCCCTGCGCTGCGTCAGGAGCAGGGAGCGGCGGCGCGAGAGAATGCCAGCCGTTATGCGACTTCCAGCATCTCCAGGCAGTGGGAAGAAATGCTGGAGCGCTTGCTATGAGGGCTGTCCATCTGGTTCCCTATGATGCGGTTGGTGGTGTTGAGGTTGCTGCGAGAAGCATTGCTGATGGTACTTATGATGACCTCACATTTTCCCGATTGTATCTTGCGGATAAACAGAGAAATGAAAGTGAGAACCAGCCTGGTGTTTATTTTCGCGCGCTCGGGCGGCTCCTCAGATTGAAGCCGGACCTTGTTATCGCCTCATTATGGCGCTGTTGCGCGGTTCTTGTTTTTTACAAGCTGTTCCGGCCCCGCGTCAGAGCTGTGACCTTTCTTCATTCAGCCTGCACAGTCCACTGGCTTGATTTTATCTTGAACTACTTTTCTATGTGCCTTTCCAGCGAGATTTGGGCTGATAGCTTGTCTACTCTCAATGCTCGTGTGCCTGGCCGCTGGCACCGGAAGGCGAGAGTTATCTCATTTCTGGTTGATCGCGTTTCTCCCGTTCAACGGATGACCCCGAAACCGCGCTTTGTATTTTGGGGAAGATTGCACTCCATGAAAGGTCTTCACAGGGCCCTAGCCTTTTTTCATGAGGTTCAGGAAGCTTTTCCCGCTGCGTCTTTTTCCATAATAGGCCCTGATGATGGTGAATTAGCCTTTCTCCGACAGCTGATTGTTGAAAGGGGCATACAGAATGTTGATTTTCCCGGTAGCATGGATCGTGAGGGTATCTTCCATTTCACTAACAATTGTTCTTTTTATCTACAAACCAGCCTTGATGAAGGCATGGCCATGTCCGTGGTGGAAGCCATGCAATTGGGACTAGTGCCTGTGGTGACCCCGGTGGGGGAGATTCCGCGTTATTGTCAGGATGGCCACAATGCGGTGCTGGTCCATGATGATGAGAGCGCGGTTAGATCTGTCTTGCGGTTGCTTGATGATCCTGAGGAATATCAGCGGCTTTCTCGCAATGCGGTTCAAACCTGGCAGGACAAACCCTTATACCGTGATGATGTGCTGGAGGCTTGCAGGCATGTTCTTGCGGTCTAATCGCCCAGTTTCCTCGAGAGTTACCCCATGTGCGGCATAGTAGGCTTGATAAACCCGCCTGCTGCGGTTGGAGGACGGGAGTTGGCTTCCACGGTGCAGTCCATGGCGGAGACGATCATTTCCCGTGGGCCGGATAGCCAGGGTGTGTGGGTTGATGACGAAGCAGGCCTGGCGCTTGGGCATCGGCGATTATCTATTGTTGACCTGACTGAAGCCGGGCATCAGCCCATGGTGTCTCCCTGTGGCCGCTATGTACTGGTCTTTAATGGTGAGATCTACAATCACCTTGCGCTTAGATCAGTGATTGAAGCGCGAGTGGAATCGCCGGCTTCCTGGCGAGGGCATTCGGATACTGAAACGCTCCTTGTCTCTTTTGCAGTACAAGGCGTTGAGGCAACGTTAAGCGCGGCCAGTGGGATGTTTGCACTGGCTTTGTGGGATCGCCATGAACAATGTTTGACCCTTGCACGGGATCGTTTCGGCGAGAAGCCGCTCTATTATGGCTGGGTGGCCGGCGGGTTTGTGTTTGCCTCAGAGTTGAAGGCGCTGCATGCAGTGCCCGGCTGGCAGGGCGAACTGGATAATTCGGTTGTTGAAAACTACCTACGCTATGGTTGTGTAGGCGGTTGTCGCAGCATCTTCCGGGATGTATTCACGCTTTCTCCGGGGGCAAGACTCACGTTATCACGGTCCGAGCTTGCTTCGGGGGTACGCCCTGTCCCCTCTATTTGGTGGTCGTCCACTGACGTGGCCAGCGAGATGCTCGACGCGCGAGAGACGCAACCAGCCACATCAGAAGAGGTGGAATCCGTCCTGCAGGGTGCGGTGGGTCGCATGATGGAGGCGGACGTGCCGCTTGGGGCTTTCTTGTCTGGTGGCGTGGACAGTTCTTTGATTGTTGCCCTAATGCAGAAACAGGCCGCTCGCCCGGTGAAGACATTCTCTGTTGGCTTTGATGACCCGCGTTATGATGAATCCAGCCATGCGGCGGCCGTGGCTGCTCATCTGGGTACTGAACATACCACTTTACGCGCTACTGCCGGGATGGCGCTGGATTTTGTGCCCCGATTGCCGAAGCTGTACGACGAGCCGTTTGCGGATTCCTCACAGCTCCCCACCTGTCTGATAGCCTCTCTGACCCGTGAGCATGTCACCGTAGCGCTGAGTGGTGACGGCGGGGATGAGATGTTTGGTGGTTATAACCGTCATCTATGGGGGCCACGTGTTTGGTCGAAAGTCTCCGGTTTACCATTTGTCGTTAGACATGCGTTGGGTGGCCTGATCAGGACGGTTTCATCAGGTGGCTACGACAAGCTGATGCAGGCTGCATCCCGGGTGATGCCTTCCCGGTTTCAGGTGCGAACGTTTGGCGAAAAGCTCTACAAGCTGGCTGACGTGTTGTCCTGTGATTCATTCTCTGCCCTCTATACCGACCTTGCTTCCATGAATCGGCATCCTGGTGAGTTTTTGAATGTGAATTCCACGCAGACAAGGCCTGAGGCTATTGATCTAACGGCGTTTGCGGGTTTCAGCCAGGCTGAGTGGATGATGCTGATGGACACCCTGACCTATATGGTGGACGACGTGCTGGTCAAGGTGGATCGAGCCAGTATGGCGTCCAGTCTGGAAGTCAGGGCACCGTTTCTCGATCCGGAGGTATTCAAGACTGCATGGCGATTGCCTGTTACCCAGCGAGTGGCAGAGGGAGAGGGCAAACGGGTATTGCGTGATATTTTGTATCGGCATGTGCCCCGTGCCTTGATTGAGCGACCGAAAATGGGCTTTGCGGTACCGTTGGATGAGTGGTTGCGTGGCCCTCTGCGGGAGTGGGCCGAGTCATTGCTGTCTCCGCAGGCGTTGTCTCAGCTTCCCATGCTGGATAGTAAGGCTGTGCAACGCTGTTGGCAGGCCCATCTGCAAGGTAAGGGGCACCATGCTCAACAGCTGTGGGCAGTCTTGCAGCTTGTTGCGTGGGCCGGACATTGGCGGCCAAGGGTGAGCGCATGAGACTTGTCCATTTCAGGAGCCATTAATGTTGCCCTATTGGTTTTTCTTTCTGATGCCGGCGAGTGTGCTTTTGCTGAATCAGCCTGCGAATGCTCGCTCAAGGCAACTCGCCTGGGGGGCAATCTGGCTTTTCTTTACTTTGGCCATTGGCCTTCGCCATCAGGTGGGGGGGGACTGGTTTGCCTATAGCCGAATACTGGATCAGCAATCACTGAAGTCATTGTGGGAGGTCCTTCAGGGCGAAGACCCGGGTTATCACTTGCTTTGCTGGGTGGTTGCCCAGTCCGGTGGGGCTATTTATTGGGTTAACACCGTTTGTGGCATGCTGGTGATGGCTGGCCTGGTGCGGTTTTGTCGCACGCTGCCGTTACCCTGGTTGGCGCTTGTAGTGGCGGTGCCGTATCTGATTATTGTTGTTGGCATGGGATATTCCCGCCAGGGCGCCGCTTTAGGGCTGTTGATGCTGGGGCTGGTGTCGCTCCGGAACGGAAAGATGGCCGGTTTCATATTCTGGGTTGTGCTGGGGGCTACTTTCCACAAGTCGGCGGTTCTGATGCTGCCGGTTGCCGCCCTGGCGTCCACCTCCAATCGAATATGGAGCTTTGTATGGGGGGGCGTGATTTCTCTGGCGGCTGCCTATTTGTTTGTCTTTGACTCTGCGGATCGCCTCTGGGCCAATTATGTAGAAGCGGATATGCAATCCCAGGGGGGGATGATCCGTGTTTTGATGAACGCGGTGCCCGCTGCAATATTCCTTTTGCTTCACCGGTCTTTCGAGTTGAAGCCCAATGAGCGAAAGCTCTGGTGGTGGATGTCGGTTTTGTCGATGGTATGTGTTCCGTTGGTGGCTATTTCTTCTACCGCCACTGATCGTGTGGCGCTATACCTGATTCCGGTGCAGCTGTTTGTCTTCTCGCATCTGCCGTTTATTTCCCGAGATCCACGGTTTCGAGGGTTAATTACGATAGGGATTATCGGGTATTACGCGCTGGTGCAGTTTGTCTGGCTGGTTTTTGCTACGCATTCCTTCTTCTGGTTGCCTTATCAGACCCTGTTTTCTGCTTAAGCTGCCTTGGTGAGTTGTATGGATACGGTTTTTCTCACGTCGAACACCTCCTGGTACCTGTATAACTTCCGCAAAGCCACTATCCGTGCCTTGCAGGACAAAGGATATTCAGTTGTATGTCTTTCCCCGCTGGACGAGTTCAGTGCGCGACTTGAGGATGAACTGGGTGCCAAGCATGTGGCTCTGCCTATGGTGGGTAAGAGCACTGGGCTTGTGCAGGAAATGCGGAGCTTGCTGTTTATCTGGCAGACTTTTCGGCATTATCGGCCTGTATTCGTATTCAATTTCACCATCAAGCTGAATCTGTATGGTGGCTTGGTCTGCAACATGCTGCGCATTCCGTTTGTCAACAATATCTCTGGCTTAGGTACAGCCTTTATTCATGATTCCTGGCTATTCCGTCGGGTGCGGCAGGTTTATGGCTTGGTGAATCGCCGGGCACGCCATTTGTTCTTCCAGAATGAGGAAGATTTGGCGGTATTTCGGGATGCAGGGTTGTTGGGAAAGACCCCAATGACATTGTTGCCCGGTTCCGGGGTAGATCTGGACCACTTTGCTTTTCAGTCATTGCCAAAAGAGACAAGCATCACCTTTGTAATGATTGCCCGGCTGCTGGGAGATAAGGGCGTACGCGAATATGCCGGAGCCTGTCGTTTGCTCAAGGAAAGGGGCGTTGCTGTCCGCTGTCTGCTGGTGGGGCCGTTGGGTGTGAGTAACCACAGTGCGGTCAGTGAAGAGGAAGTGGCGGGTTGGCAGGGTGACGGTATTCTCGAGTATCGCGGTGCAACCGACGATGTGCGCCCGGTGATTGCGGAATCCCATGTGCTGGTGTTGCCGTCCTACCGTGAAGGGATGCCAAGAACGGTGCTGGAGGCGGCGGCCATGGGGCGGCCTTCTATCGTGACGGATGTGCCGGGTTGTCGGCAGGCCATTGAAGCTGGCAAAACTGGCTGGCTTTGTGAGGCGCGTAGTGCTGAATCTCTTGCAGAGCAGATGTTGAAATTCATCGCAATGAGAGAAGAAGACCGGCAGCAGGCGGGAGTGGCGGCTCGTGCGCGGATGGAAGCCTCTTTCAGTGAGGCGCGGGTGGTCCAAGCTTATCTCGATTGCCTTGCCGGTTAATACAGCATAGGCATTATTCATGTACATCCTTTCCAAATTTGTCATTGCCCTTATTTCTCCGCTGGGTGCTTCGTTGTTTCTCGGTGCCGTCGCGGTGCTTCTTGCGTTAAGCAAGTGGCGTCGTTTCTCTTTGCTGCTGGGTTTGCTGGCTTTGGGGTGGTTGTGGGTGTGGTCGCTGCCGGTTGCCAGTGACCGGTTGCGTGCCACCCTGGAGGGACAGTTTCCTCCCGTGACGATCTCGGCCCTGCCAGTGGTGGACGCGATTGTGGTTCTGGGGGGCGGTGTGACCCCGCCTTCGATGGGTAGTGACATGCCTAATCTTGAAGGCGGTGCTGACCGCGTGTGGTTTGGCGCCAGGTTGTTTCATGCGGGTAAGGCGCCGTTGGTGGTGCTGAGTGGCGGCAGTGATCCTGAATACAGTGCATTTTCTGAGGCTGAGTCCATGGCTCTGTTTATGGTGGCCTTGGGGGTGGAGCGCGATGTGTTGCTCCTTGAGTCTGCCAGCCGTAATACCACCCAGAATGCGGTGTTTACTTCGGCTCTCCTTGCTGAGCGTGGCGTTAATCAGATTCTGCTGGTGACGTCGGCCCTGCATATGCCCAGGGCGCTGGCACGGTTCGAGGAGGTGGGGATGACGGTGATCCCAGCGTCGACAGATCATGAGGTGTTACACCGGCCGGGATGGCAGCGCTGGCTGCCGGGCACCAGGGCGTTGGATGGCAGCGCACGGGCCATGAAGGAGTGGGTGGGGGTTTGGGTTGGGCGGTGATAAAACAGCTGCGGGCTGGCAGCTTTGAGCTTTGAGGTAGGGGCTACAAGTTACAAGCTTCAAGCTGCAAGGAAGGGCAAGGTCAAAAGATCGCCTGCAGGCAGGCTCCTACGGGGTAGGCTTTGGGGCGGGATGGTCTTTTGGGGTTAGTGTTGGTTACTACTATTTTCTGGTTTTTCAGATTTTGTGCTTCTTTACCTCATTTAGGGGATACGTTTCTAGCCTTGTGGCTATACAATTGCTGTAATTTTTTCGTCATTGAGTAGTGGTTCACTGTTCTGGCGATTAGAATCGCGTTGGTTTTTTTGGAATTTGGGTCTGGGCTGTTGTCTTCAAGAAGAGGGACCTTCTCTTGAGCCCGGTCTTTTTTGCCACCTAATTGATTAGGTTTTGTACATGGAAGCTGCCGGCACATCTCTTCTTTCGGGCGTTTTTGCCTTGATTTCTTTGCGGATGCTGATGCCCTTTGCAGTGAAATTCCGCCTTGTGGATAAACCCGATCAGCGTAAATTGCACAAAGGTGCGGTGCCCCTGGTGGGTGGTTTGAGTGCCTTCGTTGGGGTGTTTCTGGGCTTTCTGCTCGGCATGCCGCTGACCTCCGGTTACCTGATTTTCCTGCTGTGCGCCTCGGTGCTGGTGGTGCTCGGCGCCGTGGATGACGCCCGGGATATCTCTGCCAAGTTCCGTCTGTTTGCCCAGGTCGTGCTGGGCGCGGTGCTGGTGTATGGCTCCGGGGACTCTCTGGAGTCGTTTGGCAATCTGGTGGGGCTGGGGGTTATCGAGCTGGGCGTTTTCGGGCCGTTGGTGTCCATTGCCGCCGTGATTGGCGCCACCAATGCCTTCAATATGATCGATGGAATTGATGGCCTGGCTGGCAGCCTCTCGCTAATTGCCTTGTTGTCGTTGGCACTGTTGTTTTCGGTATCCGAGGGGCACGAGGCGGGTTTGGCGTTGTCCCTGGGCCTATCCTGTGCCCTGATTCCTTATTTGATGGCCAACCTTCGAATTCCACCGTTCAAACGCCGTATTTTCATGGGCGATGCGGGCTCCATGTTCATCGGTTTTGCCATTGTGTGGCTGATGATTCAGGGGGCGCCACTGGAAGGGGCGGCTTTCCGTCCGGTGACTGCGCTGTGGTTGATTGCGCTGCCGCTGATTGACATGGTGGCCATCATGGTACGACGTGCGCGCAAGGGGCAATCGGTAATGAACCCGGATCGTGAGCATTTGCACCATATCTTCATGCGCGCTGGTTTCTCCGATCGCCAGGCCTTGGTGCTGATTTCCTTTGTGGCCATGCTGTTTGCTGGCTTTGGTCTTCTGGGTGAATTCTTCCAGATCCCTGAGTGGGTGATGTTTGCGGCTTTCGCAATGGTGTTTGCCCTGTATGACTATGCCTTGGGCAGGGTATGGCGCTTGCTGGCTCTGTTCCGGCGTGGCTGGTCTACGAAGATCACTTCCAGATTGAAGGTACAAAGATGACCTGAAGAAGGCTGGCTCTTCAGGGATGGTTCTCTTTGGGAGATTCAGCTTGTTGAACGAATGTGGTGCCAGATTTTCGGTCAGCAAGCTGAATCTCCCACAAGTAATGTCCATGATGATCGTGGGGTTTCGGTAGAGGTTTGGTCTTGAGGTGTGAAACCCCGTTTCATGGCTAAGCGCCCATCTCCAGTTCCGGCCTTGGTGTCATGGGTTTCATTCGGTTATGGCGGCTTTTTCGTCTTCCCCTTTTAGCCATCAAGTTGGCTTTCCTGCAAGCCAATATTCCTCCAGAGGCCCTGCCTTCCAGGTGGGTCCCGCTGTCTTTTTTCCCCGGTTTGCTGTCTTTTGCGGTCGCACCCGGCGGGCATAGCAAGCGGTGGCTCCTACAACAGGCTGCCATCTGACACACCTGTGGGAGCGTGCCTGCACGCGATGGGGCATTTCCAACCGTACCATCGTTTGCTGGCAAACTCCCACAGGGTAAGCCTCGATCCCGTGGGAGTGGTGGCTCCACCGCGTGGGGTTTGATACAGCCTTTGGGATCGCGATGTTGGGTGCAGCTCATTCCCGTAAGAGCAGCTCCACCATTCAGGGGCTGATCTTCTGCTGGAAATAAGCTCCTCCCTTTGGGGAATGGGCGGGCAGGGGAGTAACCCTTAAGCTGTTGTCGTTGTGCCAGGAGCCGGGGCGGGGCATGGAGTCAGGGATCATTGTCTGGCCTGTTCGTTCAGCAAGCTGAATCTCCCACAGAGAATGCGTGCTGGCGGGAACGGCACAGGGTGCTACAAGGCGATGCAAAAGCTGTGGAGGCCTTGCTGTAGGAGCGTCGCTGGCGGCGCGATGATTGAGGTCGTTTCGTGCCGCAGGTTACCTGTGGAACACCGTCCTCACTCTCCAGCGGTGAGAGCTTGGTTGCACGTGGTGGGGCCAAATGGGTCATGTAGATTCGCTTGCAAGCAAGCTCCCACAAAGGCAAGGGTTTCCTTTTTTAGGAGCGGCAGCTCCGCTGGAAAAAAATGCGTGGATTGCGGCCGGGCGCGGGGCGCATAGTTAGCGCCGCTCCTTCGGGTGAGGCTGTTCACTTTGGTAGTGGTTTTGGCTTTTGTGGGAGCTTGCTTGCAAGCGAAGCCCTTGTTTATGGCGCCGTTTTGCGTGCAAGCATGCTCCAGCAGAAACCAGGATCGGCGGAGATGGGCATGCGCCCATTTCCGCCCTACGAAATACAGCATGAACATGGATGTGAGTAGCAGCGGTCACGTTTGCGCGTGTTTTGCGTGAGGTGTGTGGTTGCTGAATGAAACGGGGTTTAAAGACATGGATCGTCGTGATGCTGCCCTGGAGGGGGCGTTTCCGTATGTGGTGCACCACGGTGCGGTGCAGGGGGTGACGGGTTCTGCCCATGAGTGGGTGGTGAGTGAGTCGGCCTCGGTGCTGATTGACTGTGGGTTGTTTCAGGGCCGTGATGTGGGCCCGGATGGCGCGTCCGCGTCGGATCTGTCCATCGATTTTGATATTTCCCGCATTCAGGCAGTGGTGTTGACCCATGTGCATATTGATCACGTGGGGAGGCTGCCGTGGCTGTTTGCGGCGGGCTATGACGGGCCTGTGTTCTGCAGTGAGCCCTCCGCGCGGCTACTGCCCATTGTGCTGGAAGATGCGTTCAAGCTGGGCATCAGTCGCCAGCCGGACCGGGTTGAGGCTTTTTTGACCCTGCTGGAACAGCGGCTGGTGGAGGTGCCCTATGAGAAGTGGCAGCCGTTGCCGCTGGCGGAGGAGTCCGCCTTCATTCAGTTGCTGCCAGCGGGCCATATTCTGGGCTCGGCGTCGGTGTCATGCCGGGATTCGCAGGGGCATGTGACGGTGTTTTCCGGTGATCTGGGGGCGCGGCTGGCACCGATTCTGCGCTCTGCCCAATCGCCTTACCGGGCAGATTGCCTGGTGCTTGAGAGCACCTATGGGGATCGGCTGCATGAGGGCCGTGCGGCCCGTTCTGCTCGCCTGGAACGGGCCCTGGTGCGGGCCATGGAAGACAGAGGCACATTGCTGATTCCGGCCTTCAGCATTGGCCGTACCCAGGAGTTGCTCTACGAGCTTGAGGGGTTGATCCACAAGCACCGTGACAAGGCCATCAACCCGGATCTCGACTGGGATGAACTGCCCATTGTGCTGGATTCGCCGCTGGCCAGCCGGTTTACCCGGGTGTACCGGGAACTGGATGCCTTTTGGGATGAGGAAGCCCGGGAGCGGCTGGATGAAGGGCGCAGGCCGCTGGGGTTTGAGCAGCTGCTGACGGTGGATGATCACGATGCCCATATGCGCATGGTGCGGCATCTGGCGGACAGTGCCCGGCCGGCGGTGGTGATTGCCGCCAGTGGCATGTGTGCCGGTGGCCGCATCATGAACTATCTCAAGGCCATGCTGGGGGATGCCCGCCATAACCTGCTGTTTGTGGGGTATCAGGCCTGGGGGACGCCGGGGCGGGCGATTCAGCAGGAAGGCCAGGGCGGGGAGGTGGAGCTGGATGGCGAGCGTTATTCGATTTCGGTGCCGGTGACGTCGATCAGTGGCTATTCCGCCCACGGGGATCAGCAGGATTTGCTGGATTTTGTGGGCGGGATGCAGGAATTTCCCACTGAAGTGAGGGTGGTGCATGGCGATGGTCATGCCAAGGCCGGGCTCAAGGCGGCGCTGGAGGCGTGGTATGGGCGTTGGGGGCTGGAGGTGAGGGTGTGGTGTCCTTGAAGAGCAGCTGCGAGCTTCTGGCGGCTAGCTTCGAGGTGAAGGCGTAAGAGAGCTTCAAGCTACAAGCTTCAAGCCGCAAGGAAAATCAAAGGCCAAAGCGGGAGGGGCCGTCTAAGGGTGGGCTTATTGTGGGAGTCTGCTTGCAGACGAAGATTTTGGCTATTCGCGTGCAAGCACGCTCCCACAATGGCCCGGTGGATGGGATGGTCGCGCTCTTTCCTTATGCCAATATCGAATCAATAACCCCTTCTTATATCTCTTTTTCGCTGTAAAATGCGGCAATTATTCTTTTATGTGTTTCGCCGGAAGGATTCGCTGAGTGAGCCTGGATATTCTGATAACCCTGCTGATTGTGGCCTCTGTGTTGGGCGCGTTGGCGACCAATCGTGTGCCGGCGGATCTGACCATGATGGCCGCGCTAGTGGCAGTGCTGGTGGCGGGGATCGTTACCCCCGGCGAAGCGCTGTCCGGCTTTGCCAACCCGGGTTTGATGACCATTGCCGCCCTGTATGTGGTGGCCGCCGCGCTGCGGGATACCGGGGCGATTTACTGGGTGGCCCATCGTTTGCTCGGGCAGCCCAAATCTGTGTTTTCCAGCCAGCTGCGGCTGATTGCGCCTGCTTCTCTGCTCAGTGCCTTCCTCAATAACACTACCGTGGTAGCGATGATGATTCCGGCGGTGCAGGAGTGGGCCCAGCGATTGAAGCTGTCGGCGTCCAAGTTGCTGTTGCCGTTGAGCTATGCGGCGATTCTGGGCGGTACCTGTACCCTGATTGGCACCAGTACCAACCTGGTGGTGGATGGGTTGGTGCAGGAGAAAGGCCTGCCGGCATTCGGCATTTTCGATGTGGCCTGGGTGGGCATTCCGGTGCTGCTGGGTGGCGGGCTGTTCATGCTGTTGGTGGGCCGTTATCTGCTGCCGGAGCGTGAGGGCATGGTGGCCCAATGGGAACATGGCCGCGAATACCATGTGGAAATGCTGGTAAGTAAGGGCAGCCCGCTTGCGGGCCGTTCCATTCAGGACGCAGGGTTGCGTAATCTGACTTATGGGTATCTCACCGAGATCCAGCGAGGCGAGCGCCTGTTCCCGGCGGTGGGGCCGGAGATGACCCTGCAGGAAGGGGACCTGCTGGCTTTTGTCGGGGTGCCGGAATGTGCCCGTGAGTTGCAGCGAATCAATGGTCTGCAGGCGGCCCATGGCGGTGCGCACAAGCTGGCTTTGAATAATCACCAGCGGCATCTGGTGGAAGTGGTGTTGAGCCCGGAGTTTCCGGGTATCGGTAAGACGGTAAAAGAAACGGGCTTCCGTACCCGTTACCAGGCCGCCATTCTCAGTATCAGCCGCAGCGGCCAGCGGCTGCCCGGCAAGGTAGGGGAGCTGGTGCTGAAGGTGGGCGATACCCTGCTGCTGGAAACCGGTGAGCAGTTTGTGGAGCAGTATCGCTACCGCCGGGATTTCATGCTGGTCAGTCCGCTGAAGGATTCCACGCCACCGGATTTCCGCCGCGCACCGGTTGCTGTCGGGGTGCTGGTGGCCATGGTGATGGCCAATGTGCTGGGGCTGGCATCGACCCTGGAAGCCGCCATGCTGGCCGCTGGCCTGTTGCTGGTAACCCGCTGTGTAACAGTAAACCGCTCACGCATGAACGTGAGTGTGAATCTGCCAGTGCTGGTGGTGATCGGTGCCTCTTTCGCACTGGGACGCGCCATGGAAAGCAGCGGTGCTGCCGCCTGGATTGTGCAGCAGGTGATCCCGGACAGTGGGCTTTCGCCTTGGCTGGCGCTGGTGATTGTCTACCTGCTGACCGCCATGTTCACCGAAATGATCACCAATAACGCTGCCGCCGTTCTGGTCTTCCCCATCGCCCTGGGGGTAGCAGAGCAGTTGGGCGTCAGCCCCATGCCTTTCATCGTTGCGGTCATGTTCGCCGCCTCAGCAAGTTTCATGACCCCACTGGGCTACCAGACCAACCTGATGGTCATGGGCCCGGGCGGCTATACCTTCCGCGATTACCTGAAAATCGGGTTTCCGATGAGTGTGGTGGTGGCGGTGATTACGTTGGCGGTGATACCCCTTGTCTGGGGGTTCTAGCTACGAGCTACGAGCTACGAGCTACGAGCTACGAGCTACGAGCTACGAGCTACGAGCTACGAGCTACGAGCTACGAGCTACGAGCTACGAGCTACGAGCTACGAGCTACGAGCTACGCTCGTTGGATAGAGAGATTGGGAAAAGTTCCTAAGGATGGGGGCTTGAGTGGAATAGGTGCAAGGATGCGTTTGGAAAACTTGGAGATATGGCGGCGCTCGGTGGATCTTAGTGTGGAGATTTACCGGCATTTCGCAGGGCATCGTGATTTCGGTTTCAGGGATCAGATCACTCGCTCTTCGTTGTCTCTGCCTTCTAATATTGCCGAGGGCTTTGAGAGAGCGTCGGAGAAAGAGAAGGCTTTGTTTTTGAACTACGCGAAAGGCTCGGCTGGTGAGTTGAAAACCCAGCTAATCATTGGCAGCAGGATTGGGTATATACCTGATGCGATGAGCAAGAGGTGGGGAGATGAGGTCGATCAGCTATCAAGAATGCTCTTTGCGATAATGCGAAAACTGAAGTGAATTTGAGGCTCCGGGCCGAAGGTCCGGTTGTGTTTTTCTAGCAGCTAGAAGCTCGTAGCTCGCAGCTACTCTTCGAAAACAGAGAGGTATATATGTCTTCCCCGTACCAAGAAAAAGCGAACGAATCCAAAGCCCACGTGGTGTGGCATGAGTCCAATGTGACCAAGGCTGACCGTGCCAGGGTGAAGGACCAGAAACCGAAGTGTATCTGGCTGACGGGGCTGTCTGGTTCTGGCAAGTCTACGCTGGCGAATGCGCTGGAAGTGGCGCTGACTGAGCAGGGTAAGCATACCTATCTGCTGGATGGCGATAATGTGCGTCATGGCCTGAACAAGAATCTGGGCATGAGCGATGAAGACCGTACCGAGAATATCCGTCGTGTGTCCGAAGTGGCCAAGCTGATGGTGGATGCGGGCCTGATCGTGGTGACGGCGTTTATCAGCCCGTTCCGTGCGGACCGGGATTCTGCCCGTGCGCTGTTCGAAGACGGCGAGTTTGTCGAGGTGTTCGTGGACGCGCCCCTGGAAGAGTGCGAGAAACGCGACCCCAAGGGCCTGTACCAGAAGGCACGCCAGGGCATCATCAAGGAATTTACCGGTATCGACAGCCCCTACGAGGCGCCCGAGAAGCCGGAAGTGGTGATCAACACCGCCGAGAACGATATCGAAGCCTGCGTGAAGCAGCTGATCGCGGCGATTGCTTAACACCCTGTTGAGGGTGGTTTCTGCTGGGTCTGTTTATCGCGGTCGAACGACCGCTCCCACGGTAGCTATTCCTTCCCCTGTGGGAGCGGTCGTTCGACCGCGAAAATCTCTCAGACCCTAAGGCGCCTGAAATCCTGCATGGCGCTGTGAATCGTCCCCGGTTTTGGAACACAAGACATGGATAGTCTCCGGAGCCAGGATGGCTCTTTCCCCCACATCCTTCACCACGGTGCTGTCAGCGGCGTCACCGGCTCTGCCCATGAGTGGGTGGTGAGCGACAGCGCGTCGGTGCTGATCGATTGCGGCCTCTTTCAGGGGCGGGATACCGGGCCTGGTGGCGCCAGCGCCGGGGAGCTGGCCATCGATTTCGATATCTCCCGGCTCCAGGCGCTGGTGCTGACTCATGTGCATATCGACCATGTGGGCCGGGTGCCATGGCTGCTGGCCGCCGGGTTCCAGGGGCCGATTTATTGCAGCCTGCCTTCGGCAAAACTGCTGCCCATTGTGCTTGAAGATGCGTTTCGGCTGGGTATCAGCCGTCAGCCAGTTCAGGTGGAGCGCTTTCTGAAAGTGCTGGAGCAGCGGCTGGTGCCGCTTCCCTACGACCATTGGCAGGCCATTGAGTGTGCGGATGGTAGTGAGGCCGAGATCTGCCTGCAGCGGGCGGGCCATATTCTTGGCTCCGCCTATGTGTCCTGCCGATACCGTGGTGATCATGTCACGGTGTTCTCCGGTGATCTGGGGGCTTCCCATGCGCCGATCCTGCCGCCGCCGGCGTCTCCCGAGGGAGCGGATGTGCTGGTGATTGAAAGCACCTACGGGGACCGCCGACATGAGGGCAGGGAAAGCCGGCGCCAGCGGCTGGAAGCCATGCTGGTGCGTGCCCTGGCAGACAAGGGAACCTTGCTGATCCCGGCTTTCAGTATCGGGCGCACCCAGGAGTTGCTGTACGAGCTCGAGGAGATCATCCATGAGAACCGGCAGCACGCCATGCACCCCTTCCTGGATTGGGATGAACTGCCCATTGTGCTGGATTCGCCCCTTGCCAGCCGTTTCACCCAGGTCTATCGAGAGCTGTCACCTTACTGGGAAGACGAAGCCCGTGATCGGTTGGCTGAGGGGCGTCGCCCATTGGAGTTCGATCAGCTGTTGACGGTAGACGACCATGAGGCCCATATGCGCATGGTGCGCCATCTGGCTGACAGTGCCCGGCCGGCGGTAGTGATTGCTGCCAGCGGCATGTGCGCCGGTGGCCGTATCGTCAATTATCTGAAGGCGATGCTGGGCGACCAGCGCCACAATGTGCTGTTTGTGGGGTATCAGGCTGCGGGGACTCTGGGGCGTGAGATTCAGCGGGCCGGGCAGGGTGGTCGGGTGCGCTTTGACGAGGGCGAAGTCGACATTCAGGCCGGTGTGGACTCCATTAGTGGCTATTCTGCCCATGCAGACCAGCAGGATTTGCTGGATTTTGTCTCTGGTATGGCTCGGTGGCCGTCAGAGATTCGGGTGGTGCATGGGGATGGTGGGGCGAAGCGGGTGCTGCGCCAGCGGCTCAGGGATTTATATGAGGTGCACGATTTTTCTGTCAGCATTGAGTGCCCGGTTGAATAGGTGACTTGCCGGGGGTCTGGTGGGCTGGTTCTTGTTTGCTTGTTCCCTATAATGAGCGCAATTCGTAAGGATGCCGAAGGCTGTTTGTTTATGCCCGTTACTAAAGCTGTTTTACCTGTCGCCGGCTTCGGCTCTCGTATGTTGCCGGCTTCCAAGTCTATCCCCAAGGAAATGTTGCCGATCGTGGATCGTCCGGCAATTGAATATGTGGTGAAGGAGGCGGTACGGGCAGGTATCAAGGAAATCATTCTGGTTACGCATTCCTCCAAGAGTGCGATAGAGAACTATTTTGACAGCCAGTTTGAGCTGGAACATCAGCTGGAAGCCAAGGGTAAGGACAAGCTGTTGGCTGAAGTGCGGGCTATTCTCCCGTCTGATGTCAATGTCATTGCGGTGCGTCAGCACCAGGCGTTGGGCTTGGGGCATGCGGTAGCCTGCGCCGCGCCGGTGGTGGGCCGGGAGCCGTTTGCGGTTTTATTGCCTGACGTGTTGGTGGATTGTGACGGTGGTGCAGAGGATCTCCGTGCTATGGTGGATCGCTTTGATGAATCCGCCGCTGCCCAGATTATGGTAGAAGAGATACCCCGCGAACGGGTGGATCAATATGGGATTGTCGCGCTGGAAGGGGAGGCTCCGGCCTGTGGTGAATCCGCCCCTGTGACTGGAATTGTGGAAAAGCCCCCGATCAGTGAGGCCCCGTCACGTTTGTCTGTGGTAGGGCGCTATGTGCTGCCAGCGGAAATCATGACCATTTTGAAAGAGACGCCGCCGGGGGCGGGGGGTGAGATACAACTGACTGATGCGATTGATACTCTTTTACAGAGAGCCACCGTTGAGGCCTATACCATGCAGGGCAAGACCTTCGATTGTGGTAGTAAGGCGGGTTATTTGCAGGCGATTTTTCATTATGCGGCTAAGCATCCTGAGCTAGGCGAGCAAGCTCGGGCAATGATGTCAGAGGCGGCAAAATAAATGCAAATATGTGTGTATGGCGAAACCCTCTGTGCGCAGGTGACGGCGATAGCCATGGCGCAGACCGGGCACCAGGTGCACTGGTGCGTCACAGAGCCCAGTGCCTGGGCGTCCCTGGAGCAGGGGGGCGCGTTATATACGGAACAGGGGTTGCACTTTTTACTTGAGGAAGAGCGCCGCTCCGGGCGTTTGGCGTATCGTTTTATTGAGGATGAGGCAGAGTTGCTGCCCGATGCCCCTGTGGTGTTTTTGTCGTTGTTGCCGGGACAAGAGGATGTAGCGGACCGCATTATTCGCGAGCATGCTCAAAAACCGGCTTGTCAGTTGGTTGTGAATCAGACCATGGGGCCGGTGGGGGCGTCAGAGCGACTACGAGATCTGCTTAAGGAACTGAATAGCCTGGCCTGGCTGGTGGCCTTGCCGGATCTGATCCAGGAAGGTAATGCTCATGATACCTTTATCAGACCAGACAACATCTTGTTGGGCTGCGAGGAGCGGGAAGCGGAAGTTCTGATGCAGGAGCTGCTGCGGCCCTTCAATCGTCGCAAGAATGTCATTCAGGTGATGACATTGCGGGAGGCGGAATTCGCCAAATTGGCAATCAGCGGTATGTTGGCCACGCGTATCAGTTATATGAACGATATGGCGTATCTTTCGGAGTCCATGGGCGTTGATATTGATGTGGTGCGCACGGCGTTGGGGGCGGATCCGCGTATTGGCAATGCCTATTTGTACCCCGGTTGCGGATTTGGTGGGCCAGGTTTGAGCAGTAACGTACTGACTCTCGCCAGTGCGCTGCATCAGAAGGATCCGGAGCCTGGGTTACTGGACCAGGTGCTGCGCATCAATGAGCGGCAGAAAGAGATCCTTTTTCGTAAATTTTGGCAGTATTACCAAGGTAATGTGAGTGGGTGTCGGGTGGCGATTTGGGGTGTTGCCTTCAAACCGGGTACCCACCGCGTGGATAATGCCCCTATTCTCAAGGTGATTGAGGCACTATGGGCTCAGGGTGTGGAAGTTGCTGTACATGACCCCCAGGCCTTGCCGGAGTTGGTCCGCTGGGCTGAGGGTAAAGGCAGGCTTGAGGTGTTCCAGGATCCATATCAGGCGGTTGAGGGTTCGGATGCCTTGATGTTGGTGACGGAGTGGAAATGCTATTGGAGCCCGGATTGGGCACTTTTGAAGTCAGCGATGCGTCAGCCCCTGATTTTGGATGGTCGAAATATCTACAGCCCGGACTTTGTTAAGGATCAAGGGCTCGTTTACAGAGGGATTGGGCGGGTTTGATGATGGTTTCGAAGCAGGTCTCTCCTGCGACCGGTGCGATCTGGTCAAAGCTTGAACAGCAAGCTGCAGAAGAAAAGCAGCAGCATCTGGCAGATTGGTTTACGACGGACCGGCAGCGTTTTAAGCGCTTAAGCTTGGCGGATTGCGGCTTGCTGGCGGATTTTAGCAAGCAGCGCCTTTCCCCTGATACCCGTGATTTACTGCTTGCGCTGGCCGACGAGCGCCAATTGCGGCTTTGGGTGGATTCCCTGTTTGCTGGCCATGAAGTTAACTGTACTGAGGGGCGCTCGGCCCTCCATTGGCGGTTGCGAGAACCGGTGGGGCAGGGCGACGCTGAGGTGCATGCCCAGTTGGATGCCATGGAAGGCATGGTCGAGCGAATTCTCACCGGGCAATGGCGTGGTGCGTTGGGCGACCCTATAACCGATGTGGTGAATGTTGGGGTCGGTGGTTCTGAGTTGGGGCCACTAATGGCGGCCTTTGCCTTGCAGAGCCAGGTGCCACCGGAAGGGCAGAGGCGTCCACGGTTACACTTTGCCTCCTCCATGGATGGCAGCCAGATTTCCCAGGTGCTGCAGGATCTTAACCCGCGTACCACCCTGGTTTTGGTGTCGTCCAAATCTTTTACCACTGTGGATACCCTGCATAATGCCAACACTGCCCGCCGTTGGCTGGCTCGTGGGCTGGGGGTGGCAAGGGATGATAAAGCCATGATGCGTTGTCACTTCATTGGTATCTCCTCCAGTGTGGAAAGGATGGCCGAATGGGGCATCGATGGGAAAAACCAACTGCTGTTCTGGGAATGGGTGGGTGGCCGCTATTCCATGTGGTCGGCTATTGGTATGCCCATAGCCTTGACTGTGGGTATGGCGGCCTTCCGGGATATGCTGGGCGGCGCTTATTGTATGGATGAGCACTTCCGTACCCGACCCTGGGCAGAGAATATTCCGGTGGTGCTTGGCCTGATTGATGTATGGAATATCAATTTTCTGGGGATTACTGCCCGGGCCGTGTTGCCCTACGATGGCCGACTGAAGCATTTGCCGGCCTATCTTGAGCAGCTGGAGATGGAATCCAATGGCAAGAGTGTGTCGCGCTCTGGCGAGCCTGTGGAATACCACACCTGCCCGGTGATCTGGGGCGAGGTGGGACCAAATGCCCAGCATGCTTTTTTCCAGCTGTTGCATCAGGGGACCCAGCCAGTGGCTTGCGAGTTCTTGATGACGGCGCGTCGTTATACCGAATCTATCCATTCCGATGCTGCTGAGGAGCTGGAAGGCCAGCACCACCTTTCCAATGCCAACTGTCTTGCTCAGTCCCGTCTGCTGGCTCTGGGTGAACAGGCCCTGGACCAGAGAGTCGCTTTGCCCTCATACAAGCGCTACCGCGGCAATCAACCGAGCACCACTCTGGTTCTGGATGATCTTTCACCTCGTACTCTTGGCGCCCTGTTGGCCATGTATGAACACAAGGTGTTCGTACAGGCAGTGATCTGGGGGATTAATCCCTTTGATCAATGGGGAGTCGAGATGGGGAAAGTGATCGCTACGGATATGCTGGGTGTGTTGGCAAACCCTGCTGGCGCGACGGGGCTGGATGCCTCATCACTGGCGCTGGCCGCGCATATCGCAGGATTACAGAAAAACTGAACCTCGTGTATGGAGCGGTTGATGATCGTGCATGAGTCATTATCGACTAGACGGGCCGGAGCAATTAGAAATTTGGTAGGTTTTTGTGGGGGCAAGCTGGAGCGCCCGCTTTTGCAGCCTCTGCCTGCCTTGCCTTCGCTAGTTGATGCTGATTTGCGTACCATTGTCTCCCCCGCACGTCAGGATGTGTGCCACCACTTCAATACGGGAACACCATGAATCTCTCTATCCCCACTTCGATTTTCCGTGCCTATGATATCCGAGGTATCTATAACGACACGCTGACGGATGGAGTGGCGTATCTGATTGGCCGTAGCATCGGCTCAGAGGTGTTGGCACAAGGGCAGGACAGCATTGCCTTGGCCCGTGATGGTCGCCTGTCGGGCCCGGTGTTGCTGCAAGCCTTGAGCGATGGCATCCGTTCTACCGGATGCCATGTGGTGAATGTGGGGATGGTGCCGACCCCCGCACTGTACTTCGCCACTTATAATATCGAGAGGTTGAACTCCGGGGTGATGCTGACGGGTAGCCACAACCCGGGTAACTACAACGGGTTCAAGATCGTGATCAATGGCACCACGCTTTCTGGAGATGCGATTCAGGCCCTGCGTGAGCGTATTGAGGCGGGTAATTTCGCCGAGGGCGAAGGCACTTATCGGGAGCAGGAGATTCTCGAGCTGTACGAGCAGACCTTCCTGAGCAGGCATTCGCTGGCCAAACCGATGAAGGTGGTAGTGGATTGCGGTAATGGTATTGCCGGGGTGCAGGCGCCGCAGGCGCTGGCGGCGCTGGGCTGTGAGGTGGTGCCACTGTTTGCCGAGGTGGATGGTACCTTCCCCAATCATCACCCGGATCCGGGTGACCTGAAAAACCTGCAGGATTTGATTGCCACGGTGAAGGAGGAGAAGGCAGATCTTGGCCTGGCATTCGACGGGGATGGCGACAGGGTAGGGGTGGTGACGCCCGCTGGCGAAGTCATTTATCCGGATATTCTGCTGATGGCGCTCGCGGAAGACCTGGTCAGCCGCCATCCTGGGGCAAAAGTCATTTTCGATGTGAAGTGTACCGGTGCCTTGTTTGATGTAATTCGCGACGCCGGCGGTGAGCCGGAGATGTGGCAAACCGGTCATTCATTGATCAAGGCCCGCATGAAGGAAACCGGAGCGCTACTTGCCGGGGAGATGAGTGGTCATATTTTCCTGGGCGAGGACTGGTTCGGGTTTGATGACGCCCTGGTGGCCGCTGCCAGGATACTGGGTATCATCAGCCGGACAGAGGGGGGCGCGGAGGCCCTTTTCGGGCGTTACCCGGTGCTGTGCACGACCCCGGAAATCAATATCAATGTGACGGACGAGAACAAATTCCGTATCGTGGAATATCTGCAGACGAATGCGGAGTTCGGCGAAGGCGAGCGCCGCGTCATTGATGGTATCCGTATGGATTATGCGGATGGCTGGGGCCTGTGCCGGGCGTCCAATACCTCGCCCAAGCTGGTCTTGCGCTACGAGGCCGTGAATGAAGATGCCCTGGCGCGAATTCGTGACTTGTTCGAGAAGAATGTGAAAGAGGCGATGGCGTCTGCATAGCAATGCGCATGCATTTTCTCAAACAGAGGGCCCCACTGGGGCTCTCTGTGGTTTGGTTACCCTTGAATCTGTTGCTTTGTCAGGTCGGCAGATTTGAAGAACTTCGAAGAATCGGAAGTGATTTCGGTAAGCGATAACTTCCTGGAGGCATTATGTCATCTGTATTGGTCACCGGCGGTGCAGGCTATATCGGTTCACACACAGTGCTTCTTTTACTGGAAGCCGGTTACTCTGTGGTGGTGCTGGATAACCTGAGTAATAGCAGCAGGGAAAGCCTTAACAGGGTGGAGCGGCTGACAGGCAAGTCTCTGGCATTTATTGAAGGCGATATCCGCGATAGTGGTTGTTTGAAGCAGCTGTTCAACGAGCATGATATTGCGTCGGTGATTCACTTTGCTGGCCTCAAGGCGGTGGGGGAGTCTGTGGCGCAGCCCCTGCGGTATTACGATTGCAATGTCACCGGTACCCTCCGATTGCTGGAAGCCATGGACAATGCGGGTGTGCAGACCATGGTGTTTAGCTCATCGGCAACGGTTTATGGTGATCCGGCCAGTGTGCCTATCCGTGAGGATTTCCCTCTGAGTGCCACCAATCCCTACGGTGCGACCAAGCTGCATATTGAAGATATGCTTCGTGATTTACAGCGCTCCGATGCACGCTGGCGTTTGGCTCTGCTGAGGTACTTCAATCCGGTTGGCGCCCATGAAAGCGGCCGGATAGGAGAGGCTCCCTCTGGAACACCTAATAATCTGATGCCTTATATTGCCCAGGTTGCTGTTGGTAAGCGCAAGAAGTTAAGCGTTTATGGGGCGGACTATCCGACGCCGGATGGCACCGGAGTGCGAGACTATATCCATGTAATGGATCTAGCCGAGGGGCACTTGGCTGCATTGAAGAAACTGGAGTCTTCTCCAGAAATGATAACGGTGAATCTTGGTACCGGTAAGGGGTACTCGGTTCTGGAAATGATTAAGGCTTTTGAAAAAGCGTCAGCGAGGTCGATTCCTTACGAGATTGTTGCTCGGCGAGCAGGTGATGTTGCCACCTGTTATTCGGATACAGATTATGCTCACGCTATATTGGGCTGGAAAGCAGTTAGGGGTCTTGAGGAAATGTGTACGGATCACTGGCGCTGGCAAGAAAAAAACCCTGATGGTTATGACTCTGTCAGATAGATCAGGCTGGCAGGTGTCGTTCTGACGCACCGCTCAATCACTCGTAAATGAAAGCAAGACAGATAAAAGGATTGAAGAATGGCAGCTTCTAACATTATGCCCGTGCTTTTGGCTGGGGGTAATGGTTCACGACTTTGGCCGTTATCCCGTACGTTGTTTCCCAAGCAGTTTATTCGCTTGACGGGTGACAGCACGATGCTGCAGCAGACCCTGGGTAGAACGGTTGGGCTGTCCAGTTTGCCTCCTGCAGTCGTTTGTAATGAAGAGCACCGTTTCATCGTGGCGGAACAGGCCCGGCAGTCTGATATCGACCTGGAGATGGTTATGTTGGAACCATTCGGTCGTAATACTGCGCCGGCTGTTGCCATGGTTGCCATGCAGCAAAGAGAAAAGGGCTGTGACCCGGTGTTGCTGGTGTTGCCTTCAGATCACCTGATTGGGGATAGCGAGCGATTTACTGAGTTGGTCAAGATCGGTGAAGGTGTGGCAGAGCAAGGAAAGCTGGTTACCTTTGGCGTAGTGCCTACAGGGCCGGAGACCGGTTTCGGGTATATCGAAGCAGGCCAGAACCTGAGCGAAAACGCGTCGGCATTCAATGTGGCACGCTTCGTCGAGAAGCCGGATACAGAGAGGGCCCAGCAGTTTGTCGACTCCGGTAATTTTTACTGGAATAGCGGGATGTTCATGTTTCGGGCTTCGACCTATCTGAACGAACTGGAAAAAGCCCGACCCGATATATATGAAGCATGTGAGCAGGCAGTCAGCAATCTGACCCAGGATAATGATTTTGTAAGGGTGCCTGCCGATATTTTCGAGCGCTGTCCGGATGAATCCATAGATTATGCAGTGATGGAAAAGACAACGCATGCAGCGGTGGTGCCGTTTGATGCTGGTTGGAACGATCTAGGCTCCTGGTCTGCTATGTGGGATGTTGAAGAAAAAGATGATAATGGCAATGTTGCTATCGGCGATGTTGTGGTGCGCGACTGTAATAATTCATATGTAAGAGCTGACAGCCGGCTTGTTGCGACAATAGGTATGGACGATGTGGTTGTCGTGGAAACCAAGGATGCGGTGTTGGTTGTGAATAAAAAACTTGTTCAGAACGTGAAACAAGTTGTTGCTGATATCAAGAATAAGCAACGCACTGAGCACCATGCGCATGTGAAAGTTTATCGTCCCTGGGGGGACTATGAATGCATTGATGAGGGGCACCGTTTCCAGGTTAAGCGCATTACGGTCAAGCCGGGAGAGAAGCTCTCGCTGCAGATGCATTATCACCGTGCGGAGCACTGGATCGTGGTGAAAGGAACAGCCATTGTAGAATGCAATGGCAAAGAGCAACTTCTGACTGAAAATCAGTCCACCTTCATCCCAATTGGTGCAACGCATCGCCTTACGAATCCTGGACGGTTGCCGCTGGAGCTTGTCGAAGTACAGTCAGGCGGATATGTCGGCGAAGATGATATTGTGCGTTTTGAAGATACCTATGGGCGCTCTTGATAGCTCGCTGTCGCTGTACAGGTTCTGAATAGAAGTGGCGTGGATCTTGATCCAGACTTGTTGATTAACTAATTAGACCAACTGGCTGCCGGATGAGGGCGGCATAGGAGTTTTGATTGAAAACTGCAATTATCACCGGGATTACAGGGCAAGATGGGGCCTATCTGGCTCAACTTCTGCTTGATAAAGGCTACGCTGTTTATGGTGCATATCGGCGCACCGCGTCTTTGAATTTCTGGCGCATTGAGGAGCTGGGGATCGCAGACCACCCTAATCTGAACCTGGTAGAGTATGACCTGACCGATCTTTCAGCCAGTATCCGGTTATTGCAGCGAACTGAAGCTACAGAAGTCTATAATCTTGCAGCACAGAGTTTTGTTGGTGTGTCGTTTGATCAGCCGTTGACTACAGCTGAAATTACCGGAATTGGTCCCGTTAATCTTCTGGAAGCGATTCGGATCGTGAATCCGGCGATTCGGTTCTATCAGGCCTCCACGTCTGAAATGTTCGGAAAGGTGCAGGCTGTTCCTCAAAAAGAAGATACTCCATTCTACCCGAGAAGCCCGTATGGGGTGGCTAAGCTTTATGCCCACTGGATGACAATCAATTACCGTGAGTCATACGGAATTTTTGGCACCAGCGGAATCCTCTTTAACCATGAGTCACCGCTGCGGGGGCAGGAATTCGTCACACGTAAGATTACCGACTCAATTGCGAAGATCAAGCTGGGCAAACAGGATGTGGTAGAGCTGGGCAATATGGATGCCAAAAGAGACTGGGGTTTTGCAAAGGACTACGTCGACGGTATGTGGCGAATGCTCCAGGCCGATGAACCAGACAGTTTTGTATTGGCAACGAATCGTACGGAAACGGTCCGTGATTTTGTCTCTCTGGCATGTAAGGCTGCTGATATCGCTATCGAATGGAAGGGTAGTGGTGAAGATGAGCATGCTATCGATCTCAATAACGGTAAAGTCATTGTTCGGGTTAACCCGAAATTTTACCGTCCTGCGGAAGTCGAGCTGCTCATCGGTGACCCTTCCAAGGCTAAAGAAAAGTTGGGTTGGGAGCCGAAGACATCTCTGGAAGAGCTCTGCCAGATGATGGTAGATGCTGATTTGCGTCGTAACGAAACAGGGTTTTCATTCTGATGAAGAAGTGCGCGCTTGTGACTGGCGCATCGGGTTTTACAGGCAGGTATATGGTCGAGGAGCTCTCCGCTGCTGGCTATGATGTGGTGGGCCTGGCTTCTGATGCGCTCGATGATTCTGCCAACTACATCTCGGCAGACCTGACCGACCATGCTCAATTGATCGAAGCGGTTACTTCATTACAGCCTGATGTGGTGGTGCATTTGGCAGCGCTTGCTTTTGTCGGGCATGGCGATGCCAGTGCTTTTTATAATGTAAACCTGATTGGTACACGAAACCTGCTTGAGGCGCTCTGTGCTTGCGACAAGAAGCCTGAGGCAGTGTTATTAGCAAGCAGTGCTAATGTCTATGGCAATCAGAGTTCTGGCTTTCTCTCAGAAACAGCGTTGCCCAATCCGGCAAATGATTATGCGGTCAGTAAGATTGCCATGGAATATATGGCCCGCTTATGGATGGATAAACTACCTATTGTGATTGCCCGGCCTTTTAATTACACCGGCGTCGGTCAGGATGAAAAATTCCTGCTCCCTAAAATAGTATCTCATTTCCGGCGCAAGGCGCCCGTGATCGAACTGGGCAATCTGGATGTCTCGAGGGATTTTAGTGACGTTCGTTCTGTGGTCAATGCTTACTTGAAGTTGGTTGAAAGTTGCCCGCAGGGTGAAACGTTTAATGTCGCATCGGGCTCTATTTATTCGCTTATGGATATTATCCAGCTATGCACTGAGTTGACAGGACATGCCATTGAAGTAACAGTAAATCCTGATTTTGTCAGGCCTAATGAAATCAAGAAGTTGGGTGGTGATGCTTCCAAGTTGACCGGAAGGATTGGCGATTGGAAGAAGGCTGAGTTACGGGAAACGTTGTCCTGGATGCTGTTTGAGTGATGCTAAGGAGCCTCTGAATAACTCCTTGCGTACCCTTCAGGCCGCGCCCCTGTGCTCTGGAGTATTTATGCTCTGCGAGTGCTCCCGGGTCTTCCAGGCTGGCCCGACTCGTTGTTGCGTGTTGAAGGTGAAGAGCCGATGGATGGACATATCTCGATCCCCCTTGAGGCGGGCACCTTCAAAATCGCGCCCTCTGTGCTCTGCGAGTATAGATTGCGAGCCAGCCTGAAAGACTGAGCATGCAAGGAGTTATTCAGAGGCTCTCTTGGGGCTTCAGTGTGGTTGAGACTGTGGGTTCCCGGAAAATTTTTAGTGCAGTATCGGAGTGTTTTTTGAAGAAGACTATTGTGATTGATGCTGTCTATGCGGAGCCCGGTGGCACAGGTTTGGCTCGATATGCGCGTGAAGTGACAGCCCGTCTGATTGCCGGTTTAAGTCCCCGGTTTCGTGTCGTTGTTGTGGGTACTCCTGCTTATGCTGGTTCTCGAGGTGATGTTTTTATCCAGGCGCCTGCATATGTGTCTCCCAATAATGGTGGAAAAGCTCATATCTACCGGTTGCTCTGGCGCTGGTTCATTCTTCCGCGAAGATTGTCTGGCCAAACTGTGAGTGGCTATTATGCGCCTATACCTGAAGCGGCTGGATTAAAAGCTAAGCAGGTTCTTACTGTTCACGATTTAATTCCTCTTCAGTTTCCCAAATTGCACATTAAATTGGCCTGGCTTTTCTGGATCCAGCTTTTTCTGGTTTCGAAAAAGGCATCAACCGTTATCGGTGGTTCGGAATGTGCGCGGCTTGATTGGGTGAATTGGGGGAATCATCGCTTTAAAGGGCGGTCGCGATTGGTTCATGATGGTATTGATGTGCCAGAAAATCTCGACTACAAAGAAGAAAAGCTAAAGGCGGATGAGCCCCCTTTCATCATGTACGTGGGAGATACGCGAGTTTATAAGCGCGTTGATGTTTTGATTCAGGCCCTCGCTAAGACTAATCAGCTTATTAACCTTAAGGTGGTCGGAAAGGTTAATGAGATACAGAAAAAAAACCTGGAAGCCATTGCATCTTCATGCGGCGTTCTGGATCGCGTGATTTTTTGCGGCTTCGTCGATGACAATGAGCTGCATTCTCTTTACCGAAGTGCTGCTGCTGTTGGCCTCGCAACTGAGGCTGAAGGGTTTGGTCTGGTTCCGCTTGAGGGGATGGTTTGGGGGGCGCCTGCGGTTGTTAGTGACATCCCGGTTTTAAGAGAAGTATTGGGCTGCTATGCGCATTTCGTTCCTGTTAATGATATTGCGGCATGGGGGGCGGCCTTCGATCGCGCCGTCGATGAGAAAAAACAAGAGATCTACGAGGATAGAGTGGAGCGTATTAACTTCGCTGCTTCTTATTCCTGGGAGAAAACAGCAGGGAGTATTCAAAGCATTTTGGTTGAAGAGTTTTGCCCCGATGAATGATGTGGCTGAAGCATGAAAATTCTTTTGGTGAACAAGTTTTATAGCCCTACAATCGGTGGTGTCGAGAGCGTGGTTCGACAGCATGCACAGTTTCTTGGCGATGAAGGGCATCAGATTACTGTTCTGTGCTGTAGCGACCGCCGTTCTATGCGAACCCGTTTTGAGGAGCGGGACGGTGTAAGGGTGATTCGTTGCGCCTCCTTCGGCACTTATTTCTCAATGCCTATATCTCCCGTATTCATTGTTTGGCTCTGGATCCTGTCGTTTAAAAGTAAACTGGTTTTTTTCCACCTTCCTTTTCCTATTGCTACGCTGTCTGCGCTTACCTTGCCGTTTAGGCGTCCATTTATTGTTTTCTGGCATAGCGATATTGTGCAGCAAAAGCGACTTAAGCCTATCGTTCAATTTTTTCAACATTGCCTTTGTCAAAGAGCAGAAAGCATTCTGACAACGTCGCCGCAGCTTGTTGAGTTTTCGGATGTTATTTCATCGTATAAAGAAAAGCTGAAGGTCGTTCCCTTGTCTGTGCCGGATTCTGCACCTCTGGCGCCTGAAAAAAAGCCATCGACCTTGCCCCCCATGCCTGAAAGCTACGGCTTGTTCCTTGGTCGGCTTTGTTATTATAAAGGCGTTGATGTGATTCTTGAGGCTTTGGACCTGTTGGAAAATAAAGCAGTTTCCTTGCCGGTTGTGCTGGTTGGTGATGGGCCGTTAAAAGGAACGATTGCTCAAGCGCTGAAGGAAAAAAGGCTCAATCATGTGGTTTATATTGATCGCCATGTGGATGAGGATGAGAAGAATTGGCTTCTGATGAATGCTTCATATCTGTTATTTCCGTCCACCGAACCTAGTGAAGCTTTTGGTATTATCCAGTTAGAGGCCATGTCTTACGGGGTTCCGGTCATCAATACTGATTTGCCGACGGGTGTGCCATGGGTGAGTGAGCACGAGAATACCGGGCTAACTGTGCCGATTCGAGATCCTGATAGCCTGGCTAAAGCGATGGAAAGGCTGGCAGGAGATGAAACAGAACGAAAAGTAATGGGGCAGCGTGCATTGCAGCGGGTCTCAGATATGTTCTCTGATCGCACGGTTAGCAGGCTACTGATCGATCAGGTCTCTCGCTTTCGTTAAAGCTGGTCTTCTCTTCAGGATTTGCATTTCCAGAAGTCTCTAGGGAGCCTCTGAATAACTCCTTGCGTACTCAGCGTGGCCTGAAGGGTGCAACTGTTGTGTTTTGTCGCGACGGACAGGGTGGTGACAAAGCGCAGCAGATGGGCCCTTCAGGTCGCGCCCTACGGGTCTCCCAGGCCGGCCCGCACTCGTTGTTGCGCTTTTTCGATGGATCGACATATCTCGATCCCCCTTGAGGGGACACCTTCAAAATCACGCCCTCTGTGCTCTGCGAGTATTGTAGTGGTCAACTAATACCGGACAGTGATTTAGGTTTTTCTTCGGCCACGGCAGGGGCGATTCCGCCGTTGTAACTGTGAGGCCTGTGGTGATTGTAGTAACCCATCAGATAGTCACCGATATCTTTCTTTGCTTCGGGCAAGTTGCGGTAGCCCATCGTAGGCACCCACTCTGATTTTAGGCTGCGGAACAGCCTTTCCATTGGCGCATTGTCCCAACAGTTGCCCCGTCGGCTCATACTTTGTTGCATCCGATAGCGCCATAACCGCTGCCGGAACACTCGGCTGGCATATTGACTGCCCTGATCCGAGTGGAACATGAGTTTCTCAGGTTGACCTCGTTGCTCCCAGGCATGTTCCAGCGCCTTCACCACCAGATCTGCATCCGGGCTGCTGGAGATCGCCCAGCCAACAACCCGTCGTGCGTAGAGATCCAGAACAACAGCCAGATAACTCCAGCACTGCCCCGTCCAGATATAGGTGATATCTCCGCACCACACCTGATTCGGGGTTGCCACCGTAAACTCTCGATCCAGATGGTTCGGTATATCTGGCCGCTCTACTGTCGCCTGCTTGTAAGCATGAGGCCCGGGCTGCTTACAGATCAGCCCGAGTTCACGCATAAGGCTGCGTACCTTGAAGCGACCAATTTCCTCCCCTTGCTCATTGAGGAGCACTTGTATCGTACGGCTTCCCGCCGAGCTGCGACTCTGATTGAACAAGCGGTTCACTTTGGCTTTCAAGGCCACACGCTCCGCATCAATACGACGGCACCGCTTACGGTGTTCGTAGTAACAGGAACGATGCACATTAAACGCTGAACAGACCAATTCCACAGGCTCTTGCTCACTTAATTGGTCAATCAGCGCGTACGATTCCAGTCGTCCGACATCAAGAGAGCAGTAGCCTTTTTTAGAATGTTCTTCTCCCGTTCCAGGCGCTCACATCGAGCCTCAAGCTCCTGTATCCGGCGCTGTTCCGGGGTAAGAGCCTTGCCTTTGGGGGTAACACCTTGGCGTTCAGCCTCAAGCTGCTTAACCCAGCGCCGCAGCGCGCTCTCGACTACACCAAGCGATGTGCTCGCTTGGGGAATGGTGTAGCCTTGGTCCAGCACCAAGCTGGCGGCTTCGGGTTCTACCCCGTTTCCACGGACGGTTTTAAGAAGGCGGTAAACTTGTGATCTTGAGCTGCGACCTTACGTCGCCTTCTTGGGTTGTGGAACCGCTCGATGTAATTAAATACGTCAGCCCTTGCCTCATTCAGGGTTCGATAATCACGGTGATTTGTCCGTTCCCGCTTCATCATGCCGAAGAACCCTTCACAGGCTGCATTATCGGCACAGTGGCCGACCGCACTCATGCTGCATACCAATCCTTGCTGTTTCAAATAACGCTGGTAATCACCACTCGTAAACTGGCTACCTCGATCCGAGTGGAGAATGATCTTCCCATCTCCCTCTCGTTGCCACACCGCCATCTCAACTGCCCGAAGCACCATGTACCGATCCTGGCGATGATGCATCGACCAGCCCGCAATGATGTTGCTGTACAGATCCATCACTACACACAGGAATAGCTTGCCTTCCTTGGTCTTGATCTCCGTGATGTCGGTCACCCACTTGGTGTCTGGCTCCAGTGCAGAGAAGTCTCGTTTCAGATGGTTCTTCACTCCATCCGGACGAACTGAAGGGGCCTTGCGACCCCGGCCTCTGCGGCGAGGCCAGCCCTGCAAGCCAGATTTCGCCATTAGACGCGCCACACGATTGAGGCTGGCTGTTTCTCCTTCCTCCACCAGGTCATCATGCATGCGAGGGGCGCCGATGGCGCCACCGCTGTCAGCATGTATCTCGTGGATTCGTTTGAGAAGCCGCTCATTATCCTGTGCCCGGCTCGAAGGCGCCCGGCCAGACCAAGAGTAGTAGCCGCTCGGAGAGACCTTCAAGCAGCGACACATTAGCAGAACAGGGAAGTCTTGGCGGCAACGCTCAATCGCCTGATATCTCAGGACGACTCCTTTGCGAAGAACGTTGCCGCTTCGCGCAAAAAATCCCTTTCCTTCTTCACTCGTGCCAGCTCCCGTTTCAGCCGGGCCATCTCCGCGTCACGAGGGGAGCCTGAACCCTGGAAGCTTGGGGTGGAGGCATCATCCGCCTCTCTGCGCCAACGAGAGAGAAGATTGGGATTGATGCCCAGTTCAAGGGCCACTTGGCGGCAGCTCACGTCGGGGTGGCGAGTCTGCTCTACCGCTTCACGCTTGAACTCGGGGCTGTACTTCTTTCGCTTGCTCATAAACACTCCTTGGGCACAGTGTGCCTCTTTTTAGAAGTGTCCGCAGTAACGGGGTAGAACCCCTTCCTGCTTGAATTCAGGTGTAAAGGATCGTCGTTTTCTGGTCATCTGACACCTCGCTTAAGGTGGTAACTTTACCACCTACGTTGGTGTCCGGATTCATTAGACCACTACATATAGATTGCGAGCCAGCCTGAAAGACTGAGCATGCAAGGAGTTATTCAGAGGCTCCCTAGGCAAGCCTGCCGCCTTGTATCTCTTTAACTTGTCATGTTATTTCTTAAATCTTTTTTTGGGGTAGAGTTGCGCCAATTGGAGGGTGCCAAGAGGCTTTTATGCTGTTGCGGTAGCTTTTCTGAGTTGATATACGGCACAACCTAATCCGATTGCAGCCGGGATAGCATAGAGTGCTACGATGATGCTTCCCTGCAGGATGCGGTTGTCATTCGCGGGGATGAGGTAAGAGCCTGCGGCAACTGGTAGCGATAATAGCCAAAAGGCGGATACGCGGAAATTAAAAAATGGAGTGCGCTGGAAGTGCCGGGTATTTACATAGAGCATGGATATCACGAGGTGACTGGTGTGCGCACCAGCAATAGAGAGAGCTGCACCAACAAGGCCATACTTTCCTAACGCTATGACCATGAATATAGGCGTGAAAATAACCAGTAAAACATGAATGAAGATTTCTGCATTTAGTTTGCCTAAACCAAGTTGTATTAACCACGAGGAGTTGCTGAGGCCCTGAGATAAGATGCCTATTGCCAGCAACTGCATCAGTGGTGTGCAGATGGCCGACAGCTCAGGGTCCCCTGTCCAGACCCACAGACTTTCAGTGCCCATGAATACTAGTACACTGACCGCCGGAATAAGAAGGGCTTGCATGATTATGTAAGTTCGTCGGTAGACGTCCCAGAGCCGTTGTTGGTTGTTTCCGTAAGCTAACCGGGAATATACGGGTAGCAAGATGCTGAATATTGGTGAAATCATTACGTTAACGGCATTCACTACCGAAAATGCTAGCGAGTAGTAACCAAACTCATCCAGAGGGACGCTTCCGGAGAGCGTGATTCTGTCAATCTGTGAGAAGAAAAAACCGAGTATGGTAATTACTGCAATTCCCATCGTGGTCTGGTGGCCAAGGGTGGCGGTTTCTTCAACACTTGCGTCTCCGGCTGGGAGGTTTCGAAAGCGGACCAGTACGATTGTCATGGTTGATAAAGCCAGAGCTGATAGCCCTATAACCTGAACGATGAAGTAGTTGGTTACTCCTGGGGCGAGCATGATGATTCCGGCACTAACCAGTTGCAGCAAGCCACTCTGGACAAAGCGTATGACACTGACGTCAGTATGTTTTTCTAAACCGATCAGGAGGTTGATTAGGTAATTGATGATAAGGTGGCTGCTGACTGCAATGCCCATCAATGTAATGGCGGTGCTTATGGTGGCCGTGGTCAATTCTTTTGCTTCAATATGTGCAACCAGCCAAGGCTGAGCCGGCCCGAATAGAATGAGTGCTAAAGTGATGACTACGGTGAAATAACGAATGCCGATATTGAGTGAAAGCTTTCGAATTACTGAAGCTGAAGCGTTTTTCTCCCGCAACTGTGAAATGCGGCGGGCAATCGAGGTTCCTATGCCCATCTCAGCCAGTTGCGCCGAGCTAGTTAGAAGCAGATAAAAACCAATAAGGCCAAAAGCTTCGATGCCCAGGTATTTTATCAATACGGGGATGGCAAGCAGAGTGATGATGCGGCCACCCACGCCTGACAGTAAATAATAGATCAGACTTCGTGCCATAGGGATTTAGTGGCCGTCATGTGTTTTTTTGGGTGCCAGTATTGCGACAATGTTAGAGCCTAGCGGAATGTTTCCGAACCCGTAAATTCGGCGTATCAGAAAATCAACAGTGCGGCGAGCAAAATGAAATACGATATCCAACATTCTCTTTCGTAGCCGTTTCCTGGTTACTTGAGCTTGATCGCGGCAGGATTTGAGTGTGTAGCCTGCATTCAAGGCAAGCTGCTGAAGTCGAAGGTCTGACAATACAGTGCAGTGCGTCAGGTCGCCATATTGATTAACGAGTCCCCATGGACTTCGACCGTTTGGCACACGAATAAATAGACACCCATTGGCTGAGAGATTGGCTTTGGCCTGCCCAAGTAGGCTGTTTATTTCTTCAACTTGAAGATGCTCAAGTACGTCGAATGCAACAATTAAGTCGAAGGGCTTGGTTTTTTCCTTGAATGCGCTTTCCAGATCTGAGAACGCGGAAATTCCTTGTTTGGTGGCTTCTTCCAGGCTGCGTTCATTAAGTTCTACGCCTACAACATGGGCCCCTCGGTCACGCATCCAGGCAAGTAATGACCCTTCGCCATATCCAATTTCCAGTATGCGCTTGCCTGTTAGGGAAAAGCCTTGGAATTCTTTTGTGAAATACCGATTTTGTTCTTCGGAGTATTGGAAGTAATTATGCCAGCCCTTGAATGTGTCGTATTGATCGTACACTTATTTCTCCTTGCATTAGCGCTTAGGATCACAAAACAAAGCGCTACATCGCACCAAAGCCGGTCGCTACGGTTTTCAGGGTTCGCATAATGACCAGAAAATCCAGGCCTGGTGACAGGTTCTTGATGTAGTAGAAGTCGTGCTCGACCTTCTCCCGAGTTTCATCCGTATCTGTTGCATAGCCCTGATTTACTTGGGCCCACCCTGTGATTCCGGGTCTCACGATGTGTCTGTAGCTGTAGTAGGGCACTTCAGATTCGAACTTTTCCACAAAGCCGGGCTGCTCTGGGCGCGGGCCGATCAGGCTCATGTCACCCAGCAAAACGTTCAGGAATTGGGGTAATTCATCAATCCGGAATTTGCGTATAAATGCTCCCAGGCGGGTGATCCGGTGTGCATCCTGATCAGCGAATTGCGGGGTGTCTCCTGGGTTTTCTGAGGGTTTCATGGACCGAAACTTGTACATCTTAAAAACTTTGTTCCCTTTGCCAATGCGTTGCTGAACAAAGATTGCACTGCCGGGGGAGTCAATACGAATGAGTATGGCCATTATCAGGCATAGTGGGAGTAGTAGGGGGGCAGCAGCTACTGTCAGAAGAATGTCTGTTGCCCGTTTTGCCGCCAGGTAGACCGGTGACGGCTGGAGGCTGGCCAAGTCCGTGCTCTGTAGCGTGGCTAAATTGACTTTGCCTCTGATAGCTTCTTCTATCTGCCGGGCAGGAAGGACCGGAATACCAGCGATGTTGCAATGGCTGACAAAACGTATCCATTCATCTTCGAGGTCCTGATCCATGTCAACGACGATTCCGTCATAACGAGTTCCTGCGAGATCAGGAGACGGCAAGAGGCGGAATTCGACATTGCGGGTATCGGGTATTGCTTGCTGATCTTCAGAAGGGATGACTGCCAGCTTGAGCCTTCGGAAGCGCCGGCTGATTGCGATCGAAGCGCATTGCAGTGCGACAAGCAGCGATAGCCCAACCAATAATGAAGTGCGAGCATAGCCTAGGCGCAGTAGTAACACTGCGGTGACCATGATGGCGCCCGATATTGCGGTGGTTGCCAGGGTGTACGAGTAAGCTTTCCCGCCAGTAAATTTCCCAATGTTCTGGCTGAGGATAACGGATAGAAGGTAAGTGAGCAGCAGCCATAACAGTGTATAAGCTTGGTTTTCATCTTCTACCCATCTTTGGTAGCTCAGAAATTGCGCTCCAGCAGTCAGACTGAGTATTGCAATCATATGCCCCAGAAAGGGGTTAAGGAGGACCCTTTCGTACCAGCGATTGTGTCTGGAGGGTGAGGGGTTGACTGAGTCCTGTTGCATTACAGCACCGATCCTTGCTGGGTAGTTATCCGCTTAGGTTTGCACCGGAAAAGAGGGGGATTCTACCATGGTTATAGGTAACCACAATTTGGAGGCAGTTCCTGACGACGCTTTTGTGGGGGGGTGTTCGTAGAGTGGTGCGGTCTCAGGCGCCCAATCATTGGGACAAAGAAAAAGGGCCTATCCGATGGATAAGCCCTTTTCTTATTTGGCTCCGCCTGCTGGGCTCGAACCAGGTGAATTCGCTGAATTCACCAATGATTAACCGTCGACCGCAGGGCGACCAATCATTGGGACAAAGGAAAAGGGAAAAGGGCCTACCCGATGGGTAGGCCCTTTCTATTTGGCTCCGCCTGCTGGGCTCGAACTAGGTGAATTCGCTGAATTCACCAATGATTAACCGGCGGCCGCAGGGCGCCCAATCATTGGGGCAAAGAAAAAGGGCTTACCCGGTGGATAAGCCCTTCTCTTATTTGGCTCCGCCTGCTGGGCTCGAACCAGCGACCCAATGATTAACAGTCATTTGCTCTACCAACTGAGCTAAGGCGGAATGTCTTGAGGCGCGTATATTAGTGACGCCTTCCGGGGTCGTCAACACCCCGGAGGCGCGTTTGTTGCTTATTTAGCCAATGCTTGCTCGATACGGCGAATGGCTTCTTTCAGGGTGTCCATACCGACGGCGAAGGACAGGCGCATGCAGCCGGGTGCGCCGAAGGCGGAACCGGGTACCAGCGCCACTTCGGCGGTTTCCAGCAGCAGGGCGGCCAGGTCGGTGTCGGATTCCACGCCGTCCAGGTTGGCAATGGCTTCGGAGAAGTCCGGGAAGGCATAGAAGGTGCCGTCACCCTGGGCGCATTTCACGCCGGGCAGGGCATCCAGTGCTGCGGTCAGGTAGTCGTGGCGCTCCTTGAACGCTTTGACCATCTCGTCCACGCAACCCTGTTCGCCGGCCAGCGCGGCTTCTGCCGCTGCCTGGCTGATGGAGGCCGGGTTGGAGGTGGACTGGGACTGGACCTTCTTCATGGCCGCGATCAGCTTCTGCGGACCGCCGGCATAGCCGATGCGCCAGCCGGTCATGGAGTAGGCCTTGGAAACGCCATTCATGACCACGGTGCGGTCGTACAGCTCCGGGCAGGCGTTGACGATGTTCACGAACGGCTTGCCGGTCCACAGGATGTGCTCGTACATGTCATCGGTGGCGATGATGATGTCCGGGTGATTCTTCAGCACTTCACCCAGGGCGGCCAGCTCTTCGATGGAGTAGGCCATGCCGGAGGGGTTGGACGGGCTGTTGATCACGAACAGACGGGTTTTCGGCGTGATCGCCGCTTCCAGCTGTTCCGGGGTGATCTTGAACCGGCTGTTCACGTCGGTTTCGAGTACCTTGGGTACGCCGCCGGCAACCAGCACCATATCCGGGTAGCTCACCCAGTAGGGGGCGGGAATGATGGCTTCGTCGCCGTCGTTCAGCAGGGCCAGGGCCATGTTGAAGAAAGACTGTTTGCCGCCGCTGGACACCAGGATCTGGTTGGGCTCGTAGTCCAGGCTGTTGTCGCGCTTAAACTTGTCGATGATGGCCTTTTTCAGGCCGGGAGTGCCGTCTACCGGGGTATACTTGGTCTTGCCGGCGTTGATCGCTTCAATGGCGGCTTGTTTGATATGATCCGGGGTATCGAAATCCGGCTCACCAGCACCCAGCCCAATAATGTCTTTTCCCTGTGCACGAAGTTCACCGGCTTTGGCGGTGATGGCCAGGGTAGGGGACGGCTTGATGCGTTGTACGCGGTCGGAAAGGCTGATATCGGACATGCACTCCTCATTCGTCTAAAGAGTCGTATTGGCTGCGCTTTTGGCGCAGAAAGGGGAGTGGATTATACCGGAGGTTGTGGTGGATGTCCCGTATTCCCCGGCCTCATGAGAAAGGCCGATTCGCGATGCAAGCATCGCTTCCCACAGGGAAAACAACAGGTATTTTGTGGGAAGCGATGCTTGCATCGCGAATGCCCGCGGTAAGCTATTGCAGCAAGAGACTCGACACCCATGTCCGAAAGCCTTTTCAAGCTCCATTCCGATTACCAACCCGCCGGTGATCAGCCGAAAGCTATTGCCCAGTTGATCGAAGGGATCAATGACGGCCTGGGCCACCAGACTCTGTTGGGGGTCACCGGGTCCGGCAAGACCTTCACCATGGCCAATGTGATCCAGGAGACCGGACGGCCCACCCTCATCATGGCGCCCAACAAGACGCTGGCGGCCCAGTTGTACGGGGAGTTCAAGGAGTTCTTTCCGGAAAACGCGGTGGAGTACTTCGTTTCCTACTACGACTACTACCAGCCGGAAGCCTATGTGCCGAGCTCAGACACCTTCATCGAGAAGGATGCCTCGGTGAACGAGCAGATCGAGCAGATGCGGCTGTCCGCCACCAAGGCCATTCTGGAGCGGCCGGACACCATCATCGTGGCCACCGTGTCCGCCATCTACGGTCTGGGCGACCCGGCCAGTTACCACGCCATGGTGCTGCACCTGGTGCGCGGTGACCGTATTGACCAGCGCGAACTGCTGCGCCGGCTGGCGGAGCTGCAGTACACCCGCAACGAGATGGATTTCCGCCGCGCCACCTATCGGGTGCGCGGTGATGTGATCGATATTTTTCCGGCGGAAGAGGAAAAAGAGGCGGTTCGCATCGAATTGTTCGATGACGAGGTGGAAACCATCAGCATCTTCGACCCGCTCACCGGTGAGGTGATCAGGCGGGTAGGGCGCATTACCGTTTACCCCAAGAGCCATTACGTGACGCCCCGGGAGACCGTGCTCAAGGCCATCGAGATAATCAAGGAAGAGCTCACTGAGCGGTTGGCCGAGCTCAAGGAGCAGAACAAGCTGGTGGAAGCCCAGCGGCTGGAGCAGCGCACCCGTTTCGACATCGAGATGCTGCAGGAACTGGGCTACTGCAACGGGGTGGAAAACTATTCCCGGCTGTTCTCTGGCCGTGCCCCGGGTGAGGCGCCGCCGACCCTGTTCGACTATCTGCCGGAGGATGCCCTGCTGATCGCGGATGAGTCCCACGTGACCATTCCCCAGCTGGGCGCCATGTACAAGGGCGACCGTTCGCGCAAGGAAACCCTGGTGAGCTTCGGCTTCCGGTTGCCTTCGGCCATGGATAACCGCCCCCTCAAATTCGAGGAGTGGGAGCGGCTGGCGCCGCAGATGGTGTTCGTATCCGCCACCCCGGGCCCCTACGAGCAAAAATATGCCGGCCAGGTAGTGGAACAGGTGGTGCGGCCCACCGGCCTGGTGGACCCGAGGATCGAGATCCGCCCGGCAACCACCCAGGTGGACGACCTGCTGGGTGAGGCCAAGGAATGCATCGCCAAGGGGGAGCGGGTGTTGGTGACTACGCTCACCAAGCGCATGGCCGAGGATCTGACCGAGTACCTGAACGAGCACGGCATCAAGGTGCGTTATCTGCACTCGGACATCGACACCGTGGAGCGGGTGGAGATCATCCGCGACCTCCGGCTGGGCAAATTCGACGTGCTGGTGGGTATCAACCTGCTGCGTGAGGGCCTGGATATGCCCGAGGTGGCGCTGGTGGCCATTCTGGATGCGGACAAGGAGGGCTTCCTGCGCTCGGACCGCTCGCTGATCCAGACCATTGGCCGGGCAGCGCGGAACGTGGAAGGCCGCGCCATTCTCTATGCGGACAAGATGACCGGTTCCATGGAGCGGGCCATCGGCGAGACCGACCGCCGCCGGGAGAAACAGGAAGCCTTCAACAAGGAGCACGGCATCACGCCGCAGAAGCTCAACAAGAAGATTCGCGACATCATGGACGATAGCGGCGGCAGCCGTTTCGACCGCAAATACAAGGGCGACAAGGGCGACAAGGGCAAGAAGGTGGCCGAGTCAGCCTCGAAATACGAAGCCATGTCCCCGGCGGAAGTGGCCCGCGAGATCAAGGCCCTGGAAAACAAGATGATGGAGCACGCCAAGAACCTGGAATTCGAGGACGCGGCGGCGACAAGGGACAGGATTCATCAGCTGCGCGAGCTTGGATTCATGCGGTAACGTTTCTACAAGGTCGCTGTAGGAGCGCCTCTTGAGGCGCGAACCTTGCGCAGCAAGGAAATCGCCCGCAGGGCGATCAGGAATATCACCGCGTGACAGGTCTATCTAGAGAGATCAGGTTTTTCGTCGCGTCGTTTCCTCGCCAGGGCTCGGATTCGCGCCTCGAGAGGCGCTCCTACAGCGGCTTCGTGGAGGGTTCCGGGGTTTGCGGTGCCAATTCCTCCACCCAGATCAACGTCCCGGCAATCACCGCCACCGGCATGATGAACAGGTTCACCAGCGGCAGCATGGTCAGGCCCATGACCACGGCGCCGAAGGTGAGCACCAGCCAGCGTTTGGTTTTCAGGCGCTCCAGCATCACCTCGAAGGGCACCTGGCGGTTATCGGCACCGAAATCGATGTACTGCATGGCCAGCAGCCAGCCGGACCACAGGAACCAGATCACCGAAGCGAACACGTTTATCACCGGGATGAAGTAGACCACCATCACCACAAACAGAATCAGCACTGCCCGCCACAGCCAGTACCAGGTCTTGCGTATTTCCCGTTTGAAAGTACGCACGATCATGGCCGGAATGGATTCGTCGGGCATGGGGTGGCCGGTGGTCTGGATATCCACCTGCTCCGCCAGGAAGCCCATGAAGGGCGCCGCAATCAGCTGTACGCCGATGGAAAAGACGCTGGCGAACAGGGCCAACAGCAGGATCCAGACCAGGATAATGGCCGCGTCGATGAGGAAGTGCAGGGCCTCGTTGAGGAAGCTCAGCGAGCCGGTCAGTGCCCAGTCTGCCGTGGCCGAGGCGATCCAGCCGGCGATCCAGCTGCCGCTGAGCCAGTAGAGGCCACCGAAGACAACGATGTTGAAGATCAGTGGGACTACCACATAGACCCGCAGCTCCCGGCTTTTCGCCATGGTGACACTGCGTTTGAGATAGCTGATGGCATCGGCAACTTGAGACACGGCAAATCCTTGGCTGTGAGAAAGCAGCTACAAGCTACAAGCTACAAGCAGAAAGTGAAAAGGGAAAGCCCCTGCTGGGAAGTCCCATCCTCCCGTACCGTTGGAGCCTTGCTCGCAAGGCGAAGGGCTATCAGGGTCAGGTAGCCCCCGTTTCCGAGCCACTGGTCCACTGTTGGAGCCTTGCTTGCAAGGCGAACGCCTTGGCCGGGAGCTCTTCGCCTTGCGAGCAAGGCTCCAACGGGGGGCGGTGGAGGGAAGGGGTGGGCAGAGCGTGTGAACGGGGCCCGGCTTTTGCACTTGTTTTCAATTCGCCCCGAGCCCTTGTAGGAGCCCATGCTCGCATGGCGAATCGCCCGCCGACGGCAATATCGCCATGCAGCCATGGCGCCCGGAGGGGCCCGGTATTCTTGGCCTTATTGTAAACAGGGCGTTGCGGCTGATGAATTCAGTCCGGGTTGTCGCTAGACTTACCCCCTTTAATGCCCACGGTGCGCCGTAATCGCTTCAGGGGGCGGCGAAAATCCCTGTTTTCGCCCAATTTTTGGCCTGTTGGCCCGAGTTTAAGCAGACACTATGCGACTGAAATCCATAAAACTGGCCGGGTTCAAATCCTTTGTGGACCCTACCACCACCAATTTCCCGGAGAATCTCACCGCTGTGGTGGGGCCCAACGGGTGTGGGAAGTCCAATATCATTGATGCGGTCCGCTGGGTGATGGGGGAGTCCTCCGCCAAGCACCTGCGTGGCGAGTCCATGGCAGACGTGATCTTCAATGGCTCCAATGCCCGCAAGCCCGTGGCCCAGGCCTCCATCGAGCTGATCTTCGACAACTCCGACGCCACCGTTACCGGCGAATACGGCAAGTTCAACGAAATCTCGGTGAAGCGGCAGGTGACCCGCGACGGCCAGTCCAACTATTTCCTCAACGGCACCAAATGCCGCCGCAAGGACATTTCCGACATCTTCCTGGGCACCGGCCTGGGCCCGCGCAGCTACGCCATCATCGAGCAGGGGATGATTTCCCGGCTGATCGAGGCCAAGCCGGAAGAGCTGCGGGTCTACATTGAGGAAGCGGCGGGGATCTCCAAATACAAGGCTCGCCGCCGCGAGACCGAGAACCGCATCCGCCGCACCCGGGAAAACCTGGAGCGCCTCACCGATATCCGTGACGAGCTGGAGCGCCAGTTGGAGCGCCTCAGCCGCCAGGCCAGCGCGGCGGAAAAGTACAAGCAGTACAAGGAAGAGGAGCGCCTCAAGGGCGCCCAGCTCAAGGCCCTGCGCTGGAAAGGCCTGGATGGCCAGGTCAAGCAGCTCGACCACGTGATCGGCGAGCTGGATGTGTCCATGGAAGCCAAGGTGGCCGAGCAGCGCCATGTGGACGCAGAAGTGGAGCGCCTGCGTGAGAAGCACCACGAGGTGCAGGAACACTTCAACCAGGTGCAGCAGCATTTCTATGCCCTGGGCGCGGAAGTGGCCCGGCTGGAACAGAGCATCCAGCACCAGCGTGAACGCAAGCAGCAGCTCTATGAAGAGCTGGATCAGATCAAGGCCAGCTGGCAGGAATCCGATGAGCACCTGCGGGTGGACAGCGAGAAGGTGGCGGAACTGGACGCCATTCTGGCCGAGCGTGAGCCGGAGCTGGAGCTGATCAGCGAGCAGCAGGAAGCCTCCGCCGAGGCCCTGGCCCTGGCCGAAGAAACCATGCAGAACTGGCAGCAGGAGTGGGAGGAATTCAACGGCAAGTCCGGCGAATCCCGCCGCCAGGCCGAGGTGGAGCAGTCCCGTATCCAGCACCTGGAAAAATCCCAGGATCGCCTGAAGGACCGCATCGAGCGCCTCAGAAAAGAGCAGGAATCCCTGGATTCCGGCCCGCTGGCCCAGGAAATGCGCCAGCTGGAAGAGCAGGTAGAGCAGTATCGCGGCCAGTCGGAAGAAAACGAACTGCGCAGTGAATCCCTGCAGGAAGACATCAACCGCATGCGCCGGGAAAACGGCGACCGTGGCCGGCAGCTGGACGAAGCCCGCGAGAAACTGCAGACCCTGAAGGGCCGCCGCACCTCCCTGGAAGCCCTGCAAAAGGCTGCCATGGGCGACGACGGCGCGGTGAGCGACTGGCTTAACCGCCACGAACTGGACGCAGAGCCCCGCCTGGCCGATCAGGTGCAGGTGGACGAGGGCTGGGAAAAGGCCCTGGAAGCGGTGCTGGGCGACAGCATTCAGGCGGTGGCGATCAGCGGCCTGGATCAGGTCAGCGACTGGCTGGGCGATCTGTCCCATGGCCGCCTGGCCCTGGTCAGCCCGGCCTCGGTGAAGGGCTCAGGCAGCAAGGGCAAACTGCTCCGTGATCACGTTCAGGGACAGGTGCCGGAAGGCCTGCTGGCCGGGGTCTACGTGGCCGATGATCTCAACGCTGCTCTGGCCCTGCGCGGTCAACTGGACGCCTACGAATCCGTGGTCACCCGCGACGGTATCTGGCTGGGCCCGGACTGGCTGAAAGTGGCCAAAGAAGAAGACCAGGAAGCCGGTGTGCTCGAGCGCCGCCGCGAGCTGGATCAGCTGGAGGGCGAGATCGACACCCTGCAGGCCACCGTGGACGACCTGAAGGAACAACTGGAAAGCACCCGCGAGCAGATCGGCGAGCTGGAGGAAGAGCGCGAAGAGGTACAGCGCCAGGCCAGCCGTATCAACCGGGAGCTGGGCGAGATCAATGCCCAGGTCAGCGCCCGTCAGGTGCGCCTGGAACAGATCACCATGCGCCGCGAGCGCCTGGGCCGTGAGCTGGAAGAAGCCAACGAGCAGCACGCCCAGGAACAGGAACAGATGAAAGAGGCCCGGGCGGTGCTGGCGGAAGCGCTGGACGCCATGGAGGCGGACAGCGGCCAGCGCGAGGCATTGCTGTCCCGCCGCGATGAGCTGCGTCTGCGCCTGGACGAGGCACGCCAGAAGGCCCGCCATGCCCGTGACCAGTCCCACCATCTGGCCATGGAAGTGCAGGGTGCCCGCACCCAGGCGGATTCCCTGCGCCAGAACCTGAGTCGGCTGGAATCCCAGGTACAGGCCCTGGCCGAGCGCAAGGCGCTGCTGGAAGAGCAGACCAACGAGGGCGACGAGCCAGGCACCGAGCTGCAGATGCAGCTGGAAGAAAAACTGGAAGTGCGCCTGGAAGCGGAGCACAAGCTCACCGAGGCCCGCCGGGAACTGGAAGCGGTGGACCACGAGATGCGCAACCTGGAAGGCCAGCGCGGCCAGTTCGAGCGCCAGGCCCAGGAAATCCGCAGCACCATGGATCAAAAGCGGATGCAGTGGCAGGACCTGACCACCCGCCGCCAGACCGTGGCCGAGCAGCTGGGCGAGCACAACTTCGACCTGGATACGGTGCTGGAAAACCTGCCCGAGGACGCCAACGAGCAGGAATGGGCCCGGGAAATGGACATGATCGGCCAGCGCATTTCACGGCTGGGCCAGATCAACCTGGCGGCCATCGACGAATACCAGCAGCAGTCCGAGCGCAAAAACTACCTGGACAGCCAGAACGCGGACCTGGAAGACGCGCTCAACACCCTGGAAAACGCCATTCGCAAGATCGACCGGGAAACCCGGGCGCGCTTCAAGGAATACTTCGACCGCATCAACCGGGGCCTGCAGGAACTGTTTCCCAAGGTGTTCGGCGGCGGTCACGCCTACCTGGAGCTCACCGGCGACGATCTGCTGGATACCGGTGTGACGATCATGGCGCGGCCCCCGGGCAAGCGGAACAGCACCATTCATCTGTTGTCAGGGGGGGAGAAGGCACTGACCGCCCTGTCCCTGGTATTCAGTATCTTCCAGCTCAACCCGGCGCCTTTCTGTCTGCTCGATGAGGTGGACGCGCCGCTGGACGATGCGAACGTGGGTCGTTTCTGTAACCTGGTGTCGGAAATGTCCGCAAAAGTACAATTCATCTACATTACTCATAACAAGATTGCGATGGAGATGGCTGCTACCCTGATGGGGGTCACCATGCATGAGCCTGGTGTGTCCCGTCTGGTGTCGGTCGATGTGGAAGAAGCTGCCGAAATGGCGGCTATGTAAGGCAATCCGGTGCTGTCCGTAATGGTGGCACTTCAGCGCAAGCAAGGAAGATGAGGCAATGGGCCTGAATCTGGAAACACTGATTGGCATTCTGGTTATTCTGATCCTGCTGATCCTGGCGGATGGTGTCCGTCGTATGATCCGGGAGCGGCAGGGCAGACTGCGTATGCGTATCGACCCGCGTTACCGGGATGCCCAGGAAGAAGAAGCCGAGAAAAGCGACTATAACCCGGAGCTGATCGGCACCGCCCGCGTGGTGCGCCGGGCCATGGAAATGGACTCGCAGCAGCGGGCCGAAGCGCCGCCCACCATGATGGAGCCGGACGAAGAGGTGAATCCGCCCGCCACCGCTGAGCAGCAAAGTCTGTTTGACGGCGACCGGGAGCCTGAGCCGGCACCGGCGGATCAGGCCCCGGCCCCGCAATACCGCGAACCGGAGCGACAGCCAGAGCCTCCCCGTGAACCGGCCAAACCGGCGGTGGAGTCGCGACCGGTGGAAACGAAAGTGGTGGAACAGAAACCGGAAAGAAAGCCGGAGAGAAAACCGGAACGTCACCGCGAACCCCAGCCGGTGCTGGAAGTGATCGTGGTTCACCTGATTGCCCAGCGTGGTGCGCCGTTTGCCGGTAACGACCTGCTGCGACTGTTGCTGGAATCCGGTTTGCGCTATGGGCAGATGAACATCTTCCATCGCCATGTGAGCCTGGACGGCCGTGACGAGTTGCAGTTCTCCATGGCCAATGCGGTGGAGCCGGGCACCTTCGACCTGGACACCATGGAAGAGAAGACCTTTGCCGGTGTGACCTTCTTCCTGAAACTGCCCGGGCCGACGGATGCCCTGGGGGCGCTGGACAAGATGTTGTCCATCTGCCGCCGTCTGGCCAGCGAGTTGGAGGGCGACCTGAAGGACGAACAACACAGCGTACTGACGCCGCAGACCATGGAACACCTGCGTCAGCGGGTGCAGGAATTCGAGCGCCGTCAGCGGGTGCCGAGCGCGTAAGAACAGTAGCGAGTGACGAGTTTCGAGACGCGAAATACAACAGGTTTTCGCGATTTGTTACTCGTACCTCGAGACTCCATTGCCCATTGCGGGCTGCACCCTACGTATGATATGGCACCGTAGGAGCGCCGCTCTCTGTGCCCTGCGGGTATGAGGCGCGAAGCGGTGAAAGACGGCAACACCGATACAGCGCCGGTTCTCGTCTCAAGCAACCTCCTATAAAAGACAAGACACAGGAATACTCCGTCCCGTGAGCCAGCCTTCCCAAGACATCCTCCAGAAAGCCCAATCCCTGCGCGACCAGCTCAACGACTGGTCCTATCGCTATTACGTGCTGGATGATCCGGCGGTGCCGGATGCGGAGTACGACCGCATTTATCGTGAATTGCAGGCGCTGGAAGAAGAGCATCCATCGCTGGTTTCCCCGGATTCGCCCACCCAGCGGGTGGGGGATGTGCCGCTGGAGGTCTCACTTCAAGTTAAAAAGCTCCATGAAAGGCTGCACAAATGGTCTTTTCACTACTACAGCCTTGACGATCCTCTTGTACCAGATTCGGAATATGATCGGGCATTTAGGGAGCTTCAAGATCTAGAAGAACGCTTTCCATCAATTCGAACACCAAACTCGCCCACTGCTCGGGTAGGGAGCCCTCCGCTAGAAGCGTTCGAGACCGTCCAGCATCGGTTGCCTATGCTCAGCTTGCAAACTTTGACTGAGCGAGAACAACTTATCGCTTTTGATAATAGGCTGCGATCACTGTTTGATAAAAAATCAAAGAATATTGACCTCTTTGGTAGTGATCATGAGGAAGTTGAGTATTGTTGTGAGCTGAAGTTTGATGGATTGGCTGTAAGTTTGCTTTATGAAAAAGGTGAACTGGTTCAGGCAGCTACACGAGGTGATGGTCAAGAGGGTGAAAATATTACCCTAAATGCACGGACGGTAAGATCAATCCCTCTTAGGTTGCAGGGGCAAGGCTGGCCGAAAACCCTTGAGGTTAGGGGTGAGGTTTGCGTAACAAAGCACAAGTTTAATCTCTTGAATGAAAGACTAGAAAAAGAAGGCCAAAAAACTTTTGCGAACCCAAGAAACTTGGCAGCAGGCAGTATTCGTTTGCTTTCTTCCCAAACTGCAGCAACTCGGCCATTAGAGTTTAATACCTATGGAATTGGCTTCTATGAAGGTGGGACGGTTCCAGATAAGCAGAGAACGCGACTTACTTATCTTGAAAAGTTAGGTTTCAAGGTCGCGAAGGAAATTAGAAGAGCTAAAGGCGTAGACGAGTGCTTAAAGTATTTTGACGAGATAGGTAGTAAAAGAAAGGAGTTACCTTATGACATTGATGGTGTTGTTTTTAAGGTAAATGATGTTGAGTTGCAGGAAATAGCAGGATTTCGCGCACGTGAGCCAGCTTGGGCCGCAGCCCTCAAATATCCACCTTCAGAAGAGCTCACCGTGCTGAATGGCGTGGACTGGCAGGTGGGGCGCACCGGGGCCCTGACACCCGTGGCGCGGCTGGAGCCGGTGCAAGTGGGCGGCGTTACCGTGAGCAATGCCACCCTGCACAATATTGATGAAATTCGGCGCCTGGATATCCGCATCGGCGACACCGTGGTGGTGTACCGGGCCGGGGATGTGATTCCCAAGGTAGTGCGGGCCATCCCGGAGCGGCGACCGGCGGATGCCCGGGATATTACCCTGCCTCCCAGCTGCCCAGTGTGCGGCAGTGAGATTCTGCGTGGCGATGACCAGGTGGTGGCCCGCTGCACCGGGGGGCTGATTTGTGGCGCCCAGCAGCGTGAGGCCATCAAGCACTTTGCTTCACGCCGGGCCATGGATATTGATGGCCTGGGCGACAAGCTGGTGGATGCGCTGGTGGATCAGGAGCTGATTGCCACTGTGGCGGATCTGTACCGGCTCAAAGCAGAACAGGTAGCCGGCCTGGAACGCATGGGTGAGAAATCGGCGGATAACCTGATCGCCGCGCTGGAAGACTCCAAGACCGTGGGTCTGGGGCGTTTTCTGTTTGCCCTGGGGATCCTGCAGATCGGTGAAGAGACCGCCAAGAATCTGGCGGACTGTTTCGGCGATCTGGACGGTATCCGTCGGGCGCCATTGCTGTTGCTGCTGGCGGTCCCGGATGTGGGGCTGGAAGTGGCCAAGGCGATCGGCGCCTTCTTTGCCGAGGCAGATAATGAAGCCGTGATTGACGGTTTGCTGGCTGCCGGGGTGAATCCCCACTCCAGTGGCGAACCCTCTGCGGCCTTTGTGCACAGCCTGACCCTGGCGCATCTGCTGAAATCCGCCAAGCGGTTGGGCATGAATCTTGACGGTATCGGTGACAAGTCCCTGGAAACCCTGGGCAATCACTATCGCACCGTGGCCGAGCTGAGTGCCGGGGCCGCAGAAGGGGCTGGCGCAGAACCGAAGGGCGTGCGTTCCGGGGTGATGACGCAATTGCGCAAGGCGTTGGCGGACAACGGCTGGCAAGCTCGCTTGCAGGAAGCCGAAGCCATGGCGGTCGAGCTGGCCGCGCGGGCTCCGGCCCAGGCGGAAAGCCGTCCCCTGGAAGGGCAGACCTGGGTGCTCACCGGCACCCTGGAGCAATTCACCCGCGACCAGGCCAAACAGGGTCTGCAGCAGTTGGGCGCCAAAGTGGCGGGCTCGGTGTCGAAGAATACGTCCATGGTGGTTGCCGGTGCTGCTGCCGGTTCCAAGCTGGCCAAGGCCGAATCCCTGGGGGTTGAGGTCTGCGATGAGGCCGCGCTACTGTCCGTATTCGAACAACACGGTATTGATCCGGGAGCCTTATGAAAATCGGCCTTACCTTGCTGCTGGCGACACTGCTTCTGGGCGGCTGCGCAGGCACGCCTACCCAGACAGACAATGTCTGTGCGGTGTTTGATCAGCGAGGAGGCTGGTTCAACAACTGGTACAAGTACGCCAAGAACACGGAAAAGGAATACGGTGTACCGGTGCCGGTGCTGATGGCGACCATCTACAAGGAGTCCGGCTTTAATGCCCGGGCCAAGCCTCCCCGCACCAAGCTGCTGGGTTTTATCCCCTGGAAGCGACCTTCCTCCGCCTACGGCTATCCCCAGGCGCTGGATTCCACCTGGCAATGGTACCAGGACGCCACCGGCCGCCATGGTGTGGACCGGGATAATTTCAAGGACGCGGTGCGCTTTGTGGGTTGGTATCACTACCAGAGTCATCGAAAAAACGGTGTTGCCCGCAACGATACCTATAACCTGTACCTCAACTATTATGCCGGCCATGGCGGTTATGCCCGGGGCACCTGGAAGAACAACAAATGGATGAAAGGTGCCGCTCGCCGCACCGCCGACATGGCGAACCGCTACGCCGCCCAGATGCGCGGATGCGGGCGCTAACTGCGCCCGGTTAAATCGGAACAAGCGTTTTTGCTGTGGAAGCGTTGCTTGCTTCTCAAGTGGGGCTTCCTCTTCCTGCGCAAGGGACAGGGGGTGATGGGCCATTTGTCCGCGCAAACTTGGAAGCCTGTCCCTGTATTTTGGGGTGCTTGTCCTTGTAAGCTAGACGCCTGTGGCTGTTAGCTGATTCTCGGGGTGTTTTCTTGGATAACGAATCCATTGTCTACGGGTGTATCAAACATCTGCCGTTTGGCTCTATCCAGGAGCGCAAGGCGCACTGTTTTCACAACCGCCGGGCGGTCCGGCAACTTCCCCAGGCGGATGAATGGCCCTTCTTGTGCCGGGAAATGTTCTCTGTACCCGGCGACGATTTGATGGGGGGCACCTTCCAGACCCAGGTGATCCATTTTGGAATGTCCTACCTGGCGGTGGAGTATGAGTGGGAACACTGGATCGCCAAGTTCGAATCCCTGCTCAAGAACATGTACTGGGTCAATGCCGTGGTACACCTGGAAACCGAGCTGTCCGGCTTTCATACCTTCGTCTGGGACAGCGCTGAGGTCTGCCATGAGCCTTCCGAGGCGCCGTTGAGAGTGCGCTGTGAGTGGGCCCGGGAAGGGGCGATCGCTTGAAAGGCAGTTAATAGTTAACAGTTAACAGTTAACAGTGAATAGCTACGCGAAGCCATGTTTGTTGTTCAGAAACGCAAGAGGCCGCGCCCAGACTTTGGGCGCGGCCTCTTGCGTTGAAAAGCCAGAAAGTCGGCCTCGCGAGTTGTTCACTATTAACTATTCACTGTTAACTGCTTCTTCCGCCTGTTCCTTGCCCATTACCGACACACTCTCCGTCACCTCATCAAATACGATAAAGGCCTCCTGCTGTTTTAGCTGAGTGCGGACCTGTTCCACCTTGGTGGAAGTGGCAACCTCCTGGTCACCGTAGTCGGTGCCGTCACGGGTAACGAATTCCTCGATCAGGTTGGTGAGGGTGTCCGGGGGCAGGTCTTTCCAGGGGACGATGATGGGCATAGTGAATAGTTAATAGTGAACAGTGAAAAAACTCGTATGGCGGATATTAACGTTAGTGCATCTCCGCCCGTTTGGTAGCGAGTTGCGAGAAGCGAGTTTCGAAAGTCAAAACCCACGCTTTCGGGGCGCGCCGGATTTGCCTTTCGCAACTCGAAACTCGTACCTCGCAGTCTATTAAATCACCAGCAGCTGAATACCGGCGCCGAGTATCACCAGCCAGGAGGTGACGACACCCAGCTGGCGGGCCAGGTTGGCGCTGCTGCGCGGGATCAGCATGCCGTAGCTGTAGATGATCCGGCCGCCCACCAGCAGGATGCCGTAACTATGCAGGGCCGTGCTGCCGCCACCGTTGATTTCCAGCAGGGCCATAAGAATCAGTGCCAGTGGAAGGTATTCAATGGTGTTGCCGTGGGCGCGAATGGCCCGGCTTACGTCCTTGTGGCCACCGTCGCCCAGGGAGACTTTCTTGCCCAGGCGAAGGCGTACCACATTGGCGGCCAGGGCGATGATCAGGAAACCGCTCAGGGCGGCGTAGAGGGCGGTAATCGGCAAGCTGACTAGGGTCATGGCATCCACTCGGGTTGTTTTTTGCGTTTGCGGACAATAAACCGGGCCGGGGCCAGGGCGTCAATCATTTCCTGGTCCATGGGCAGCGGTTGAGCACAGATCATGTCGGCGATGAGCTCTGCACACAAGGGGGTACCGGTAATCCCGCGGCTGCCGTGGGCCACATTGAGATAAAGTCCCTGTGCCGGGCGATGGGGGTTGTCCGTGGCCACGGGCAAGGGACCGCAGAGGGGAAGAAAGTCGATGCTCTGGCAACGGAACGCCACGCGTCGGTCGACGATATCGATGCGGTCGCCCCCCAGCTCCTGCCAGAAGCCGGGGAGGTAGTGCTTCAGTTGGGCCAGGTTGTCCTGGTCGTCACCGTCGGTGGCATGGTGATGATCTTCATGGAGTTTGAAAGTGGCACCGACGCAGTGCAGATCGTCCAGGGCCGGTGTCAGGTAGCCGCCATGGCACTGGGCCTGCTGCCAGCGACGGGAGGCGTCGGTGGCTCGGCAATAGCTCACCTGGCCACGGATGTGTTTGAGCGGTAACCAGCCCAGGCCGGGCAGGGACTGGCTCTGGCCGGCGGTACACAGGACCACGGCGTCGGCGCTCAGGATTTCCCCGTTGCTCAGCGTCACCTTGGCGGGGGCTCCTTCCTCCAGCGCCGTTACCCGGGCCGCCAACAGGGTGATGTCCGGGTGTTTCAGCAGATGCTGGCACCAGCGGTCCGGGCGCAGGTAACCGCCCCCCTTCAGTTCCACCGCCTTGTCGCCGTAGGCCTGGAGCAGTTCCGTGGGCCAGGCACCGGTGGCCATGGCCTGTTCCAGCTTGTCTTGCTGACGCGCATCCACATAGTGCTGGATCACGCCGTTCAGGTTGCCGTCCGCTTCCTGGCCGGGAAACCCTGAGCGATGCAGCCAGCGCAGTGCATGACCATAGCTTTGCTGGTAGAAACGGTTCTGTGGGGTGAGGTGGGCACTGGGCGTGCTGTAGACCACCCCGGCCAGGTTGCCGGACGCGTGACCGGCAATGCCGTCCGGATCCAAGACCGTCACCTGGCAGCCCCGCTCAGCCAGGGCCCGGGCGGTGGTGGCGCCAGCGAGCCCGGCACCGACTACCAGAACCTGTCGGGCAGGCCTCTCTGGCCGGGCCTGGTCGCCTTCAATCCGGCCAACCAGCATATGTCGTTTGTGGCCGAAGCCGTCGCGTTTTTCCATGACAAAGCCCGCCTCCGCCAACCCGCGGCGGACAAAGCCGGCGGCAGTAAAGGTTGCCAGGGTGGTACCGGGGCGGCTCAGTCTGGCCAATTGGGCAAACAGCGCCGGGTGCCACATGTCCGGGTTGCGGGCCGGGGCAAAGCCGTCCAGAAACCAGGCATCCACCGGATGGGAGAACTGTGGCCACAGAGACAGGGCATCGCCGTAAAGCAAGGTCAGCTGTACACGGGGGTGCAGCTGCACACGGTGAAAGCCCGGGGTCGGCGCGGGATACTCTGCCAGCAATCGTTGTGCCAGGGCGTCCAGGGGTGGCCAGTGGCTCAGGGCCCGGCTCAGGTCCGCTTTGCGTAACGGGTGCTTTTCCACGGAGACCAGGTGCAAACGGGCGCTGTGCGGGGCGTTTTCCAGAAACTGCCGGGCGGCCAGCAGGCAATTCAGACCGGTGCCGAAGCCGGTTTCACCGATCACAAAGGTGCCGGCGGCAGGCAGCTCACGGAAGCGCTCTGTCAGGCGGTTGCCCTGCAAAAAGACGTAATCACTTTCCGACGCGCCGTCCTGCCGGGAGAAATAGGGATCGTCAAAGTCCACCGCTACCGGGGTGGTGTCCTGCCAGTCAATGCTGGCCGGTTGAATGGGGGAAAAGGGGGAACTTGTCATCACGACCTGGGGCGGATCTGCGCTTGGCACCTGAGGGTAGGGCAGGATACCTCGCGGGAATCACCATTAACAGGCTGCAGCATCTCCTGCGATGGTGCGGCGAGAAGCGAGTTGCGAGATACGAGTTTCGAAATGCATAGAGGGGTTGCCTTTCGCGACTCGTAACTCGCTTCTCGTCCCTGGGATTATTCGCTCTTATCCTGTGCCGCCTTGAACTCGGCCAGGGCCCGCTTGCCATGTTGCAGTAGCCAGCGGGGATTCTGTTGATAGCTGGCGTTGTTGATGCGGATAAAGGCCCCATCGACCAGGGTGACCAGCAGTGACTGGTTCTGGATCGGGCGGCCTTTTTCCACCCATCGCATTTGTGCCTGGGCGGAGGGTTGGCCCTCCAGGTCCAGCAAGGTCTCGCTGACGATGGTCAGCGCGTTGGCGCTGTCCTGCAGGGCCTGGTTTACTCGCCGTTGGCGCACTTCACTGTAATAGCTGGCGACAGCGCGTTCCGCCGGCATGCTGTCCCAGCCCGCCGGCAGCCCGCTGAGTGTGAGAGACAATTGTTCTTTCTTATCCTCGCTGCGGTAGTGCAGGGTGCGGCCCCGTTGGGAGCTGATTTCCCCGTCCAGCTTCAGGCCCGCCAGGGTCTGGGGTATCCGGAAATGCGACAGATCCACGGCCTTGGTGGTGGGGGCCACCGGCAGGCTCCCGGTCTGGCTGCTGTCCGTGCTGAGCCTGGGCAGCTTCTGGGCATCGATGGACGGCTCGCTGCTGGGTGGGGTCTGGCAGGCCATTAGGGCGAAAAGCGCGCTAAGCGGTAAGAAACGGGCAACTTTTACAATCAATGTGGGCATCATCAGGCAAGGTGTTCCGGGTTCCATGATGTGATGGTGGCGTTCTGGTGGCACAATACAAGATACCCCGTGAGAATACCCTTTATAGGGGAAGGCGGATGGAAAGACCATCACATAACGGCATGCGCACCGGCGTTGCAATGGCTCTGTTGCTGGCCATCATTACCGTCCCCTTTGCCATCGCCTCTTTTCTGATTGTTCAGCATCGCCTGGATCTGCTGGTGGGTTACAAGACCCTTGAAGGCGACCTCCGACTCTTTGAAAGCGGCCTGGCGGCCTTTTCTCCCCTGGATGATATGCGTGATCTGGCTCCGGTGATGATTCATGCCCAGACCCCGGAGATCGTGTCCCGCTTTGAACTCAGCGAGGCGAGGGCAGATGGCCGGCTGCAGGCTTTCCTGGAGCAAGCCCGCCAACGGGATATTCCGGGCCTCAATGATCAGGCGGGACTGCTCAGTGAAACCTGGTCCGGCCTGACCGTGAAAACCGGCATCCCCCTGGAAGACGTGGCGGGCCCCTACGATAACGTCAATCGCATCGCTCAGCGTCTGGCCAATGCCCTGGCGTCGGTGCTGATTGCGTCGGATATGGCCGTCGGTGAGGGGCTGGAGCCCAATGAGGTGTTATCGCTGACCCTGGGATCGTTCCGCCAGGCGCAGAACGATATTGGTCTGATTCGTGCCCTGGCGCTTTATGTCAGCCAGCGTGGGGGGTATCTGGGCGACAATGATGCCCGTCGTCTGGAAAATGCCTGGCAACGACTGTTGCAGCAGCTGTCGATCATCGACAGCGAGATCAAGGCCCTGTCCGCCCGGACCGGGGTCATTGAATTACAGCAGCAGTGGCGTCTGGTGAAAGATGAACTGCAACGCTTCCTGCTGTGGTCCGAGCAGGAGCTGATTCTGGCTCCCCGGGTCCAGGTCAGCTGGGAACAGGCTTATGATCGCAGCCGCCATGCCATGCAATCTCTGGAAGGTCTGTCTGAAAGTCTGGTGCAACTATCGGTGAAGCTGGTGGACCAGGCGCGCCAGGAAAAACTGAGGGACACCATTTTCCTGATGCTGGCGGTGTTGTTGCTGTACGCCCTGGTGTTGGGGCTGGCGCTGCTGGTATATCGTTCCAACTCCCGTGCCATCAGTGCCAGGGCGGAAAGCCAGGCGAAAGGCCAGTTTCTGGCTCGCATGAGCCACGAGATCCGTACCCCCCTTAATGGTGTGATTGGCCTGGCAGAGTTGTTGCGTGAGACCGACCCTACACCCCGCCAGCAGGAATATATCAGCCTGATCGACAGTGCCGGGCGGACCCTGAACGCCCTGATTAATGATGTGCTGGATTTCGCCAAGATTGAGGCAGGCAAACTGCAACTGGCGGAAGAGGAGTTTGATCTGCCGTTGCTGATGGCCGAATGTGCCCAGATGTTCAATCTGCCTGCCAGCGATAACGGCACGCTGGTGCTCCTTGATATGGACAGTCAGACGCCTTCACGGGTGGTCGGCGATCCCACCCGGTTGCGTCAGGTACTGATCAATCTGTTGGGCAATGCGGTTAAATTTACCCGCAATGGCAGGGTAGTGCTGTCATTGGCCTATCGTCAGGTCAGTGATGAGATGCCCCTGTTCAGCTTTGCGGTGAGCGATACCGGTATCGGATTGAGCCAGGAAGAGCAGGCGCGACTGTTCCAGCATTTTGCCCAGGCATCGGCGGATACCGCCAAACGTTTCGGGGGGACGGGGCTGGGCTTGTCCATCAGCCGGGAGCTGGTGGGCTTGATGGGGGGCGATATCCATGTGGAAAGCGCTCCCGGTAAAGGCGCCCGTTTCAGCTTCAGTATCCAGATGCTGGCGGTCAAGGAGGATGTGCCCACGGTGGAGCAGGAAGCACCTCCTGCCTGGTTATGGGACGTGCAGGGCAACCTGGCGGACTGGTTGCAAGCAGACCCGCGATTCAAATCAGTGCGACGGGTCAGTAATCACTCTCAACTGGCGGCGCTGGGTTCGCTGGAGGGTGCCAGGGTGTTACTGATCAATGGCATGCCGGATCAGGATTTGCTGGAGGAAACCCTGCAGTTGGTGCGCATCAGCCAGGTACCTCTTCAGATTCTGCTGCTGACCGGGATGCGCAGTGAGGCGCCGAACTGGCTGCCCCCGCAGGTTCAGCTATTGCGACGTTCGGTGCTGACAGTCAACGAACTCAAGCAGCTGCTGGGGTGGCAGATGCCGAGAAGTATTCCGGTGCTGTCACAGGTCCACGGGGAGGAAGCCGTTGCCTCTCTCCAGGTGCTGGTGGTGGAGGATAACCCGGTGAACCAGATGGTAACCAAGGGCTACCTGGAGAGACTGGGTATCAGCCGGATTGATATTGCCGAGGATGGCGCCCGGGCGCTGGAAAGGTTCCGGGACGCTGCCGGTGAATACGACCTGGTATTGATGGACCTGGATATGCCGGTGATGGACGGGTTCACCAGTGCCGGGCGAATGCGCGATTGTGAAGCCCGGGAATCCTGGCCCCCTTGCCAGATTCTGGCGTTAAGCGCTCACGCGGTGTCCGAACTGGGCGGCCGGGTAGCGCGGTCCGGGATGAACGGGCAGCTGATCAAGCCTCTGTCCCTGAGCGCCCTGCGGGAGGCCATTCATCAGTACCTGGGCATCAAGGCGTAAGGTATTCGAAGAAGTCCTGGAAGGGCGGCGGCAGCAAGGGCGCCAGCGTCAGCAGTACGCCCAGCATGACCAGCACCAGCAATTCCAGCCGCCAGGCCCGATGGCGCCGGCAGAGATGAATACACAATGCCACCGCAGTCAGACTGACACCGGCATGGAAGCTGGCCATGCTGACCAGTTGCCATTGCACATCCTGCAAGGCCAGCACCACGCCAAAGAACATCAGAAGCAGGGCTCCCGGGGTCAGGGCGTTGGTTGGGCGGTGTTCGCGGAACGGCTGCATATCGGTTTCCCCCGTTACTTTATCTCTGTCCCCAAGCAATTGTTGTGCCTGTTTCGTAGGGCGCCTCAGGCATCCTAGGAATTATTCGTGACTGATAGATGAACGACGAAATACTACCATTTGTCATTTTTTATCCATCTTTATGTGTGATAACGGTTAACTTATGTAGTGTTTAATTCGTATAATCCGCCACCGACGGTTGTATCTTTCGGGTTTTGGGATAGAGGGTTTCTCCATGCGTTATTTGTCTTTTGTCCTGTGTGCTGTCATTGCGCTGCCGGCCCAGGCACAAATCAGTGCCGGTATGAATGAACGGTTATGCCTAGCCGCAAGCCAGGAGAGCGCGTTTGGCGCCCTGGTGGATGACATGATCGAGAGCGATGAGTTGGCGCTGACCTCCGGCGAGCAGGTGCTCTCGTTGTCCTGTCAGGATGGCAGCAGCGTGCTGGAAAAAATGGTGCTGGCACGGCAGGCAGAGAATCTGGAGTATGCCGTGATTGACCTGGGCCTGAACCTGACGGCATCCCAGGTGGCACTCCGCGGGCAAACGATGCCCCTGAAAGAGGCGCTGCAGCGCCTGGGCGAGCAGGGTGACAGCCAGGTTCAGGATTTTGTCCAAGATTATTTGAGCGACCTGGCCGATGAGGACTTCAATCCCAACCTGCGTGTCAGCCTGAAGTAAGCAGGCCGCGGGGGTAGGGCGAAGCCGCCCGGACCCCTGCAAGCAACGGCCTGGGGCCTGATCCCTGAAAAAGGGGCTCTCATCTACACGGGCCCCTGCGCTGTCCGGCGCGGCCATTTCTACCCACCGGTATCACCCGCTATAATCCGCCCCGCATTGTGATATCGGAACCCCTATGTCTGATCAGCAGGACCGCATTTACGCCACGGCCCACCAGCAGGTGACCCGTTTCTCCTTCGATGACACTGTGGTACGTGTCTTTCCTGACATGATCCGTCGCTCGGTGCCGGGTTATGCCACCATTATCGACATGATCGGGGTGCTGGCGGCCCGATATGCCCAGCCGGATACCTGCCTCTATGATCTTGGTTGCTCCCTGGGGGCGGCAACCACCGCCATGGCGACCCTTACCGCCGACCGAGGCAACCGGCTGATTGCTGTGGACAATTCTGAGGCCATGATCCGTCAGGCCCGCACCCTGATAGCAGAAACCGGACAAAGTGAGCGGGTGTCTCTGCGGGAAGGGGACGTGGCGAGCATGGCGTTTGAACCGTGCTCTATGGCGGTGCTGAATTTCACCCTGCAGTTCATCGCTCCGGACAAGCGTGACGGGCTGATCCAGCGCCTTGCTGACGCCACGGTACCCGGCGGTATTCTGGTGCTCTCGGAGAAGATCCGGTTTGCGGATGATGGGGAGAATGCCCTGCAGACCGAACTGCACCATGCCTTCAAACGCAACAACGGTTATTCGGATCTGGAAATCAGCCAGAAGCGCACGGCACTGGAAAACGTTCTGATTCCGGAAACCCTGGCCGACCATGAGGCGCGCCTGCGCCAGGCCGGTTACCGGGAAATCCACGTCTGGTTCCGCTGTTTCAATTTCATCTCCCTGCTGGCGGTGCGCTGATGCTTAGGGATTATCTACAGCAGTGCGAAGCGGCGCTGCGCGAGCTTTATGCCCAGCCAGAACGAGACGTGCTGATGGCCCTGTGCCGCGAGCGCCTTCTGGACAAACCCCACGGCGATCTGCCCCGCTGGCTGGCGGCGCTGAATGCGTTACCCGAGGGGCCGGCGGAGTGTGATCTTTCGGCGGATACCCTGCGCATCGGCCAGCCGGGAGAGGTTGACCCGGCGGAAGTCAAAGCGGCTTTGCAGGGCCTGATTCCCTGGCGCAAGGGGCCGTTTGATTTCTTCGGTGTGCATATCGATACCGAGTGGCACTCTGACTGGAAGTGGCAGCGGGTGGCGCCGCACTTGTCGCCCCTGGCCGGACGGAGGGTACTGGATGTGGGCTGTGGCAGTGGCTACCACTGCTGGCGAATGGCGGCGGCTGGTGCCAAACAAGTGGTGGGCATCGATCCAACAATTTTGTTTCTGGTGCAGTATCTGGCGGTGCGTCGTTTTGCGCCGTCGGTGCCGGTGTGGTTTCTGCCGTTGCGGATGGAAGAGTTACCGGCACAGACAGAGAACTTCGATACGGTATTTTCCATGGGCGTGCTCTATCACCGGCGCTCTCCGCTGGACCACCTGCTGGAACTCAAAGCGGTGCTGGGTGAAGGCGGGGAGCTGGTGCTGGAAACCCTGGTGGTGGAAGGGGATGAACAGACCGTGCTGATGCCCGAAGACCGCTATGCGGCCATGCGTAATGTGTTCTTTCTGCCTTCGGTGGCCATGCTGGAACGCTGGCTGCATCGCTGTGGTTTTGTGGATATTCGCTGTGTCGATGAGAGTGACACCACCGTGGAAGAACAGCGGGCGACCGAGTGGATGCGGTTCCAGTCGCTACCGGACTTTCTCGACGCCAGCAATCCCGCGCGGACCCGGGAGGGGTATCCGGCGCCGCGCCGGGCGGTGCTTATGGCCCGCAAACCCTGAGTCCGGGATGGAACGGATTGCAGGCCAGGAGGCATTGGTCCGCGGTGACACCCCGCTGGCCCAACAGCCCACTAACCATTAACAACTGTCTGTGTGGAAGCTTCCAGCAGCCGATCCACCAGTTTTAATCGCAGCCGCTCATCCAGCATGCAAAGTGCGGGGGACAGCACTTCAAGCAGTGATTCCTCGTTGCCGTCATTTGCCAGTTTGCGCAGTTCCCGGGAGAGTGGATCCGCGGTTTCGGGGGCGGATTTCAACGCGGCAAGCTGTTGTTGTGCCGGTTGGCTCAATGCAATCCTATCCGTGTCGGTGGCGTCTTCCAGGCTATTGAGCGCCTGATTGAATAACTGCATGACGCTCTCTTTTTCCTGGTGATTGGCGCAGTGCACGCCAATTCGGGTGGTCAGAAAAACCCGGAACTCATCCAGTTCAAACTCCTGGCTGATGAACCACTGTTGCAAGCGTGTTGCCATTGCCATGGCGCCATCCACGGCGGTGGCCGGCAATACCAGGAACAGCGCTTGTCCCGACTGCCAGCTCATCAGGCCGTCTTCGCACCGTTTTCTGGCATGTAACAGATGCCGCACCCGGGCAAGCAGTCGCTCAATGCGTTCGACACCGATATCCGCCTGGATGGATTCCAGTTCCTGGAAGCGAATGGCGAGGATGCTCAGTGGCTGATTATGTCGCCGGCTGAGAGACATCGCCTGCTGAATCATCTGCTGACTATGGCTATTCGCACTGCTGCTGGTTGTCACGGCAGTCATTGGGTACCTCGGGGCCACACATTAAGATGACGTTCCTTCTCTGGGAGCGTGTATCGGCTCTTGAATGTGGGTATCCCTTCCCGTGGATTCACTGTAATGATTTCCCACGAGGCAGGCATCGGGCGCATACTTTATTTAACAACAATGTCTGGCTCTGTTACCAAAACTGGTTTTTTATCAGCCAATTAGAGCGGATAAGTGATGAGGAAGTGACGACATGTCCATGATCTGGGTAATTGCGACGGCTGTGCTGAGCTCCGCCATGACGCTGGCAGTGGTCGCCCTGTGGGGGCGGTTCTACTTCCAGCCGCGTCTGCGAGACAGCATGCAGCAAGAGCTGGATGAACAGGTGGAGAAAGCCGCCCAGGTGCTTTCCGCGCGAGTCGAAGAGGGCGTGCGTCGCGGGCTGGTGGATGGCGTTCGCAATCTGCCCTCCCGGGAAGTGTTGGAGGGAGCCAGCCGTAGCCTGGCACGGACCAGTGCTGAGATGGTCGGTGAGCGCCTCGGCCAGATCTTTGGCGCGCCGAAAAAGAATCGATAGCACGACCCTTTCTCCAACGGGAAAAGCGGGGGTGGCGCCTGGCCTATAGCCTGCCCCTGGCCGGCAGCAGTCGCGCCAGCAGGAAGGCGATACCCAGACTCAGCATGGCCAGGGACAATACGTCCTGCTGCAGGGCCTGCCAGGTGGTCTCCCAGAGAGACGATGCCTTCAACAGGGACAACAGGATCAGCAGGGTGCCTGTGAGGGTGAAGAACTGGTCCAGCTTGCGGGCCCGGCGAAGTTCGCCGCGCAGGTGGCGGAGTTCCTCGAGAATGTCCTCCTGGATCAATTGTTGACGTGCAACCTGTTCCGCCAGGTCGCCCACCTGTTGGGGCAGGGTGGCCAGCTTTTCCAGCCACACGGGATCTTCCCGACGCAGCAGGTCAAGCAGCTCCTTGAGCCGGACATGATCGTCCAGCCAGTTGCGCACCAGTGGCCACAGGCTGAAATTCTCGATCAGCTCATTGAGTTGGGCGATCTGTCGATCGCTGCCGGTAACCCGCAGGGATTCATGTTCGGTGAGGGGTTCGCTGGCAAACAGCCAGTGGACCATGGCGCCCAGAGGGCCGCGTACACGGATATCGACATTGCCTTCGTAGTCGGTAAGCAGTTCCACCCCGTCTTCATAGATCAGCACGTAAAGCACCCACAGTGGACGCTCCGCACGGATCCGCACGACGGTGCCGTGCAGTGCGGCTAACCTGTCGCGGCCGGGCTGGCTACCTGTGAGCGCCTGGTTCAATGCGCTCTCCAAACCACCGAGCACAATCAGCTGGGGAAAACTACCGGTCTGAGGCATAAATGACGGAAAATCCTGTCCTGAAATGAGACCGCGTTGTCGCTTGGGGTCCCGATTTGTTGCCAAAAATTACGTTATCTTGCTTATATTTAGCGGCCCGTCTACCTATACTAGGGACTTTTATAATAAAGGGCACCTCCGTTAGCCGGTTACTGCCTCTGGCTTTCAGGCTGGTTCGCAATCTAGGCGCAATTTTGAAGGCATGCTGGTTGCCTGTCGAGAAATTGCAACAACGAGTGCGGGCCAGCCTGGAAGCCCCGAAGGGCGGCTCCTGAAGCGCACATCTGCTGCGCTTCGCCACTAGGAAAGGGAACCACCCTGTCCGTCGTGACGAAGCACAACAGCTGCACGCTTCAGGAGCCGCAGAGGTAGCAACCGGCTAGCGGAGGTGCCCTCAAGGGCACCTCCCATGATAGGTTGCTGCCTTCAAACGACATTGGCTTTTTAGACCGGGATTGGTGAAAGCGGGATATGTTTGTCTTGGCGCTGTCGCGTTACAGTGCATAAGCCCTTGGAGGGGAGTTGTTTTTCAATGCTGGAATCATTGCTTTCGTACCCGGATTTCTGGAAGTACGTCAGTATACCTTTCATCGCCGGTGCCGTAGGGTGGATCACCAACTGGATGGCCGTCAAAATGACGTTCTATCCGCTGGAATTCATTGGTATTCGGCCCATCTTCGGCTGGCAGGGAATCATTCCCTCCAAGGTCGAAAAGATGGCAGGTATCGTGGTCGACAAGGCCCTTTCCAAACTGGGCAGTCTGGACGAGTTCTTTCGCGAGATGGAACCGGAGAAGATTTCTGCCCACCTTACCCGCACCATCCAGTCCCGAATCGAAGAATACACCGATGAGGTGATGACCGAGCGCAATGCGGTGCTCTGGGAAAACCTGCCTTTGCTGGTGCGCAAGCGTGTCTACGCCCGCGCCCGCCGTGCGATTCCCGCGGTCATGGACAATGTGGTTGATGACATCAGCCGCAACCTGGACAGCCTGGTGGACATGAAGCACATGGTCACCACCCAGATGAGCGAAGACAAGGCGCTCATGGTGCAGATGTTCCAGGAAGTGGGTGACCCGGAATTCCGTTTTATCACCAACTCCGGGTTTTACTTCGGGTTTCTGTTCGGTCTGATCCAGGTGCCGGTGTTTATCTTTGTGCCGGAAAACTGGGTGCTGCCATTCTTCGGCTTTATCGTCGGTATCGCCACCAACTGGCTGGCGCTGAACCTGATTTTCCGGCCGCTCAACCCTGTGAAGATTGGGCCGTTCCGGATACAGGGGCTTTTCCTGAAGCGCCAGAAGGATGTGGCCGAATCCTTTGCCCGTCTTTCCACCGATGAAGTGATTACTCTGCGCAATATCATGTATCAGGTGGTCAATGGCCCCCGTGGAGACCGCACGAAAGCCCTTATCAAGCGCCACCTCAAGCCCCTGCTGAATGGCGGGGTGGTGCGAACCGCTGCCCAGTTGACGGTGGGCCCGGAAGGATATGCCGATCTCAAGAAGGCTGTGGAAGACAAGGCTGTGGATCTGGCGGTAGAGCCGTTCGAGGACCAGGGCTTTAACAAGGAGCGTGGCCTGATCGTCGAGAAGCTCATGGCAGAGCGTATGCAGGCACTCAGCTCTGAAGAGTTCCAGGACCTGTTGCGCCCGGCTTTCCAGGAAGATGAATGGATCCTGATTGTGGTGGGTGGCTTCCTCGGCGCCATGGCCGGGGTCGGGCAACTGCTGTTCATGTTCGGAGCGGCTTGATGGATACGCTGCAGATAGACATTGCCACCCTGGGGTGGTTGCTGTTTGCGGCGGCGGGAGCCTCTTCCCTGTTGACCCTGGTGGTGCTGGGGCTGATCGGTCACTTCTATCTGGGGCCGAAAATCGAGCGCAAGGTGGATCGCCGTCTCGAAGACGGTGCCAACCAGCTCGAAGAGCGCCTGAGAAAACGGTTTGTGGATTTGTTGACCGGTCGTTCCCGGGATGTGATCCGCAACAGTGCCCGGGATCTTGCCCGCGGCATGGGGCTGATTGGGAATCGGCGGCCGGATGAGGATGATCTGGGTGAATAATTGCCCGTACTGATGAGAAATTGATCACATAATTATTGATTGAATAATTGTCAGACAACCCTGTGCAAACCTGTATCACTACCCCCCTATAATTTACCCCACGTGCTTACGGTGTTGCGTGTTTTTCCCGCTGCATTCGCTCGTGGAATTGCCTTCGGGAGTTTGGATTATGTCCGATAACGAGAATGAGAAAGAAGGGCGGAATACTAGCCCGTTGAAGGCCCTGAGTGGTGCCTCAAGAGATATTCGCAAGTATACCCACCAGATTTGGCTGGCGGGTCTGGGTGCCTTCGCAAGGGCCGAGGAAGAGGGCAGTGGTTTTTTTGATGCCCTGGTTGAAGCCGGCCGCGAAGTGGAGCGCCACACCAAGGACAAGACCGAGTCCCGGGTGGAAGAGATCAAGGAACGGGTTCGTCACCATACCGGCGAAACCATGGAAAAGATGGAGAAAGCCTTCGATGATCGCCTGAACAAGGCGCTGTCCCGTCTGGGCCTGCCCAACAAGCGGGAAGTCGAAGAGCTGGAGAAACGGGTTCAGGAGCTGACCAGCGCTCTGAACAAGGCGGAGGACGATGTGTCTGCCTCCTCTGACCCCGGAGCTCCAAAACGCCGCAGCCGCAAGAAGAGCTGAGGCGCCAAACAGTGTTGTAGCGCACACCGCTAACCCCTTAGTGGTGTCTTTTAACGGGTACCCCCTTGGTACCCGTTTTTTTTGTCTCCGGTTTACACGACGCCCCCAGGATCACCACGACAGTCTCTTTGTGCGCGTTACCGTCTTACCGGGTGGTTTGTTCCATCTGTGAGTCATTCTCTGGGGGGGATCGCCCAGCAATTGTCCGGAACGGGTGTGCCACGCTGTCACCCTTGGTAACGTCTTCATGCCCCAATTTTGTTCACAGGTTTCTGTCAATGGGCTTTTTCTACAATAAAATATGACAAACCCGTGAATAGGCCATAAAAAACAGCGTAACCAATTGAATATTAATGATTTTATTTATTGGTTAAAAAATAGCCATGTCGTCAGTAGCCGTGAAAAACCGGTGAGATAGGGCGGTTGTGTACTGGCTATACACAGGTTTATCCACAGCTTCTGTGGAAAAGAATCGATCCCTGCTGATCAGTGGGAGTATCAATCAGCAGGCGTCCCCTCCTGCCGGGTTCAATTCAAGCAATTAATGGCGCTTTTACACAAGCTTGTGACAGGGCCAGGGGGAGGGCCTGTCATCCCTTTGTCATTTTTAATTTCGCGAAGAGTAGCGCTAAGTTGCTGAGAATTATCAGTTTTGCTGATTGTGTAAATATCAGGCATTCAGAGACGATGGCCTTTTTCCGTGGCCTTGCGGCGATTCTTCTCAGCTTCTCCACAATTTTATCCACAGATTATGTGGGTAACATCAAGAAGGGGCGATGACCGGCCCGGAGTCTGTCCCGATCTGTCAATCCCTGTCCTGGTGGAAAATCATGCAAACAGCCGAAAGCCTTGCCATTAAAGGGGTTCAGCGTGTTTTCCTGAGGTCCTGCACAGAGTTGTCCACAGCGCATGGGGATAGTTGTTGGGGTGTGGAAGAATCCGCGCTGTCGTGCATTGATGGAGGGAAGGGGTCAAGCGGTTGGCGAAGCAGGGGCACTGGTGCTGCGAGATGTCTGGTTTTGCGTTGCCGAAGGCATGAGGCCAATCACTCTCCGGGAGCAGGTTGAGCCAGCAGAATAAGGTGTTGGCCCGCGCTTGAGCTGCCCAATGTTGCGGGGGACCTGTTTATGGTCGCAAGCACCCAGGGTTCGCTGAGCCTGAGGCGAGCTTTACCGACCCGGCGTTTGATGGTGCAGTTCGCCTTAGGCTCAGTGCACCCTACGGGATCTGTGGTGGCAGTGAGGGGCTGATCCAGGGTTGTTCTGTCATCCGGAAGGAGATCCCGGCGCCAGCCGTCTGACGTCTTGGCTGCGAGCCGCGCTCTCGTTTCCGCTAATCCCTGATCCTGATGAAGGAAAAAAGGGTGCCCGAAGGCACCCTTTTTTCAGGACAAACCGGAAAAGGATCAGAAACGGTGTTCGCCGTTGTCGATGCTTTCCTGGGTTGCCTTGTCCAGCTGCTGGTAGCAGTCGGCCTTGGGAAGCAATACGTACACCGCATTGTCCTGCTGGCTCAGATCATACTTCTGCTCTTTGAGCTTGTTTTTCTGGTGCTTGAAGGTGCCCGTGGTTTCCATGGCCTGTTCGTTGATGCGCAGGAAGACGGGAATGGCGTAGGGGGGCAGCTCACGCTTCAGGTAGGCACACAGGCCCTGGAAGTCGAATTCGCTGTGGTGGCTGGTCAGGCGAACCTGTGCCATGCCGGCCCGGCCGTTGGTATTGGGAATTTCCACCCCGTAAACCACGGATTCCTGAATGCCATCGAACCCGTCCAGGATCTGCTCTACCTCGGTGGTAGATACGTTCTCGCCTTTCCAGCGGAAGGTGTCACCCAGGCGATCCACGAACTGTGCATGGCGGAAGCCGATATCACGCATCATGTCGCCGGTGTTGAACCAGGCATCGCCTTTCTTGAAGACGTTACGGAAAATGGATTTTTCGGTCTTTTCCGGGTCCGTGTAACCATCGAACGGGGTCTTGTCAGTGATCTCGCCGAGCATCAGGCCGGATTCGCCCTTGCCTACCTTGATCATGTTGCCGTTGCTGTCCCGTACCGGTTCGTCCTTTTCCTTGTCGTACTTGACGATGGCATAGCTGACCGGTGAGAAGCCCACGGTGTTGTCGAAGTTGAACACATTGGTGAAGGCCACGTTGCCCTCGGAGGAGGCATACAGCTCAACCACACGCTCAATGCCGAAACGCTCCTTGAAATCCTTCCAGATGCTCGGGCGCAGGCCGTTGCCAACAATGGTGTGAACCTTGTTGTCCTGGTCATTGGGTTTTTCCGGCTGCTCGTGCAGGTAGCGACACAGCTCCCCCACATAGCCGAATGCGGTACAACCGTGGCGGCGAACGTCATCCCAGAAACCACTGGCGGAGAACTTGCGCGCCAGTACCAGGGTGCCGGCGGGTGCCAGTACCGATGTCCAGCAGATGACCATGCCGGTGGCGTGGTAGAAGGGCAAGGTGGTGTAGAGACGGTCTTCCTTGTTCAGGCGCACCGCAGAGTAGCCAAAGCCACCGTAGGCTTTTTCCCAACGACCATGATTGAACACCACCGCCTTGGGTAGCCCGGTCGTCCCGGAGGTATAGATATAAAAGAGCGGGTCACGCAAGAAGGTCTGCTTGGTGGAGGCAGGATTCTCGCTGGAGCAGTCCTTGATTTCGCTGGCCAGGTTCTTGTAACCGGAGGGGGCTTCACCCGGATTTTCCAGGGTGTCCTGATCGGCAAAGAAGAAGAAGTTGTCTTTCAGGTCCAGGTCGCCACGGACTTCTTCCACGGCTTGCACCAGCTCCTCACCGACGATTGCCGCCTTGGGGTTCACCAGATTGAAAGAATGAATCAGTACCTTGCCGCGCTGGGAGGTATTGATCAGGGCCGCGCAGACCCCCAGCTTGGCGCAGGCCGCTACGGTGACGAGCAGTTCCGGGCGATTTTCGATGTTGACGGCGATGGTGTCGCCTTTCTTCAGGCCGATGGAGGCCAGATAATCTGCCAACCGGTTGGTCCAGGCATTGAACTGCTTGTAGGTAAGCTCGGTGTCCTCGTAAATCAGTGCGGCACCGTTGGGGTTCATGCCAGTGGCTCGCTCGATGGCCACGCCCAGGCCCAGAGGCTTGGTGGTGTCAGTGATCTTGGCCATCCGCGAGCCCTTGATCAGGCCTGGCAGATTGCTGACCACTTCGGGAACCTTGGACAGAAGCTTGGGCAACGTGATGATGTCGGCGTTGCTCATAGGATCTCCATTAGTCTGTGTTCTTGGAAGGCCCTGGCGCAACACACCGCAGAATCCGTCGATACAGGCCTGTGATTCGATCATGGCATGCAAACGATTATCCGAAGGCGGTTCAGCCGGGAACCCAGTATTGGCAAGCGGGCGCTTACCTTAACCGTAGCACCAGGGCAGGGCAAGAGCCCCGCCCCGTCGCTGTACCGGTGCAGATTGCGGCGTTCCGAATTGGCCTGGTCTGCCCGATGCAAATTATTGAAGCACGATGGAGTGTCCTTCTCCGTTAGTGATTTGTCACTGACGAATTATGTCTCCGGACTGTCCGGTTTGATGCTGACCAGCAACTGTTGACGCTTGACTTGGCTGCCAACCGCCAGATCTGCGGATTCCACGGTACCATCGCAATCCGCCTTGAGGCTGTGCTCCATCTTCATGGCCTCCATGATGACCAGCACCTGACCACGTTTCACCGCGTCACCGGCTTTGGCGCATACCTCGATCACGGCCCCATCCATGGGCGCGCGAATCTGACCGGAGCCGGCCTGATCGCTGGTGCCCGCTGCGCTGTGGGTAGCATCCTCGAAACAGACACTATGGCCTTGCCATTGCAGCCAGCTTTGTTTGCCATCCTGGCACATGCGGTAGCGCTGCTGGACGCCGTCAATGGTGGCAAGACCGGGAGCCAGAGTCGCGATGCGATGGCTGTTCTCGCCCACGATTAGCTCCGCGTGGTTGTCCTGATAGCGGATATAGACCGTCTGCTCATGGTCGCCGCAGCGAAGCTGGACCGGTTGCGCTCCCAGAGTGCTGGAGTGCCAGCCGCGCAGATCCGCTGACGGCGTTTCTGCCTCACAGCGGAGCAGGGCCGCCAGGCCCCAGAGCTGGCTGGATGGCGATTCGCCGGCCATGCTGGCGTCGTCGGCAAAATCTTCGCCGATGAAGGCGGTGGTGGCTTCACCGCAGGCAAATACCGGATGGCGCAGGATGGCCGCCAGGAAGGGACGGTTATCCCGGACCCCCATTAGCACCGTGTCCTCCACGGCACGTATCAGACGTCGCCGGGCGTCTTCACGGCTGTCACCCACGGCAATGATCTTGGCCAACATGGGATCGTAGTGGCTGCCCACCTCGTAGCCTTCCACAAGGCCATGATCGATACGCACACCATCGCCACTGGCCGGTTGCCAGCGCAGCACTGGCCCGGTTTGCGGCATGTAGTTTTGCGCCGGGTCCTCGGCGTACAGGCGCACCTCCATGGCGTGGCCGGTGAGCCTGACCTGTTCCTGGGTCAGGGGGAGAGGCTCGCCCCGGGCCACTTTGATCTGCCAGGCCACCAGATCCAGGCCGGTGACCAGCTCCGTGACCGGATGCTCCACCTGCAGGCGGGTGTTCATTTCCAGGAAGAAGAAATCGCCCTCCGGCGCCAGCAGGAATTCCACCGTCCCGGCCCCAACATAGTTGCAGGCCTTGGCCGCATTCACCGCCGCTTCGCCCATCTCTTGGCGCAGGGCCTCGTCCACGGCCGGGGAGGGTGCTTCTTCCACTACCTTCTGGTGGCGGCGCTGTACCGAACAGTCGCGCTCACCCAGATGGATCACATTGCCATGGCGGTCGCCGAATACCTGGATTTCCACATGCCGTGGCTGCATCACGGCGCGCTCCAGGATCAGCTCGTCGCTGCCGAAGGCACTTTTGGCTTCCTGGCGGGCGCTTTTCAGCTGGGCGGGAATCTCGCTGGCATCGGTGATCACGCGCATGCCGCGGCCGCCACCCCCGGCGCTGGCCTTGATCATCAGCGGCAGGCCGATGCGTTCGGCTTCCTTCAGCAGAGTGGCGTCGCTCTGGTCTTCGCCTTCGTAGCCGGGAATGCAGGGGACACCCGCTTCAATCATGGCCAGCTTGGACAGGCGCTTGGAGCCCATCAGGTGAATGGCATCTTCGTCCGGGCCGATAAAGGTAATGCCGGCGTCCTTGCACGCCCGGGAAAAGCCGGCATTTTCGGAAAGAAAGCCATAGCCCGGATGCACCGCATCGGCACCGGTCTTGCGGCAGGCATCGAGCAGGGCATCCACGTTCAGATAGGACGCGCTGGCCAGGGCCGGCCCAACACACACCGCTTCTTCCGCCAGTTGTACATGACGGGCACCGGCATCCGGTTCGGAATAGACCGCCACGGTCCGGTAGCCCAGGGACTGGGCGGTGGCGATGACCCGGCAAGCAATCTCGCCACGGTTGGCAATCAGGATTTTTTCAAAGCTCATTGTGGTTCCTTACCGGTGTTCCGGTTGAAAATTCTTTCCCGCAGGAGTGGCGCTTCAGGGCGCGAACAGCTCAGGAGCGAGGTACGAGAGACGAGTTGCGAAATACAAAAACAAAGCCGCTGTTTATAGGTTTTCGCTACTCGTCACTCGCGCCTCGCAACGTTTGTTCTCATTGGTTCCACTTCGCCGGGCGTTTCTGTACGAACGCCATGGTGCCTTCCTGGCCTTCCTCGCTGTTCACGGCGGCGGCGAAATCCTTCGCGGCCTGATCCAGTAATGCCTCCATGGGTTGGTGACCCACGTCCAGCACCAGTTGTTTGGTTACCCGATTGGCATGGGGGGCGCATTTGCGCACCGCTTTCAGGGTATCTTCCAGCAAGGCCTCCAGAGCATCGGCATCGGTGGCCACCTCGTGGACGATCCCCAGCCGTCGGGCCTCTTCACCCTGGAAGCGGATGCCGGTGAGGGCCAGCCGCCGGGCCTGGGTCAGGCCGATGCGCTCGACCACAAAGGGGGCGATCTGGGCGGGAATCACGCCCAGGCCGGTTTCCGGCAGGCCGAACGTGGCGCCGGTGTGGGCGAGCGCCACATCGGAAATGCAGGCCAGACCAAAGCCGCCGCCCAAGACCGCACCCTCCAGCACTGTAATCAGCACCTGGGGCTGATGATTGGCGGCGGTGATCATTTCCCCGAAACGGCGATTGAGTTTCTGGAAGGCGTCACCGTCGCCGCTGGCGGCCTGCTGGCGGGCACCTGCCATATCCTTGATGTCGCCGCCGGCACAGAAGTGGCCTCCGGCACCGCGCAGTACGATGGCGCGGACATCAGCATCATTTTCCACGGCAGCAAACACGGCCATCAGCTCGTTGACCATGGTCAGGCTCATGGCGTTACGGCTGTCGGGCCGGTTCAGGGTGATGTGCAGAACCGGGCCGTCCTGGTTGATTTGCAAGGTGTCGGTGCTGGGTAAAGTCATGCATCGCCTCGTTGTTTTCTGTAGGAGCGTCGCTGGCGGCGCGATTCTCCGACCGTTTGTGATCGCGCCGCGAGCGACGCTCCTACGGATGGGTTTTCCCTGTGGTTATTTTTTCTTGCCCGGCAGGATATCCATGGTCTTGCAGATAATGCCCAGCATGATTTCGTCGGCGCCGCCACCGATGGAGCCGAGGCGACCATCCCGGTAAAGCTGACCGGCCGGGTTGTCCCACATGAAACCGTTGCCGCCCCAGTACTGCAGGCAGCTGTCAGCCACTTCCCGGCTGAGGCGGCCCACTTTCAGCTTGGCCATGGAGGCCAGTTGCAGCACATCCTTGCCGTTGATGTACATCTCGCAGGCCCGATAGGTGAGGGCGCGCAGGGACTCCACTTCGGTCTGCAGTTCAGCCAGGCGGAAGTGCACGGTCTGATTGTCGATCAACGGCATGCCGAATACCTGACGATCCTTGGCATAGGCAATGGTCTCGTCGATCACATGCTGCATGCCCATCAGGCTGTTGGCGGCGGCAAAAAGACGTTCCTCCTGGAACTGGATCATCTGCATCATGAAGCCCATGCCTTCCTGGCCGATCAGGTTGCGCTGGGGAACACGTACGTTGTCGAAGAACACCTGGGCGGTTTCCGAGGAGCGCATGCCCAGCTTGTGCAGGGGCTTGTCCACGGTGATGCCGCCGGCATCCTTGGGCACGATGATCAGCGACTTGTTCATGTGCGGTTTGCCCTCGGACGTCTGGGCAAGCAGGCAGAACCAGTCGGCGCTGGGCGAGTTGGTGATCCACATCTTGGTGCCGTTGATCACGTAGTCGTCGCCGTCCTTGGTGGCGGTGGTCTTGATGGCAGCCACATCGGAACCGGCATGGGGCTCGGACACAGCAATGGAGGCCACCATGTCACCGGCAATGGCCGGGGCCAGGTAATTCTGGCGCAGCTCGTCGGAGCCGAAACGGGCCAGGGCCGGGGTGGCCATATCGGTCTGTACCCCGGTGGAGAGGGGGACGCCGCCGCAGTGGGTGCGGCCCATTTCCTCGGCCATGACCATGCCGTAGGAATAGTCCAGACCCATGCCGCCGAACTCTGCCGGCTTGGTGACCCCAAGCAGGCCAAGATCGCCCATCTTCTTGAACACCTCATGAATGGGGAAGCGACCGGCTTCTTCCCATTCCTTGACGTGGGGGTTCAGTTCTTTCTCGACAAAGTTGCGGACTGTGCGGCGCAGTTCTTCGTGTTCCTGAGTAAATTGCATGGGAAGCGTCCTGTGTTTGTTTGGCTCGGTTTGTCGAGCGCAGCTATGTCTGTACTTGTTGGTTATTTTGGTGGTTGAGTTAACAGTTAAGAGTTAACAGTGAACAGCGAAAGCAGGCTGAGACCGCTGGTAATTCTTTTAGCTGTTAACTGTTCACTATTCACTGTTCACTGCCTCTAAAGTCTCGCCACCCCGAACGCATTCGGGTGCAGCTCGCGATGTTGGGCATCGGCGCAGATGTCCAGGGCATAGGCGACCACGCGGCGGGTGTCGCGGGGGTCGATGATGCCGTCGTCCCACAGCCGGGCCGTGCCGTAGAGGGCGGTGGACTGGCTGTCGAGTTTCTGGGCGGTGGTCTGCTGAAGCATGTCGAGTACCTTCTCGTCAGGCTCAATGCCGTTGGCGCGCTGCTTGGCCTCGGCCACGATGCGCAGCACCATGCCGGCCTGCTGGCCACCCATCACGGCAACTTTGGAGTTGGGCCAGGCAAAGATGAAGCGCGGGTCCAGGCCGCGGCCGCACATGGCATAGTTGCCGGCACCGTAGGAGCCACCGACCACGATGGAAATCTTCGGCACTCGAGCGTTGGCCACGGCCTGCAGCATTTTCGAGCCGTGCTTGATAACACCGTTCTGTTCCGCATCGGTCCCCACCATGAAGCCGGTGGTGTTGTGAAGGAACAGTAGAGGGCGGCGTGTCTGGTCACAGAGCTGGATGAACTGGGCGGCTTTGGCGGCGCCACGGGGGGTGATCGGACCATTGTTGCCGATGATGCCCACGGGCTTGCCTTCGATGGTGCTCCAGCCGCACACGGTGGCGCTGTCCCAGTCGTTCTTGAAATCGAGAAAGTCGGAGCCGTCGGCGATGCGGGCGATGATCTCGCGCACATCGTAGGGCTTCTTGGCATCAGCGGGCACCACGCCGAGCAACTCTTCGGCGTCATAGCGGGGTGGCTCGAAAGCGTTGCTGTCCGGTGCCGCCCGGCGCCAGCCCAGCAGCTTGACCAGGTCCCGGGCCTGACGGATGCCGTCGGCGTCGTTTTCTGCCAGGTATTCGGCGGTGCCTGCGGTACCACTGTGCATTTCCGCTCCGCCCAGTTCCTCATCCGTGGCGATTTCGCCGGTGGCGGCTTTCAGCAAGGGCGGGCCGGCCAGGAACATCTTGGCGCGCTCGCGTACCACTACCACATAGTCGGACAGACCCGGCTGATAGGCGCCACCGGCAGTGGCATTACCGTGTACCACGGTGATCTGCGGGATGCCGGCGGCGGACAACCGTGCCTGATTGGCAAAGGTGCGGGCGCCATCCACGAACACTTCTGCCGCGTAGTTCAGGTTGGCACCGCCGGACTCCACCAGGCTGACCACGGGCAGCTTGTTCTCCATGGCGATGCGTTGCAGGCGCAGGGTCTTGTGCAGGCCGGAGGGGGAGATGGTGCCGCCCTTGATGGCGGAATTGGAGGCGGTCACCAGGCAACGGACACCGGACACATAGCCGATGCCGGCAATGGTGCTGCCGCCGGCTTCGGTGCCGTCCTTGTCGTCGTGCATCTTGTAACCGGCCAGGTTCATCAGGCTCAGGAACGGCGAGCCGGTGTCCAGCAGCCGGGAGATACGCTCGTGGGGCAGCAGCTGGCCGCGTTTTTCGAACTTGGCACGCTTGCTCTCGGCGGTATCCACCACGGCCTGCTCAATGGCGCGGAATTCTTCCACTGCCGCCAGCAGGGCATCGCGGTTCTGCCGGTATTCCTCGCTGTTCGGGTCCAGTGCGGATTCAATGACTGACATTACAGGTCCTTGAAGACATCGGGGGTGGTGGCTCGGTGGAAGCCGTCAAACGGTTGGCTCTTGTCATGATCGGGCAGCGGGAAGATGGCCACGTTGCCCTGGCTGGCGGCGCCGTCGATGCGCAGGGTGTCACCGCTGATAAAGGCGGCAGCATCGCTGAGCAAAAAGCAGATGGCGCCGGACACTTCGGATTCGTTGCCCATGCGCTTGAGCGGTACGGCGGCGCGCAGGGTTTTCAGGGTCTGCTTGAAGCCTTCCGGGTAGGTGTCCATGCCGCTGGACATGATCCAGCCCGGTGCCACGGCGTTGACGCGCACCCCGCAGCTGCCCCATTCGTAGGCGGCGGTCTGGGTGAAGTTGACCATGCCGGCCCGGGCGGCGCCGGAGTGACCCATGCCGGGCATGCCGCCCCACATGTCGGCGACAATGTTGACGATGGCGCCGCCATTAAGGTTCATGCCCTGGGTGAACACTTCCCGGGCCATCAGGAACCCGCCGGTGAGGTTGGTGCGCACCACGGTTTCCCAGCCTTTCTGGCTGATCAGCGCCAGAGGGGAAGGGAATTGGCCGCCAGCGTTATTGACCAGGCCGTGGACCACCTCGACGGCCTTGTAGATCTCGGCAACGGTGGCCTTGACCACTTCTTCGTCACGAATGTCGCAGGCGAAGCCGATGGCCTGGCCGCCGTCTTCTTCGATCTCTGCCGCCACGTTATCCAGTTTTTCCTGCTTGCGGCCAACCAGCACCACGCGGGCACCCAGGGAAGCCAGTTCATGGGCGGTACAGCGACCGATGCCGGAGCCGCCGCCGGTGACGATGATGTTCTGGCCGGCAAACAGATCGGGTTTGAATACGGAACGGTATGACATTGTCGTTAATCCTTGTGTTGTCTCTTGCTGTGGGAGCGCTCGTTCGACCGCGAATTGGCCTTCGGGATGCCGTCATGGTCGAACGACCACTCCCACAATGTCTTAGTTATTTTCGAGTGTTCTGGCGATCTCTTCACTCACCATCACCGGCATATCCAGCAACTGCTGGGCGAACGCCTTGCCCTGCGGATCAATGCGCAGTGAGGCGATGCCGCCGCCGCCCAATGCATTTTTCAGCAGGAAGTTGAAAGCATTCATGCCGGGCAAGGACCAGCGGCTGACGCTGCCGGTGTCCGGGTCGAGGACGTGTTGCATGTAATCCGCCACTGCCTCTTCGCCCAGAGCGGCATTCATAAAGGGCAGATACTCGGGGCGGCGGGCGATTACGCCGATATTGGCATGGTTGCCCTTGTCGCCGCTGCGGGCCCAGGCCAGTTTGACCAGGGGGACCGCCACGTCTCCGCTGGCGGTGTCGCCGCGTGGATCTGCGGGCAGGTTGGCGGGGTCAAAGGGCGCACCGGCAGGAATGCTGACGGGTATCGTGTCGCCGTCCAGGTTCACGGTAACCGGGATGCTGTTCTTGCTGACCAGAGTGGAAAACAGGCGGATGCGCGGGAACGGTTTGGGACGTCCGCCGACCAGGCCGGACAGCCCCGGGGCCATGCCGGTGGCAGCCTGGGCAATCTCCCGGGCAAACAATCCCAGGGCTTTTTTGTCGTCGTGCAGGGCGCCGATTTTGACGACCACCTCGCGGGTGTCACCGCGACGGGCATGGGCGCCGTAGGTGGTTTCGCTGCCGAGAATTTCCACGCTGGTTTCGCGCATGGGCGCCATGCCCAATTGCGTGAACAGACCGGCCACCTTTTTCAGAATGGCATCGGCCACCACCTGGCCTTTCTGCGGGGCGTCGATGCCCCCCATCAGAAATGAAGCGGTGATGCGGTTACCGTCCGGGTAAGTGGCGGAGACTTTATAGGTGTCGCTGGGCGGCAGGCCTTTGGCGCCACTGACGCGGACCCGATTGTCACCCGCCTGTTCCAGTGTCACGTTGGTGAAGTCACAGATCACATCGGGCAGCATGTAGGCGCGGGGGTCGCCGATCTCGTAGACGATCTGCTCGCCCACTGTCGCCGGGGTGACCAGGCCGCCGGTATTGTCCGGTTTGCTGATAATGAAGTGGCCGTCTGCAAAGCATTCGGCAATGGGGAAGCCCATGTTGTGGAAATCGGGCACATCGCGCCAATCGGTGAAATTGCCGCCGGTGCACTGGGCGCCGCACTCAATCACATGGCCGGCCAGGGAGCCCTGGGCCAGTTTGTCATAGTCGTCCTCGGCCCAGCCGAATTCGTGCATCAGCGGCCCCAGTACCACGGCGGAATCAGCAATACGGCCGGTGAGTACGATGTCGGCACCGGCATCCAGGGCCGCCTTGATCGGCAGGGCGCCCAGGTAGGCATTCATGGTAACGGTCATGGGGGGCAGGGGAGCGCCGCTATCCATTTCCGTCACATCGGCAAAATCATTGCGGCGCGGATTCAGGTCGTCGCCTTCCACCAGGGCAATTTTCATCTCAATGCCGGCAGCCTCGAAGACTTTCTCCAGGGCCTCTCGGCAGGCCCGCGGGTTCACCCCGCCAGCATTGCTGATGACTTTTATGTTTTTTGCTTTGATGTCCTTGGCCAGCGGCGCCATGACATTGTTGACGAAGTCGTGGGCGTAGCCGGCGCTGGGGTCCTTCATGCGTGCCCCGGCCATGATGGACAGGGTGACCTCGGCCAGGTAATCGAACACCAGATAATCGATCTCGGCCTGCTTGACCAGCTGGAAAGCGGCGCTGTTGGTATCACCCCAGAATCCGGCGGCGCAGCCGATACGAACGGGCTCGGTCATGATGGCTCCATTTGCGTGTGAAAGCGTGGTCTCGTAAGCTACCAAGCAAGCGCTTGGTTTAGCAAGAGTCAGTTTCAAGCTGCAGGCAAAAAGCCTGTACAGGCTAATGGAAGGCTGCGCACTCCCTAGCTTGCAGCTTGCAGCCCGGAATCGGGATAATGCGGGGATACAAAAAAGAGGATACCAATGGCTGAGTCACTGGCAATTAATGGAATCGATGATTCTCCCCGCGGGCGTTTGCTCAGCGCGGCTGCCCACCTGTTTCGGGATAAGGGCTTTGATCGCACCACGGTGCGGGATATCGCTGCTTCCGTGGGTATCCAGAGCGGCTCTATCTTCCATCATTTCAAGAGCAAGGAAGATATTCTCTACGCGGTGATGGAAGAGGTGATCCAGTTCAATACGGATCGCCTGCGTCGGGCCGTGGCGGCAGAAAGCTCGCCGAAAGGGCAGTTGCGGGCCTTGGTGCGGGCGGAGTTGCAATCCATTGTTGGCGATACCGCCGAGGCCATGACCGTGCTGGTGACAGAATGGCGATGCCTGAGTGAAGACAAACAGCGCAAGGCGCTGGAGTTGCGGGCCATTTATGAGCAACTCTGGCTGGATGCACTCAATGCCCTGCATGAGCAAGGGGTTTTTCGGGATGACCCTTTCATTATCCGCCGTCTGCTTACCGGCATGACGGGTTGGGCGCCCAACTGGTTCGACCGGGCTGGTTCCCTGACGCTGGATGATCTGGCTGACATTATCGTGCGTCGTGTGGTGGGTGAGGCATGATCGGCAATGCCATCAGCTGGGGTCAGAGTGGCTACTCCATCATCGAGGAAGGTGAGCTGAACCGGCAGACCTGGGCGCTGGATGTGCACCATTATCTGATTGCCAAACCTAACGGACAGCCGGTGCCGGGGAAATTTACTCTGGAGGAGGCCAAGGCGCATATTGAGGCGCTGGAGGCGGAAGGCTAGCCTCAAGCTACGAGCGGGTCGCTGCGTTTTCTCGCTGTTCTGCCCAAGATTTAGCCGTTCCGACCATTTTCTAGGCAAACGGACTTTTTTCTGCAAAAAGCCGTTGACACCCCGGGCCCAATCCCTAAAATGGCGCCCACTTCGCAACGCGATGCGGGTGGTTAGCTCAGCTGGGAGAGCATCTGCCTTACAAGCAGAGGGTCGGCGGTTCGATCCCGTCACCACCCACCAAGTTTCAAGAGTAAAGAGTTCCGAAAGGAATAGCTGGAGCGGTAGTTCAGTTGGTTAGAATACCGGCCTGTCACGCCGGGGGTCGCGGGTTCGAGTCCCGTCCGCTCCGCCACTATTCAAGCATTAAAGGCTCCCATAGATGGGGGCCTTTTTTGTTTCTGCCTTCTCGTCCACGCCGCCACCGACGCCTGACAAAGCGTAAGCGCTGACCCGGTATATCCGGTATCCGTCCATTTTTCATGAACTTGTCACTGAATCCCTGTCTAATTTCAGGTCCACAACACTGAAAAGACGAAAGGAGGACAAGCCAATGGAAGACTATCTGGAAGAGCGCCTTGAAGAGAAGCAGCTCATGGAATGCCTGGAGGAGTGGCTGGAAGAAGACAGCTGGGTCGATGACGGAGAGGAGCTCTGATTCCTTTCCGTTCAGCCCTTCTCCGGTTCCCCTCGCATTCCTCCCCGCCGAACACCTGATACCGACTTTTTTCCTGGCAACGTGACGCCGTTAGTGGCGCTGGCTCAATGCTTTCCTGCAAGCTGGCAGCGGCTTTGCCTATGCTTTTTTTTTACTGCCATTCAGGTCACACTCTTTTGTGAGGGGCTGACTATAATTGGCAGCACCCTGATTTTTGCCAGTGTTTTCCGGGACTGCAGGCAGTGACGCCGTGGCAGGTCAGTGGCCAACTACAATAATTCTCAAGGTAAGGAAGGACACATGCCTCTATCCTCCGTGACGTCCGAAGCGATTTTGTTTTTTGATCACCGGGGCATTACGAAAAGTATGCTGTACGCGGATTTTGAGGCGATCCTGGATGGCATGGTGGGTGTGCCCGAATTTGCCGACAAGGAAGTCCGCGGAGCGTATTGTCTGGTCAATGGCCAGCTACGCGTGCGCTCTCTGGTGCTTTTCACCATCGATTTTGATGAAGATGGCATGGCGGATGCGACCTGGAATGTGCCATTGCGTCACCTTGCTGAGCACGCCGGGCAAGGGCCGGATATGGGCGCCGGGCCGATCCGTTTGGCCTGTCGTAGTCAGTGCCCAGTGGCCTGGCACCAGGATCAGATGTGGGACCCGGGCATGAAGCCGGGGGCCAATGATTTTATTGCTATTCGTGACACCATTCGGGAGCGTGGTCCGAAGCTGGGTCTTGAGATCGATGACGAGCTGGATTCCATGCCGGCCACGCCGCCGCCGGTGATTGGTGCCGAGACGAAGGCGCCCACCATTGCCCCGGATCAAAGTGAAAGCCGGAAAGAGGCCGACGAAGAACGGGTTCGCTTGGCCCGAATTATCAAGGAGCTGCGCCTGCGGGTGCAGACGCTGGAGAATTCCCACTCCGAAGAGGTGGGGAAATTGCGTTATGCCGCCCAGCAGAAGGAAGAGATCCTGAATGCCCAGCTGGAAAAAGTCATGGGCCAGTTCAAAACCCTCAAATCCCAGAATGTGGCCCTTCGCGAGCAAAACGATTCACTGAAAGCCCAGGTGATTTCCCTGACCCAGAGCCTTGAGGAGCAGAGCCAGCAAAGCCAGTCCCAGGGGAGTGAGCTGGAGGTGCTGACTGAGCAGTACAAGCTGGCTTTGGAGCAGCGCATCGAGGAAGAGCGTGCCAAGCTTTCCGAGCAGATCCACGCCAAGGAAATGGATGTGCTGACCCGGGATGATCTGATCAGTCAGCTCAAGCAGGAGCTTGGTGAGCTCAAGCGGAACCGGGTCAAAGAGGCCAGTACCGGGGCCCAGAAGGTGCTGGAGAAACTGGAGAGCCTGGGGTTGAGCTTTATTGCCTTTCACCCTGGGGCGGGACATATCTCGATTTCCGCCGACCAGATCGGCAGTTATATGGAAAATCCGGTGGCCTTTGCGGCGCGTAAGTGCCTGGTTACCGAAGACCACTATCGGGCCTGGCTGGCTCACTACGAAAACCCGGTCTGCCAGGTCCCGGTGGGTGCCGATCAGCAAGCCTGTGGCAAGCGTGTGATCCGGGTGGAAGTGCCCAATCAGTTCAAGCCCGGGGTTTCTGACTGCAATGCCAATCGTTGCCCCAATTGCCGGAATGATTCCGCCATCGACAATGTGTTGCGCTTTCGCTGATACCGGAATGTGAACCAGTGCCATTTCCATGAAAAATGGTAGGTTTTTTGCATTCTCTACGCTGAAAGTATGGTGTTGTCTTCAGAACAAGAATCCGGGAGCGGCTGTTATGGCACAGGAATCCATTGATAAAAGCCTTTTGCAGACCTTTGTGCCAGTGAATGCGCTGTCCGGGGACCAGCTGGACTGGTTGCTGGACCAGCAGGAAGTGTGTCGCTTTGCGTCAGGAGATGCCCTTTTTTCGCAGGGCGACAAGGACAACACCACGATTTACTTGCTAAGCGGCAAGGTCGAGCTGACCGATGAAGCGGGGCAGACACGGATTGTCAGTGCCGGGGATACGGCATCCTGGCACCCGTTGGAGCATGCGCAGCCTCGTCGCAGTACGGCCCGGGCATTGACTGAGGTCAGTGTGGTTCGCTTTGACAGCTTTCGGCTGGATACCATTCTTTCCTGGGACCAGTCGGCGGGGTATGTGATTCTCGATATCAATGCCAACTCTGCGTATCAGAATGATCGCGAGTGGATGATCCGGCTGCTCAAGTCCAAGCTGTTTCACCGGGTTCCCCCCAGCAACATCCTGGAAATCTTCCGTCGCCTTAAAGCCCATCGTCACAAGCAGGGTGAGGTCATCATCCGCCAGGGGGAGGCCGCAGACTGCTGTTATATCCTCAAAGAGGGGGTTTGCGAGGTGGCCATCAGCATGGGTGACGGTGCTCCGACACCGGTTGCCATGCTGGAGGAGGGGCAGTGGTTCGGCGAAGAGGCGCTGCTTTCCGGCAAGCCCCGCAATGCTACGGTGACCATGGCCACCGACGGGGTGCTGATGAAGCTGGAACGCCAGGACTTTGATGCCCTGCTGCGCGAGCCGATTATCAACACCATGCCGGCGGAAAATGTGCTGGGTGCTGCGGAAAAAGGTGCCTGGTGGCTTGATGTGCGCACCAGCGATGAATTTGACCAGGAGCACCTGGTCGGCGCCACCAATATGCCGCTGAATGTGCTGCGGCTGAAATCCCGCCTGCTGGATCCCAGCAAGACCTATATTGCCTACTGCGATACCGGTCGACGTAGCGCCACGGCGGCTTTTCTGTTAAAAAACGCCGGCTTGGACGTAATCGTTCTGGATGGCGGCTTGAATGCCAATGCTGCTAACCTGAGCGAGTACCTGACACAGGGGTAATTGCTCACCGGATGGCGGGCGAGCCCTCCACCGGATGCAGCTTCGGCTGCCCAGGATTAGTGTGGCGCAAGAGACTTTTAGCAACAAATTCCGCAATATCGGCCTGATAGCCCGTTCAGAAAGCGAACAGGCGCTGTATTCCCTGCGCCAGTTGATCCATTTCCTCAATGGGCGGGACTGTACCGTTATCCTCGACAAGAACATCGCCGGCAGCCTGCCAGAAATGGGGCTGCAGGCGGCATCTGCCACGCAGATGGGGGAAGCCTGTGATCTGGTGATTGTGGTCGGGGGCGATGGCAGCCTGCTGGGCGCCGCCCGTACTCTGGCCCGTTTTGATGTGCCGGTGCTGGGCGTTAACCGTGGTCACCTGGGGTTTCTCACTGACATCCTTCCCTCTGAAATCGAAAGCCGGGTAGGGCAGGTGCTGGATGGTGAGTACACCACCGAAAAGCGGTTCCTGCTGGATCTGGAAGTTCGCCGCGGCAAGACCGTGGTGGGTGAGGGCTGCGCCCTGAATGATATCGTGCTGCTGTCCGGTGACAGTGTGCATATGATCGACTTCGAGCTGATGATCGACGGCCATTTTGTCTATGGCCAGCGGTCTGATGGTCTGATCATCTCCACACCCACCGGTTCCACGGCCTATGCGCTGTCCGGCGGGGGGCCCATCATGCATCCAAAGCTGGATGCCATGGTAATGGTGCCGCTCAATCCCCATACCCTTACCAGCCGGCCGCTGGTGGTGGCCGGAGACAGCGAGATCAAGATCCATATCACCACCGAAAAGGTCCGCCCGCTGGTCAGCTGTGATGGCACCGCCGGGATTCGTCTGCAGGTGGACGATGTGATTGCGATCCGCAAGAAGCCTCACCGTCTGCACCTGATTCACCCGCCGGGACACGATTTCTACCAGGCCTGTCGTTCCAAGCTGGGCTGGAGTACCCGCCCCGGTGACAGCAGTTGAAAATCAGGGAAGCGTTAGACTGATAAGGCTGCACCGTACCCAGTTGGAGTCATGCTTGCATGGCGACTCTGTCCGAGATGCAGCTGCAGCGTAAATGAGTGATCGATATGACCTACCAGAGCTTTGATGAACTGATTGCCGCCATGACCCCGGAGGTCTGCGACAACATGCGGCGCGCCATCGAAACCGGCAAATGGGCAGATGGGCGGCCGCTGACTCGTGAGCAGCGTGAAACCTGTCTGCAGGCGGTCATCGCCTGGGAAGCCCGCAACCTGCCAGAGGAGCAGCGCACTGGCTACATGGAGCAGCAGTGCAAGAGTGAAGGAGAGGCGCAGGAGGAGCAGCCGGTGATCCTGCGAGCCCCGGATCGACTGCAATAGCCCTGCTAGCGCCCCCCTCAAAGGCGATGACTGGCTGGTCGTCGCCTGGATACCGCCTGTCGGACTACCGTCCTTCTTTTCCCGTCAAAGACCGTTGGTGCTCTCCTTAACATACTGTATTCTTCCTAGGTGACAACTCCGTTGTGTAGCGTAGCCGACGCAGACTCGGCACACGCGGAAGATGTCTTTCTGGGTGCGTTATGGGAGATAGCGGCGCAATCAGAAATAAAAAAGATAACAAATGGTTTGGGAGAACCCATGCATATCTACAAGAAAGTACTGCCTGCGGCAGTGGCCCTGGCACTGGCGGCCTGTGGTGGCGGCAGTGATACCGTTCCTGATCAGAGTGAGGGTGCCGTTTCCCTTGATGACCTCGGCACCTATGCACGTTTTAATCCGGCGGTCTCTGATTTGCCCCTCAATACCGACTTACTGTTTGCGGCGGCGGCTACCAGCGACGGTACTGCTAACACTGGCGGCAGCAACCCGGTATCGACTGCTATCAGATCGCTGGATGGGTTCTCTACGAACGCTTCCTTTGATGTTGGCTTTGCTGGTGGAAGCTTGGATGCAGGGAGTCTTTGTACGCTTCTTGATCAAGCTATGATGCAGTGCGCACAGCCAAATGTTTTCTTGGTTCCTCTGGTAACTAATGGAGATGCGCTGGATCTGAAGAATGTGGTTGCGCCTGATGCTGATGCTCTAGCTGAAACAGCGATTAGCGCTAGTGTCGTCTCGCTAGCCAATGGTGATGGCAATACGCTGCGTATTACTCCTCTAAACCCGCTTTTGCCTGCAACCAAGTACCTTGTATTTATTACAAACGGCGTGAAGGATGTTGATGGTAATCCTGTTAGTCCCTCCTTCCAATACAATTTGCTGAGAACGGCAGATGATGCTACTGCGGCGACTTTCGCTGCGAGCTTGCAATCTATCCGTACGGCAATAGGCGGCTGGGAATCACTGGCGGCAGCAGTGTTAACGGGAGATCCGACATCGCAGGCAGCGAAAGACAGTATTGCCATTTCTTTTACCTTTACCACGACTGATCCAGTAGCACCGTTGTTGGCAAATGCCGCATCTAATGCGGCCATTGTGCAGGCTCAGAGGCAGACTTTTGGTGTAGATGCGGTTTCAGCTGTACAGAATCTCGGAGCCATTCTCATGGAGGGCGTGACTTTGAATTCGCCTCAGCCAAGGAATGTTTCGGTATCGCCGGCTGGTGTGGATGCCAATGTTCTGACAGAAGGCGCTCTTGCTGAGGGTGTGGTTTCGTTGTACTTCGGCTCAATGGATCTTCCGTATTACCTTCGGACGCCGGAGACAACGGTTTCAGGGAATTACAAACTAGATAGCTGGCAGGCAGATCAAGAGCTTGGGGCGGCACTACTTCCCAAAGTAAAAGCGAGTCTTCCTGAGGAGGTGGCTGAGACTCTTCCTGAGCAGTTGCCTTTGCCTGATGTGGATAAGTCCACGTTCAATGTTACGTATCGCTATCCCTTTGCAAAACAAGCAAGTGTGGAGTCTGTTCCTTTGCAGGTTACTCTCCCTGACCCTGCCTACGAGGTCGCGCCGGGTGTGACTTGTGCTGCCGCGAAGCCTGATGGTTTGCCTGTGGCAATGTATGTGCATGGCATCGGCAGTGACCGCACTTCTGTAGTGGCGCTTGCACATAGCTTGGCAAAAGCCTGTGTGGCAACAGTGGCGATTGATTTGCCTTTGCACGGTGGACGTGCTTTTGAAGAAGGTAACGCGGCACTCAATTTCATAAACCTGGGCGTGTTGACGAATACTCGTGACAACCTCCGGCAGAGTGTAATGGATTTGCTAAATCTTAATGCCAGTCTTGCTAACATTGATGCGGAACTTGAAGCGGGAGAGTTGGTTGGACTTGATACCAGCGATGTGAAAGTGGTCGGTGTGTCTCTAGGCGGTATTGTGGGAACGACCTATGCCACAGTGAACCAGTTGGCGATTGCTGCGGATGGGAAGTTGGCAAAAGATGCAGCTAACCCGGCATTGGCAAGCAAGCTAAATCCTTTGAGTGGTCTTGTGGTATCTGCTGCCGGCGGGCAATTGACTCAGGTGTTGATCAATTCCGAAGCATTGGGGCCCAGCATCCAGGCTGGACTTGCGGCAGGCGGCATCGAGGCAGGCAGTTCTGATTTCGAGAAATTTCTGTATGTTGCACAAAGTACAGTGGATTCTGGAGACCCTGTCAATTTTGCAGAAACTCTTGCTGGTGCTGAAGAATGCGATCTCGAAAAGGCCGGAGCAGGCCACTATCCAAGTATTCTGAAGTGTGCTGAATTGACGGTGCCTGTGCTGGTGCAGCAGATCGTTGGTGGCGGAGTCGCGGGTGACGGCAAGGACTATACTGCGGATAAGGTGGTGCCCAATGGCGTTGCAACGGCACCTCTGGCAGGCACTACTCCGTTAGCCCGCCTACTAGCTGCTGTTCAGGTGGGCCCAGGCCCAGGGGCTGAAGACCTGACGACCATGAACGCGCTGGTGAACCTGACAATCGGCCACCATGCCTCCCTGCTGCGCCCCAATGAGGCGGATGGGGTCGACCCTGTTAGCGGTGAGCTTTTGGCGACAGGTGAACTGCAAACTGAAGTGGTTAGTTTTGTAGCAGATCCCTCTGCAACGGCTGTTGGTACGGCTGGTGAAGGGGCTGCGTCGAATTTTATCCAAGCCCCATAACATTCAACTATCTCTGAAAACGACAACACCCCGCTTCTGCGGGGTGTTGTCGTTTAGGGCAAGTGTCTAATATGGGCAGCATCAGAAACGCAGCAGGAGTCATGCATGGAAACCGCGCATAGTGCAGTTAAGACCACCCGGTTGGAGGAATATCAGCCTCCCGTCTATCTTGTGGAAGAGGTGGTTCTGGATGTGGATATCCATGATGGCGTGACAACAGTCACCAGCCGTTTGTCTCTGAAGCATAATCCGGCGTCTACTGTTCCGGCAGGTGAAATGCGCTTCAATGGCGAGGGGCTTGCCCTGCGCGCTTTGAGCCTGGATGGGGTTGCGCTGGATGATGGTCAGTACGAGTACAGCGACAATGAATTGATTGTCAGGGGGTTGCCTGAACATTGCCAACTGACGTCGATCGTAGAGATCCAGCCTGAAAAGAATACCGCCCTCGACGGTCTCTACCGCTCCAACGGCATGTACTGCACCCAGTGTGAAGCGGAAGGCTTTCGCCGCATCACCTTTTTTCCGGATCGCCCGGATGTGCTGGCCCGCTTTACGACCACGGTTCGCGCCGACAAGAAGCGCTACCCGCTGCTGCTATCCAACGGCAACCCGGTCGCGCAAGGAGAAGAGGGGGATCGCCACTGGGTGATCTGGGAGGATCCCTTCCCGAAACCCTGCTATTTATTTGCCCTGGTAGCCGGCGACCTGGCCTGCCTGGAAGACAGCTATACCACCGGTTCCGGTCGCCGGGTATCGCTACGCCTTTATGCGGAGCACCGTGATCTGGACAAGCTGGACCACGCCATGCTGTCCCTGAAAAATGCCATGCGCTGGGATGAAGAGACCTACGGGCGTGAGTACGACCTGGATATCTATATGATCGTGGCAGTCAGCCACTTCAATATGGGGGCCATGGAAAACAAGGGCCTCAATATTTTCAATACGTCCTGTGTGTTGGCGCACCCGTCCACGACCACCGATGCGGGGTTCCAGCGAGTGGAATCCGTGGTGGCCCACGAGTACTTCCATAACTGGTCCGGCAACCGGGTTACCTGCAGAGACTGGTTTCAGCTCAGCCTCAAGGAGGGGTTCACCGTCTTCCGCGACCAGCAGTTCTCTGCGGACATGAACTCCGCCGCCGTGCAACGGGTGGAGAATGTGGATTTTCTCGTTAACCATCAGTTCCCGGAAGATCAGGGGCCCATGGCCCATCCCGTACGCCCGGCGGAATACCAGAAAATTGATAACTTCTACACGCTGACGATCTATGAAAAGGGTGCCGAAATTGTCCGTATGCAGTACCACCTGTTAGGGCCCGAAGACTTTCGTCGTGCGACAGATCGTTATTTCGATCGTTTCGATGGTCAAGCCGTCACCTGTGATGACTTCGTTGCCTGCATGGAGGAGATCTCCGGCCGGGATCTGACCCAGTTCAAGCGCTGGTACAGTCAGGCCGGCACCCCGATTCTGACAGTGACGGACAAGCTGGAAAATGGGCGCTACCAGCTGACCTTCCGTCAGCATACGCCCCCGACACCGGGACAGGCGGAGAAGCAGCCGTTGATGATTCCAGTCCGTCTGGCCTTGCTGGACGAAGCCGGTGAGCCCTTGCCACTGGATGAGGCCGGCAATCGGGAGAAGGTCATTATCATCGACGGGGAAGAGCAGACCTTCAGCGTTGATGCCACAGGGCCGGTCACACCGTCCTTGCTGCGGGGTTTTTCAGCGCCGGTGGTGCTGGACTACGCCTTCGATCATGGCCAGTTGTCTCGCTTGCTGGCCCACGACAGTGATGGCTACTGCCGCTGGAGCGCCGCCCAGCGGCTCTATTTCTCTGCCCTGGATCGTCTGGTCACGGGGGAGGGGACCGCCGGGGCCGAAGCGCAATTGCTGGTGCCGGTATTGGAACAGGTGATTGCCCGGGCCGATGAGGATCCGGCCCAGGCGGCCCTGCTGTTGTCACTGCCTGGTGAAGTGGCCCTGGGGGACCGTCATACCCCCCTGGATCCGGGCAGCGTGCATGTGGCTCACCATGCCATGAAGCAGGCACTGGGCAAGGCATTGCAGGATCACTGGCTGTCCCTGGCGGAAAACCTGATTGCGACCGAGCTGGAAATGGATGGCCGTGCCATGGGGCGGCGTCAGTTGCGCAACCTGGCGCTGGATTACCTGGCGGCGTCCGGCCACCCGGAAGCGCAACGCCTGGCGGTCGAATTGTTCGAGCTGCCCTTGTGCATGACTGAAGAGCTGGCGGCATTGCGTGTGCTGGTGCATTACAACCTGGCTGGTGCAGATCAAGCGCTGGCCCAGTTTGCAGAACGCTGGGCCGATGAGGCTCTGGTGATGGACCAGTGGTTTGCGGTTCAGGCCTCCATCCCGGGGCCTGCCAGTCTGTCCACAATAGAGGCGCTAATGGCGCACCCTGCTTTTGACTGGACCGTCCCGAATCGCGTACGCGCCCTGGTGGGCACCCTGGCGAATGGTAATCCGTCGGCTTTCCATTCTGCTGACGGGGAGGGGTACCGATTGTTTGCGGCGGTTCTGACCCGACTCGACGGGATTAACCCCCAGATCGCAGCCCGCCTGGCCAACGCTGCCGCGCGTCTGCCAAAGCTCGAACCCGGGCGTCGTGGCCAGCTGGCATCTGCCCTGGAGGCGGTGAAAAAGCAGGCCTCAGACAATCTGAGCGAGGTCCTTGGGCGGATACTCACGGCCTGATTGACGTGGTACTTGTACAAGGCGGAATCGTGAGACGTTGCCGCGGCACTTTGCAAGCCACCCGCCAACGTGGGGTATCAGGCCGTGGCCCTGGTTACGTTGATGCCTCAGGCTGATTAGGGCTTGGCTGGGGGCGCACAAAAGTAGTGACTGGCTGGTCGTTAAATGTACACTGAAGGGGGATTTCTTTTTGGTCCCGATATGTAAGAATTAAGACTTAGTCTGGGTAGGGGTGTGCATCGGAGAGAATGATGGGACCGATGACACAACGGGAGAAGCCGTTACCCGGGCAAGAACAATAAAGCCATGCATGGCAATTCGGAGAGCTACATGAATAATAATCCCCTGCGCAAAACCAGGTTAGCGATGGCTGTTGCTGGTGCTGCAGCCCTTACCAGCTTGTCAATTCCTGCCTCAGCGGTTCAGCTGCAATTCGATAACCCGGATTGGTCCGGTCGACTGGATACCGCCTTGTCTGTCGGTGCGCTGTTCCGTACAGAAGGGCAGGACCGGATGTTGGCGGCTAACGGTGAAGTGGTGGACATGACCCTCAATGGCTATGGTTCACAGATCAACAAAAACGATGCCAATAACAATTATGACACCGGGTTGGCATCCCTAGTTTATAAGATTACCCCAGAGTTGGACCTGAGCTGGCAGGGCCGTTACGGCATGTTTCTGAGGGCCACGGCGTTCTATGATCAGCAGATCATGGGCGGCGGTCATGATGGCGGGGCGCTGGTAGAATCAGGGCCCAATTTTCCGAGTGGGTTTACTCGCTACGCGACATACTCGGATTATGCCAATAACGGCATTGGTGATGATTTTACCCGTGATGCCGAGCGTTACGCCGGCCAGCGGGCTCGCATGCTGGACGCCTACGTTTGGGGCAGTTTCGATCTGTTCGATAAGCCCTTGAATGTACGTCTGGGTCAGCAGGTGATCAACTGGGGTGAGGCCCTGTTCATGCAGGGTGGCGTGAATACCGCTAACTATTTCGATCTCAACGCGTTGCGGTTGCCGGGTTCCGAAATCAAGGAAGCCTTGTTGCCGCTGGACAGCTTGTACTTTTCTTACGGGCTTACGTTTAATGCCACCTTGGAAGCGTTCTACCAGTTCGAGTGGAAAAACTCTGAAGATGCACCGGTCGGTACCTATTTCTCCACCCACGATGCCTTTCCGGGGAAAGGTGCAGACAATGTGATCATTGATGGTCGGGTTGTTGCGCTCGGGGCTGGCGCTCCGGGGCTGGAAAATGCCTTCAAAGCCTATACTGATGGGGCCTATGGTGCCAATTATGGTTATGAAGACACTCAGGTAACTGTAAACCGGATTCGGGATAAGGAAGCGAAGGATAATGGGCAGTTTGGTTTGGCCTATCGCTATTTTGCTGAAGGCCTGAATGGTACTGAATTCGCGCTTTATTACACCCGTACCCATGCCCGTACCCCTGTTGTTGGCTCTCGAATTAACAATATCAATACTGCAGGATCTGCCGACCCTGTAGCGGTTGCCAGAACTATCGATACCACCGAATACCAGATGGCCTATGTGGAAGAGCAGGACATGTTCGGTGCTAGCTTCAACACCAGCCTTGGTACCATGTCCCTGGCGGGTGAAGTGGCTTATCGACCCAAGCGAGCGATCATCAATGAGGTCGGTGATAACCTGATCCAGAACTTGGCGCGGGTAGCGGCAAACGGTACGCCTAAAATCGAAAACTTCACCCAGCATTGTGTTAGAGCGGAGTTAGGTGGAAGTTGTTTGGCTGGTGATACAGATGTTGTTCCTGGCTCTCTATATTACTTTTATGATGAAGTAGAAAGTTATAATGGTTCTCTGGTCAGCATTTTCAATTTCGGCCCAACCTGGGGCACTGACGGACTGGTAGCGCTCGTGGAGTTGGGTGTGGAGCACGTTGAAGGACTAGAAAGTTCGGGCCTTTACTACAACTCAACAGCGGCCATTCTTGGTACAGAGGCTGATATCCTGAATGGAAACGGTGACGGGGTCGTCGAAGATAGCGAAACTGATGATTATGGATTAGATAAAACATCCTGGGGTTACCGCGCAGTTCTGAGAGCGAACTACAACAATATTTTTGCCGGTATTTCCATGGCGCCGAGCATTCGCGTCGCCCACGACGTGAGTGGCAATTCGCCCATTGGCGGCAACTTCATGGAAGACCGTAAGGCCGCCACTCTGGGGCTGGATTTTGTGTACCTGAACAACCTGGAAGTGGGCATGTCTGCCACCAGCTTCTGGGGCGCCAAATATTCCAACAAACTGGCCGACCGGAACAACGCTTCGGTTTCTGTTAAGTACTCGTTTTAATTTTTTCCGGGCCGGGATTCCGGCCCGTTTATTCGGAGAGCAATCATGTTGAAGAAATTGACCGCCATGGGCAGCGCGCTGGCGCTGTCACTGAGCGTCGCGGCCAATGTGCAGGCTGCCGTGTCCGCGCAAGAAGCGGCAAAGCTGGGTAAATCCCTGACTCCGTTCGGGGCTGACGTCAAAGGCAACGGTAAAGCCGTTTCCACTGGCCTTGGCATTCCCGACTGGACCGGTGGTATCCAGAAAAAGGATATCCCCAAGGAATACACCCGTCCCGGCCAGCACCACCCGGACCCTTTCAAGAATGACAAGGTAGTATTCACCATCACCGCCCAGAACCTGTCGCAGTATGCAGACAAGGTGCCTGAGGGTGTGCAGGGTATGCTGAAAACCTACCCGGATACTTTCAAACTCAATGTTTATCCAAGCCGCCGCTCCACCTCCGCGCCGCAATGGGTTTATGACAATACCAAAAGCAACGCGACCAAGGCTTCACTGGCAGAGACCGGCGTTAACAATGCCTTTGGCGGGATCCCGTTCCCGATCCTGAGTGGCAGCAACGAAGACAAGGCGCTGCAGGCGATCTGGAACCATATCCTGCGCTGGCGCGGGCTGTACGTGGTCCGTCGTGCTTCGGAAGTGGCGGTACAGCGTAATGGTGCCTACTCCCTGATTACTTCCCAGCAGGAAGTCTACTTCCGTTACTACGATCCCAAGTACAACTTCGACAGCCTGGACAACATCATTTTCTACTACCTGTCCTTCACCAAGGCGCCGGCACGTCTGGCCGGTGGTGCGGTACTGGTTCACGAAATGCTTGACCAGAAGAAAATGCCTCGTCAGGCCTGGGGTTATAACGCCGGCCAGCGTCGTGTCCGTCGTGCGCCCAACCTGGCCTATGATACGCCCATTGCGGCGGCTGACGGCCTGCGGACTGCCGATGACACCGACATGTATAACGGTGCGCCGGACAAGTACAACTGGAAGCTGGTTCACGAAAAGCCGGTAGAAATGTTCATCCCCTACAACAACTACAAGATGGACAGCCCGGACGTGAAATACGAAACCCTGCTGCAACAGGGCCACGTGAATTCAGACTACCAGCGTTGGGAGCTGCACCGTGTATGGGTCGTGGAAGCGAACCTGAAGGAAGGTGAGCGCCATATCTACGAGAAGCGTCGCTTCTACATTGATGCGGATTCCTGGCAGATCGCCGCCATCGACCAGTATGACCGTCGTGATGAGCTGTGGCGTGTCAGCCTTGCCTACATCAAGAACTACTACGAAGTGCCGACCCAGTGGACCGCTCTGGATACCTTCCACGATCTGCGGGCCCAGCGCTACCACGTTCAGTTCCTGGATAACGAAGAGCCGTCCATCCTGGATTACAGCCAGCCGGTACCGGATGATCGCTACTTCCATCCGGCCGCTCTGCGCCGCCGTGGACGTTAATGACAAGAAAAGGCTGACCGTTTAGCGGCAGCACTGGCAACGCGACCGGGACGCCCATGGCCCCCGGTCGTTTTGCACTCGGCTCGACCAACGAGCCTTCGGGAAGAGATGGGACAATGAGAAAAACACTTTTGCTGGCTACCGCAGCCATGCTGTCTGCCCCTTTGCAGGCACAGTTTATCGACAACAAATCGCCGTTGGTGACTGCCAATAACTATCTGGACCTGGCTGATGCCGGTGGCCGGATTGTGGCGGTGGGTGACCGTGGCAAGATTCTTTACTCCGATGATCAGGGGGGGCACTGGCAGGCGGCCAGGACGCCTGAAGAAGTCCTCCTGACAGCGGTCTGTTTCGCTGACGCCCGCAACGGCTGGGCTGTCGGCCACGATGCCGTGGTGCTTGGCACCCGCGATGGCGGGGAAAGCTGGACACTGCAATACAGCGATCCGCTGGGCGGCAGTGTCGACAGTGACACCGTGGATGAAGAGCTGGACGATCTGTCCATGGACGATATCTATGGTGACCCCTACGAAGACGACGCCTACGGCGACGACCTTTACAGTGACGATCCCTACGAGGAGACCGCAGCGGCCCCGGTTGATACTTCCGGTGCGCCGCTGCTGGATGTGCACTGCGAAAGCCGGGACAAGGCTGTGGCGGTCGGGGGGTATGGGTATTACCTGGAGACCTCAAATGGAGGGGATACCTGGAACAAGCGCAGCAATGCGCTGAGCAACAATGATGGCTGGCACCTTTACGGCTATGCGGCAGCGCCGGCGAGCAGCGACCGTTATCTGGTTGGTGAAAAAGGCGTCATCTTTCGTTCCGCGGACAAGGGCGAGAATTGGGAAGCGTTGAGCAGTCCCTATGACGGAACCCTGTTCGGAGCGACCCCGATTTCCGACTATCAGGTGCTGGTTTACGGCCTGCAAGGCAATGTGTGGTTAACCGCCAATCGTGGCAGCAGCTGGGTCAAGGTGCCCAGCAAACTGACCCGTGGTGTGAATGATGGCACGGTGCTGGAGGACGGCACGGTGGTGCTGGTCACCAATGCCGGCGGCATTCTCACCAGCCATGATGGTGGTCAAACCTTCTCCCTGCGGTTCCTTCCGGACCGTGAATCCATCTCCGCAGTCTTGCCCAGGAAAAAGGGCGGCGTTGTGATCGCCGGCCAGGGTGGGGTGCGTGTGATTGAAGACGTGAAATAAGGGGCACAGCATGTCAGGTCGTATTTCCAAAACCATTGCCAACGGGCTGTTCTCCATCCGTCCCGTCGTCCTGCTGCTGTTCGTGGCAGCGACTGTCTTTCTGGGCCTGCAGGCCAGCAAGATTCAGCTTAATACCGATATCCGGAAAATGGTCCCGTTGGGCCACCCCTATATTCAGAACTTCCTGGAACACAAGGATGATATGAGTCTGGGCAACGATATCCGTGTGATCGTTGCCGAAACGCAAAGCGACGATATCTTCAATGCCCAGTACATGACCGCCCTGAAGGAAATCACCGACGAGGTGTTTGCCCTTGATGGCGTGGACCCGAGCAAGATCAGTTCGCTCTGGACCAGCAATGTGCGCTGGAACGAGGTAACGGAGCAGGGCTTTCAGGGCGGTGAAGTGATTCCCGCTGGCTACGATGGCAGCGAGGCCAGCCTGGAAGATCTGCGCACCAATGTTCTGCGTTCGGGCCAGGTGGGCCGATTGGTCGCGGATAATTTCCAGTCCAGCGTAGTGCATGCGCATTTGCTGGATGCCCTGGGCGAGAACGGTGTGGATATTCCTGCCTTGTCCGCCCGTCTGGAAGAGATCCGCCAGACCTATCAGGACAAGTATCCCAATGTACGCATTCATATTGTCGGTCTGGCCAAGAAAGCCGGCGATGTGATGGCTGCGGCTGAAGAAGTGGCCATGTTCTTCTTCTTCACCCTCGCGCTGATCGCAGTATTGCTGCTGATTGATACCCGCTGTTTGCGCAGTGCGGTAACGGTGACAGTGTGCTCTTTCGTGGCGGTGATCTGGCAGCTCGGTATTGTCAGCACCCTGGGGTTCACCATTGATCCCTACTCGATGCTGGTGCCGTTCCTGGTGTTTGCCATTGCGGTGTCCCATGGGGTGCAGATCGTCAACACCCTGGCCAACTATGCGGCCGAAGGGCAGACCCCGCTGGACGCTGCGCGGAATACCTTCCAGTCACTGTATGTGCCCGGCATGGTGGCGCTGGTGTCCGATGCCATCGGGTTCCTGACGCTCTATATCATTGATGTGGGTGTGATCCGCGAACTGGCCATGGCCGCCAGTATCGGTGTGGCGGTGATCATTATCACCAATCTGCTGGTGGTGCCGACGGTATTGTCCTACCTGGGAGTGAGCGGTGCGGCTGTTCGCAAGATCCAGGCAGGCGAGAAGAAAGAGCATCCGCTGGCCGGATTGTTTGCCCGGTTTACCCGCAAACCACTGGCGGCGATTTCTATTGTGATTGCGGTGGCCGGTTACGGTGTCGGCATCTACATGAGCCAGGACCTGAAAATCGGTGACCTGGACAAGGGTGCGCCGGAACTCTGGCCGGACCCGTGCGAAGACATGGACTGCCCGCGTGGCTATGAGCCCAAGCCCCGGTACCGGTATAACCATGACGTGAACTTCCTGGTATCCAACTATTCCGTCAGTGCCGATGTGTTGGTGGTGATGGGGAAAACGCCGGTGGAGTCCTGTAACACTTACCCGGCCATGGAGACCGTGGACGATCTGTCCTGGACATTGCGGAGCGTGGAGGGTGTGCAGGATGTGGTCAGCATTGCCTCAGCCACCAAGCTGATCGCCACCAACATGAATGAGGGCTCCTTGAAATGGGCCACCATTTCCCGGGATCAGTATGCCCTGAACAACGTGATGAGCTTCATGCCGGACAGCCTCTACAATCTGGACTGTTCTCTGGCGCCGGTCTATGTGTTCCTGGATGATCACAAGGCGGAAACCCTGGATCGCGTTACCGCTGCGGTGGCGGATTTTGCCGAAAAACGCAATAACGAAGAGGTCATCGAGTTCAAGCTGGCTTCCGGCAACGCCGGTGTGGAAGCTGCCACTAACCAGACCATCGAGGCCAACCAGTATCCCATGCTGGCGCTGGTGTATGCGGTGGTATCCATTCTGGTGCTGATTGCTTTCCGTTCCATCCGTGCGGTGATCTGTATCATTGTGCCGTTGGGTCTCACGTCCATTCTTTGTCAGGCGCTCATGGCGCATCTGGGCATCGGGGTGAAAGTGGCCACGCTGCCGGTGATCGCCCTGGGTGTGGGTATCGGTGTGGATTACGGCATCTATATCTACAGCAAGCTGGCCCACTACCTGAAACAGGGTATGGACCTGGAATCGGCTTACCGAGAAACCCTCAAGACCACCGGCAAGGCAGTGGCCTTCACCGGGATTACCCTGGCAGTGGGCGTGATCTTCTGGGCTTTCAGTTCCATCAAGTTCCAGGCGGATATGGGCATTCTGCTCACCTTCATGTTCCTGTGGAATATGATCGGGGCCCTCTGGCTGTTACCTGCATTGGGCGCCTTCCTACTCAAGCCTGATGCGGCCCGCGCTCGTCAGAAAAGCTAACTGACGCGCTGGTTTCGTTGGTTATTTTCAAGCCCGGCTTCGCCGGGCTTTTTTTGTTTTTTTTGGGGACTGCCCGCAGGGTGGCCGGGATTATCCGGGGCCGACAGGGCTTTTTGAAAAGCTCTGGAGCAAGCTGCGCCACGGTATCCTCGCCGGGTCCCGGTTCGCATGTCGCAGATCCTCCTTAGGGGGGAGCATGACTCCTATGGGTAGACGATTCCATGACGCCTGACCCTGGGCAGAGCCGCTGTCCGACACAAAGCATCGAAGTGCCTGGGTAGCTTGGCTATAATGCCCGCCATTATCACAATCCGGGTTATCCCATGCTGTACTCCCTTGCTCGCCCCTTGCTGTTTTCCCTGTCTGAAGAACATGCCCACGAGTTGACTCTGGCCATGCTGCGCAAGCGGACTGGCAAGTTGTGGCCGGGCAGTGTGTCTGCCTCTCCCAGGGAGGTGATGGGCATTGAATTCCCCAATCCGGTGGGGCTGGCGGCGGGCCTGGACAAGAATGGTGACTGCATCGATGGCCTGGCCGATCTGGGTTTTGGCTTTATCGAGGTGGGTACGGTGACACCACGTCCGCAGTCGGGTAACCCCCAGCCTCGTTTATTTCGCCTGCCCAAGGCACAGGCGCTGATCAACAGAATGGGTTTCAACAACCTTGGTGTGGATTATCTGGTGGGTGCGGTGAAACAGAGCCGCTACAAGGGCGTGCTGGGTATCAATATCGGCAAGAACAAGGACACGCCGGTGGAAGACGCGGTCCAGGATTACCTGATCTGTCAGCAGAAGGTGCATGCCTACGCGTCCTATCTGGTGGTGAACGTCTCTTCTCCCAACACTCCGGGCCTGCGCAGCCTGCAGCACGGGGATGCCCTCAATGAGCTGCTCGGCACGCTGCGCGAGGCCCAGAGCCGTCTGGATCAGCAGCATCGCCGCCGTGTCCCGCTGGTGATCAAGATCGCACCGGACAACACTGACGAAGAGCTGCAGGCCATGGCGGAAGCCTTTGTTCAGCACGGTATCGATGGTGTCTGTGTAGGCAACACCACTCTGTCCCGTGAAGGGGTCGAAGGGCTGCCCAAAGGGAATGAGCAGGGAGGCCTCAGTGGTGCCCCCTTGACGCCTGTTGCCAACCGGGCGCTTGCCTCCATGAGCCAGGCGCTGAAAGGCCGAATTCCGATTATCGGCGTGGGCGGCATCAATAGTGCCGCCGATGCACTGGAGAAGCAGCGTCTGGGAGCCGATCTGGTTCAGATCTACAGTGGTCTGATTTATCAGGGGCCGGGCTTGATTGGTGATATCGCCCGCGCTTGGCCCAGGGCTGTCTGAGATAGAGGCCAGCAATTAAAAAGGGCCCGGGAGGGGCCCTGTGAGTCGGCGCGTGACACGCCGGCGCGGTGTTGAACTGTTAAGTCAGGTGTTAGCCGATATTTTTCAGATTCTGGATACTGGAGACCCCCAGCATTCCTTGTGCGAAATCGGTGCGACCTTCGCGCCAGCCGCCCATCCAGTTAGTACGTGCACTGAGGGTGCCAAACGGGCATTCCTCACGAGATTTTCCATCCAGGCCGGCGTTGTATCCCCGGCTGTAGGCGCGGTCGTCTTTGTTTCGTTTTTGTCGCTTCATAGACGCTTTCCCTTTCACAGATAGCGGTATTGACAATGACCCCTGGCAGAGAACAAGGCCAGTTATCGGGGTCGACCAATTCAGTATGGGAAACCGTTGGGGTGGTGTCGAATATCATGTAGCAATATGGTTCGTGCTTGTTAAGCATATGACGTATAAAGGGCAGCTTGATGACAGTTTGTGTAACGCATTGAAAGATATAACGTTAATTTTTTCGTTGCGCATAAAACAGTCACTTACGAGGTATCAGTAATGGAATTTGTGGCCACCAGCATGCCCGGCATTGCCGAGTTGCTGGCCGATGAACTGTCGTCACTGGGGATATCGGTAACAGAAACCGGTCGCGCCCATGTGGCGTTTAGCGGCGGGACTGCGGATGCCCTGCGGGTCTGCCTGTGGTCACGGCTTGCCGAGCGGGTGTTGTTGTCCCTGGGAACCCTGGGGGTCTCTCCCGATATTGCCCCGGAAAAGCTGGCTGCCAGCCAGGACTGGCTGGCGCTGGTGGGCAATGATGCGCCACTGCATATCCACCTGGAACACGGGGTGGGAGTGCGTGGGGATAACCGAATCAGTACCAAGCGCTTTATTCAGGCGTTACCGCCACAGTTCACCATTTCCCGGGATGCCCGGGGCAGTTGCTGTATCCGTGCCCGGCTGGACCCTTACCAGGCACATCTGTGGCTGGATCTGGCTGGCGATCCCTTGCACCGCCGCGGTTACCGGCTGGCCGGGGGACGGGCGCCGCTACGGGAAACCCTGGCCGCGGCCATGCTGTGGGCGTCAGGCTGGCGTCATGGCAGTCATCCGGCGGCCCTGATGGATCCTTTCTGTGGTTCCGGCACCCTGCTCATCGAAGCGGCGCAAATCGCCGCTGGCTGGGCTGCCGGCGCCCAGCGCAAACAGTACGGTTTTCAGCAGTGGCGGGGTTGCCGTCGTCAGCTCTGGCAGGAGGCAATGGCGGAGGCGGCCGATAGCGTCCGTCAGCCGCTTCCCGAAATGTCCCTGAAGGGTTTCGATGTGGATGGCCGCGCTATCCAGCTGGCCCAGCAGAATGCGGAGCGGGCAGGGGTGCGTCAGGCGATTCACTTCGAGCGCCGTGAACTGGGGGCCCTGCGTCCCCGGGATTTTGCCGATCAAGGGCTGCTGGTGGCCAACCCGCCCTGGGGCGAACGCCTGGATGAACAGCAGCAGGCCGGCTGGCTGCATTTCGCGCTGGGACGATTGCTGGCCAGGCTGGCGCCGAACTGGCAGGCGGTGTTGCTGGGAGCCGATGCGGAAGTCATGGACCGCTCCGGCATGGATCTGCAGGGCCAGTGGCGACTGAAGAACGGACCGTTCAATAATTTCATCCGTCTGTATCACTCTCGCCAGCCGGCGCCGGTGGAGGTGGTGACCATTGCTGAGTCATCCGCCTTTGACGTACCGGAAGGGGCGCAGCCCCTGGTAAACCGTCTTCGCAAGAATGGCAAACATCTGCGCCGCTGGCTGGAGCGCGAGGATATCCAGTGTTATCGCCTCTACGACCGGGACTTACCGGAGTTCAATGTGGCGGTGGATATCTATGGTGACCAGGTACTGGTTCAGGAATTCAAAGCGCCGAAAACCGTGGACCCGGAAAAGGCCAAGCAACGCCGGGATCTGGCGGTAACCGCAGTCCGCGCCGCCCTGGGTGTGCACCGTGAGCAGGTGCATCTGCGCACCCGGGAGCGCCAGAAAGGCAACCAGCAATATCAGAAACTGGATGGCCAGGGCCGTTACCGGCTGGTGCGCGAAGGGCAGGCACAACTGTTGATCAACCTGCAGGACTATCTGGATACGGGTCTTTTCCTTGACCATCGACCGACACGACTGAAGATTGCCGAGGAAGCCAGCGGTAAGCGCTTTCTCAATCTGTTTGCCTACACCGGCTCGGCGACCGTGCACGCCGCGGTGGGAGGCGCCAAACGCACCGTCACGGTGGATGCCTCAAAACGTTATCTGGAGTGGGCAGCCTGCAATCTGGCGGCCAACGGTTTCTCCACTGACCAGCATGAGCTGGTGCGAGCCGACACCATGCGGTGGCTGGACGAATGTCAGGAACAGTTTGATCTGGTGTTCTGTGATCCGCCGACCTTTTCCAACAACAAGTCACGCAGCGACTTCGTGGTGGAAGAGCATCACGGTGAGCTGATCCGCAAGATCATGCGCCGGCTGGAGCCGGGCGGGGTGTTGTATTTTTCCTGCAACTATCGGCGGTTTGAACTCGACCCGAGTATCAGCAAGTGGTATCAGGTAGACGATATTACCCGCTGGAGCATCCCGGAGGACTTCCGCCGGAATGACAGGATTCATGTCTGCTATGCCATTCGGCATGTGGAGGACTGATGAGTGTAGTGCTTTACACCACGGTGGGCTGCCATCTCTGTGAACAGGCCCGGGAGCTGGTGTCCACGGTGGCACCGGATATCACGCTGACGCTGGTTGATGTGGCTGAGGATGATGAGTTGCTGGCGCGATACGGTGAACGCATTCCCGTGTTGATGAAGGAGGGACGGGAGCTGGGTTGGCCTTTTGGTCTGCTGGATGTGCAGCAATTTCTGGCAGGTTGAGTGATTGATGCGGGCTTCACAGCCGTGGAGCCATTATTGCTCATATGGAAACCATCAGCCCGAAGAAACTGCACAAGCGCAAAGCCGATGAGGTTGAGATCTTCTCAGCCTGCCTGTCCGTCTGTACCGTCAAGGTGCGTTTCGGTGAAACCTGGTACTGGGTGGCCGACGACAGTGGCAAGATCATGCGCTTTAATGGCCCTGAGCACGCCAACAACCAGCTCCAGACCCTGGTCACCAGCACGGCGCATTTGCTCCATCATTCCGCCCATGCGGAAATGGTCGGGCAGCCGGAAGGCGAGGTGATACCGCCCCTGCGGGTGCGTTTTCACTGGCGAAGCCAGACCTGATCGGTTGGTGCCTTGCTTGCAAGGCGAGGGCTTGGTGCAGTTCCCTCCCTCGGGAAGCTTCGGTTTGCGAGCAAAGCTCCAACGGGGTCTGGTTTCGCTTATCTGAACAGCGCTCGCGCGTTTTCACTCGTCATGCCCGCCACCCGGGCCACATCTTGCCCCCGCAAACTCGCCACCCGTTTACCGATCCAGGGCAGCAATGAAGGCTCATTGCGTCGCTTCTTCGGGGGCGGCTCCGGTAGATCCCGCGGCAGCAGATAGGGGGCATCGGTTTCCAGCAACAGTCGGTTATCCGGAATATTGTGCACCAGCTCTGCCAGTGGTTTCCCGCGGCGTTCATCACAAATCCAGCCGGTAATGCCGATATGGCAATCCAGGTCCAGATAATCGAAAAGTGCCTCGCGGGAACCGGTAAAGCAATGCACTACGGCACCCACAAGGTGATCCCGATAGGCTTTCAGGATGGGCGCAAAGCGTTCATGGGCATCACGTTCATGGAGAAACACCGGTAGCTTATGCTCCACTGCCAGTGCCAGCTGGGCCTCAAAGGCGTGCTCCTGGTCGGAACGCGGGGAAAAGTCTCGATTGAAGTCCAGCCCCATCTCGCCGGCGGCTTTTACGCTCTGCTGTCCCAGTAGTTCACGCAGTTCCTTTTCCAGCGCCGGCGAGTAGAAGCGGGCGCTATGGGGGTGCAGGCCGGCAGTGGCAAACAAATCGTCGTGTTGGCTTGCCAGCGCTATGGCCTGGCGGGATTCTTCCACATTGGTACCGGTGAGCAATTGCCAGGTCACCCCGGCGGAGCGGGCGCGTGCCAGTACCTGGTCCCGATCGTCCTGGAATTGCTTGTCGGTCAGGTTGACGCCGATATCAGCCCAATGAACGGGAGCCGTGTTGAGGGTAGAGTTGTGAGGTGCTGTCATCAGGGGCCTGCTCCGCCAGTTGTTCGCGCAGGGATTCTACCCGACGACGGTTGGCACCTAAATCCCAGTAACCCACCCGGGATGCGGACCGTACTTCTACCATGCCATCTTCACGGACATAAAAAGTCACATCATCCACGAAGCGAAGCAGGCGACTGGAGAAGCGGGCCTGAATGCGGGACTGACCGACCACGTCGAATTCAACCCGGGGTAACTGGCGTAACAGTGCCTGCAGGCGGGCCATGCTTGCCTGGCGGGTTTGTGCGACCTTCAGCGGAGCGACCCGGCGGTCCTCATCGGTTGCCAGGCTGGACACGCAGTTGGGCGAATCCGGGCAAGGGGCGAGAAGATTCGTATCGGACATGGCGACGGCACTCATCAATAGCAGAACGGCACTAGTAAGAATTCGGATCACGGATTAGCCCCACAAAAATACCCTCGATGATCAACTGATCCGCCGGCACCTTGATGGGCTCATACGCCTCATTGGCCGGTAGCAGGGTAGCGCTGGATTTATTCAACTTTAGGGTCTTCACTGTGACTTCTTCGTCAATGCGGGCTACCACGATTTCGCCGGAGCGGGCCACGTTGGATTTACGTACGGCAATCAGGTCGCCATCGAAAATGCCGGCCTCGATCATGCTGTCGCCCTGTACCTTCAACAGGTAGGTTGGCCGTTGTTTGAACAGCCCCTGGGGGACGGGAACCGTGCGCTCCACGTTCTCGATTGCCTCGATGGGAACGCCGGCAGCGACCTTGCCCACCACCGGCAGTTCTTCTTCCGACCAGAACGCATTATCGAGTAGCTGAATCCCGCGGGAGCGGTCGCTGTGGAGTTTGATAAAGCCCTTGCGTTCCAGTGCTCTCAGGTGGTCAGAGGCGGCATTTTTGGACTGAAAGCCCATGATGTCGGCAATTTCCGCACGCGTCGGAGCCATACCGGTATCGGCGATACATTCGCGGATACAATCCAGTACCTGTTGCTGGCGATCGGTGAGTTTGCTGCTCATAACCTTCTCCATGTTTCCCGCAGGATTTCGGTTCCATGCCGGGGCGCCAATGGCGCTTCTGGCTGACCAGGCTGTCAGTCGAGGCTGACAGCCGGTGCTACAAAACCGATGCTAGCACAGGTACTGATAATATGAACAGTGCTATTTGAACAGTTGTCCGGGTCGGTTTTTCGACCGTTGAGGGAGGATATCGTTGTCCTATGGGAGCGCTGGCACTAGCATATTGAAGGGAGCTTCTGAGCGGTTGCGTGTCCTTCCGGATTCGCCCTGCAGCCGGAGTCTCCGATAATAATTCCATCAGACCTGGGGATAGTAGATGGAGCAGGCCAATAATAATGATTTCGGCCAACAACGGACTCGGCAACTGTTATCCGGTGTCCCGTTTTTCAATGAAATTGCCCGTGACGACCAGCATGAATTCGCGCATCTGGAGCGCAATACGCGCCTGTGGGTGGCAGGTTCCGGTGACACGGTGATTCGTGCCGGGGATGTGGATTCCACCTTGTATTTCCTGTTGCGGGGGCAACTGGAAGTGCTCTCGGAGCATGCCGGCGACACGCCACTTTATTACGTTTCTCCCGGTGAAGTCTTCGGCACCCTTTCCATGCTGCTGGGCACGCCGCGCAGCGCCACTATCAAGGTGGCGGAGAATGCCCGCGAAGCCGTGCTGGCAAGCCTGGACTTCAATCAGTTCAACGAGGATGACGGTCCTTATTCACTGGCGACGCGGCTGGCCTTTTTCCACATGATCGTTCATCACATCCGTTGGACGCTGGAAGTCAAAAGAATGCAGTCTCCGGATCACGAGCTGGTCCAGTCCATGCGCAAACTCCCGGTGTTTCACGGCGAGAAAGGCAGCCGGGAAGAACTGGCGGCTCTCAAGGTTCAGGCCCAGGGGCTGGCAGAATTGCTGTGTCGCTGGAATGAAGAAGGCCCGGAAGGGACGGGGGCGTTGCAGCTCACTTGAGGGCAATTAATAGTTAATAATGAATAATTAATAACGTCGCGGAATGAGTTATCTGTGCTGCAACGCAAGAGGCCGCGCCTATACTATGGGCGCGGCCTCTTTGCTTTCGTATTCCTCAAGCATCCAACCGCGAAACTATTCATTATTAACTATTAATTGCCTTTCTGATCCACCTTCACCGCCAGCACATCACAATGCGCCCCCGGCACCAGTCCCCGGGCGGTGGAGCCCAGTAGCAGGGCCAGGCCGCTGCGGGTGTGGCTGCCGACCACGATCAGGTCGGCGTGCAGCTTGTCAGCCTGGTCGAGAATGGTCTTCTCAATGGAGCCCAGCTCCACATGAACATTGTCGGCGGGAATCTGATAGCGGCTGGCATAGGTGTCAGCGGTCTCGCGGGCCTGTTGCATCAGGCCGCTCTGCAGGTCGGTCACATCCATGGGCACATCGGCACCGTAGGCCAGGGCCAGGGGCTCGATCACATGGATCAGATGCAGTTCACCGTCGTTGCCGGAGAGGACCCCGGCGGCACGGGATAGCACCTGTGCAGACTCATCACTGCAATCAATGGCGACCAGAATTCGGCGGTAGGGGCTCGGCACGGTTCTCTCCCTGAGACGGTGACTTTTCTGCAGTATAACGCGCTTTCAATGGCTTTCCAGGGGGGGGAGAGCGCCGCTTTGAGGGTTGCTCCACAACCGCCTCTGGTCTACTACTAAAAAGACGGTGCCTCTGACGAACTCACTGCGAGCCCGTGGTGCCTTGCGGGCGCGCTCTGCGGGTCCTGCTGGCTGACGTTCCCCGGTTTTTTTGCATGTCCAGGGGGATGCGTGGAGGGAGAGACAGACGCTGTGAAACTCGCGCCGGGATTGCGATCCAGCCCGGGAGATCGGGCACGTGGAGGGTTATTCAGAGGCTCCCCGGAAGACAGCAGAGCTTGACCCGGCCATACCGGCGCTGTCTAAATAGCGCCCGAAGAGGACCTGCGTCGCCCCAGCCACTGTCATAGTGGGGTAAGGGCAGCCGGTCTGTGCTCTGTTCAACAAACCGCCGCCATTGAGAACCTGAGAATGGGAAAAACTCTTGTTATTGTGGAGTCGCCTGCCAAGGCCAAGACCATCAACCGCTACCTGGGCGACGACTTCGTAGTGAAGTCCAGCGTCGGCCACGTACGCGATCTGCCGGTCAGTGGCGGTTCCAAGAAGAGCACCCCTCAGGAACGTGCCAAGGAGGCCGCCTATACGCGCTCACTGCCCAAGGAGGAGCGCGAAGCCTATAAAAAGAAGAAGGCCAAGGCCCAGTTGATCAACCGCATGGGGGTCGACCCGGAGCACGGCTGGAAGGCCCATTACGAGATCCTTCCCGGCAAGGAAAAGGTGATCGACGAACTCAAGCGTCTTGCCGCCAAGGCCGACCGCATCTATCTGGCCACGGATTTGGACCGCGAAGGGGAGGCCATTGCCTGGCACCTGCGGGAAGTGATCGGCGGTGATGACAGTCGCTTTGACCGGGTGGTGTTCAACGAAATTACCAAAAAAGCCATTCAGGCCGCCTTTGAGCAGCCGGGCAAACTGGATCTGAGTCGGGTGGAAGCCCAGCAGGCCCGCCGCTTCCTGGACCGGGTGGTGGGTTTCATGATCTCGCCATTGCTGTGGGAAAAGATTGCCCGTGGCCTGTCCGCAGGACGGGTGCAGTCCGTGGCGGTGGAACTGGTGGTGGAGCGAGAGCGGGAAATCCGCGCCTTTACTCCGGAAGAGTTCTGGGAAATGCGCAGCGACACCCACAGTGATCAGGGCGAAGCCCTGCGCCTGGAAGTGGCCAAGCACAAGGGGGAGAACTTCCGCCCCAACAATGGCGATGACGCGGAAGCACATCGTCAGGCATTGCTGCAGGCCGGTACGCTGACCATCAGCCAGCGTGAGCAACGTCCTACCCGGTCCAAGCCTTCGGCTCCCTTTATTACTTCCACGCTGCAGCAGGCGGCCAGTACCCGCCTGGGATTCGGGGTGAAGAAGACCATGATGATGGCCCAGCGCCTCTACGAAGCTGGCCACATTACCTACATGCGTACGGACTCCACCAACCTGAGTGCAGATGCCGTGGCAGCCTGCCGGGAATGGATCGGCGAGAAACTGGGCGACAAGTACCTGCCCGAGAAGCCGTTGTCCTACAGCAGCAAGGAGGGCGCCCAGGAAGCGCACGAAGCGATCCGCCCCTCCGACGTGCGCCGCACCTCCGACTCCCTCAAGGACATGGAGCGTGATGCCCAGCGTCTCTACGAACTGATCCGTCGCCAGTTTATTGCCTGCCAGATGCCCCCGGCGGAATACCTGAGCACCACGCTCACCGCCACCGGCAATGACTACGAGCTGAAGGCCAAGGGGCGCATCATGAAGTTCGACGGCTGGACCCGTATCCAGCCCCCCGCTTCGCGCAAGGGTCAGGAAGATACCTTGCTGCCGGATGTGAAAGAGGGCGACCGCCTGACCATCGACCAGGTGGACATCGATCAGCATTTCACCAAGCCGCCGGCCCGTTTCACTGAAGCCAGCCTGGTGAAGGAGCTGGAAAAACGTGGCATTGGTCGTCCGTCCACCTATGCGGCGATTATTTCCACCATTCAAGATCGTGGCTATGTGCGCCAGGACAACCGCCGTTTCTACGCGGAAAAAATGGGCGATATCGTCACTGATCGTCTGGCGGAAAACTTCCCCAACCTGATGGATTACAGCTTTACCGCCCGCATGGAGGAAACCCTGGATGAAATCGCCGAGGGCCGCCGTAACTGGCAGGATGTGCTCGATGAGTTCTACCGGGATTTTGTTGCCAAACTGGAAGCGGCCCAGGGTGAGGGCAGTGGCAAGCAGGCCATTGGCGGTATGCGTGCCAACCTGCCCACGGATACCGACATCGAGTGTCCCAAGTGTGGCCGGCCCATGCAGATCCGTACCGGTTCCACCGGGGTCTTTCTGGGCTGTTCAGGGTATAGCCTGCCACCGAAGGAACGCTGCACGGCGACCCTGAACCTGTTGCCCGGTGAAGAAGCCGAGTCGGTGAATGCTGACGATGAAGAAGCGGAAGCCAAGGAACTGCGCAACAAGAAGCGTTGCCCGAAGTGCGGCACCGCCATGGAAAACTACCTGATCGACGAAAAGCGCAAGCTGCACATCTGCGGTAATAACCCGGATTGTGACGGCTATGTGGTCGAGAAGGGCGAGTTCCGCATCAAGGGCTACGATGGGCCGGTGCTGGAATGCGAAAAGTGCGGCAACGACATGCAGCTGCGAACCGGTCGGTTCGGGAAATTCTTCAAGTGCACCAACGAGGCATGTGGTAATACCCGCAAACTCCTCAAGAGCGGCGAGCCGGCACCGCCACGGGCCGATCCGATTCCCATGCCGCACCTGAAGTGCGAGAAATACGATGACGATCACTATCTGTTGCGCGATGGTGCCTCCGGCCTGTTCCTGGCCGCCAGCAAGTTTCCCAAAAACCGGGAAACCCGGCCGCCGCTGATCCTGGAAATCCAGAGCGTCGCTGAGCAGCTTGATCCCAAACACAAGTACCTGGCCGAGGCGCCGGCGAAAGACCCGGACGGCAATCCCGGGGTCCTGCGTTACAGCCGAAAGGCCAAAGAGCAGTACGTGATGAGCGAGATCGACGGCAAGGCCACCGGCTGGATGGCCTTCTACCGGGACGGCAAATGGGTCGAGGAACAGACCAAGAAAAAGGCGCCCGCCAAAAAGAAGGCCCCGGCAAAGAAAAAGGCCGCCGCCAAGAAATCCTGACCGCCTTTATTTGTAGGAGCTATGCTTGCATGGCGAAAACCAGGGTCATCGCGAGCAGGTTCGCCATGCAAGCATAGCTCCTACGGTCAGGTTAACCCGTTATATCCATAGTTTCTGTGAGTCCCCATGTCCCGAATGGTCCGAGAAAATGCCGTCAGTGGTCTGCGCGAGCGGATCTATTTTGCCCAGGCCCTGCTACGTCAGCTCACCCGTGAACAGGCTGGTGCGGTGCCTGCGGTGCGCCTGGCCCTGCGTGGTGCCGTGGTCTTTCATCTCTATTCCGCCCTGGTTGGTCTGGCGCGCCAGTCTGCCAATACCTATCAGGTAGCCGGTGCCGACCACTTGTTCAGCCTGGCTGCCCTGGTTCAGGCATTCCGCGATTCTGAAGTGGAAGCCCCGGAAATGGCCATCCTCGGCCAGGCCCTGGCCGACCGCGCGGACCTGATCGCCTGGCTGGACGGGGAAATGCAGGGTGCCATGGGGGCCGCTGGCCTGGCCCGTCGGCCAGCCCCGCCCAGCGATGCCAACGCTCTCAACCTGATGGCAGAAGACCGCTATGCCCCCCTGGCAGAAGGCGACCTGGAGCGCCTGAGCAATGCCATCCAGCGGGTCAGCGAGCTGGTGGAGCATTGTGTGGGGTATCTGGAGGAGTGGTGAAGGCAGTTAACAGTTAATAGTGAACAGTTAACAGCTACGCGAATCGCGATTGTCTTTGCTTTTAACGCATGAGGCCGCGCTCATCCCTTTGGGCGCGGCCTCATGCATTTGAAATGAAACTTTGCTCAGCACGCGAGCTGTTAACTGTTCACTATTAACTGTTAACTGCTTTTTGGCCCCTTCAGCATCTCGCTTTCCGCTATCCTCCCTATCATGGTAAACACACTGTTACCCATAACGGTGTGATCAACAACCAACCAAACCGAGGTTTATCATGAAAGTACGCCTGTTGCTGGCCGGTCTGGCTCTGGCCTGTGCCGTTCCTGTTCTCCATGCCCAGACGCCGGAAGAGAAAGGTCTGGAAATCGCCCGCGAAGCGGATCGCCGCGGGGCGGGTTTTGGTGACTTTCAGGCGGACATGCGCATGGTGCTGATCACCGGGCGTGGCGATACCTCTGAGCGCGAGTTGCGGGTCAGTACCCTGGAAGGCACCGGCGAGGAGGGGGACAAGAGCCTGACCATTTTCGATACGCCCCGGGATGTGCGTGGCACCGCCTTGCTGACCTACAGCTACAAGACCCGCGATGATGACCAGTGGCTCTATCTGCCGGCCCTGCGTCGGGTGAAGACCATTGCCTCGCGGAACAAGTCTGGCCCCTTTATGGGCAGTGAATTCAGTTTCGAGGACATGCGTGGCCAGGAAGTGGAGAAATACACTTACAAATACCTGCGCGACGAAGCCTGCGGTGAGCTCACCTGCTTTGTGATGGAACGCTACCCCACCGACGAGAACTCCGGCTACACCAAGCAGGTGGCCTGGATTGATCAGCAGGAATACCGCACCTGGAAGGTGGATTACTACGACCGCAAGAAATCCCTGCTGAAAACCCTCACCATGAGCGACTTCGCCCAGTACCAGGACCGGTTCTGGCAGCCCGGCAAGATGGCCATGGTCAATCATCAGACCGGCAAGGCCACCGACCTGTTCTGGAGCAACTATCGCTATGACACCGGCCTGACGGAAGCGGACTTCAACCAGAACAGTCTGAAACGGGCCCGTTGATCATGGTATGGCGACACAGTCTGGCTGCGCTGCTGGTGCTGCCATCCCTGGCGGTTGCCTGGGAGTTTCGTGGCGAGGCGGGCCTGGAAGGGCGTTACTTTACCCAGTCATCGCCCTATGAGGCGGCGGATTATTCCACCAATGGCTCCCTGTACCTGAAGGGCGAGGTCTTCCACGAGTGGAATAACCGGGATGATCTGTTCACCTTCATTCCCTATTTGCGGGTGGACGAGAACGATAGCGAGCGCACCCACGCCGATATTCGTGAGCTGTCATGGATTCATGTGGGCCGCGGCTGGGAATCCCGGGTGGGGATTCGCAAGGTGTTCTGGGGCGTGACGGAAGGACGGCACCTGGTGGATATCATCAACCAGACCGATCTGGTGGATCAGGTGGATGGCGAGGAAAAGCTTGGTCAGCCCATGCTCAATCTTTCCACGGTGCGGGACTGGGGCATTGTGGACCTGTTCCTGTTGCCCGGATTCCGTGAGCGCACTTATGCCGGAGAAGAGGGGCGACCGCGCACGCCGTTGCCGGTGTCTGACCAGGCCCGTTACGAATCCGGTGCCGAAGACAAACGGGTGGATGTGGCGTTGCGCTACCAGCAGTATTTCAATAATGGCCTGGAACTGGCGCTGTCCCATTTCTCCGGGACCAGCCGTGAACCCTTGCTGCTCCCGGAGGCCCTCAGCCCGCAACAACTGCAGGCCCTGCTGCTCACCGGCAGCCTGCCGGCCGGCAGCGATCCGCAGCTGGTGCCATTGTATAACGTGATTGACCAGACCGGCCTGGAGCTCCAGTACCTGAACAACGGCTGGCTATGGAAGATGGAGGCCATTACCCGTTCCGGCCAGGGCGACCGTTTTACCGCCCTGGATGGTGGCTTCGAATATACCCAGGTGGGAGTGTTCGACGGCCCGGCGGATCTGGGCTGGCTGCTGGAGTACCTGTGGGAGGATCGGGATGAGGCGCTGGCATCCCCTTTCCAGGATGACGTTCTGCTGGCTACCCGGTTTACGTTCAACGATGTGGCGTCCACAGAGATACTTGCCGGCGTGATTTACGACCTGGAAAACGACGAGAAAGCCATCAATCTGGAATCCAGTCGTCGTTTCGGCAACAACCTCAAGGCCTCCCTGGAAGCCCGTTTCTATACCGACACCGGCAAACCGATCACTGCCTCGGAGTTGTATCTGTCGGCCCTGCAGGGCCGGGCAGAGAACCCGGGTCTGAGTCCGGTCAGCCGCTCCGACTTCATTCAGGCGGAAGTGGTGTATTACTTCTAAGTTTTCCGTAGGAGCGTCGCTGACGGCGCGATTTGCCAGGCTGGGTTAAAAGCACATTTTCACCACAGAGGACACAGAACCCACTGAGTAAAAATAGGATTGCTCCGTGGGCTTTGTGTCCTCTGTGGGAAACCGATCTTTTCAGAGCTTGGGCTATCGCGCCGCCAGCGACGCTCCTACAACGGGTTTTTGAATCCCCCCTTGACCCCCTACACACCCAAACGTATGTTTGAAACGTATGTTTTGAACACAGGGCGGGGCGCATGGCACAGGCGGGCACGGTTGACCGGATTCTGGATACCGCAGAGGTACTGTTTGCCCAGAAGGGCTTTGCGGAAACCAGTCTGCGTGCCATCACCAGCAAGGCCGGGGTCAACCTGGCGGCGGTGAACTATCATTTCGGTTCCAAGGAAGCGCTGATACAGGCGGTATTCGAACGCTTTCTGACGCCGTTCAGTGCGGCGCTCGGTGCCAAGCTGGATGAAATGGAAGCGACCGGCACGCCGGATACGCCGGAAAATGTGCTCGGCATCGTGTTTCGACTGGCCCTGGGGACCCACCCGGAAGACCCCCAGCGCGCGGCCATTTTCTTTCGTCTCTCCGGGCAGGCCTACAGCCAGCCTCAGGGGCACTTGCGTGACTACCTGCACAAACACTACGGCGCTGTCTTTAAACGCCTGCAGGAGCACTTGCAGCGGGCGGTGCCGAGCGTACCGCCCATGGAGCTGTTCTGGCGGGTTCAGTTCAGTCTGGGCGCCGTGATCTTTACCCTGTCCGGCATGCAGTCCCTGCAGGCTATCAGCAAGGCCGACTTCAACCTGGATGTGAGCGCTGCAGATATCACCCGGCGCTTGTTGCCGTTCCTGGTCGGTGGCATCCAGGCCGACGTACCTGAGTGACCTGCCTTGCTGCTGGAGCGTAGCGAATAACGTTGCTGGCGGCGGGATAACCTCAACAATGGCGAGTCACGAGAAGCGAGTATCGAAAATCAAAATCTGAAATAAGGGAAAATCAGGTTTTCGCTTGTCGTAACTCGTCATTCGTGCCTCGTTTATCGCGCCGCCAGCGGCGCTCCTGCGGATTGGTCGGTGGCCGTGGGCGCTTACGCAATTGCTTGGTCAGTGCGGTTCGCGGCTGCAAGCGGCCCCGTAGGGTGGTTCAATATGCAGGCTTTCATTGCCTGAAAAGGATGCTATGGAACTGATCATTAACCTTTCGGAACAATGGCTGGAACTGCGCGGCGAGCGTACGGAACGGTTCCCCGTATCCACCGCCCGCAACGGGGCCGGCCAGGCCATGGGGAGTGAAGCCACGCCCCTGGGCCGGCATCTGGTGCGGGCCCGCTTCGGTGAGGGTCTGCCGGAAGGCGCGGTGCTGGCCGGGCGTAAATTCTCCGGGGAAATCTGTGATGCGACCAAGGCTCAGGAGCATCCCCAGCGCGATTGGGTTCTTACCCGCATTCTCTGGCTGGGAGGCATGGAACCCGGCCATAATCTGGGCGGTGACGTGGATAGTTTCCGTCGCTTTATTTATATTCACGGCACACCGGACAGCGAACCCATGGGGGCGCCCGCGTCCCACGGCTGCATACGGATGCGTAACGCGGACATAATTCGCGTTTTCGATCAGGTGCCGGTGGGTGCCGCTGTCACCATCACGGAATAACGATCACCAATCAGGATTGCCATGCCATCCGTTTCCCCCCTGCTGATGCTCGATCTGGAAGGACTCCAGGTCAGTGACGTGGAAAAAGACCTGCTGACCCACCCGGGGACGGGCGGGTTGATTCTCTTTACCCGTAATTATCAGGATCGGCAGCAGCTGGCGGAGCTGGTTCGCCAGATTCGTGCCGTGCGCCCGGAAATACTGATCGCCGTGGACCAGGAGGGAGGGCGCGTGCAGCGTTTCCGGGACGGCTTCGTGCGTCTACCGCCCATGGCCGCACTGGGACGTCGTTATGATCAGGCCCCGCAAGCTGCGGTGGCGGATGCCGCCTTGCTGGGTGAGCTGATGGCTTCGGAGCTGACCGAGCTGGATATCGATCTGAGCTTTGCCCCGGTACTGGATCTGGATTACGGCACCAGCACGGTGATCGGCGATCGCAGCTTTCATGGTGATGCGGATGCCATGATCGCCCTGGCCAGCGCGTTTATCGACGGCATGAGCGCCGCCGGCATGGCTGCCACCGGCAAGCATTTTCCCGGCCACGGCCATGTGGTGGCGGACTCCCATCTGGAGTTGCCGGTGGACCCGCGGCCGCTGGCCGAGATTGAAGCGGCGGACCTGCGTCCTTTTGTGGCGCTGGCACAAAAGCTGGACGGCATCATGCCCGCCCACGTGATTTACAGTGCAGTGGAAAACCAGACCGCCGGTTTTTCCCGTTACTGGCTGCAGACCCGATTGCGCGAGCAGATGGGCTTTCGCGGCGTGATCTTCTCCGATGACCTGTCCATGGCCGGGGCCCACGGTGTCGGCGGTTATCCGGAGCGGGCGAGGGCAGCCCTGGAGGCAGGCTGTGACATGGTGCTCGCCTGCAACAACCGCGCCGGGGCGGAACAGGTGCTGGACTTCCTCGCCGCTACCCGTTTCAGCGGTCAGGTGCCGGCCAGCGGCCTGCGTGCCCGCCCGCGTCGCCCGATGGAAAATACCAAACGCCGTGCTGCCACGGAGCTGGCGGCGGCATTGACTGAACTTCGCTAAGGACTCTCATGAACTGGGACTGGAACCAACTGTTGCAATGGCCGAACGTGGAGACCCCCACGGATATCTGGCTGACTCAACTGTTCATCATCGTGCTGTGCACGGTGTCGGTGAACTTTATCATGATGCGCGTCATCGACGTGCTCGACCGGCTGATCAACAAGACGGAAACCCTGTGGGACGACGCCCTGCTGGAAGCGGCGCGGATCCCGCTGCGGCTGGTGTTCTGGGTCGTGGGGCTGTCCGTATCGGTGGAACTGCTGCAAGCGGTAACCGAACAAGCCAATGAGTTGTTCGATCTTGCCCCCAAGGTGCGTCAGATCGCCTTTATCGTGATCATCGCCATGTTTCTCAATCGGTTTATCTCCTACACGGAGAAAAACCTGATCGACCCGTCGCGCATGCGCAAACCCATGGACCAGTCCACGGCGGCGGCCATTGCCAAGCTGTTGCGGGTGTCAGTCATCATTACCGCGCTGCTGATCGTGTTGCAGACCCTGGGCTACAGCATTTCCGGGGTGTTGGCCTTTGGCGGTATTGGTGGCATGGCGGTGGCCTTTGCCGCCAAGGATCTGCTGGCCAACTTCTTCGGTGGCATGATGGTCTACTTGGACAAGCCGTTCCGGGTAGGGGACTGGGTGCGCTCACCGGATCGTTCTATCGAGGGCACGGTGGAGAACATCGGCTGGCGACTGACCTGTATCCGCACCTTCGACCAGCGCCCGCTGTATATCCCCAATGCCATGTTCACGACCGTGGTACTGGAAAATCCATCGCGCATGCTCAACCGCCGCATCAACGAGAAAATCGGTATCCGCTACGAGGACTGGCAGAAAATGCCGGCTATCGTGGCGGAGGTGAAACAGATGCTGATTGATCACGAGGAGTTGGAAACCGACAGCCGTACCCTGATCGTGAATTTCGACAGTTACGGTGCCTCGCATCTGGAATTCTTTATCTATACCTTCACCAAGACCACCCAGTGGGTGCGTTACCATGAGATCAAGCAGGATGTGCTCATGAAGATCATGGCCATCGTCAACGAGCACGGGGCAGAGTTTGCCTTCCCCACCCGTACCCTGCATCTTGTCAGCCACAACGACGATCATCCCGCCACGGGCCTGGAAGACGACAACACCGAGGAAGCACAGCATGTCCATCGCTGAGGAGCTGCAACAGGAACTGATGCGGGTGCGCCGTGACGCTATCGAGCTGCATTCCGCCGATCAGGTTCAGGAAGCCATTGCCAAGCTGGCCTTCGAGGTGACCGAGGCCTACTCCGGCAAGGTGCCGGTGATGCTGACCATCATGAATGGCGGCATGATCTTTGCTGCCGAGCTGGTCAAGCGCCTGGATATTCCTCTGGAAATGGATTACCTGCATGCCAGTCGTTATCTCGGCGAAACCACTGGCGGTGCGGTGGAGTGGATCGTGACTCCCAATGCCAGCCTGGCCGGCAGGGACGTGCTGATCGTCGATGACATTCTCGACGTGGGCTCCACCCTGTTGTCCATTATCGATGCCTGCAAGGCCCAGGGGGCGGCGTCGGTAAAGACCTGTGTGCTGGTGGACAAGCAGCATGACCGCAAGGCACAACCCGGCCTCAAGGCTGATTTCACTGCGCTCGAAGCCGCGGATTATTACCTGTTCGGCATGGGCATGGACTACAAGGGTTTCTGGCGCAATGCGCCCGGCATTTACGCGGTAAAGGAAAGCTGAGCATGTTGGCGTTTATCGGAGGCACCGGCCTCACACGCATGGAAAACCTGCGCATTATCGACAGCCACACCCTTTCTACCCGTTTCGGGGCGCCTTCGGCCCCGATTGTGGAAGGCGAGCTGAACGGCAACAAGGTACTGTTCCTGGCCCGCCACGGGGACCCTCATGTGCTGCTGCCTCATCAGGTGAACTACCGGGCCAATCTGTCGGCCCTGAAAGAGGTTGGCGCGACGGCCATTGTGGCGGTGAATGCGGTGGGCGGCATTACCGCCCAGGCGCCCACCGGTGGTCTGGTGCTGCCCGACCAGATTATCGACTACACCTGGGGGCGCGAGATGACCCTGTTCGATGATCCGGCGGAGCCACTGGTGCACGTGGATTTCAGCTGGCCGTTTGATAGCGCCTTGCGGAACGGACTCAAGGAAACACTGGCGGCGTCCGGACTCAAGTGGAATGACGGGGGCTGCTATGCCGCTACCCAGGGGCCTCGACTGGAAACCGCTGCAGAAATTGCCCGCCTGGAACGAGATGGCTGCGATATTGTCGGCATGACCGGCATGCCCGAAGCGGTACTGGCCCGGGAGCTCGAGCTGCCCTATGCCATGCTGTCACTGGTGGTAAACCCGGCAGCGGGCAAATCCAGCCACGAGATCACCATGGCGGAAATCGAAGCGGTCATTCACGATGGCATGGCCAATGTGTGCCGGGTGCTGGCAGATTTTGCCGGTAGCTACACTGCCTGATTATTTTGACCGCTGCCTGACAGCGGCTTTCGGAAGGAGCTTCACACAGTGACCCTGCTGATTATCTTCGCGGCCGTTTCCATCGGCTTCTCCTTTCTCTGCTCGATTCTTGAGGCAGCATTATTGTCGATCACGCCGAGCTTCATCGCCGGCCTGCGAGAAACACGGCCCAAGCTCTACGAGACGCTGCGTACCTATAAAGATGATATCGACAAGCCCCTGTCCGCTATTCTTACTCTTAATACGGTGGCTCATACCGTAGGCGCCACCGGAGTCGGCGCCCAGGTGGCGGTGGTGTTTGGCGAAGCCTGGCTGGGGGCGGCCTCTGCGGTGATGACACTGGCGATTCTGGTGTTGTCTGAAATTATCCCCAAGACCATTGGTGCCAAGTACTGGCGCGCCCTGGCGCCCATTCTCCCGCCCATTCTGCAATTCATTATTATCGCCCTGATGCCGTTTGTGTGGTTGTCGAAACTGATCACCAGCCGCATTGGTGGCGGCGAGCATGACGTGGAAGTGCGGGCGGAAATTCGCGCCCTGGCCGATATGGGCAAGGACCAGGATGCGCTTGATGACAACGAATTTCAGGTGATCCAGAACATCCTGCGCCTGCATGACATCAAGGTCGGCACCATCATGACGCCGCGCACCGTATGCCGCACGGTGACCCCGGAAATGACCGTGGCCGACTTTCTGGAAAAGGAGAAGGACCAGCCGTTTTCCCGTTTTCCGGTGATGACGGAGCAGGGCGAGGGCAAGGGCTATATTCACAAATCCGACTTGCTGGGCTGCAACCCGGACCAGACCATGAGCGCGCTGGCTCACGAGGTCCCTCTGGTCCACACCAGTATGGGCATCGACAAGCTGTTCCATGCCATGCTGGCCCAACGTCAGCACATGGCGGTGGTCTATGATGAGCACGGCACCTGGGTGGGACTGATTACCCTGGAGGATATTCTGGAAAGTATTCTCGGCCGTGAGATCATGGACGAAACCGATCACGTGGCGGATTTGCGACTTTACGCCCGTCAGCGCTGGAGCCGACGGTTGAAAAAGCAGGAAAAGCCGCAATAGGAATCAACGAGAGATTCAGGAGAGGCAACCATGACCGAGATCTACAAGGACAACAGCGAAACCATTGGCAAAACACCGCTGGTGCGCATCAACCGCATCAGCCATGGCAAGATTCTCGCCAAGCTGGAATCACGCAATCCGGCGGGCAGTGTAAAGTGCCGTATCGGTTCCTCCATGATCTGGGACGCGGAAAAAAGTGGCCAACTGAAACCCGGCATGACCCTGGTGGAACCCACCAGCGGCAACACCGGCATCGCCCTGGCCTATGTGGCGGCGGCGCGGGGCTATGACCTGACCCTGACCATGCCGGATACCATGAGCCTGGAGCGTCGCAAGATCCTCAAGGCGCTGGGTGCCAAGCTGGTGCTGACTCCCGGTGCCAAAGGCATGCCCGGGGCCATCGCCAAGGCGGAAGAACTGGTCAGCGAAAACCCGGAAAAATTCCTGATGCTGCAGCAGTTCAACAACCCGGCCAATCCGGCAATTCACGAAAAAACCACCGGCCCGGAAATCTGGGAGGCCACCGGTGGTGATATCGACGTGCTGGTCAGTGGCGTGGGGACCGGTGGCACCATCACCGGGGTATCCCGCTACATCAAGAACCAGAAAGGCAAGGCCATCACCTCCATCGCCGTGGAGCCGGATTCCTCCACCATGATTACCGCTGCCTTGAAAGGGGAGGAGCCTACCCATGGCCCCCACAAGATTCAGGGGATCGGTGCCGGCTTTGTGCCGAAGAATCTGGACCTGTCGGTGGTGGATCGTTGTGAGCAAGTGAGCAATGACGACGCCATGGCATGGGCCCACAAACTGATGCAGGAAGAGGGTATTCTTGCCGGTATCTCCTGCGGGGCCGCCATGTGCGTGGCGGATCGCATCAGTCAGTTGCCAGAGTTCGAGGGAAAAACCATCGTTGTGGTGTTGCCGGATTCCGGCGAACGCTACCTCAGCTCTCCGCTGTTCGCCGACATGTTCAGTGAGCAGGAACTGAACCAGTAATTTCATACGCCCCGCTCTGCGGGGCTTGTTCCTCCTGGCCGCCGCAAATCACGGCTACCGCTGGACCTTATGCTATCCTTGCCGCCCAATCAGGAGGTGGTATGGCAGCAGTGGCAGAGGTGGATGTCGTGGTGATCGGTGCGGGTGCGGCCGGACTGATGTGTGCCGCCACGGCTGCCTATCAGGGCCATCGGGTCAGGGTGCTTGACCACGCCAACAAGGCGGGCAAGAAAATCCTCATGTCCGGTGGCGGGCGGTGCAATTTCACCAACCTGAATACCACCCCGGATCATTTCGTCTCCGCCAACCCCCATTTCTGTAAATCCGCGCTCAAGCGTTACAGCCCCTGGCACTTCGTCGAGCTGGTTGAGCGCCACGGCATTGAGCATGTGGAAAAGGCGCCGGGGCAGCTGTTCTGTTCAGAATCCTCCAGAGAGATTCTCGATATCCTGCTCACTGAATGTGAATGGGCCGGTGCAGAGATTTGCTTGAAAACCGCCATCAGACGGGTGGAACGGGCAGGGGATGGGTTTGTGCTTTCCACCACGGCTGGGGCCGTAAAGTGCCGCAAACTGGTGGTGGCCTGCGGGGGGCTGTCCATTCCCACCATGGGGGCGACCGGCTTCGGCTATCAGCTTGCCGAGCAATTCGGACTCAGTGTGCTGCCCACCCGTGCCGGACTGGTGCCGTTTACGTTGCAGCCGGATGACAAGGCCTGGCTATCCGCCTTGTCCGGGATCAGCACCGAGGTGGTGGCCGAGGCGGGTGGCGCCCGGTTTGCCGAGCCCATGCTGATTACCCACCGGGGCCTGTCCGGCCCGGCCATGCTGCAGGTTTCCAGTTTCTGGACGCCAGGCCACCCGGTGACTGTGGACTGGCTGCCGGCTGTTGCCGATCCGTTTGCCGATCTGGTCGCCGAGCGCAACCAACATCCCAATCGGGGCATGGAGCGATGGTTGCGCCAATACTTCTCGCAACGGCTGGCCGGGGCACTGGTGGAACGGTTCGGCTGGCAGGGCAACCTGCAGCAGTTCAGTAACGAGCGGTTGGCCGCTGTGGCGGCCACCCTCAAGGGCTGGCAGTTCAAACCCTCCGGCACCGAAGGCTATCGCACCGCGGAAGTGACCCTGGGCGGTGTGGATACCGATGCCATCTCCTCCAAGACGTTTGAGGTCAATACCGTGCCCGGCCTGCACTTCATTGGTGAAGTCCTGGATGTTACCGGCCAGCTCGGGGGCTTCAATTTCCAGTGGGCCTGGGCCAGCGGCTGGTGCACCGGGTTGGCGTTGTAGCATTATTCTGGGATCAGAGGGGCTGGCAGCCGGGGGCTACGCAAACAGGTTTGCCCGTCAGCTGCGGGGCCGGGTCGAATGAATGCCCCCGGTCACCCGGTAGCCCACCCGTCCATTCCCTGACACAATGAGCTCCAACACCTCAGGCAAAACAAGGATGCACGATGAACCTCGAGAAGGTGGTTTTTGGCTTTTTCATTCTGCTTGCGCTGACTCTCAACTTTGGGTTCTTTTACGGCGAGATCGATAACCCGGAACACCACGACGTTTACGAGTTGTTTGCTGCCCTGGTCGTGAGCCTGATCGCCACTGTGCTGAAATTTGGCGAACGCACACAGATTGGCGCCGTGTTACTGGCCTCCAGCCTGGTGGCGGACTTGCAGCTGATTGTCGCGGCGATTGTCTGGGCGGTGGCAGTGCATGTGACGGAAGTGGGACTGACGCCAGCGGTGATGGCGTCCATTGTCTCCCTGTCCGGTGGCGCTCTGCTGGCGAACCTGTTATCCGCCGTGCTTCTGACGGTGGAAACCATCACCCTGCAGCGGTAACTGACATGCCCTCGGTCGTCCCCATGATCCTGCGGCGCATGCGTGTGCCGCTGGTGGTGCTGATAGTCGCCTACAGTATTGCCACGGTAGGCTTCACTTTGATCCCGGGGGTGGATGATCAGGGAAACCCCTGGCGCATGAGCTTTTTTGAAGCTTTCTATGTGGTCAGTTATACCGGCAGCACCATTGGCTTTGGTGAAGTCCCCTACGACTTCTCCGGCGGCCAGCGCATGTGGACTATGGTCAGTATTTATCTGACCGTGTTTTCCTGGCTGTATTCCGTGGGGATTATCATTTCCCTGCTTCAGGACAAGAGTTTCCGTCAGGAGCTTAGCCGGGTGCAGTTGCAGCGGAGCCTGCGCCGGTTTCGAGAACCTTTTTATGTGATTTGCGGTTATGGCGACACAGGCAAACTGCTGACCCGCTCGTTGCTGAGCCGTGGCATGCGGGTGGTCATTGTGGACAAGGATCCGGAAGCCATTGACTCCCTTCGCGTGAAGGATCAGGGGCTGTATGTGCCAGGTTTTACCGTGGATGCGGAAATTCCCGGAAATCTGGTCAAGGCCGGACTCAAGCATCCGCTATGTCGTGGTGTACTGGCGGTGACCGACAACAATCACACCAATCTGAAAATTGCCACCACGGTAAAGTTGTTGAACAAACACAGCCAGGTGTTCTGCCGTGCCGGCAGCGAAGAGAATGCCAATAACATGTTGTCCTTTGGCACCGATCTGGTGGTCAATCCCTATCAGGATTTTGCCCGCCGATTGTTGTTGGGTATTCGCCAGCCGGATACGCATCGGGTTTACGACTGGCTTACCTCTTTGCCCGGTGCCGCCTTGCCGGAGCGCCCCATGCCGCCCCAGGGGCGCTGGATATTGTGTGGCTTCGGTCCTTTCGGGCGTGCCGTCTACGAAGCGCTCAGCAAGGAGGCAGGTATCGAACTGGTGGTGGTTACCCCGCATCCGAAGCAACCGGATGTGCCCGCGGGGAGTGTGGAAGGCAAGGGCACCGAGGCGGTGACCTTGCGTGAAGCCGGTATCGACAAGGCGGTAGCCCTGGTGGTTGCCACGCCGGACGATGCCGACAACCTGTCGGTGATGATGACCGCCCGGGAGCTCAATAGCAGTATCTACATGGTGGCCTTGCAGAATCGGCTGCACAATCGTCTGCTGTTTCAGGCGGTCAACCCGGAATTGCCGGTCCAGACCAGCTTCCTTGTGGCCAGCCGTTTTCTCTCCGTCCTCAATGCGCCGTTGTTGAAAGAATTTCTTCAGGAAGCGGAGAAGCAGGGCAATGCCTGGAATGAGCAACTGCTGGCAAGAATGGCGAGCATCACGTCTACGATTACCCCGGAAAGCTGGCACGTGCAGATAGGCGATGAAGAAACCCCCGCAGTGACCCTGGCTCTGCGTCTGGGGGAGCCGGTGACCCTGGGCAATCTGTGTCGCAGTCCCCGCCATCGGCTAACGTGCCTGGATACGATTCCCCTGATGCTGCGCCGTAATGGCCGCAATACTCTCCTGCCCGATGAAAAGGAAAATCTTGAGCCCGGTGACCGGGTGCTCTTTTGCGGCACGGACAAGGCCAATAACCAGATGCAATGGAGCCTGCGGCATCTGAACGCGTTGCGTTATGTCCAGACCGGACACCAGCGCCCGGACGGACTGGTCTGGCGCTGGCTGGCCAAGCGTCGGGCGGCGCCGGCAGACGTACGGGAATAGCGGCCGGCTGTCACCTGCCTGCTTGCCGTGTTTCCCGGCTCTTCCTATGATTGGCTGTGCTCTCTGTGGACAGGATCGTGTGGAAGACGATAACAATCATGATGCGTTGATCGGCAAGATCTACGAAACCGCACTGTCCCCCGGTGACTGGGTAGAGTTGCTGGATACTATCGCCGGCTGGACGGATAGCCAGCCACAGGCCAACGGCACAGATTCCTCCCTGGCTCCCCGGCAAAGCGCCCGGGAAGTGGACCGGCTGATTGATCACCTGGAACGGGCGGTACGCAGCAGTGCGTACATGCATGCCCTGGAAGACCGCACCCAGGTGCTCAATGCCATGTACAACCAGATGCCCTGGCCCATGCTGATGCTGGACGACAGCATGCAGGTGCTGGAATGCAATCCGGTGGCCAGACAGGTGCTGGCGGACGGCCCGGTGCAGCTGCGCGAGGATGGCAGCCTGCTTTTTGCCGACCGGGCCTTGAAACTGGCGCTGGATCGCATCAATCGTCTGGCTGAAGGCCGGGAACCCCGGTTGATCAGTTCTCCCGGTGACGGGGTGTCCCTGCTATGTCTGCCGGTACAGAAGTCGGATGCACCCGGCACTCTTTCCCAGCTTCGCACCATCGTCTGGGTACTGGCGGGCCACAGTGTGGTGACGCCTTCTCCGGAAATGCTGCGTTCCCTGTTCAATATCACCCAGGCTGAATCGCGCCTGCTGCATCTGCTATGCAAAATCGGCAATCTGAATCAGAGTGCCAGGCTGTTGAATGTGAGTGTTCATACTGCGCGCACCCAGCTCAAATCCACCATGGCCAAATTGAAAGCCAACAGTCAGGTACAGCTGGTCAGCCACGCCATGGGCCATGCACTGGTGCAAGCGGCAAAACTTCCGCAACTCCACACGCAACGGGAATACACCCTGAGCCTGCCGGATCGCCGTGTGCTGAGCTGGTATGAGTATGGTGATCCCGATGGTCGCCCGGTATTAACCCTGGATAATCTGGGAGCATCGCTGCCGGATCATAGCTACTTTGAGGAATGGTATCGGGAAAAAGGGCTGCGCATGATCATGATCGTGCGACCCGGCTACGGCATCTCCACCTACAAGTCTGATCTGGAATTCCGTTCTTTTGCGCCGGATATCATGGCGCTGTGCAGGCATCTTGAACTGGATAGGCCGCCAATGGCGGCGTATTGCGGGGGAGGGCCTTATGCATTGTGCGCTGCTGCCCAGTATCCGGACATCTTCGACCGGCTCGGTTTGCTTGCCAGCACCGTTCCCATTGAACACTTTGAACTGGACAAGCTTGATCCACTCCACAATATGTTCCTGCGTTTGTTCCGGCGAGATCCGCGCCTGTTCGTGCTGGTCGGGCGTTTGGGCATTCGTGGAGTACAGAAGGCACCAGAGAAGTTTTTTGCCATGATTGCCAAGGGATTGTGCGATCAGGACAAAGCCGTGCTGGCAAACCCGGACCTGCTACAACGAACCATTACATGTATGCGCCGCAGCCATTTCCAGGGGGCGCGCATCATGATCGACGAGTACCTGCGCATGCAGCACCCCTGGCAGGTGGATTTGAGAAAGATCACCATGCCGGTCATGCAGTGGCACGGTGAGGATGACCGGATTATTTCCATCGGCAGTGCCCGTGGCCTGGCGAATGAGCTTCCCGGAGTACGGTTTCGCAGTTTTCCTGGGCTGGGGCGCTTTATGGTTTACCCGATGTGGAAGGAATTTCTGACCGAGTTGCTGGAGCTGGCTTGAGTCTGGTTGTCGTATAGACCTTTGCAACCGTCGTCGATACTCATTGCAGGTTGGGAAAGCGTTCACGGAATGCAGCAGGCATTGGCATCACCCCGTGCTTCAGGTGATCGAAAAACACAAACCCCTGCTTGGCCAGTACCACCCGTTGCCCGGAGGGCTGTTTGGTCACCCGGAAAATCAGATCGGCCCCGTACTTGTTGAAATCCATCAATCCGACTTCGAATTGCAGATCATCCTGGGCGAAACTCTCTGCCATGTAGGTGGCAACAAGGTCGGTTACGACAATACTTTGTTTGTCGCTATCGAATTGATCAAAACCGATATGGCAGAAAAACCGGTAACGGGCCTCGGAGAGCAGGGAAATCATCTGGTCATTACCCACATGCTTACCGGTATTCAGGTCCGTCATGCGGACGTTGATCGTGTGGGTGTAGAGGAATTGTTCGGGCAGATCCAGTTGAACACGAGCCATACAGCGGTCTCAGAAAATCGCAGAGAAGGCCCGGCAGTGTAGCAACAGGGTGGGACAGATGGGAAACCCGGCTCCTCAGGCGGAAGCCCGTCCCCGTCAGGCATGACAGGACAGCACAAGCCAGGCTGAATGGCCGGGCGAAGGTGCGTTACCGCACGGTTGAATAACAACCTGGAGCGGTATTGGCTACCGCTCCAGGGGCCCGCGTTAGACTGTCAGCGAGGTTTCTACTTGCTGGCAGTTGCGGCGCGCCAGGGCCAGGTTGGATTTGGCTTTGTCCAGCACCAGGTACATGAACAGCCCCTCATTCTTCGCGACCGGACGAATGATGTGATACTGGCTGCCAAGCGTAATGAGGATATCCTCAATCGCGTCGTTAAGACCCAGGGATTTCATGGTCTTCATTTTGGCGCGCACCACTTCGGTATTGCCGGCGGCGGCCAGTTCCAGATCGAGCCCTGTGCCTTCATGGCCCAGCATCATGCCACTGTTGGCGTCCACAATAGCAGCGCACATGGCGCCATCGGCCTGCAGCAGGGTTTTCAAACTTTCGTTAACGTTGCCCATTTCATACTCCTAATTTATATTTTTTCCCTTTTTCCAGGGAGTTAACTCACTTTTTTAACTTTTTTGATAACGCTGCACAGCAGTGTTTGGCGCCCCAGAGCAGTTGCCCCAGTCTGGAGGCATCATTGGCCACAACGGCCAATACCAGAGGAGGAGAGCTGTCCGGCACTGTCATGACAGCCACGACACCTTCCTCGGATTCCACGATAAGACGGCGACATTCGGAGATGCCTGCTTCCTTGGCAATGGCAGAGCTGATCGCTGCCAGAGAGCTGCCCATGGCAGCAAGTCGACTGGCCTTGCCCTTGTCCGTTTCCAGCGAGGTCACTTCAAAGCCATCGCTGCTCAACAACACTGCGGAGGTGATTCCGGTGGTGGTTGCCCGCAACTTCTGCAGTTGTTGTTGCGCTATCTCTGTCGCTGCCTGACCCAGGGGGTTCTTGTTAGTCATACTTCCATTAATTCCATCTCGTGAGCTTCGATCTGGCAGAGAAGGGTCTCCACCAGCAGCAATACGTCTTCTTTTTCCCTGACATCGACGGAAATCACGGGAACGAAGAGGCCCATGTTCGCCAGTTTTTCCGTTACCAGATCAACACAGCTGAAATCGTTGGCCGCCAGCCGGCCAATTCCCACCACCAGTGGTGTTTCACCGTTGTTGGCAAAGGCATCGGCGTAGATGGCCAGGTGTTTCTCAAGATCCGGGTGCTCACCGTTCAGAAGCAGAATCACGCCCGCCGCATTGTTGGCAAGAATGGGCCACATGAAGCGGAAACGATCCTGTCCCGGGGTGCCGTATAGCCGAACCCCGAAACCATCCGCCAGGCTGATATAGCCGTAATCCAGTCCGGCCGTGGTCATTTCCTTGTTGCATTGCTCCAGGTCCGTATTCACCACATCGGTGGATACGCATTCATCGTCGCTTAACTGGGCGATGGCAGTGGTTTTTCCCGCGCCCATTGGACCGGTAAAGAGGATCTTGAATTCGTCATGCGTCATGCTGTCAGCTCAATCCCAGGCGAGTTCTGAGGCCGCGTATCAAGCCTCCAAAACGTTGTGATTCCATCGCAACAGCCGTCGGTTGTGCCGCTGAACGACGGCGCTCACTGACCAGAAGCCCGCTAATTTCACAGGCATTGAGGAAGTGATTGAAGGTGGCTTCATCGCATTTCGACAAAATCTGTAATTGCGCTCGGCCCAACGCGCGTCGGGTCATCAATGCACACAGGGAAAGCAGGGGCCGTGACTTGTTCAGGGCAGCAGCACTGGGCCAGCGGCTTAACTGGAACTGGCTGTCCGGGTCCAGCCAGGGGAGCAAGCCATCGCTGTGTTTGGCGCCCGTCATCCAGGCCAGCTCGAACAGGGGGCGAGCAGCCATCCCTTCGGGAACCGACTCCGAGAACGGTCTCAGTGGTGACAAGGTAACCGTCCCGGCGTTGAGTGCATGGAGAAGGGCGGGGCGGGCATAAAAACGATGGCTTGCGGGTTTTACCAGCAACAGGCCCTCATCGCTGTGACTGCAATATAGCTCGCTGCGTTGTCCGTCTTTGGCGTTGATCACATGATGCAACGACGCGCAGAAGTCCGTTGTTGAATCCGGCGTGGTGGACGTCACGGTTGCGCTGGTGTGGCGCGGGGTTGTGTCCGTGGTCAGGGTCCGTACCACATCGTCAAGCACATCAAGCAGCTGCATGACCCGAAATGGATGGGGCAAGCTAAACGTGGAGGCGGGCCTGTCATAGGTGTTCGGATAAACCACGATGCAGGGTTTGTCAGACAGGTCGGAGCGCCGGGTCTGTTCCTGCTTGTCGCACGCGACCATCAACACATCCGCATCATCGGGGATGCTCTGATCCCAGTGAACCGAGGAGCGCCCGTCGATGATTTTCAGCATCGAAAGGCAGGCACTGACCGTGTCTTCTTCTAATCCGACAAATCCTAGTCGTTGTGTTCGCATTTGTGCCTTCCTGGGTCCGGGGGGGCCGGTCATCGCAGTGGTAACTAAGCCATTGGTGCACTCTCAGTTAGTGAACCATGTCTCACTTATTATTAGTTTCGGCACGGCGGACAGGGCAAAGGGATCGCGACAGGCGGAGAGTTTGAAGGGATGAACAGATTTTGCGATCACGCCGCGTTGACTGTCTTTATGGCCTTAAGATCGAATGACGATTAGCCAGCTTTTATAAAGGTTTGATTATTGGAGATATTATGGCCGTCGGGCAACGCGGGCTCAGTTGCCACGCAGGTCATCCCCTGACGTAAGATTTCTCTTACAGGCAGGGGCTGCTTTGTAGGCAATGGCGTACAACAGCACGGGTAAAGACTTATTTTGCTCAGGCTAGGCTCCGCCCAGTCCGCTATAGCGAACCCCCGCCAGGCTGGCCATGTCCCGATCAAAGGTAGCCAGATCATCCAACCGGAACTGATTCAGATGGTCGTGTCCGCAGGCGCGGGCCATCACTTGCATCAGTTCTGTGGAGGCATGGAAAAAGTTGGCCAGGCGTTGGGCGGCGTGGTCCACGTCCAGTCGTTTTCGCAACGCTTCGTTCTGGGTGGCAATCCCTGCAGGACACTGATTGGTGTTGCACATGCGGGCACCGACACAACCAATGGCCTGCATGGCGCTGTTGGAAAGAGCGATGCCGTCGGCGCCAAGAGCCAGGGCCTTGATAAAATCCATAGGCATGCGCAGGCCGCCGGTGATCAGCAGGGTGACGTTGCCACTGGCGCCTTTGTCATCCAGGAATCGGCGGGCCCGGGCTAGGGCAGGGATAGTGGGCACGCTGATGTGATCACGGAAAATGGTCGGGGCGGCGCCGGTGCCGCCACCCCGGCCATCCAGAATGATGTAGTCGGCGCTGGCATCCAGGGCGAACTGTATGTCCCTTTCGATGTGGTTCGCGCTCAGCTTGAACCCCACCGGAATACCGCCGGATACTTCCCGTACCCGATCCGCAAAACGTTTGAAATCATCGCTGCTGTGCAGCTCCCTGAAGGTGGCAGGGGAAATGGCCGGCTGTCCTTCGGGAATCTGGCGTACCTGGGAAATCTTGCCCACATTCTTGTTGGCGGGCAGATGGCCGCCGGTACCGGTCTTGGCACCCTGGCCTCCCTTGAAGTGGAACGCCTGCACCTTCTTAAGATGGTCTTCGCTATAGCCAAACATGGCGCTGGCCAATTCATAAAAGTAACGAGGGTTGGCGGCCTGCTCTTCGGGCAGCATGCCCCCCTCTCCGGAGCAGATGCCGGTGCCGGCCAGCTCTGCGCCACGGGCCAGCGACACCTTGGCTTCTTCAGAGAGGGCACCGAAGCTCATGTCCGAGACCATCAGGGGAATATCCAGGGTTAACGGTTTGTCTGCCCGGGGGCCGATAACCAGCTCGGTACCCACCGGTTGATCGTCCAGCAATGGTTGTGTGGCCATCTGTGCCACCATGATCTGAATATCATCCCACTTGGGCAGGCAGTCCCGGGGCACCCCCATGGCACTCATGGGACCATGATGGCCCATTTTGGCCAGGCCGTTTTCCGCCAGCGCATGGATCAACTCCACATTCGGTTCTTCTGCGGTGGCTTTGGGGCTGGGCATGCCGTCCCGGGAGATGGCATCCGGCCCGGGTCCTTCCTTGCCGACCTGATCCTTGTCAAAGCGCGCGTGGGTTCCATCGCAATACGGGAAAGAGGCGCTGTGCTTGCACATGCACAGGTAGCCTTCGTCCTTGTCCGCTTCAAAGCCGAGAGGGGTGATATCCGTGCCCGCATGGGAGCCATCACAGAAAGGTTGGTTGGCAGAACGGCCGCAGCGGCAGAAGTAGTAGGTTTCCCCCGGCTTGAGTTCGGTTTTATGCGGTTTGATATCGGCAATCACGGGTTTGGACATGGTGACTCCTGGCTGGCACTGCGGGCTGGGATAGGTTGATCATGCCAGTGGTGGTGGGGGAGTCAACGCTTGAAAAGTCAGGGCAGGGGTAGCGCCCGGCCCGCGACACTTCCTGCCGTATAGGAAGTGGCAGGAAATGCCGCGAGGTGGTCTTGCTAGCGATTCGATTCGATATCGCGCACCAGGCGGTGAATTTTATCGCTTCGCGCCAGTAGCGCATCGCTGAGGGGGCTCATCACCCCGCGCAACATGGACAAGGGTTTCCAGCGGGCCGGGGCAATGATAGCGGCGGAACGGGTTGCCAGGCCGGCAACCAGGGCAGTGGCAATTTCCTCGGGTTGCACCTGCTTTCTCAGTACGGCAGGAAAGGCGCTTTCAATCAACTCGGAGGCGGTGGCATGACCCCCGAAGGCGAGATCGGTGATCGGTGTTGCGGTCCAACCCGGATAGAGCACGCTGGCGCTGGCGCCGGTACCCGCCAGCTCAGCCCGCAAGGCCCTGCCGAGCATTTCCACAGCGGCCTTGGAGGCGGCGTAGGGGGCATTGACCATGCCGTTGACGAACGAATAGATGGAGGAGGTAATGACAATCTGGCCATGATTCCGCTGCACTTCCGGCAGGGCTGCACGCAGGGTGCGCCAAACGCCGAACAGATCCACGTCGATAATTTTCTCGAACTCGTCCTCATCGCAGCTGGCGATGGTTGCGGGATTGTTCCGCCAGGCAATGCCGGCGTTGGCAAAGGCGATATCGAGACGGCCAAAGTGCGCGACGGCTTGCTGAACGACAGCTTTTGAGGCGGCAGCATCAGTGACGTCGAGGGGCACGGCGAGTACCCGGGGGGCATCAAATTCTGCGGCGAGCAAATCCAGGGACTGCTGGGATAAATCCGTCAGCACCAGATTCGCGCCTTTTGAATAAAGCGCTCGCGCGCTGGCAGCACCAATGCCGCCGGTTGCGCCGGTGATGAGAACCACCTTGCCATTCAGGTCATACTTCTTGCCCACGTGTTGATCTCCCAGTCAATCGTTGTGCCCGGTGATCATCACAGCCATCACCGGTGGGTCAAAACAAGCACAGAACCATACCACTGATGCTCAGTCAGGGTCTTGTGGATTCACCAGTTGCCGATCTCAGGCTTTCCCTTTGGTGTCACACGATTGGCCCAGCAGGAAGGGGTGGCGATAGCCGCTGCCGTGCACAATCATTTTCATCACAACGACAGGAGAGGTTCTCGTATGGGCAAATCCAGCTGGCGGCCGGAGATGATTCCAGATCTTTCCGGCAAGACGATTCTGGTCACTGGCGCCAACAGCGGTATCGGCCTGGAAGCGGTGAAGTTGTTCGCCGGCCGGGGCGCGGAAGTGATCATGGCCTGTCGAAACGCGGACAAGGCCAACGCGGCGGCACAGGCGGTGAAAGCGGTAGCCCCCGGGGCCCGACTGTCAATCATGGCGCTGGATCTGGCGGATCTGGCCTCGGTGAAGGCCTTTGCCGAGGCGGTAAAGCAGCGCTTTGCCACCCTGGATGTGTTGCTCAACAACGCGGGTTTGATGGCGCCGCCGTTGCAGCGAACCCGGGATGGTTTCGAAATGCAGTTTGGCACCAACCACCTGGGGCATTTTGCGTTGACCGGTCAGTTAATTGAGCGTCTGGAATCCGCCGATGATCCGCGAATTGTGCAGATATCCAGCCTGGCCCATCGGGGCGGGAAATTGATGTGGGGGAATCTCAATGCGGAGAAACGTTATTCCCGCTGGCCCTTCTATTGTCAGAGCAAGCTGGCCAACCTGATTTTCGCCAAGGACCTGCAGCGTCGCTTGCAGGCATCCGGCTCGCGCATCCGGGTCATGGCCGCCCATCCCGGCTATTCCGCAACCCACCTTCAGGATACGGTGCCCGGCGGGGGGCTGTTCAACAAGATCATGGCGCAGTCTGCACAGATGGGGTGTCTGCCCGGTGTCATGGCTGCCACCAGCGATGCGGTAGAGGCGGGTGGCTATTACGGTCCGGATGGCAAGCTGATGGAGTTACGCGGCTATCCCGCCCCGGCCTTTGCCCGCAAGATCACTGACAACCAGGCCGTTGCACAGCGGTTGTGGGAGGAATCGGAGCGGTTGACCGGGGTGCACTATCTGAATGATTAGCTGTCAGGGGGCATGGCGAGGAGAGGATGCGTCGGCCGTAGGTAATTTCCGGGTTTTCCCCTAGAATCTGCGGCTGACTATCACTCTCGGAGCAAGTATCCCATGGGCCGCGCCTACCAGAACCGAAAAGAATCCATGGCGAAAACCTCGGACATGAAAGCCAAGGTTTATAGCCGCTATGGTCGTGAAATCTATGTCTGTGCCAAGGCAGGTGGCCTGGACCCATCCGCCAATCTGGCCCTGCGTAGTTTGATCGACCGGGCCAAGAAGGATCAGGTGCCGGGCCATGTGATCGAGAAAGCCATCGACAAGGCCAAAGGGGGTGGCGGCGAAGATTTTGCGCCGGCCCGTTACGAGGGCTATGGCCCCGGCGGTTGCATGGCGATCATCGAATGCCTGACGGACAACCCCAACCGCACCTTCGGGGATGTACGGGTGGCGTTTACCAAGACCAAATGCAAGATCGGCACCCAGGGCACCGTGGCCCACATGTTCGATCACGCGGCCATTTTCGTGTTCCGCCACGATGATGAAGAGGCGGTGCTGGAAGCGCTGATGGAAGCGGATGTGGATGTCACCGATCTGGAAAACGAAGACGGAATGCTGACCGTGTTCACCCCGAACACCGAATATGCCAAGGCCCGCCAGGCGTTAACCGCGGCTTTCGAAGGGATCGATTTCGAGGTGGACGAGATCCAGTTTATCCCGCAGAGCTATACCACGGTGAGTGGTGATGATCGGGAGTTGTTCGATAAATTCCTGGCCATGCTCAACGATCTGGACGATGTGCAGAACGTCTATCACAACGTGGATCTGGCTGAATAAAACGGCCCGTGCAGGTGCCGTCAGCAAAGATGGCACCTGCAGCAAGGCTGTTAATGACCCAGGTCAGCCAGTAGCGCGGCCAGAAAACGGGCTGCCTGGCCGCCGTTCAGAGCACGATGGTCAAAGGTGAGACTGACCGGCAGTTGCCAATCCTCGAACCACTCCCCGTTGCGAATACCCGGCTGAGCAAAACGTTTACCGGCACCCACAATGGCCACCTGGGGAGGCACTACAACCGGGGTGGCATAACGACCGGCCAAGGTACCGAAGTTGCTCAGGGTCAGGGTGGCGCCTTGCAGTTCCCTGGCGGGAATTTTTCGCTGCTCCACATCCCGGCGCAGGCGATTGAGGCCTTGCCGAAGGTCAGAGGGTTCCCGGTTGGCCACGTCCCGCAATACCGGTACAAAAAGACCGTCCGGGGTATCCACGGCAATCCCCAGGTCCACTTTCTCCACCAATCGCATGCTGAGCTGCTCTCCGTCGAACCAGGCGTTCACCGCTGGCTCCGCCTGGCAGCCGGCGACGATGGCACGGATCAGGCGCAGGGTAATATCAGTGTCCTGCGGCCAGTGGCTGACGCTGACTTGATCGAACAGACTCACCGGCACCACCTGTTGCCCGGCGCGGGTCATGGTCTTTGCCATGGTGCGGGCCACGCCCTTGAGTGGGGTGCTGTCGCCGTGGCTGTGTTTCAGGTTGGCGTGCTGCTGCACATCCTCCAGGGTAATGCTGCCCGCCGGGCCGCTGCCCTTGATCTGGTCCAGATTGACGCCCAGGTGACGGGACAGGGCGCGAATGGCGGGGGTGGTGCTGTTGAGAGCGCCTCCTGATGGGCGGGTGTCCGGTACAGCACCGACCACGAAACTGTCCGGGTTGTCCGCATCTTCCTGGCTCTGCAGGTTGCCTACCACTGTCTGGCTGCCGCTGCCCTCGTCGCCAGCATAAGCCAGCAGCGGTTCGCCGGTATGCACCAGATCGCCGTTGGCCACGAACAAGGTGGCGATGATGCCGTCCCGGGGAGCGGGGATATCGACAATGGCCTTGGCGGTTTCCACGCTGAGCAGCAGGTCATCCACCTTCACGGTGTCACCTTCTTTCACGTGCCACTCGACGACTTCCGCTTCCTGCAAACCTTCGCCCAGATCGGGCAGGGTGAAGTAGGGCATTATTCGCTCCTTGGTCACTCGCTGGCATGCAACACGCTTGACGCCGAGACGCCGGAGACGGTGTCTTTCCGTAGGAGCGTCGCTGACGGAGCGATAACCCAACAGGAACGAGTTGCGAGAAGCGAGTTTCGAAAATCAAAACCCTGTATCTGGGAAAGCCAGGTTTTCGCTTCTCGTTCCTCGTATCTCGAGACTGGGTTATCGCGCCGCGAGCGACGCTCCTACGGAGGCTCTGTTCCGTGCCAGCCTTCCCTCAATACTTCAGCGTCTCCTTTGCCGCCGCCACGATACGTTCCACGCTCGGGATGTAATGCTGCTCCATGGCGAAGTAGGGCATGGGGCAGTCGTAGCCGGTGACCCGCTCTATGGGGGCGAGCAGATGCATGAGCGCGTCGCTGGCCAGGGTGGCGGCAATCTCGGCACCGAAGCCACCGTTGAGGGGCGCTTCGTGGACGATAACCACGCGGCCGGTCTTGCTGGCGGTGGCGATCAGGGTGTCCCTGTCCAGCGGGTTGAGGCTGGCCACGTCGATCACTTCCGCCTTGATGCCTTCGGCGGCCAATTGCTCCGCCGCGGCCAGGGTTTCATGAATCATGGCGCCCCAGCTGATCAGGCTCACGTCCTCGCCGGCACGCAAGGTAAAACAGCGATCCAGTGGTAGCGGATCATCATCCAGTTCCACCGGTAGCCGTTGCAGGCGGTAGAGCCGTTTCGGTTCCAGAAACAGCACCGGGTCCGGGCAGGCGATGGCGGCGCGCAGCAGGCCATAGGCCCTTGCCGGCGAAGAAGGAATCACTACCCGCAGGCCCGGGATATGGGCAAACAGGGCCTCGGTGCTTTCGCTGTGGTGTTCCGGGGCATGGATGCCGCCGCCGAAGGGCGCGCGGATCACCAGCGGGCAGCTCAGCCGGCCCCGGGTGCGGTTGCGCAGGCGGGCGGCGTGGCTGATCAGTTGCTCCAGGGCGGCGTAGATAAAGCCCATGAACTGGATCTCGGCCACTGGTTTCAGGCCCTGGCTGGCCATGCCCACCGCCAGCCCCGCGATCAGGTTTTCCGCCAGCGGGGTATCCATGACCCGACGGAAGCCGAATGTCTCTTTCAGCCCTTCGGTGGCACGGAAAACGCCGCCGTTGGTGGCGATGTCCTCGCCCAGTATCACCACGTTTTCATCGGCCTCCATGGCGTGGCGCAGGGCCTGGTTGACCGCTTCCAGCAGATTGAGCGGAACGCTGGTGTCCGGGTGTGGTTGGGCGCTATGCATGGTGGCCTCCCGGTTGTTGTTGCAGCAGACGTTGCCGTTGTGGCTTGAGGGCCTCGGGCAGCACGGCGTAGAGGTAGTCGAGCATGTCGGTGGGGGCCTGTGGTGGTTGGTTCAGGTAAGTCTCCACCGCGGTATCCACCCGTTGCTGACACTCGGCCAGCCACTGCGTTTCCTGCTCCGCATCCCAGTGACCGGCGTCTGCCAGGGCCTGGCGCAGCCGTGCCACCGGTTCCCGTTGCCAGGCGGCATGGAGGTCGCTGGCCTTGCGGTAACGGCCGGCGTCGTCGGCGGTGGTGTGGTCGCTGAGCCGGTAGCTCACCGCTTCAATCAGGGTGGCGCCCTTGCCGTGGCGGGCCTTGTGCAGGGCGTAATCCAGCGCTTCCAGCAGGGCGGGCAGGTCGTTGCCGTCCACCTGGAAGCCTTCGATGCCAGCGGCCACGGCTTTCTGGGCGATGGTGTCGCTGGCGGTCTGCAGGCTGCGTGGCACGGAGATGGCCCATTGGTTGTTGTTGACCATCACCACCAGCGGCAGCTGCCAGACGCCGGCCACATTGAGGGCTTCATGGAAGTCACCCCGGGAGGTGGCACCATCGCCGCAGGTGGCCAGCACGGCGGCTTTTGCGTGGTCCAGTTTGGCCTTGGTGGCGATGCCGGCGGCCTGGGTGAGCTGGCTGGCGATGGGGACGCAGTTGGGCAGGTCGCGGACGGCGGGGGTATCCGCCGGAAAGGCATTGCCGCGCTCGTCGCCGCCCCAGTACTGCAGGATCAGATGCAACGGTACGCCGCGCAGGTATTGGGTGGCGTGGTCCCGGTAGTAGGGCACGAAGACATCATTATCTTGCAGGGCCATGCCGCCGGCGGTGGCGATGGCTTCGGCGCCCAGGCAGGAGGCATAGGTGCCCAGCTTGCCGGTGCGTTGCAGATTCACCGCCTTCTTGTCGAAGGTGCGAATCAGCGTCATATGGCGGTAGCCGTCCACCAGCCGTGGCCAGTCCGTGTTCTCCGGCAGGTCCGGTAGTCGGTGGTGCATGTCGTAGGGCGTAGACGTGAACATGGCATCCTCCTTGGCGGCGTTCAGGCGGCTTCCCAGGCGTGCTTGCCGGTGTCGCCGTGAAGGCGCTGTTCGGCCTGCCGGTCGGCCATCTGTGCCGGACTGAGATGGTGCTGGTCCGCCTGGTCCAGTAGCTGGCTGAGGGTGCGGCCAATGCCGAGCACTTTCTGCCGGATAGTGCTGCGGTCTTCCTGCCGGTGGCCCAACGCCAGCGATATCAGACCGCCAGCGTTATTGAGGTAGTCCGGTGTGTAGAGGATGTCGCGCTGGCGTAGTCGTTGCGCATCGTCGTCGCTGGCCAGCTGGTTATTGGCGGCGCCCACAATCAACCCGGCGTGCAGGCGGGGGATGGTATCGGCGTTCAGCACGCCGCCCAGGGCGCAGGGCATGAAGATATCGCAGGCCACGTCGTAGAGGCTGTCGGCGGGTACCCACCGGGTATTCAGGCGGTCTGCCAGCCGCTGGGCCCGGCGCGGGTCAAGGTCCGCCAGGGTGAGTCTGGCGCCGGCCCGGGCCAGCATCAGAGCGAGCTGGCTGCCCACATGGCCCAGGCCCTGAATGGCGATGTGCAGGCCCTTGGCCCCGTGGCGCTGGAAGCGGTGGCGGATACCCGCATCCAGGGCGGCGAATACACCCAGAGCGGTATAGGGTGACGGGTCCATGCCGTCGCCGGAAAAGCCCCATACATGGCGGGTTCGGGTGGCTACCTGGTCGAGATCGGTGATTTCCGTGCCGGCGTCCATGGCGGTGATATAGCGCCCGCCCAGGCGGTTAACGGCGTCGCCGAAGGCACGGTAAAGGGCAGCCCGGTCGTAGGGTTTGTCTGGTTCCATGATTACCGCCTTGCCGCCGCCCAGTGGCAGGCCTGCCAGGGCGGCCTTGTAGCTCATTCCGCGGGCAAGACGGCAGACGTCATTCAGGGCGGTGTGTTCATCGGGGTAGGGAAGACAGCGACAGCCACCGAGGGCAGGGCCCAATCGGGTGGAGTGCAGGGCGATCAGGGCGCGCAGACCGGTTGCCGGATCCCGGAATTGGTGGAGTTCGGCGGCGTCGGTCTGTTCGAGGGTAACGAACATGGCAACGGCTCCTTTCCCGGTGGGGCGGGTAGGCCCGTACGGGAGCGTATTGTGAGGGCCGGGTAAGGCCCTTGGGTTTACTTTAGCGCGGGAAACGGCGGTGCGCCTGTACGGATCTGTTATTTCTGACAAGCGGTGTTATGGGGTGGGGGAATAAGGTGGCACGGTGCGGGACAGTGGTGAATGGCCACCGTAGGAGCGTCGCTGGCGGCGCGATAGTTCAATCCAGTTGCGAGTGACGAGAGACGAGGAGCGAAGACCGGGCTTTCCCTGCCCCCTGGGTTTTGATTTTCGAAACTCGCTTCTCGCAACTCGTCACTGTTGCGTTATCGCGCCGCCAGCGACGCTCCTACGGCTGGGCCGGGGTTCTAGCGGGTAATTCGCACCAGCATGCCGAACATGGGATGGTCGAAGTAGTAGACTTCGTGGCCGGTGAGGCGGCGGCTTTCATCAATTTTCACATAAAAGCGCTGGCCATGACTCTGGGTATTGAACCAGATGCGGGGCTCCACATGCACGTAGCGGGACTGGTGGAATTGCAGGGTGCCTTCCAGTTCCGGAACCTGGCCGTCATCGGTGCTGAGGCTCTGGCCGCCGCGCAGGTAGACCGGCACCGTCTCGCTCTTGTTGCCGATGGGCTGACGCCAGGCCTTGTGGTAAAGCTGGCGATACTCGCCGGTGCCGGCCATGCGCTCCATCATGTACTGCAATACAGTCTGATCCTCCGGTAAAGGCTGCCAGGCACCCTGGGACAGAGCATCCGGGTCGGCGTACTCACTGACTTGTGGTTCGCCAATGGTGACCGAGTGAGAGGCATAGCGTGGCTGCAGATCCGCGGGCCAGATTTCGTCGCTGCCGCCGTGATCGCGGGCAAACACCAGCACTTCGATGTTGTACCAGCTCTGGGCAATGGCGGCGTTGGCCACGAGGGCCAGCACGACCAGAAAGAATGCGCGAAGCATCGGAAACTCTCCTTTGATGGCCCGTGCGCAGGCCTTATCGTGATGCTGACGTGGGAGCGGGCATTTCCTGTTGCCTGTGGAACCCGGCTTGGCGGCAGAGAGTTCCGGTGCCTTCCTGGTGCTGGTCGCCTCATCCGGATCAAGGCGTTTCCCCTTACGCACCCACATCGTTTGTTATTGCAATGACTATAACCAGTTCACACTTCCGGTTCACGACCAACAGTCTGACCGGTCGGTTTTCACGGGTTAGCTGCCCGTATCCTGTTTGATACTCTGGGCGGACAGGCGCTTGAGCAGGGCGTCGACCACCTGAATGCGTTCCTCGGCATTGTCACTGCCCTCTACAAAACGCAGCGCATTGGCCCCTTCCAGCTTGAAGCGGTTGGGCCCGGACTGGACCAGTTTGACAATGGTCAGCGGGTCCACCGGTGTACGCTCGCCAAACTCCAGCTTGCCGCCGCCGGCGTGAGCATCCAGTCGAGTGATGCCCAGTCGTTCTGCCTGCTGACGCAGCTCGGTCACCGCAAACAGGTTTTTCACCGGTTCCGGCAGCAGGCCGAAGCGGTCGATCATCTCTACCTGCAGCTCTTTCAGGCCATCGCGGGTCTTGCAGCCGGCAATGCGCTTGTAGAGTGTCAATCGGCCGAACACGTCGGGCAGGTAATCCTCGGGAATCAGTGCGGGAATTCGCAGGTTCAGCTCCGGGCCACCACTGAGGGGCTTTTCCACGTCCGGTTGTTCGCCCCGTTTCAGGGCTTCCACCGCCTGTTCCAGCATCTCCATGTAGAGACTGAAGCCGATGGTTTCGATGTTGCCATGCTGCTCTTCGCCCAACAGTTCCCCAGCGCCACGAATTTCCAGATCCTGGCTGGCGAGCATGAAGCCGGCCCCCAGGTCGGTGGCCTGTTCGATGGCCTCCAGTCGTTTGAGGGCGTCCTTGGTCATTGCCTTGGGGCTTGGCGTGATCAGATACGCGTAGGCCTGGTGATGGCTGCGGCCAACCCGGCCACGCAACTGGTGCAGCTGAGCCAGCCCCAGCTTGTCCGCCCGATCAATGATGATGGTATTGGCGCTGGGCACATCGATACCGGTTTCGATGATGGTGGAGCAAACCAGCACATTGAAGCGACGGTGGTAGAAGTCGCTCATCACCGCTTCCAGTTCCCGCTCGCGCATCTGCCCGTGGGCAATCCCTACCCGGGCGTCGGGGACCAGCTTGCGGATGTCCTCGGCGGTCCGCTCCATGGTGTCGATGTCGTTGTGCAGGTAATACACCTGCCCCCCCCGGAGCAGCTCACGGAGCAGGGCCTCCTTGATGGTGGTGTCGTTGTGCTGCTGCACGAAGGTTTTTACGGACAGGCGTTTCTGCGGCGGGGTGGCGATGATGGAGATGTCGCGCATGCCGCTGAAGGCCATGTTCAGGGTGCGGGGGATCGGCGTGGCGGTGAGGGTGAGAATATCGCACTCGGCGCGCATCTGCTTGAGCCGTTCCTTGTGGCGTACCCCGAAACGGTGTTCCTCGTCCACGATGATCAGCCCCAGGTCGCTGAACGACACGGTTTCCTGCAGCAACTGATGGGTGCCCACCAGGATATCCACTTTGCCTTCTTTCAGGCGTTTGAGGACCTGGGTCTTGTCCTTGGCGCTGCGGAACCGTGACAACACTTCGATATTCACCGGCCAGTCGGCAAAGCGGTCGGTGAAGGATTCGTAATGCTGCTGGGCGAGCAGGGTGGTGGGCACCAGCACCGCTACCTGGGTCTGGTTTTCCACCGCCACAAAGGCGGCGCGCATGGCCACTTCGGTCTTGCCGAAGCCCACATCGCCGCACACCAGCCGGTCCATGGGTTGGCTGGATTGCATGTCGGCAATCACCGAGGCAATGGCGGCCTGCTGGTCCGGGGTTTCCTCAAAGGGGAAGCCGGCGCTGAAGCGCTCGTAATCGCTCATGTCCACGTCGAACTGCTTGCCCTGGCGGGCCTCGCGGCGGGCGTAGGTGTTGAGCAGTTCCGCGGCCACATCGTGGATTTTTTCCGCCGCCTTCTGCCGGGCCTTGCTCCACTGCTCGGTGCCCAGCCGGTTGAGCGGGGCAGTATCGCCGCCGCCGTAGCGGCTGATCAGATGCAGAGAAGAGACCGGCACGTAGAGTTTGTCGCCGCCGGCATATTCCAGCAGCAGGAATTCATGTTGCTGGCGGTCCACTTCCATGTGGATCAGGCCCAGATAGCGGCCCACGCCGTGTTCCAGATGCACCACCGGGGAGCCTTCCGTGAGCTCGCCCAGGGAGCGGAAAGCCTGCTCGGCGGCGCCATCGTCGCTGCTGGATTTACGGCGCCGGCGTTGCAGGACGCGCTCCCCGTAAAGGTCGTTTTCGGTGACCACCAAGAGTTCATGTTCGGGGGCGTAAAAGCCCGCATCCAGCTCGCCACGGGTCAGGCTCCAGCGCTCCGGCCGGGCGATAAAGTCCGGCCAGTTGTCTTTCAGCGATGGCTGGATGCCGATTTTCTGCATTAGCTCCAGCAGGGCCTCCCGGCGGCCGGCGGTTTCCGCACAGAGCAGAATGCGGGTGTCCGGATGGGCGTCGGCGAAGGTATGCAACAGGGCCAGCGGATTGCTGGCGCGCACGTCGGCGGTGAGTGCCGGCATGGCTGCCACGTCGAACTGGATGGCATGTTTCCTGTCGGCATCACTGCCGGTCTGCCTTGCCCGGGGATGTTGCTTGAGGGAGGCGCCCAGCTCCTCCGGACGCAGGTACAGTTTCCAGGGTGCCAGAATGGGCCGGTGGATATCGTGGCGGCGGGATTCATAGCGTTGTTCCACGTCCGCCCAGAAATGCTCCACGGCACCTTGGCTGCCGGCCATTTCCACCAGCCGCACATCGTCGGGCAGGTAGTCAAACAGGGTGGCCATGTGCTCGAAGAACAAGGGCAGGTAGTACTCCAGCCCCGGCGCCGACAGGCCATCGGACACATCCTGATAGAGCGGTACGCCGCGGGTGTCCACGTCAAAGGTATCGCGGAAAGCCGTGCGAAAGCGGCTGATGCCGTCAGCGCTGAGCGGGTATTCCGCCGCCGGCAGCAGGGTGATCTCTTCCACCTTGCCGGTGGAGCGCTGGCTTTCCGCGTCGAACAGGCGCAGGGATTCGATCTCGTCGTCGAACAGCTCAATACGGAAGGGTTGATCCGCGCCCATGGGAAAGATATCCATGATGGCGCCGCGTACGGCGAATTCACCATGTTCGTAGACGTTATCCCGCTGTCGATAGCCACAGGCCACCAGCCGTTGGCGGGTCGCTTCCATGTCAAAGGTGTCGCCCACCTTGAGCAGGAAGCTGTTGCCGGTGATGTGCAGTGGTGGTGCCAGCCTCTGCATCAGGGTATTCACGGGGACGACCAGGATGCCCTTGTGGCTGGTGGGCAGTTGGTGAAGCACGCGGATACGGTCGCTGATAATGTCCTGATGGGGGCTGAACAGGTCGTAGGGCAGGGTCTCCCAGTCCGGAAACAGCATCACCGGCGTCTGGCTGCCCGCCAGGTAAAAATCCAGTGAGTCGGCCAGGTGCTGGGCACGGCTGCTGTTGGGGGCCAACACCACAAAAAGATGGTCCTGGCTTCGGGCCAGCTCGGCCAGCACCGCAGCCAGGCTACCGCTGTCCAGCCCGGCCCAGTCTTTGTAGTGCTCGGGGCCGGTGGGGAAAAGAGGGCTGTCAGGGAGTAACTTCATTAAGACCCGTTTCCTGCGTGTTCGGTGGGGTATCAGGCGGCGTATTGTAGCGGTGAGGGGCTTCCCCGGCCATTGCAGCGTCAACCGGGGCTCCTGCAGGGTGGGGGCTGAACATGCGGGCTGACAGCGGTTAAGATGCGGTTTTGTTTTTTGCGCTGAGGATTGGCTATGAATGCATCGGTTCGGGAACTGATGGCGCTGTTTGACCTGGAGCAGCTGGAAAATAATTTGTTCAGGGGGCAAAGCCAGGCCAACGGCCAGCAAAGTGTGTTTGGGGGGCTGGTGGCAGGGCAGGCGTTGCTGGCGGCGTCGAAAACCGTGCCAGCTGATCGTTCCGTGCACTCCTTGCACGCCTATTTCCTGCGGGCCGGAGATTTCACCAAGCCCATTGTCTACGATGTGGACCGCATTCGGGACGGCAGGAGCTTTACTACCCGCCGGGTCAACGCCATCCAGCATGGCCGGCCGATTTTCTCGCTGGCGGCGTCGTACCAGGTCGAAGAGGAGGGCGTTGCCCATCAGGCGCCCATGCCGGAGGTGGCCGGCCCGGAAGGCCTGGAGAATGACGAGGCGGCCCGGCAGAAGCTGGTGGCACGGTTGCCGGAACAGTACCGCGAAGCCTTTCTCCAGGATCGGCCGGTGGAATTCCGCCCGGTCACGCCCCGTGATCCGATTTCTTCCCAGCCGGAACCGCCGCTGCGGGAAGTGTGGTTCAAGGTGGTCGATTCGGTGGAGGCAGACCCCATGACCCAGCGGGCGCTGCTGGCCTACTGCTCGGATTTCGGGCTGATGGGGACCGCCATGCTGCCCCACGGCATGAACTTCTGGCAGCCCCATGTGCAGTGCGCGAGCATCGACCATGCCATGTGGTTCCACGGGGATTTCCGTATTGATGAATGGCTGCTGTATCGCAGCGAGAGCCCCTTTGCCGGAGGCTCCCGGGGGATGAATTTCGGTTCCATCTATCGCCAGGACGGCACCCTGGTGGCCTCGGTGGCGCAGGAAGGGCTGATGCGTCTGCACCGTTCGGACAGCCCGGTGGCATGAGTTCACTGATTCCTTTATTGGAGGAGGTCCGGGCCTGCCGGTTGTGTGAGGCCCATCTGCCTTTGGGGCCGAACCCCGTGGTGCGGGCAGGGCAGAGCGCCCGGTTGCTGATCGTGGGGCAGGCACCGGGCACCCGGGTCCATGAAACCGGCATTCCCTGGAATGATCCATCCGGGGACCGTCTGCGTGACTGGCTGCAGATGGACCGGGAAGCCTTTTATGACGAAAACCAGATCGCCATTATTCCCATGGGGTTCTGTTACCCGGGCCGTGGCAAGGGGGGCGACCTGCCGCCCAGGCCGGAATGTGCTCCCCAGTGGCATGAACGGTTGCTGGCGGAGCTGCCGGATCTGCAGCTGACCCTGCTGGTGGGGCAGTATGCGCAGAAATACTACCTGCCGTCGCCGGGCAAGACCCTGTCGGACAATGTCCGGGATTTCCAGCGGGCCCTGCAGTCTGGCTACTTCCCGCTGCCTCATCCGAGCCCGCGAAACCGGCTATGGCTGCGCCAGCGGCCCTGGTTCGAGGAAGCGGTTTTACCGGTGTTGCGTGAACGTGTGAAAGCATTGTTCGTGAAACCGTAATATCCCCGCCATTTGGGTGGATAAACGTGGCGTTTGGCGATATTATTCGCGCCCCAAACTCCACCGCCGGTGAACGCAGAAACCGGGCATTTCGGTGCCAGCCACGGTTTTCTTCACCCGAACCCAACCTGAGAGGGGCATCTCCGTGAACAAACTGGAAGACCACTTCGGACGCTGGAAGAACCGCGAAGAAATCGCAGAAGCCATGATCCCGATGATTGGCAAGCTGCATCGCGAAAAGAACGTCACCACCACTGTTTACAGCCGTTCCCTGGTCAACAAGTCTGTTATCCAGATCCTGAAAGCCCACCGTTTCGTCAAGCAGGTCGAAGATTCCGAGCTGTCTGTGGTGGATTCCTTCCCGATTCTGCAGGAAGTGAACAAGCTGGACCTGGGCCCCTGCCGCATTGATATCGGCAAACTGGCGGTAGAGTACAAGAAAGACAACCGCGGCCTGTCCGTTGAGGACTATGTGCGCGAAGAGCTGGCGGAAGCGGTCAATAACAAGGGGCCGGTGCCCAGCTCCACGGACGTGGTGCTGTACGGTTTTGGTCGTATTGGCCGTATTCTGGCCCGTCTGCTGATCGAGAAAGCCGGTTCCGGTGACGGCCTGCGCCTGAAAGCCATCGTAGTGCGTGAGTCCGGCAAGGGTGACCTGCAGAAGCGTGCCAGCCTGCTGCGTCGTGACTCCGTGCACGGCCCGTTCGCCGGCACCATTGCCGTGGATGAAGAAGAAAATGCCATCATCGCCAACGGCAACTTCATCAAGGTGATCTACTCCAGTGACCCGTCTGCCATCGATTACACCGCGTACGGCATCAATAATGCTGTGGTGATCGATAACACCGGTAAGTGGCGCGATGCGGAAGGTCTCTCCCAGCACCTTCAGTGCAAGGGCGTTGCCCGTGTCATGCTGACCGCGCCGGGCAAAGGTGATATGAAAAACATTGTTCATGGCGTGAATAACGACATGATCGAGGACAGCGACAAGATCATCTCCGCTGCCAGCTGCACCACCAATGCCATCGTGCCGCCGCTGAAGGCGCTGGAAGACAAGTTCGGCATCGAATACGGCCACGTGGAAACCGTGCATTCCTACACCAACGACCAGAACCTGCTGGATAACTTCCATAAAGGTCCTCGTCGCGGCCGCTCTGCTCCCCTGAACATGGTGCTGACCGAAACCGGTGCGGCGACGGCTGCTGCCAAGGCGCTGCCGTCCCTGAAAGGGAAGCTCACCGGCAACTCCATCCGGGTACCGACCCCGAACGTGTCCATGGCGATCCTGAACCTGACCCTGGGCAAGGAAACCACCCTGGAAGAACTCAACGAGTACCTGCGTTGGGTGAGCCTGCATTCTCCGCTGCAGCGCCAGGTGGATTTCGTCAGCAGCCCGGATGCGGTCTCCACCGACTTCGTGGGTTCCCGTCACGCTTCCGTGATTGATGCGGAGGCTACCATTGTCAGTGGGCGCCATTGCGTACTGTACGTGTGGTACGACAACGAGTTCGGTTACAGCTGTCAGGTGTTGCGCATCCTGCAGCAGATCTCCGGGGTGGAATACCCGGCGTATCCGAAGGACTGAACGGCGTTTGAATAAAAAGCCCGCGCTGCGGGCTTTTTTTCGGTGCATGACCGGCTTTTCTTTTGCACCAAAGCAGTTCTGTGCGACGAAAGACGGGTCGGACGGTGCTGGCGGATGGGCAGGTGCGTCTTTATAATGGCGCCGCTGGCAGCTGCTAGCTCCCAAGTCAAATTCCGGTTTTAGCGAACATCCTCGGCATTTTCCCCGCTTTTCGGGGCTTGCAGGCGGATGTGCCTCGACTTCAGCAACACGCAACGTGGGCGAGAAACTATGATTAAAGTCAGGAAGGGCCTGGATCTGCCCATCGCTGGTGCGCCGCGCCAGACGATTGAGGAAGGCCACCAGGTTCGTTCTGTTGCCGTGCTCGGCGGTGACTATGTGGGCATGAAACCCACCATGGAGGTCCGCGAAGGCGATGTGGTCAAAAAAGGCCAGTTGATCTTCACGGACAAGAAAACCGAGGGTGTGAAATACACCGCTCCTGCAGCGGGCAAGGTGGTGGCGATCAATCGTGGCCACAAGCGCGTGCTTCAATCGGTGGTGATTGAAGTGGCCGAGCAGGAAGACGAAGTCACTTTTGATTCCTACAGTGCCGACCAGATTGGCGGTTTGGACCGTGAAACGGTCCAGCGTCAGCTGGTTGACTCCGGCGAGTGGACCTTGTTGCGGACTCGCCCCTTCGGCAAGGTACCGGCGCCGGGCAGTATTCCGAACTCCATCTTCGTTTCCGTACTCGATACCAACCCGCTGGCCCAGGAGCCTGCGCTGGTTATCAAGGAAAACGAGCAGGCTTTCCGTCATGGCCTTGCCGTGCTGAGCCGTCTCACCGATGGCCCGGTGTGGGTATGTCGTGGCCCCAACACCGATTTGCCAAGCTTTGCCGGCGGTCAGGTCCGTGAAGAAGCCTTTGCCGGCAAGCACCCGGCAGGCAATGTGGGTACACACATTCATCACCTGGACCCGGTTAGCCTGAAGAAGACGGTATGGTCGATCGGTTATCAGGACGTGATTGCCATCGGCAAGTTGTTTACCGAAGGCAAAATCTATTCCCAGCGGGTGGTGGCTCTGGCCGGCCCGCAGGTGAAAACACCGCGTTCCTTGCGTACCCGCGTGGGCGCCAGCACCGATGACTTCGTTCAGGGTGAGCTGAAAGAGGGCGATAACCGCCTGATCAGCGGCTCTGTGTTCGGCGGTCATAATGCTCAGGGGCCGGTGGCCTTCCTGAACCGCACCGTGAATCAGGTGACAGTGTTGTCTGAAGGCCATGAACGTCAACTGCTGGGGTATATCTCCCCGGGCGTGAACCGCTTCTCGGTCATGAACATCTACTTGTCCAAGCTGATGCCGGGTAAGCGCTTCAACTTTACCACCACCACCAACGGTTCCGAGCGGGCCATGGTGCCGGTGGGCGCCTACGAGGAAGTGATGCCGCTGGATATCCTGCCAACCCAGTTGCTGCGTGCTCTGATTGTTGGCGATACCGACAGTGCCACGGCACTGGGCGCGCTTGAGCTGGTGGAAGAAGACCTGGCCCTCTGCACCTTTGTGTGCCCGGGCAAGTACGAATACGGTCCGATTCTGCGCGACAATCTCACCACCATTGAAGCGGAGAGCTGAGCATGGGCATGAGAAGTTTTCTGGACGACAAGGTTGCCCCGCATTTTCACGAGGGCGGCAAGTTCGAGAAGTATTACACCTTCTACGAAATGTTCGACACCATGCTGTACACCCCGGATTCGGTGACCCGGTCCTCCGCGCATGTACGTGATGGTATCGATCTCAAGCGGATCATGATGACGGTGTGGTTCTGCGCTTTCCCGGCAATTCTGTTCGGGCTGTGGAACACCGGTTATCAGGCCAACCTGCAGATTGCTGAAGGCTTCAGCCCGATTCCCGGCTGGCGTAGCGATCTGGTCATGGCGCTGGCAGGCTTTGATGCCTCCAGTCTGTGGTCGAACCTGCTGCACGGCATGGTTTACTACGTGCCGATTCTGATTGTGGTCTATCTGGGTGGTTTCATCTGGGAAGGCCTGTTTGCCTGGAAACGCGGTCACGAGGTGAACGAGGGTTTCTTCGTTACCGGGATCCTGTTTACCCTGATTCTGCCTCCGGCCATCCCGTTGTGGCAGGTGTTCCTGGGGATTTCCTTTGGCGTGGTTATCGGCAAGGAAGTATTTGGCGGTACCGGCAAGAACTTCCTCAACCCGGCGTTGGTCGGGCGGGCATTCCTGTTCTTCGCTTATCCGGCAGAAATGTCCGGTGACGCGGTATGGACGGCAGTGGATAACTTCTCCGGTGCGACGCCGTTGGCGCTGGCCGCCGCCGGGCAGCTGGATTTCGCCAGCAACCTGACCGCCGATGCCGGTGCCAACATCTCCTGGATGCAAACCTTCCTGGGCGGTATTCAGGGCTCCATCGGTGAAACGTCCACCCTGGCGATTCTGATCGGTGGTGCGGCACTGTTGCTGACCAAGGTGGCCTCCTGGCGCATCGTGCTGGGCGTATTCCTGGGCATGGTGGCACTGAGCACCCTGCTGAATGCGGTGGGTTCCGCCACTAACCCCATGTTTGCCATGCCCTGGTATTGGCACCTGACCGTGGGCAGCTTTGCCTTCGGCATGATCTATATGGCGACCGATCCGGTATCGGCTTCCATGACCAATACCGGCAAGTACATCTTTGGCGCGCTGATCGGTGTCATGGTTGTTCTGATCCGGGTGGTGAATCCGGCGTTCCCGGAGGGTGTGATGATGGCCATCCTGTTCTCCAACCTCTGTGCGCCGTTAATCGACCACTTTGTTGTACAGGCGAACGTTCGTCGTCGTCTGCGCCGGACCGGGGGAGAAGTGTAAATGTCAGCGAATAAAGAAAGTGTAGGCAAGACGCTGCTGGTTGCCTTTCTGGTCTGTGTGGTATGCGGTGTGGTGGTTGCCACCGCAGCGGTAAGCCTGCGGCCGGTACAGAGCAAGAACCAGCTGCTGGACAAGCGCATGAACATCCTGCAGGCCGCTGGCCTGTACCAGCCCGGCGTGGATGTGAACACGGTGTTCAAAAGTATTGAACGTCGTTTTGTCGATATCGATACCGGTGAATACGTCGAGATGCCGGAATCCTATGACCAGCGTAAGGCTGCCAAGGATCCCCAGCGTTCCGAGCGACTCAGCGGTAAAGAGGATATCGCCGGCATCAAGTCCCAGGCGAAGGTAGCGGAAGTGTTCCTGGCCCGTGGTGATGACGGCGAGCTGAGTCGCATCATTCTGCCGGTTCACGGCTATGGCCTGTGGTCCACCCTGTATGGTTTCCTGGCACTTGAGCCGGATGCCAACACCGTGTCCGGTCTGGGTTTCTACGAGCACGGTGAGACTCCGGGCCTCGGTGGTGAAGTGGACAATCCGAAATGGAAAGCCCTGTGGGAAGGCAAAAAGCTTTACGGTGAGCAGGGTGAAGTGGAAATCCAGGTGGTCAAGGGTTCCGTGGACAGCAAAACGCCGAATGCCGAGCACAAGGTGGATGGTCTTGCCGGTGCAACCCTGACCAGTAATGGTGTCAGCAACCTGCTGCGCTTCTGGGTCGGCGAAAACGGTTTCGGTCCCTACCTGAAGCGCATGCAGAACGGTGAAGCGGTCGTACAGCAGGAAGGAGACGCGTAATGGCGGAGAAAACCAAGGACATTCTTTTTGGTCCGATTTTCGACAACAACCCCATCGCGTTGCAGATCCTGGGTATCTGCTCCGCCCTGGCGGTAACCAGTAACTTGAGCACCACTCTGACCATGTGTATCGCACTGACCGTGGTGGTGGCGTTCTCCAACTTTTTTGTGAGCTGCATCCGTAACTCGATTCCCTCGAGCATCCGGATCATCGTGCAGATGACCATTATTGCCTCGCTGGTAATCGTGGTGGACCAGTTCCTCAAGGCCTACGCCTACAGCATTTCCAAGCAGCTGTCCGTGTTCGTGGGGCTGATCATCACCAACTGTATCGTGATGGGGCGTGCGGAAGCCTTCGCCATGAAGAATCCGCCGATCCCGTCCTTCCTGGATGGTGTGGGCAATGGCCTGGGTTACTCCGTGATCCTGCTGGGCCTGGGCTTCATCCGTGAACTGCTGGGTGCCGGCAGCCTGTTTGGTCAGCAGATCCTGACCAAGGCTGCAGATGGTGGCTGGTTCGTGACCAACGGCATGATGCTGTTGCCGCCGAGTGCCTTCTTCCTGATCGGCCTGTTCATCTGGGCGATCCGGGTATGGAAGCCGGAACAGGTGGAAGAAGATACCTTCAAGATGAAGCCACACACCCGTGTCAGCGACGCGTTTTAACGGAGACGAGGAATGTTTGAACATTATCTGAGCCTGTTCGTCCGCGCCGTCTTTGTTGAAAACATGGCGTTGGCCTTCTTCCTGGGCATGTGTACCTTTATTGCCGTGTCCAAGAAGATCCAGACCGCAATTGGTCTGGGGGTTGCGGTGGTAGTGGTACTGACCATTACCGTGCCCGTGAACAACCTGATCCTTACCTACCTGCTGGACGAGAACGCCCTGGCCTGGACCGGGATTGAATCCCTGGCCAGCCTGGACCTGCGTTTCCTGGGCCTGCTGAGCTATATCGGCGTTATCGCCGCACTGGTGCAGATCCTGGAAATGACGCTCGACAAGTATGTACCCAGTCTCTACAACGCTCTGGGCATCTTCCTGCCGCTGATCACCGTGAACTGCGCCATTCTGGGTGCGTCCCTGTTCATGGTGGAACGTGACTACACCTTTGGTGAATCCATGGTCTACGGTGTCGGTGCCGGGGTTGGCTGGGCACTGGCGATCACGCTGTTGGCCGGTATTCGCGAGAAGCTGAAATACAGTGATGTGCCGGACGGCCTGAAGGGTCTGGGTATCACCTTCATCACCGTGGGGCTGATGTCTCTGGGCTTCATGTCTTTTTCCGGCGTGCAGCTGTAAGCGAAGGGGTTGAATCATGAGTTTTGAGATTATTCTCGGTGTGGTCATGTTCACCGCCATTGTGCTGGCACTGGTGGCGGTGATCCTGATGGCCCGTTCCCGGCTGGTGGCCAGCGGGGATGTGCACATCAACATCAACAGCGATGAAGAGAAATCCATCGATGCCCCTGCCGGTGGCAAGTTGCTGGGAACCCTGGCCAATCAGGGTATCTTCCTGTCTTCTGCCTGTGGTGGCGGTGGTACCTGTGCCCAGTGCAAGTGCAAGGTGCTGGACGGCGGTGGCGATATTCTGCCCACCGAAGAAGGCCACTTCACCAAGGGCGAAATTCGCGACGGCTGGCGCCTGAGCTGCCAGGTGAACGTGAAGCAGGACATGAAGATCGAAGTGCCGGAAGAGTTCTTCGGTGTGAAAAAATGGGAGTGCGAGGTTATCGCCAACGATAACGTGGCCACTTTCATTAAAGAGCTGACCCTCAAATTGCCGGAAGGCGAGAACGTGGACTTCCGCGCGGGTGGCTATGTGCAGCTGGAAGCGCCGCCGTTCGACGTGAAATTCTCCGATTTCGATATTGGCGAAGAGTACCGGGGTGACTGGGAGCGTTTTAACTTCTTCGATCTGAGCTGCAAGAACAATGAGGAAGTGATCCGCGCCTACTCCATGGCCAACTACCCGGAAGAGAAGGGCATTCTCAAGTTCAATATCCGGATTGCCACGCCGCCTCCGGGTTCCAAGGACATTTCTCCGGGCATCATGAGTTCCTACGTGTTCAGCCTGAAGCCGGGTGACAAAATTACCGTATTCGGGCCCTTCGGTGAGTTCTTTGCCAAGAAGACCGATGCGGAAATGGTGTTCATCGGTGGTGGTGCCGGCATGGCGCCCATGCGCAGTCATATTTTCGATCAGCTGAAGCGTCTCAATTCCAAGCGCAAGATCAGCTTCTGGTACGGTGCCCGAAGCTGGCGTGAGACCTTCTACAACGATGAATATGACATCCTGGCCGAAGAAAACGACAACTTCGAATGGCATCTGGCGTTGTCCGATCCCCAGCCGGAAGACAACTGGACCGGGCTCACCGGCTTTATCCATAACGTGTTGTACGAGCAGTACCTGAAGGACCATCCGGCGCCGGAAGACTGCGAGTACTACATGTGTGGGCCGCCGATGATGAACGCCTCGGTGATCAAGATGCTGGATGACCTGGGTGTGGAACCGGAAAACATCCTGCTGGATGACTTCGGCGGATAACACCGAAAGCGCCGACCTGCGGGTCGGCGTTTTTTTGAGTTGAAAGTTCAAAGTTTAAAGTTAAAAAGCGCGCGGTAGCTGAGTACAAGGCTGGCAGTCAGTACCCGCGATTATCGGCTTCGGCGCGGCGTCAGCGGCTGAAGCTTGGCTACATAAAGGCGTCGCGTTTCAACTTTAAACTTTGAACTTTCAACTCGCCCCTGAGAATACTGGAAACGAACAATGCCCCGTATCCTTCCCCTGCTGGTACTGTCCCTGTTGCTACTGCTTGCCGGTTGTGACGACAGCAAAAACCGCCTGTCCGTTCTCAGCGGCCCGACCATGGGCACTACCTGGAGTGTGAAGTTCAGCGGCACGCCTAAGGAAGGCGTAGACGATCTGAAAGCGGATATCGAGGCGGCGCTGGAGCAGGTCAACGCGGAAATGAGTACATACCGGCCGCAGTCCGATCTGAGCCGGTTCAATGCAGCGGATGCGGGTACATTGATGGCGTTGCCGGCGGATACGGTCAAGGTACTGTCTGCGGCGTTTGCCATTTCTTCCATGACCGACGGCGCCTATGACGTCACCGTGGGACCGCTGGTAAACCTGTGGGGTTTCGGCCCGGACCCGGATCGTTTCGAGCCTCCCTCGGAAGACGAGATCACCGCGGCGATGGCGCGGGTTGGTTGGCAACAGCTGCTGCTCAACGACAATGAGCTTCTGCAGCCTGGCGATGTGTATGTGGACCTGTCGTCCATTGCCAAGGGGTTTGCCGTGGATAAGGTGGCCGAGTTGCTGGAAAGCCAGGGTTTGAAAAACTATCTGGTGGAAGTCGGGGGCGAGTTGCGCGGTAGCGGCAAAAAGCCCTACGGTCAGCCCTGGCGGGTGGCAGTAGAGCGACCGATTGCCGGTGTCCGTGAGGTGGAAAAAGTGGTGGCCCTCACCGATATGGCGGTGGCTACCAGCGGCGATTACCGCAACTTCTTCGAGTCTGATGGGCAACTGTATTCACATACCCTGGACCCCAGAACCGGGTATCCTGTTAACCATACGCTGGCATCCGTGTCAGTACTGCATGAAAGCGCCATGATGGCGGATGGGCTGTCCACGGCCATGACCGTGCTGGGGCCTGAAGCCGGTATGGCGTTTGCCAAGCAGCATGAACTGGCGGTGTTTTTTATTGTCAGAAAAGATGAGGGCGTAGAAGAGCTTTCCACGCCCGCCTTCGATGCAATCCTGGAGGAGAAATAGCATGTTGATGACCATTATGGCCGCAGTGATTTTTATCGGCCTGCTCTTCACGGCCATGGCCGTCGGCGTGATTCTCTCCAACAAGCCGATCAAGGGGTCCTGTGGTGGGCTGGCGACACTGGGCATGAAGGAAGGCTGCGAAATCTGCGGTGGTGACCGGGGCAAGTGTGAGGAAAATACCCAGAAAGTTGACGCTGAAAAAGCGGCTGCTCTGGGCAAGGACGTGATGAAGATGTAATGCCACGCCCGCCCAATAAAAAGCCCGCCTTGCGCGGGCTTTTTTGTGTCTGGCCTATCCGTAGGAACGTCGCTGGCGGGGCGATAGACAGCAGTTGCGAGGTACGAGTAGCGAGAAGCGAAAACCTGGCTTTCGCAAATTTCAGGTTTTGATTTTCGATACTCGCTTCTCGTGACTCGTCACTATTGAGGTTATCGCGCCGCCAGCTGCGCTCCTACGGATAGGCGTTGTCTGGGGCTCCCAGAACCACCGCCGTGCGTAACTTGGCCTGGCCGTACTTGCGCATCTGGTCGAACTTTTCCCGGGTGATGGGCACATGTTGGCAGTCCAGCGGAACCTGGTCTTCCCCCGGGTCCGGATCGTGGATGTAGAAGCATTCTTCATCGCTGCCACTGATAGCCACCCAGTGAGGAGCCTTGCGCCCGTCCAGGCGCCAGGTGCTGATCAGAACCAGCACGATGCTGCCAGCAGCGATGGCATCGTCCAGATCCGCAGCGCTGAAATCCTCGTAACAGACCGGCAGGGATTGTGCCTTGCAGGTTTCCACGAAATAGTTGTGCAGGGTGGTGATCACGGCTTTCTTTTCCGTGTCCCGCACCGAGTCGACAAACAAGGGGCCGGTCTGGTTGCACCAGACGCGGGCTTCCAGGCCCCGTTGGCGAGCGGCAAGTGCCAGCCCCATGGGGTGACAGCCGCCGTGACCGGCCGTCATGAAAATGGTGGTGGCCTCCCGCCACAGCAGCAACTCCTCGGTGGTGCTGGGCGGTTGCTGTTTGAGCGCGGCCAGGGCCATCATCAGGCAGGCCGGACCACAGGTGAACGGTGTGGTCTGCTGAACCCAGGGCAGATGCAGCCGTTCCGCGTTGTCCGGCAGGAAGAGGAGGCGCTTCTGGTACCGCAGGGCGTCCTGGTGGTCTTCGTAGTAATCCGGTGTCTGCGCAAACAGGCGGTAACCGCGCTTTTCGTAAAGGGCAATAGCGGCCGGGTTGTCCTTGCGCACTTCCAGACGCAGGTAGGGACGGCGTTGCTGAAGCGCATACTCTTCGGCGGCTTCCATAAGCTTTTCCCCCAGATTCCGACCCCGTTGCTGAGGGTCTACGGCAATGGAATAAAGGCGTGCCAGGCGGGTACCCGGTTGCAACAGCACCAGGGCATAGCCGGCCAGGGCATTGTCATCATCAACGGCGACGATCAGGCCACTGTGTTGGCGCTTCAGCCATTTGCGAAAGCTGCGTCGGGAAAGACGGTCCGATGAAAAGCAGCGCTGTTCCAGGGCGGTGAGCGCGTCCAGGTCATCGGAGGTGGCGGGTCGGAGCTGAAAGCGGTACATAAACGCGGGTTCCAGAAGATGCCCCAGCATACGGCAGGCAAGCGGCAGATCGCCAGTGGTATTGCGGCTGTGGTGACAGAATGTCAGTCACGGCATACTGGTGGAAATTTGGAGGGTGGAAATGCAGAAACAGGACCCGGTTCGCGGGTTGATCTTGTCCGGTGGTGGCGCTCGCGGCGCTTATCAGGTCGGTGTACTGGCTGCCATAGCCGAGTTATTACCCCGTGGGGAGCCCAATCCGTTTCCGATTATCTGCGGTACCTCTGCGGGCGCAATCAACGCGGCATCCCTGGCTGCCAATGCCGGTAATTTTCGCTCGGCCATTCGGGGGCTGGAACGGGTCTGGTCCAATATTACCGCCGAGCAGGTTTACCGCACCGATACCTACGCGTTGCTGAAAGCGATTGTTCGCTGGCTGTTTTCCGGTGTCACCACCGGCAAGACGCCGGAACGCAGCGCGCTACTGGATAACATGCCGCTGCAACGCCTGCTTACCCTGGTGATCAATTTTCGTCGTATCCGCGACAACCTGGATCAGGGCCATTTGCGCGCCTTGGCAATCACCGCTTCCGGCTATGCCAGTGGTGAGTCGGTGAGTTTTTTCCAGGGCGACAGCGCGCTGCCGGAGTGGGTGCGGGCACGCCGCAAGGGCAAGCGCTCGGAAATCGGGGTGCAACATCTGCTGGGGTCGGCGGCCATTCCCATCCTGTTTCCTGCCAGCAAGGTGGATGGCGCCTATTATGGCGACGGCGCGCTGCGGCAACTGGCGCCTTTGAGCCCGGCGTTGCATCTTGGCGCTTCCCGGCTACTGGTCATTGGTGTGTCCGGCAACATGAGCGCCGGCCATCAGCGCCAGTTAAGCGGCTACCCGTCCATGGCCCAGGTGCTGGGCCATGTGCTCAACAGTGTGTTTGTGGACACCCTGGAGGGGGATGTGGAGCGGCTGGAGCGGATCAACCGAACCCTTTCTGCCATGAGTGAGCGCGCCCGGCGCAAGCATGGTATCCAGTTGCGGCAGGTGGATGTGCTGAAGATCTACCCGTCCCGTCCCATTGATGAAATTGCCGCCGAACATATCCGCGAATTGCCGCGGGCCCTGCGTTTTTTCCTGCGGGGGTCGGGTGCCACGCGGTCGCCGGGGGCCAGTGCCATGAGCTACCTGTTGTTCGAGCCGGGTTTCACCCGCACGCTGATTGAGATGGGTCGCAAGGATGCCATGGCCCGCAAGGAAGAAATCCTGGCGTTCTTCGCCGATCAGCCGCTCACTGCCGCTGCTTCCGAGGACGAGTAACGGGGGCTGCGTCGGAAGTGGCTGACAAAACTGGTGGGGTAGTCCGTGATGATGCCATCCACCTGCAGTTGGGCCAGCCGATCCGCTTCGGTGAGGTCATTCACCGTCCACACCGACACTTTCAGGCCACGTTTGCGGGCCCGGCGCATTAACGCCGGGGTCACCAGCGAGTAATGAGGCATCAGCCAGCTGCAGCCCAGGCCATGGGCCCGGCGGGTGGGTTGCAGGTAGCGGTACTGGCACACATAACCCCGTTCCACATCCGGCGCCATGGTACCGATCATGCGCAGGAAACCGGTATGACTGGAGGTCACCACCACCCGGGATTGCAGGTGCTGTTCATGGATCATATGCGTGAGGTGATGCGCCAGCTGATGCAGCACCACCCGATCCGCACCCTTCACTTCGAACTGGAAGCGCATGGCCGGGCCGCACAGCTCCACCACTTCCTGCAGGGACGGGATGCCCGTGGGGCTATGCCAGCCGGGGGTATTGCGGCGAGCATCCATGGTGCCCAATTGGGAGCGGGTGTATTGGCGCACATTGCCACGCATGCCGGTGGTGCGTGTGACGTCGCTATCGTGCAGCACGATCAGATGGCCGTCGGCGGATAGCCTGACATCCAGTTCCATTTCCGTGACACCGGCCTCCAGTGCCACCTGAAAACTGGCCAGGGTATTTTCCGGGGCTTCGCCTCGGGCGCCCCGGTGGCCGACCAGTGTCGGGTGACGAGGCGCTGTGCTGGGTGCTGTCATTGCGATAGTCATGCCGCCATTGTTTTCGAGAAAGATGACAGTGCTGTGACCTGGACACAAGAGGCAAAATTGTCATTTTTATGACATGGGCGGGGCGTAGCGTGCACGCTGCATGGGAATAGCCGGGAGAACGGTTTGGCAGTACTGAAACGCTATCTGCAGTTTTTTCTGATGAGCTGGTTGCCGGTCTACGATGGCCGGGCAGGGCGGTTTTCGCTGCAACGATGGCTGGTGATGGCGTTGTTCTGGCCTGTGTTTCTGCTGGTGCAGGCCATCAATGGTTTGGGGCTGCTGCTGGATTATCTGTTGTTCCCTGATTTTCAGCGGGTTCAGGTTCGTGAGCCTCTCTTTGTGGTCGGGGTGCCGCGCAGTGGTACCACCTTTCTGCACCGTCTGCTGGCCAGGGATGAGCGGTTTACCACCACGGCCCTGTGGGAACTGCTGTTCGCCCCGTCGATTAGCCAGCGGTATTTCTGGACCGCTGTTGCGCGCCTTGATGACATGATCGGCCGACCCGCGGGGCGGGTGTTGCTATGGATAGAGCGGCGCCTGCTCGGCGGTCTGGACGGGGTCCACAAGACCGGGCTGCTGGACCCGGAGGAAGATTACCTGGCATTGATTCCTGTGTGGGGCTGCTTTCTGCTGGTATTGGCTGTACCGGTACCCGCCCTGTGGCGTCTCACCTATCTGGACCGGGATGGCACCGACAAGGAAAAGCAGAGGCTGATCGCGGCCTACCGGCGCTTTGTGCAGCGGCATCTCTATTTCCACGGCAGCCACAAGCAACTGCTCTCCAAGAATCCGTCCTTTACGCCCTGGATGGCGACTCTGGCAGAGGCCTTCCCGGATGCCCGCTTTATTGGCTGTATTCGTAATCCCAGCGCGGCGGTGTCATCCCAGATCAATTCCATTTTGATCGGCGCCCGCCTGTTTGATGGCCGTGACACAACCGGTTACTGGCGGCAGGGCTTTATGGCCATGCTCGATTATTACTACCGCCATGTGCTTGAGGTGCTGGAAAGCCTCCCGACGGAACGTCAGGCGCTTTCGGTGATGGAGCAATTGGCATCGGCCCCGGCGGCGACGGTGCAGGCGTTCTACCGGCGGTTTGGTTGGCAGCCTGGAGCGGTTTTCCTGCAGCGGTTGGAAGCACAAGACCGCCAGGCAAAGCAGTACCGCAGCGGCCATCACTACAACCCGGACGAACTGGGTGTTAGCCCCGATGAACTCGCTGATGTCTTCGGCTGGGTCTATGACCGTTTCGGATACCCACTTCCCAACATCGATTAAAAACTGTTGTAGGAGCGCCGCTTGAGGCACGAATCTGCTTGCGACACCTGTTGCGAGTCACGAGAAGCGAGTTCCGAAAATCGAAACCTGAAACCCACGAATGAATTTTTGGTTTTCGGAACTCGCTTCTCGCAACTTGAAACTGTTTTGGTTCGCGCCTCAAGCGGCGCTCCTACAGCGGCGTTGTAGATGTTACGGAATCGCGCCGCCAGCGACGCTCATGCAGCGCGTTCTGGGTTCGTTACATCTTGTCGCAATTTCACCGTCATGGTGCGGCAATGCTGTCACATTATCGACATGAGGGGCGCTGATACTGGCGCCCATGGATACCAAAGAGCTACGCATACTGTTTGTGGTGGATGCGATCAAGGGTCGGAATGGCGTCGGCGCCTACTTCCAGGATCTGGTCTCGCATCTCAAGGACCATGTGGCCCAGGTGGAACTGGTGCAGCCCTGCATGGAGGAACCGCATCCCTGTCAGGGTGCGTCCATGCCGATCCCCGGCGACCCCACCCAGCGGCTTTTCTTCCCCAAGGTCCGTGAACTCAGCGCCCTGGTCTGGGAAATGAAACCCCACGTTATCGTCATTCCCGGCCCCGGTATTTTTTCCATGATCGGGTACTGGATCGCCCGCAAGTGGGGTATCCCGGTCTGCGTGACATTCCAGACGGACTACAACCGCCTGGTGGAGCTGTACTGGGGGCGACGCCTGGCAAGGCTGGCCGGTGGACTGCTTAACTGGGTCAACCGCACCCTGTTCCGGGGCAGTGATACCGCTGCCACTATCTGTGAATCCATGATCGCCCAGGCCCGTGCCGCTGGCGCCCGTAACCCGCAGTTGGTGGGCACGCCGCTGGCCCGGGAGTTTGTTAATACGCCGGTCACCCGGCTGCATGACAGTGTCAGGCGGGTTTGCTATGTGGGGCGGCTGGCGGCGGAAAAGAATATTGAATCCTTCCTGGCCCTGGCGGCTTCGCGACCGGATCTGCAGTTCGAGATAGCCGGCGACGGGCCGCTGCGCAACAAGGTGGAGCAGGCCTGCAAGGCATCCGCCAACCTGACATTCCATGGCTGGTGTCGCCGACAGCAGGTGGTGGAAATTCTCGATCGCTGCCAGGTGCTGGTGCTGCCTTCTTCGGTGGAAGCCTTCGGCACCGTGGCTCTGGAAGCCATGGCTCGTGAGCGGCTGGTAATCACCACACCGGCCTGCGGCATCAATGAATGGCCGGCCCTGGCGTCAGGACTGTGGATCATGGAACCGCGGGAAAGCCTGAAGCAGACCCTGGATCGCTTGCAGTCATTGAGCCCGGTGGTCCGCGACCTGAAGGCGAAGCAGGCCAGGCAGGCGGCGCTGACCATGAATCGGGATGCCATTGAGCATTGGGCCGCCGTGCTGGGGCAGTGTGCCCAGATGGTGCCGGCAGCCAACCGTTCACTGCCTTCCCCGACCCTGGCGCTGTTGCGCCGCCTGAGCAGCAACTATGCCCGCAGCGCCCTCTGAGTCGTTAGTCGCACCTCGGGCACTGGTTTCCATCCACGATGTGATGCCGGAAACCCGCGAGCAGGTCAGTCGGATTCTGGCGCTGCTACCGCAGTCCCCCCAGGCGGTGACCTTGCTGGTGGTACCGGGGCGGAATTGGCAAACGGCGGATCTGGACTGGCTGCACCAGCTCCAGCAGCAGGGCTACCCGCTGGCCGGCCATGGCTGGTTGCATCGCTGTGACCCCCCGATCAGTCTGTATCACCGCGTGCATAGTCTGCTGCTGTCACGGCGTGTGGCGGAGCATCTCTCCCTGTCGGCCAGTGGTATCGACGCCTTGATACGCAATTGCCACCAATGGTTTCTGGACCAGGGGCTGCAACCCTGCGAGCTTTACGTGCCGCCGGCCTGGGCCATGGGAGCAATCAGTCGCACCCAGCTGGCGGATATGCCTTTTCGCCTGTTCGAGACGCTGACAGGCGTTTTTGATGCCAGAGCACAACGGATGCACTCTCTGCCCCTGGCAGGTTTCGAGGCGGATACGCCGCTGAGAGAGTGGTTTTTACGGGGCGTTAATCACGTCAACTGGCGCAGAGCCTGCCACACCGGGCAGCCTCTGCGGTTGGGCATTCACCCGGATGATCTGTCATTGCGGCTGGGGCACCGGGTGATTCCCATGGCAGAGGCGGTCTCGGCCAGCCTGACCTACCCGGATATGGCTCGGGGTTACCCGGCGGTCACAGCAAGCGGATAAATACCGGCCGACCGGCGGATGTGGTCTATTGCTGGGATTGCTGCGCCTTGGCCGTGCACTGGAAGGTCGTGCTCAGGGTCCAGGCGATGCAGTCGCCGTCCTGGGTTTCTGTCTTGCAGGATTTGCTGGGTTTGTCGGAGGGCAGGGCGCCGTTATAACCCCAGCTCAGGCACTGAGCGCTGGCTTTCTGCAGCCCCTCTTGCCAATCCACTTTGGGGCTCTGCATCAGGCTGTAGTCATAGGACAGGACCACGGTACCTTCGGATTGGTTGCCATCGCTGACTACCATGGCGGAAGGGGCCGCGCAGCCGGCGAGCAAGGTGGCGGCAAGAAGCATGGATAGGCGTGTCATTGTGGGCTCCATCTGAGATCGCGGGAAAACGGGCAAGGTACTTTCCGGCAACGTTGCCCTCAAGGGACTTTCTGTAATGTTGTCGAGCAGGTCAATCCCGGTAGCGCTTGGTCAGGTCGCCGTAGGCATCCACTCGCCGGTCACGTAGGTAGGGCCAGATGCGGCGCACGGACTCGCTGCGCTGCATGTCCACGTCGGCCAGTAGCACCTGTTCGTTGTCATTGTCTGCCTGGGCCAGGAATTCTCCCTGGGGGCCGCAGACGAAACTGTTACCCCAGAACTGGATACCGCTGTCATCCACCGGGCTTTGCTCGAAACCGGTACGGTTGGCCACCAGTACCGGCAGGCCGTTGGCGATGCCGTGGGCGCGCTGAATGGTGATCCAGGCGTTGAGCTGGCGCTGTTTTTCCCCGTCGTCGTCACTGGGATCCCAACCAATTGCGGTGGGGTAGAGCAACAGGTCGGCGCCGGCCAGGGCCATCAGGCGTGCTGCTTCCGGGTACCATTGGTCCCAGCAGACCAGCAGGCCCAGTTTACCGACACTGGTTTCAATGGGGCTGAAGCCGCTGCGACCCCCGTTGAAGTCTGCATCCCCCGGAGTGAAGTAGAACTTTTCGTAGAAGCCCGGATCATCGGGAATGTGCATCTTGCGATAGATGCCGGCCAGGCTGCCGTCTTTTTCCATTACCACGGCGGTGTTGTGGTAAAGACCGGCGGCCCGCTTTTCGAACAGACTGCCGACAATGACAATGCCCAGCTCCCTGGCCAGTTTGCCCAGGGTATCGGTGCTGGGGCCGGGGATGGTTTCCGCCAGATCGAAAACGGCGGTGTCTTCGGTCTGGCAAAAATACAGGCTGCGGTGCAGTTCCTGCAGGAGCACCAGCTCGGCGCCCTGGTCCGCCGCTTCACGAATCAGAGAGAGGGAGTGCTCCAGATTCGCTTGCAGATCAGACTGGTTTTTCTGCTGGATCACGGCCACGCGCATGAATGTCTCCTTTAATTCTTTCAACCCTTCAAACCCTTTTCAGACCGCGCCACGGGGCAATTGCATGGTTACACAATGCAGGCTGCCGTGTTGTTCGATCAATACCCGGCAATTTACCGGTGCCACGGTGCGGTTGCCGCACACGGCTCGCAGGGCATCAATGGCGGCCTCATCCATGTTACAACCATAAACCGGCAGCAGGATCTTCTCGTTGGTGATAAGAAAGTTGGCATAGGTGGCCGGCAGCCGCTCGCCTTCCCGGTTGAATTGCGGGGTGGGCAGGGGCAGGGGAACCAGGGTCAGATTGTGCGCCAGCGCCAGTGCCTGTAGCTCCTTTTCCATGGCGGCGAGACCGGAATAGTGACTGTCTTCCCGGTCCCGGCATTGCACGTAGGCGATAGTGCGGGCATCCACGAAACGGGCCAGGGTATCTACGTGGGCGTCGGTATCGTCGCCTTCCAGTTCCCCATGGTCCAGCCACCAGATATCGGTTACCCCCAGCTGTTCCTTGAGCAGTGCGCTCAGCTCCGCTTCACTCAGGTCCGGATTGCGATTGGGGTTACGCAGACAATGGCGGGTGGTCAGCAGGTTGCCCTGACCGTCCGTGTCGATGGCGCCACCCTCCAGCACCAGTGACGGGCTGTGCAGAGGCAGCTGCCAGGGCAGGCGGCGGTTCAGGGTGTTGTCCTTGTCGGCATCAAATTTGCCGCCCCAGCCAGTAAAGGTGTAGTCCAGCAGTTCCACGCTGCCGTTGTCTTCCACGGCGATGGGGCCGAAGTCCCGGGCCCAGGTATCGTTGTAGTCGGCAATGATCAGTTGCAGGCGGGCGGCGTCCAGCCCACGTTCGGCCACCAGGGTCTTGATCCGTTGCTCGCAGTGGCTATCACGGCAGACCAGCCGCACCTGCTGATGGTCCAGCAGGGCGGCAAGTAGATCCAGATAACACTGTTCGGCGTCGGCGAGATGATCCGCCCAATCAGTGTGGGCGTCGGGCCAGGCCAGCAGCACCCCCCATTGGGGGTGCCATTCAGGGAGAAGTCGGCGCATGCTCATGGAGTCCGCTGGAGGGGGCAATGCGCGCGAGTGTGCTATCGGCGGGCATCCCAGTCAATAGAGAAACCGCCCTGGGATTCTTCCTCTGCCTGTTCAGCCTTCTGCTCCGCCTCGTCAGTCTTTTCCTGCACCTCGGCGTCCACGTTTTGTTCGGCTTCGCTGACCTTTTGCTGGGCATCAGCGGTGGCCTGCTCAGCCTGCTGTTCGGCGTCTGTGGTCGCGTCGGAGACGGATGTTTTCACCTGTTTCACATCGGCTTGGACTGACTCGCCGGCGTCTTCGGCCTGCTGCTTCACCGTTTGCTGTTTTTCGGCGGCAGCCTGTTTCGGGGCTGGCTCACCGGAAATGATGATGCGACCGGTCACCGGGTCAAACCGGAACTCGCCGTCGGCAGGGGGCGGTTCAGAGGATTCCGCATCGGCGGCGGGTTCGGAAACGGCTTCAGGCGTTTGCTCGGCAGTACTGGCTGGTGGCTGGGGAGCCGGTTCAGGTTCGGGCGCCGGCTCGGCGGCCTGTTCCGGCGCCTTCGGTTCAGGGCTCTCGGTGGCAGCGGGGGCTTCCGGGGTGGGAGCCTCTTGTTTCGTTTCCGCACCGACAAAACTGCCGGTCACCGGATCGAACATGGGCGGGGCGTTGCTTTCCGGCGCCGCTTGCGGCTCCTGCTCGGCCTCGGCTGTCGTTTCCTCAATGGCGGGTAATTCCTGGGTGCCTGACACCACATCCGGTGCGGCGGTGGCCGGGCGATCGACCACGGTATGCAGGCTGATGCCGTTTTCGAAGTAGACGGTGAAACCGTCATAATTCCAGCGGGTAATGGCCGGTGAGCCCACCGGGCCGCGGACGGAGGAGGGTGAACCGAAGTCTGCCCGTACCCGTGCTTCAGACATACCGCGTTGGGGAACCTCGGCGGCCACGGCCGCAGCAGGCATGGCCAGCGCTGCAGAGGCCAGCAGCGTCATTATTCTTATCTTCATTTCTTCCCCCGGCGAGAATGTATTTTCTTTCGATATTAGAAAGTTAGGGACGCTTATTCAACCACTTTGCCAGATCCTGAACGCGGACGTTGTTCACAAAGCAGCACTCATAATGTAGCAGTTTTCCAGACCCGTGGTATTTGTCCCGGGTTTCGGGTTAAATGCGCTCCATGTTTCGACCACTATCCTTTTATGTGGGGCTGCGCTACACCGGTGCTCGCGCCCGCAATAGTTTTATCTCCGTGATTACGTTGATTTCCGCATTGGGTCTGATGCTGGGGGTTGCCGTACTGATCACGGTCCTTTCCGTTATGAACGGGTTCGACCGGGAATTGCAGACCCGCATCCTGGGCATGGTCACCCATTTGTCCGTCCAGGGGCGCGAGCCGGTCCAGGACTGGCAGGCGCTGGCCAGTCGTCTGGGTCACCACGATGAGATTACCGCGGTGGCGCCCTTCGTGGAGCTGGAAGGCATGCTCAGCCATCGTGGCAATGTGGCCGGCGCCATGATCAACGGCATTGAGCCTCAGGCCGAGCGCAAGGTGTCCATCGTGGGTGACTACATGGAGCAGGGTGAGCTGGAGAAACTGGCCCCGGGCGAGTTTGGTATGGTGCTCGGCTATGGCCTGGCCCGTCGTCTGGGGGCGGAACTGGGAGACAAGGTTACCCTGGTACTGCCGGAAGCCACCATTTCCCCTGCCGGCGTGATGCCCCGTTTCAAGCGTTTCACCGTCACCGGTATTTTCCGCGTGCGAGCGGAAGTGGATTCCCTGTATGCCTATATCAATGTGCAGGATGCCGCCAAGCTGGCCCGTCAGGCGGGGACCGTGCAAGGCGTGCGGCTGAAGCTGGATGATCTGTTCAGTGCCCCGGCCATGGGGTGGACGTTGCAGCAGGAGCTGGGCCCGAATTACTACACCCGGGACTGGACTCGCAGCCACGGCAATCTGTTCCAGGCCATCAAGATGGAAAAGACCATGATGACGCTGTTGCTCAGCTTCATTGTGGCGGTGGCGGCATTCAATATTATTTCCAGCCAGGTGATGCTGGTCACCGAGAAGCGCGCCAATATCGCTGTGTTGCGAACCCTGGGAGCCTCGCCGGGGACCATCATGCGTATCTTCATGGTGCAGGGTACCGTGATTGGTTTTGCCGGCACCCTGCTGGGTACCGGTCTCGGTGTACTGATGGCCACCAATGTGAGCAATCTTGCCGAATGGGTGGAGCGGACCTTCAACACCCGGCTGTTTGATGCCTATTTTGTTAACTATCTTCCCTCGGAGCTGCAGTGGTCCGACGTGATCACCATCGTTTCCATCGCCCTGGTAATCAGTTTTTCGGCCACCCTTTACCCTTCCTGGCGTGCCAGCCGGGTGCAACCGGCGGAGGCCCTGCGCTATGAATGATTCCCGCAATGCTGCCGGTACCGGTATCGTGCTTCAGGCCGAAAAACTGGTGAAGTGCTACGAGGAAGGCAATAACGAGCTGGAAGTGCTGAGTGGTGTGGATCTGACCGTGACCCAGGGCGATATCCTGGCGATCATCGGTACCTCCGGCTCGGGCAAGTCTACCTTGCTGAATTTGCTGGGCGGGCTGGACCGGGCAACCCGGGGTAGCGTTTCCATTGCCGGGAATGCTCTGGCCAGCATGAGTGATCGTGACACCGGCAAGCTGCGCAATCGCTATCTGGGCTTCGTCTATCAGTTCCATCACCTGTTGCCGGAATTCACCGCGCTGGAAAACGTGGCCATGCCACTGCTGATTCGTGGTGAGAGCCCGGCTGTCTGCCAGGAGAAGGCGGCAGCGACGCTGAAGAAGGTGGGGCTGGATCATCGTCTGTCGCACAAACCCTCAACACTGAGTGGTGGTGAGCGTCAGCGGGTAGCCATTGCCCGGGCCCTGGTGACTGAACCTGCGCTGGTGATGGCGGACGAACCCACGGGGAATCTGGATGAGCGCACCGCGGCCCAGGTCCAGTCACTGATGCTGGAGCTGAACGAAACGCTGGGTACCGCGTTTATGATCGTTACCCACGACCGGGAGTTTGCCTCCCGTTGCCCGCAGCAATACGAGCTGCATGACGGGCTATTGCGGCGGCTGGGGAGCCTCTGAATAATTCCTTGCATGCTCAGTCTTTCAGGCTGGCTCGCAATCTAGGCGCAATGTCGAAAGTGTGTGTCCACCCATCGAGACATTGCAACAACGAGTGCGGGCTAGCCTGGAAGACCCGGAGGGCGTGGCCTGAAGGGCCCATCTGCTGCGCTTTGCCGCTAGGAAAGGGAGCCACCCTGCCCGTCGCGACAAAACGCAACAGCTGCACCCTTCAGGCCACGCTGAGCACGCAAGGAATTATTTAGAGGCTCCCTAGACTGAGTCGTCGTCCTCGTTGTTTTCCTGTTTTTCCTGTTTGCGGACTTCCCGTCGTATTGCTCTGGCGCGACGGTGGGCGCGCAGGTTCCAGCTGCGAACAACGGCGAGCCGCCAGGCGACTTTGACGGCCGCGTAGGCCATCCCGCCAAACACCAGTGCGCAGAGCATGGATCCCAGCCACAACGGCACCAGCTGCTCCACAAACCAGGCCACGGTGATGCCTTCGCCGGTCTGGGGTGGCATGCCCAGTATCCAGGCGCCAATCCGGTAGGTGAAATAGAAAATCGGCACATAGGTGACCGGGTTGGAAATCCATACCAGCACCACGGAGAGGGGCAGATTGCAGTGAAAGCGCACGGCGAGCAGGGCAGCCAGGCCCATCTGCAGGGGGATGGGTAGCAGAGCGGAAAATACCCCGATAAAAGCCGCACCGGCCAGAGAGCGCCGGTTGATATGCCAGAGGTTGGGATCGGACAACACCTCACCCAAAAAGCTCAACGCTTTGTGTTCGCGAAGGCGATCAGGTTTGGGCAGGTATTTGCGGAAGATCCGTTTTGGCATGAACTCGTGTCTGCAGACCGTGATCGGGTGGCCGGAGCCCCCGTGAATGTTGCCGGTATCCCGGTGGATATCCGGCAGGCGGGACATCCCGCCGACATCTGTTATGCGTTGTGATAGCGCATGGCGGGCATGAATTAGCGCCAGAATCCTACCTGACCAACCCCCGCGGCTGGCTATTATGCCCGTATCAGAAAAAAAGGCATACACCTTCACGGGCCTTTATGTACCGATCCCATGATACAAACAACGGGCGTGAAGAGGGCGGCGATTATCCACGGGAGCAGGGATGCGATGGTGGGGGTTATCGGCAGCGCTGGCATCCGCATGCTGGTTGGGCGTGCTATGGCCGGCAGTGCTGCTGTTCGTTGTGGCCGTTACCGGCTGGCGGCGAGGCAGGCATTGGTTGGTGTGGTTGCCGCTGTTGTGGTGCTACGGCGTGGTGCAGTTGCACAGTGGGTTAGCCGCGAGATTGCCGGAATCCCTGGAGGGGGAAACGCTGAGCGTGCAGGGGCAGGTGGTGGGATTGCCTGCCACGGTCAAGGAGTTCCGTTTCGGTCGCTGGCGTTATCGCCAGACACTGACGCTGGATGTGTGGGCGGCGCCCGCCTGGCCGGGGAGGCATCGTATCCGGGTGAATGCCTATGAACTGCCGGTTCGGGTGAAGGCTGGCCAGCGGTTGGCGTTGACGGTGAAACTGAAAGCGCCCCGAGGGGTGTACAACGCCACCGGGGTGGATGCAGCGCGCCGTGATCTGGCCAGCGGCATTGATGCCAGAGGCACGGTAAAGGCATGGCGCGTGCTGGATGAAGCGGTCGGGCTGGATAGCTGGCGGCAGAGCGGGGCAGAGCGGGTGGCGGAGCAGGTGGCCGAATCACCGGCAGGCAGGGCCATTCTGCCGGCATTGGTGGTGGGCGACCGGTCGCACCTGTCCCCTGAACTGTGGCAGCAGTTCCAGATAACCGGTGGCGCGCATCTGTTGGCTATCTCCGGGCTACATATTGCCATCGTGGCAGGCTGGTTCTGGTGGTTGGGGCGTTGGTTGTTGGGGCCGCTCCTGCAGCGGCTTTTTCCTGTGTTGGGGGCGTTCACCCTGCAGCAACTGGCATGGGGGCCCGCGTTGCTGGCGGCGCTGGGTTATGCCGCCCTGGCCGGTTTCAGCCTGCCAACCCTCCGGGCTGTGATCATGCTGGCGGTGGTGGCCGGGGCGCAATGTACCCGCGTGGCTGTTCCGCTGTGGAAAAGCCTTGGTATGGCGCTGTTGCTGGTGTTGCTGCTGTTTCCCCTGTCCGCATTGTCCGAGAGCCTGTGGTTATCGTTCGGTGCGGTACTGACCATCGCCGTGCTGTTGACCAGCCATGGCGGGCGCCGCTTGCTGGTGCTGTTGCCGCTGGTCATGGCGTTGGTCGGCGCCATTTTATTCCAGCAATGGTCGGTAAGCGCACCGCTGGCCAATCTGGTACTGATTCCCCTCTATACCTGTCTGGTGGTACCTCTGGCGTTGCTGGGCAGCCTGTTTCAGCAGACCTGGCTTTTGCAGGGGGCGGCCACCGGTACCGAGTTATCGGTGTGGTTGATGGACGCGCTGGCTGCCTGGACCGGACACTGGCGGTTGCCACTGCCCACGGCGATCAATGGCGCCTTTGCGCTGCTGGCCCTGATCGTGCTGCTGTTACCTTCGTTACCCTTTCCGCGCCGGCTGTTGCCGCTATTGTTGTTGCCCTGGCTGTGCCAGCGCCCGCAGCCATTGCCCGACGGTGAGTGGCAGCTGGTGGCGTTTGATGTGGGCCAGGGTCTGGCGCTGGCGGTTCGCACCCGGGAGCATCTGCTGATTTACGATACCGGGCCATCCTGGCCCGGTGACAGTATGGCCAGACGTATTGTGGTGCCGTGGCTGGCCCGCCAGGGGCTGACACCGGATCGCATCATTATCAGCCATGGCGACAATGATCATGCTGGCGGAGCGGATGCGCTGGCGGGGATGGCACCGGTCCTGAGCGGGGAATCCTCACGGGTGCCGGACAGTCGGCCCTGCCATGCCGGGCAGCAGTGGCAATGGGACGGCGTGGCCTTTTCGTTGCTGTGGCCCCGGCGGGGCGTCAGGCCGGGCAATGAGTCCAGTTGTGTGCTCCATGTGGCCGGTGCCGACCGCTCGTTGTTGATTCCTGGTGATATCGGTAAGCAGAGCGAGTATCGGTTGTTGGGTGAGCTGCCGCCCACGGACTTGCTGGTCGTGCCCCATCATGGCAGTAACAGTAGTACCAGTGCGGCGTTGCTGCGACAGCTGCGGCCCGCCTATGCCCTGGTCAGTGCCGGTTATCGGAATCGGTTTCGTCATCCGCATCCACAGGTACTGCAACGGCTGGGCAATGCCGGTGTCACAGTTCTGCGCACCGACCGGGATGGCATGATTGTGTTTCGCTGGGGTGCCGCTGATAATGTGCCGCTTATAACAACATGGCGCCAATATCGTGAAAGACCCTGGCATCGGCCAGCGGCCTGGCGTTTCTGGTAACCATTAACCCGGCGCGCGCTTTATTGGCGCCGCTGTGAGTGAGGGGAGAAATAAAGGTGCAGGATCTTGTGCAGTCCGGGGGCTGGATGATGCTCCCGATCTTGATCTGTTCGGTGGTGGCTTTGGCCATCGTGGTGGAACGTTTCTGGACACTGCGTCCGAGCAAGCTGGCACCGGCGGATACCTTGCCGCAGGTGCAGACACTGCTCAAGCGGGGTCTGCTCAACGAGGGCAACCTGGTCAAGCTGCGTGACAGCTCACCACTGGGCCGGATTCTGGCCACCGGTCTGGCCAATGCCCGTCATGGTCGTGACATCATGAAGGAAAGCATCCAGGAGAGTGCCACCATCGTGGTCCATGAACTGGAAAAATTTCTCAGCACCCTGGGGTCCATCGCCGCCATTACGCCGCTGCTGGGTTTGCTGGGTACCGTGATCGGCATGATTGATGTCTTTGCCGCCATCATGATGCATGGTACGGGCGATGCGGCCCAACTGGCCGGCGGTATTTCCCAGGCGCTGCTGACCACTGCTGCCGGTCTGGTGGTGGCGATTCCCGCCATTTTCTTCCATCGTTTTTTTGTACGTCGGGTGGAAGAAATCACCATGGAGCTGGAACAGAGCGCGGTGCATGTCGTGGATCTGGTCCATGGCGATCGCGAGGCGGAACCGGGAGGCAAGGCGTGAAATTTCCCCGGCCCAGCCAGGAGGAGATCAGCGTTAATCTGACGCCCCTGATTGATGTGGTGTTCCTGCTGCTGATTTTCTTCATGGTCTCCACCACCTTTGATGACAAGACCCAGTTGTCGATCACCTTGCCGGAGGCTGATGCGGCACCGTTGGCTCAGTCTCCCGAACAGGTGGAGGTGACGATTACCTCTACCGGCGATTATCTGGTCAATGGTGAAAAACTGGCCGCCAGTGACAGCAAGACGCTGCGCATGGCTCTACTGAAACTGGGTCAGGAAAAAACCGACCTTCCGTTGCAAATCTATGCGGATGCCAATGTGGCCTATCAGTCGGTGGTTCGCGTTTATGACGTGGCCGGGCAGCTGGGTTTTGTTAAGCTGTCGCTCACTACTCGCGAATCTCCCAACGAGGCACAATGAGTCAATCCTCTGTGGACGTGTGGCCGACCTACAAGCGGCTGCTCAGTTACGTTCGACCCTACTGGTTCATGCTGGTTATCAGCGTAATCGGCTATGCCCTGTACGCGGCCACACAGGCCGGAGCCGCCCAGCTTGCCGGTTTTCTCGGTGAAACCATTGTCGAGCCTACCGATGCCAAGGTCCTGCTGGTTTCCATCGCGCCCTTGGTGTTGGTGATCTTTCAGGGCCTGGGCCAGTTCATGGGCAGCTACTCCATGAACTGGGTAGCACAGCAGTTGGTGTATGTGCTGCGCAATGATGTGTTTGGTCATGTGTTGCGATTGCCCCAGTCGGAGTATCACCGCAATGCGTCCGGGCGGATTATGTCGAAAATCATCTTCGACGCCCAGCAGGTCACCAGTGCCGGTACCGATGCCATTATCGTGATCATTCGCGAAGGGTTGACGGTAATCGGCTTGACCGCCTTCCTGCTCTGGCAAAACTGGAAGCTCACCCTGATTCTGGTGGCTGTTGTGCCCTTGATTGCCCTGGTTGTAAATGTGACCAGCAAGCGCTTTCGCAAGATCAGCCGTCGTATCCAGTCCTCCATGGCAAACATTACCCACTTTCTCGGCGAAGCTATTGAGGGCAGTGGTGAGGTGAAAATTTTCGGTGCCCAGGAACAGGAGGCCGATCGTTTTCATGGCGTCAGCCGCAGCTTTGCCAAACAGAATGTGAAGCTCAATGCCAGCAAGATTGCCAGCACGGTGATTGTGCAGTTGTTTGTGGCTGTGGGGATCGGTGCCATCACGTTTCTGTATATCAACCTGATGGGGGAAGACCTGTCCGTCGGCGGCTTCCTGTCCTATATCGCTGCTGCCGGCATGATCCAGAAGCCGCTCAAGCAGCTTACGGATGTGAATGTGAAAGTGCAGCGCGGGGTCACCGGCGCCGCCAGCCTGTTCGAGTTGCTGGATACCGAGCAGGAAGAAGATGCCGGGACCTACGTGTTGCCAGCCAAGGCACGGGGGGATATTGAATTTGACGGCGTTACCTATGGTTATGACCCGGCCCAGCCGGTACTGAGAAATTTGAGCTTCTCTATCAAGTCCGGTGAAACCGTGGCGCTGGTCGGGCGTTCCGGGGCCGGGAAAAGTACCATCAGTGCCATGTTGCCCCGTTTCTTCGATCCGGATCAGGGCCGTATTCTCCTTGATGGTGTGCCGCTGCCCGAAATCCAGCTTGCGGATCTGCGTCATCAGATTGGCATGGTCAGCCAGCGGGTGGTGCTGTTCAACGATACGGTGCGCAACAATATCGCCTATGGTGAGCTTCGCGGCGTGGATGATGCGACGATCGAGCAGGCCGCCCGTGACGCCCACGCCTGGCGATTTATTGAGCAGCTGGAGCAGGGGCTTGATACCCGGCTGGGCCAGGATGGGGTTCAGCTTTCGGGAGGGCAGCGTCAGCGTATTGCCATTGCACGGGCGCTGTTGAAAGACGCGCCGATCCTGATTCTGGACGAGGCGACCAGTGCTCTGGACACGGAATCCGAGCACCACATCCAGCAAGCGCTGGAGCAAGTCATGCAGGGCCGTACCACCCTGGTTATCGCCCACCGCCTGTCGACCATCGAGAAGGCGGACAGAATTCTGGTACTGGATCAGGGGCAGCTGATCGAGCAGGGTTCCCATCAGGAGCTGCTGGACAGAAACGGCCTCTACACCCAGTTGTACCGCATGGATTTTGCCGAGGAGTAAGTCGGCCATGGGCTCATTGAGCGAATGGATTCAACAGGGCTGGTACAAGGGCAGCCCCTGGCTGGTGCCGCTGAGACCACTCTCCCTGCTGGTGTCACTGGAAGCCAAGCGCCGGCTGCAACGGTTCCGCAAGCAAAGGCCGTTACCGCCGGTGCCGGTGTTGGTCGTCGGTAATATCACCGTGGGCGGTACCGGCAAGACCCCGTTGGTGATCGCCCTGGTCCAGGCCGCCGTTGCCCGTGGATTGAAGGTGGCAGTGGTATCCCGGGGATTCGGAGGCAAGACGGATCAGTATCCCCGCCAGGTCACGGCGGACAGCAATGCCCTGGAAGTGGGAGACGAGCCGGTGCTCATCGCCCGTCGCACCGGGGTGCCGGTTATTCTGGACCCGGACCGCCGTAACGCTCTGGATGTGGCGATTCGTGAGCACAGCCCGGATCTGGTAATTAGCGACGATGGGCTGCAGCACTATGCCTTGCCCCGCAGCGCTGAAATTGTTGTGGTGGACGGCCAGCGTGGTCTTGGTAATGGACGCTGTTTGCCGGAGGGTCCGTTGCGCGAGCCGGCCACTCGCCTCAAGGAGGTGGATTTCGTGGTCAGCACCGGTGGCGGTTGGAGTGGGGCATACCCCATGATAATGCGCCCTGCAGACATCACCTCCCTGGCCACGGAGGAAACGCTCGATCCCCGGGCATTCCTGCGCAAGCATCCCCAGGTCCATGCGGTGGCCGGTATTGGCAACCCCAAGCGCTTTTTCAATCTGCTTAGTATGCTGGGTCTTGGCACGACTCCTCATGTCTTCCCCGATCATCACGCTTTCCAGCCAGCGGATCTGGCTTTTGCTGATGGGCTGCCCGTACTCATGACGGAGAAGGATGCGGTCAAATGCGCTCCTTTCGCAGAGCCTCACTGGTGGTACCTGCCGGTGACAGCCAGTTTGCCTGAGGGGTTGCTGGAGCAGATGCTGGACCGGGCGCTGGGAAAGGAATAGCTGCAAGCTACAAGCTTCAACGCGGAATAGGCTTTGTTTTATTGTGAGCGGCGCTGGTCGCGGCTCATGTGTTTCAACAATCCTTTGCTCGCGTTGTAGCTTGCGGCTTGTAGCTTGAAGCTTTACTGAATGAGGTTTTCTAATGAGTTTTTATGTGGTGGTGCCTGCCCGGTACGCATCAACCCGCCTACCGGGTAAACCGCTGGCGGATATTGCCGGCAAACCCATGGTGGTACGAGTCGCCGAGCGCTGCCAGCAGAGTGAGGCGGGGCAGGTCTATGTGGCCACCGATGACAGCCGCATTGCGGCTGCCCTGGACGGACAGGTGCCGGTGGTGATGACCCGGGAGGACCATCCTTCGGGCACCGATCGTCTTCAGGAAGTGGCCGCCACACTGGGATTGGCCGATGACGATATTATCGTCAATGTGCAGGGCGATGAGCCGTTGATTCCGCCGTCGGTGATTAACCAGGTAGCCGCCAACCTGGCCGCCAATCCTTCCTGCCAGATGGCCACTCTGTGTGAGCCCATCGATGATGCGGACTCTCTGTTCAACCCCAATGTGGTGAAAGTGGTGTTCGATGACCAGGGTCGAGCCCTGTATTTTTCCCGTGCGCCGATCCCCTGGCATCGCGATGGCTTTGCGGAGGGTGGCAGGGATATCCGCGATGGCCAGTGGTGGCGGCACATCGGCATCTATGCCTATCGGGTGTCTTTCCTTCACCAATATGTCCAGTGGCCGCCAGCCCAACTGGAACAACTGGAATCCCTGGAGCAGCTGCGAGCCATGGCCAACGGCGTGGCGATCCATGTGGCGCCGGCCACTGAGGTCGTACCCGGTGGGGTGGATACCCCGGCAGATCTGGAGCGCCTGCGAAAACAACTGGGAGGGCAGGTATGACGGTGTCCGTCCTGTTCGTCTGTCTGGGTAATATCTGTCGTTCGCCGACCGCTGAAGCGGTCTTTCGCGAGCGGGTGATCGCCGCCGGCCTGGAAGCGCATATCCGTATCGACAGCGCCGGTACCGGTGACTGGCATATCGGTCGTGCCCCGGATCCCCGCACCCGGGAAGCGGCGGCCCGCCGCGGTTATCAGATGGATACCCTGCGTGCTCGGCAGGTGAGTCCGCAGGACTTCTATGAATTTGATGTGGTATTGGCCATGGACAATACCAATCTGGCGGATCTGCAAGCCATGCAGCCAGCGGATGTGAATGTGACGCTGGGCCGGTTTCTGGATTACTCCACCGCCGCGTCAGTGAAAGAGGTGCCGGATCCTTACTATGGCGGCGAGGACGGTTTCGACCGGGTACTGGACCTGATTGAGGGCGGTGCCGACGGTCTGCTGGACGCGTTGCGGGAGCGGCTATGAGCCTGCCGCCGGCACTGATAGAAACGGATGCGGATCTGAGTGCACTGAACACCCTGCGCCTGCCTGCCCGGGCCCGACGTCTGGCCCGGCCAGCCACGCTGGATGCCCTGGAGCAGGTGCTGGCAACGCGGGATCCATCACAGCCGTTACATGTAATCGGTGAAGGCAGCAATCTGGTGATCCAGAATGATTTGCCCGGTCTGACACTGTGTCCGGCCATGGACGGTATGGCCAGGGTAAAAGAGGATGAACACTGTGTCTGGGTCGCTGCCGGTGCCGGAGTGCACTGGGATGACCTGGTGGGCTGGACGGTGGAGCAGGGCTGGCAGGGACTGGAAAACCTGTCATTGATTCCCGGCACCGCCGGGGCGGCACCTTTCCAGAATATCGGCGCGTATGGGGTAGAGCTGTCCCAAGTGCTGGAGCAGGTGACCGTCATGGAAGTGGCAACCGGTCGGGTGACTCACTTTGCTGCCGAAGAATGTGCGTTCGCCTACCGTGACAGCCGTTTCAAAAGCCGTGATCGCGGCCGTTATGTGATTACCGGCATCGAGCTGCGCCTCAACAAGATACCCGCCTGTAATGTGAGTTATGGCCCCCTGAAAGAATACTTCGGCCATTTACCCAGTGACGAAATATCGCCGGCGTCCGTGCGCGAGCGAGTGATTGCCGTGCGTCAGAGTAAATTGCCTGACCCGGCGGTACTGGCCAATGCGGGCAGCTTTTTCAAAAATCCGGTGGTTACTGCCAGCAAGGCGGGGCAACTGAAAAAGAGCTTCCCGGGCCTGGTGGGCTATGAGCAGCCCGAGGGCATCAAGCTGGCTGCCGGTTGGCTGATCGAACAGGCCGGTTGGAAGGGCCGCAGGTTGGGGCCCGTGGGTATGCATATTGAGCAAGCTCTGGTGCTGGTCAACCATGGCGGCGCGACCAGCGATGATGTGCTGGCACTGGCCTCTGCCGTGCGTCGTGATGTGTGGGAGCGCTTCGGCGTCAGCCTGGAGCAGGAGCCGGTCCTGCTGCCGTAATAGCGGAGCTGTACGAACGAGAGAGTATGCGTGCTTGAGCGCGAAGAGTTCGCCTTAGGCTCAGTGCACCCTACGTTTTGGAAAGCACCCATAAAAAAAGCCCCGCTCAAAAGAGCGGGGCTTTTTTTATGGTGAAGAGTCAGCTTACCTCAGGATTCCGAGGAAGCATCCTCTTCTGCGGCTTTGGCGGCGGCGGCCGCTTCGGCCTGTTGCTGCCGACGACGCTGGCGCGGGTCATTGCTGGCCCGGCCCATTTCTGCGGCGGCGGGCTTGGCTTCGGCGCGTACCGCTTTCACCTCGGTGGCCCGGCTGGGGAGCGCATTGGCTTCCGGCTCGGGGGCCGCCTTCGGCTTCTCCGCTTCACGGGGAGCCGGCGCAGTGCGCTGGTAGCCCGGTTGGCGCGGATCATTGCTGGCGCGGACCGTCGTATCGCCTTCGGCCGGGCTCTTTTCTGCCACCGGTTCGCTGGCGGCAGGCTTGTCTTCCGCCTGAACCGGGGACTCTGCAGCGGGCGCCTGGGCAGGCGTTTCTGCTTTGGCCGTGTCCTGGGCTTGTGGCGCAGCTTGCTCAGGGGCTTTGGCAGCAGCTGGTTGCGGTGCAGCGGCGGGCTGCTCAGCGTTGGGTGCGGCCGCTTTCGGCGTTTCGGCCTGGGACGCTTCTGTTTCCTGGGCAGGTTTCTCCGCAGCAGGCGCGGGCGCTACCGGTTTTTCGGCCGGTTTCTCGGGCGCTTCAGCGTGCGGTTTCGCTTCAGCCTTCGCTGGCGGCTCGGCGTTTACCGGCTGCTTGGGCTGGGTGTCTGCTTGCGGCTTTTCCGCAACCGGAGCCGGGGTGGCAGCTTGCTCAGCGGGTTGTGCCTCGGCGTCGGTCTCTACCTTTTCGGTTTTGGCCGTTTCCTGAGGCTGTGCCGGCTTGGCCGCGCGTTCACTTTCGGCTTTCTCTGTTTTCTCCGCCTTGCTGGCTGCCTGAGGCTGCGCACTGGCAGTGGGTTCCTGTGCCGGAACCAGCTTCGCCGGCGGATGGCCTTCATCGTCCTGCTCCGCTGCCGGGGCAGGGGAGCGGGTCGGTTGCGGCTTGTCGCCCTGCTTTACGTTGCGGGCCGGTTGAGCCTGCTGGGGCTTCTGATCGCCAGCAGGCTTGTCGCCACTGGCTGCAGTTTTTGCAGGACGCTGGCGTTCGCGCAGGGGACGGTCATCCTTGGCATCGTTGCGACGGGGTGCCTTGGGCCCCTTGCTGTCACTGCTGCCTTCGGTGTTGTCCTGCTGCTGGGGCTTCTTGTTGCGTGGCTTGTTACCGCCGTCGCTCTTGTCGCCCTTGTTGTCATTGCGGCCTTCATTGTTACGACCGTCGTTACGGTTGTCGCCGCCACGGTTGTCGTTGCGGTTACGACGGTTGTCGTTACGGCCGCGACGTTCGTTGCGATTGTCGTCCTTGTTGTCGCCGGAGCGGTCTGCGGAACGGTTGTCCGACTGGCGGTTATCGTTCTTGCGATTGCCACCGTCCTTGTCGTTCTGGCGTTTGTTGCGCGGATTGCGATTATCACTGTCGCCACCCTTGCCGCCGCTCTTGCCAGCATCCTGCTTGTTTCGGTTGTCGTTACGGTTACGGTTGTTGCCGCCGCGACCGCCGCGGGAGTGTTGCTGGCGCGGGTTACCCTTGCCCTGGGGCTGGGGTTTCTTGACCTTGGCCGGCTTGGGCTCGCTGGTAAAGATCTGCGCCAGCCAGGTGAAGAAGCGGGCCAGGATACCCAGATTTTCTTTTGCGGTAGCCGCCGGTGCCGGAGCCGGCTTCGGCGCTGGCGGGGCGGTATCCGGTGCCATCAGTTTGACCGCCGGCTCCTGGGTCTTGATTTCCGTATCCTGGGCGGAAGCGATATCCGCATCCTTGTTTCCTTCCAGCAGCTCCATCTCGTGGCTTGGCTGGGCGGTGGTTTGGTCATCGCGAATCCGTTCCACCTCGAAATGCGGGGTTTCCAGATTCTGGTTGGGGATGATGACCACACGCACGTTATGCGCATCTTCAATGGCGCGCAGGGGTTCGCGTTTTTCGTTCAACAGGTAGGTGGCCACGGCCACTGGTACCTGGGCCTGGATCTCGCCGGTGCGCTCCTTCATGACCTCTTCTTCGATCAGGCGAAGGATGCTCAGCGCCAGGGATTTCACGTCACGGATATGGCCCTGTCCGTTACAGCGCGGGCAGACAATGCTGGAGGTTTCCCCCAGGCTCGGCCGCAGCCGCTGTCGGGACAGCTCAAGCAGGCCAAAGCGCGAGATGCGACCCAGCTGGATACGGGCCCGGTCAGCCTCCAGGGCATCGCGCATGCGGTTTTCCACATCGCGCTGATTGCGTGCCGGCCCCATGTCGATGAAGTCCACCACGATCAGGCCGCCGATATCACGCAGGCGCAACTGGCGGGCGATTTCATCCGCCGCTTCCAGGTTGGTGTTCAGGGCGGTTTCCTCGATGTCCGCGCCCTTGGTGGCCCGGGAGGAGTTGATATCGATGGATACCAGCGCTTCGGTGGGATCGATGACAATGGAACCACCGGACGGCAGTTTGACTTCACGCTCGAAGGCGGTCTCGATCTGGGATTCGATCTGGAAGCGGGAAAAGAGCGGCGTCTCATCGCTGTACAGCTTGATCTTGTGCTGGAAGTCCTGCATGACCTGCTGCACGAAGCCCTGGGCCTCGTCGTAGACTTTTTTGGAGTCGATCAGGACTTCGCCAATGTCCTTGCGCAGATAATCGCGAATGGCGCGGATGATGACGTTGGATTCCTGGTAGATCAGGAAGGGCGCCTTGCGTTCCCGGGAGGCATCATCAATGGAATTCCACAGCTTCAGCAGGTAGTTCAGGTCCCACTGCAGTTCTTCGGCGCTACGGCCCAGCCCTGCGGTGCGAACAATGACCCCCATTTCATCGGGGATGGTCAGCGCGCCCAGGGCTTCCTTGAGCTGCTGGCGTTCCTCACCCTCAATGCGACGGGAAATACCGCCGGCCCGGGGGTTGTTGGGCATCAGTACCAGATAGCGGCCGGCCAGGCTGATGAAGGTGGTGAGGGCGGCGCCTTTATTGCCGCGCTCTTCCTTGGCCACCTGGATAATGACCTCCTGGCCTTCCTTGATGACTTCCTTGATGTTGATGCGACCCTGGATATCTTTCGGGTCTTTCTGGAAGTACTGGCGGGAAATTTCCTTGAGAGGGAGAAAACCGTGGCGTTCAGCGCCGAAGTCCACGAAGGCGGCTTCCAGGGAGGGTTCTACCCGGGTGATCTTGCCTTTGTAGATGTTGGCCTTTTTCTGTTCGCGGGTTCTGTGTTCGATATCCAGGTCATACAGCCGTTGGCCGTCGACCAGTGCCACCCGAACCTCTTCAGGGTGAGTGGCGTTAATAAGCATACGTTTCATGGTGCTACCACAAGGTTGTGGTGGCATGAGGCAGGGCCGGAATGTAACCGGTAGCAGACCAGGGGGAGTGCTGGCAGGCTTGTCACGGGCAGGGCGCACGCTGGGCGTGTTTAATCGCTTTCCTGGGTGATGATTGTGCCTGAGTCAGCGGCTCTCCGAGTTGTGTGCAATGTTTAGTGCGTAATCGTACTGGCAAGTGGCCAGTCTATAATGCTTCACGCGATTGCCGTGGTTAGCGTCACACAGCAATGTGTAAACTCTTGTCTGTCTGTTTTCCAGGTCGTTTGACCGGCGCTGCAGCCACCATCGTTAATGTTCAGGGTCCGTCATCGGACGCTGTTTAAATGGGTTCATCTGCAGCGTTTGCCCACACTGCATTCTGCGAATGGGCGATAACGCTTGTTGTAAACCTGAGGCGGGCTCTGTCTTCACGGCTATGCCGGAGCGGGCCGGACGGCGAATGTTCGCTGCGCGTCGCCGTCGCCTATATTCAGGTCGACGCTTGACTATAGCAGCAAAAGCCAAGGGGGATCAATCAGATAGGAAGGGGGCAGTGAATAGTTAATCGTTAACAGTTAATAGCTTTACAGTATCGATTCTTTGTTGTTGATAGGCATTGGCCCGCGCTTGTGAGTTGGGTGTGGGCTGGTGGCATTTTAGGTGGGAATGCACTTTTGCGCGGAAGTATTCACTGTTAACTGTTCACTATTAACTGCTTTTCTATAGAATCGCCGCCATGTCAGACGAGACCCCCGCAGCGGATCGTGTCAGCTTCGTGACTATCGACGAAGGCCGTCACGGTCAACGCCTGGACAATTTCCTCTTCACCCACCTCAAAGGGGTGCCCAAATCCCGTGTCTACCGGATTATCCGCTCCGGGGAAGTGCGGGTGAATAAAGGGCGCGCCAAACAGACTACCCGGCTGGCCAGTGGCGATGTGGTGCGTATCCCGCCGATCCGTACCAGTGAATCCGAGGCGCCACCGGTGGTCAGCAGCGGACTTACCGAGCGGCTCAGCCGTGCCTGCGTCTATGAGGATGACCAGCTTTTCGTTTTCAACAAGCCCGCGGGGCTGGCCGTGCATGGTGGCAGCGGGGTGAGCCTGGGGCTGATTGAGGCCCTGAGGGTCATTTACCCCCAGGAAAAGGAAATGGAACTGGTACACCGACTGGATCGGGATACCAGCGGCCTGATCATGGTGGCCCGCAAGCGTGCCTTTCTGCGCAAGCTGCAGCGACTGATGCAGGCCGGTCAGGTAGAGAAACGCTACTGGCTGCTCTGTCAGGGGTTCAAGGGCAAGGAGCGGACCCTGGAGGCGCCTCTGCTGAAAATGCAGAACGGCAACGAGCGAATCGTCCGGGTGTCCCGGGAGGGCAAAGCCTCGGTGACCCATTTTCGCATGCTGGAGCGGTTGGCGGACGCACAGTTGGTGGAAGCCACCCTGGAAACCGGGCGCACACACCAGATTCGCGTGCACAGCCAGTTTGGCGGGTTCCCTCTGCTGGGGGATGACAAATACGGCACGGACAAAGGCGCCGCGTTGCTGGCCAGCATCGGTCACAAACGGCTGTGCCTGCATGCCCGGACCCTGGTTTTTCCTCACCCGAATACCGGCAAGACGGTTTCCCTCACCGCGCCGCTGGATGAGGATTTCGAGGCCATCCTGACCGCCCTGCGAGGTGCCCGGTGAATTATGATCTGGTGATCTTTGACTGGGATGGCACGGTGATGGACTCCACCGGGCGTATCGTCAGCTGTATGCAGCTTGCGGCGGGGGATCTGGGGTTGCCTTCACTGCCCGATGAAGTGGTGCGCAGCATTATCGGACTGGGGCTGCCGGAGGCAATCGGGACGCTGTACCCGGTGCTGGACGGCGGTGGCATCGAATCCATGCGCGAGCGCTATGCATTCCACTTTATTGCCGCAGAGGCGACCCCCAGCGCGCTCTATCCCGGTGCCGAATCGTTATTGACCGAACTGCGGGATACCGGGCTGAAGCTGGCGGTCGCCACAGGCAAAAGCCGCAAGGGGTTGCAGCGGGTATGGGGCAATACCGGGCTGGATCGTTACTTCCATGCCTCCCGTTGCGCCGATGAAAGTCATTCCAAGCCACATCCCGCCATGGTGCTGGAGTTGCTCGAAGAGCTGGCGGTGCCGGCACAGAGGGCGATTGTTGTGGGTGACACCACGTTTGATCTGGAGATGGCTCGTGCCGCCGGTGTTGATCGTGTTGCGGTCAGTTACGGTGCCCACCCGGTGGAGAAGTTATTGCCTTGTGAGCCTCTGGCTGTCATTGATAGATTGCACCATCTGCTGCCTGTACTGGGTTTGGCAGCCACTGAACTGGTTACGGAGAGTCTGTAAATGGAAAATCAGTCCCCATCTTCCCGTCCCGGGAATGAGCGAGAGTGGAAACTCATCGAGAAATTGCTGGGCCAGGCCCAGGACGAGCACCGCAAATCCCGTCGCTGGGGTATTTTCTTCAAGATTCTCACTTTCGTTTACCTTTTCGTGCTGCTTTTCGTCATGTTGCCGGGCAAAACCGGGGAAAGCATGACAGTCACCGAGGAGCATGTGGGGTTCGTTAACGTCTCCGGCGTGATTGCCCCGGATCAGGATGCCAGTGCGGATATGATTGTCTCCGGGCTGACTCGGGCTTTCGAAGCGGAAAACGCCAAAGCTATCGTCCTCAAGATCAATAGCCCGGGCGGCTCACCGGTGCAGTCCAACCAGGTTTACAACGCGATCAAGCGGCTGCGTGCCGAGTACCCGGAGAAGAAGGTGTACGCCGCCATTACCGATCTCGGTGCTTCTGGCGCCTATTACATTGCCTCTGCCGCGGATGAAATTTATGCGGATCCCGCCAGTATCGTGGGGTCCATCGGTGTGATTATGGCCGGTTTCGGTTTCCAGGAAGCTGCGGACAAGCTGGGTGTGGAGCGCCGTGTGCTCACCGCAGGAGAAAACAAGGCAGTGATGGATCCGTTTTCTCCGATCAGCGCGGATGATCGAGAGCATATGCAGACGATGCTGGATGAGATCCATCAGCAGTTTATTACCGCCGTGAAGAATGGCCGAGGCGATCGTCTCAAGGCAGATACCCATCCGGAGATTTTCTCTGGCCTGTTCTGGACCGGTGAGAAAGCGCTGGATCTGGGGTTGGTGGATGGCCTGAAAAGCCCCGGTGACGTGGCCCGGGATGTGGTCAATCTGGAAGAGATGGTGAACTACAGCGTCAGCCGCTCGCCCCTGGAAGAGTTCGTCCGTCGTTTCGGTGTTTCCATCGGCGAAGGTGTCGCCAAGACGCTGGGCCTGTCGGCGGCTCCGGAAATTCGCTGAAAGAGCGCCGCCAGCTAGCGGGTTCCGGAGGCCGCATTGCTCCGGAGCCCGCGCCATTCCTTTATAGAGGCAGAGAGAGTCCCTCCGCTGCCAGGAATTCCGTCAACAGAATCAACGGCAGGCCCACCAGGGTATTGGGGTCGCGGCCTTCCATTGCCTTGAACAGGACGATGCCCAGTCCCTCGGATTTGAAGCTGCCGGCGCAATTGAGAGGTTGTTCTGCGTCCACATAGCGCTCGATCTGTTCCGGGCGCAGAGTGCGAAACTGCACGTGAAAAGGGTCGCAGGCCACCTGGCTTCGTCCGGTGGCGGTATTGAGCAGGCACAGGCCGGTAAGAAAAGTGACCCGCTGGCCGCTGGCTGACGTCAGCTGATCGATGGCCTTTTCCCGTGTGCCGGGTTTGCCCAGCACCTGATCGCCGATCACGGCGACCTGGTCAGAACCGATAATCAGTGTATTCGGGTGGTCACCGGCCAGAGCCGAGGCCTTGTTCAGGGCCAGGCGCATCACCATTTCACGGGGAGATTCGCCCGCCAGGGGGGATTCATCGATATCCGGGCTCTGGTGGATAAAATCCACACCTAACTTGTCCAATAACTGGCGACGGAAAGGTGAGGATGAGGCAAGTAACAGGGCAGGGGTGTCGGTCATGATAATCTCCGCTTCAGGCGCGGCAGAGTGTAGTGATTTTCCCGGGATGGAAGAAGGGCTGTAGGCCGTTAAACCGGGTAAAATGACCCGCCTGGGCCGGATTTCTGCCTCCAGACCGGTAATCTTTTTGCCGGTTACAAAAAACTCTTTTCACGTCAGTAGCTTAGCTGACCACATTAACTTTGACAGGCGGGCCTTGCGGCCCTAGAATTGCGCGCTTATGTTTTCAGGGCAACTGCCACAGTTCCTCGATCCCCGCAAATACGCGGATCAGGGTCGCGTCGTTGAGGGCCAGCTCACCGTTGGAGACCTGCCTCGCCTGCAGGAATACCACGAAAGTCTGGACCAGCCGGTAGCAATATCACTGGCGTTCGGTCGTGATGAAGAGGGGCATCGGCGTATCGAGGGCGAGGTTAGCACGAAACTGGTGCTGCCATGCCAGCGCTGCCTGGAGCCAGTGACCTGTGACGTACAGGCGACCATCAATGTGGCGCTGGTATGGAATGAGGATCAGGCCAAGGCGTTGCCGGAGCGACTGGACCCCTGGCTGGTTGGTGAGGAGCCCATGGTGCTCACCGATCTGCTTGAAGAGGAATTGTTGCTGGCCATGCCGTTGGTGGCACTGCATGACTCTTGCCCGACAGCTTTACCGCACGAGAGCGGTAAACCTGAGAAACAGGAAAACGCGGATAACCCTTTTGCCGTGCTGGCCAAATTAAAAGGTCAAGGCAAGTAAATTCAGGCTGAATAAACGCCCGAGGAGTTCGAAATGGCTGTTCAGAAGAACCGTAAAACCCGTTCCAAGCGCGGCATGCGCCGTTCTCACGACGCGCTGACTTCTGCCGCGCTGACCGAAGATACCAACACCGGTGAAGTTCACCGTCGTCACCACATTTCTCCGGACGGCATGTACCGTGGCCGCCAGGTGATTCGTCAGGTTGAGACCGACGACGAATAAGTGACGCGGGAGCCAGGGGCTCCCGTTTTGCTGTGTGCCTGCACCTGTAAAGGCACCATGAAATCCTCCTTCGGGAGGATTTTTTGTAAGTGGTCATTTTTGTAAGCGAATAAGAAGTCACCATGTTTCCATGGGCGGAAATTTGTCAGAATGTCCGCCGCTGAATTGATAACAAGGAAACAGCCCATGTCGGTTGTGACGTTGGCGGTGGATGCCATGGGGGGAGATCACGGTCTGGCCGTGACAGTGCCTGCTGTGGCAACAATGCTTTCCCGCCAGGAACATCTGCACATTATTCTCGTTGGCCAGCCGGAACCGCTGGCTGACGCCATCAAAAAGGCCGGCCTTGATGGCCATCCCCGGGTGACGGTCCAGCCTGCCAGCGAACTGGTGGCCATGGATGATCCGGTGGCCGTGGCCCTGCGCCAGAAAAAAGACTCTTCCATGCGGGTGGCCATCAACATGGTCAAGGAAGGGCGTGCCCAGGCGGCTATCAGTGCCGGTAATACCGGCGCACTCATGGCCGTGAGCCGCTTTGTACTGAAAACCCTCCCCGGGGTGGATCGACCCGCCATCTGCACCGCCATTCCCACTGTCTCCGGTCACTGTCATATGCTGGACCTGGGCGCCAATGTGGATTCCGAGCCAGAGCACCTGTTGCAGTTTGCCCTCATGGGACAAGCCCTGGTCAATGCGGTGGATGGGGTACGCCATCCCCGGGTGGCCCTGCTCAATATCGGTGAGGAAGATATCAAGGGCAACGAGCAGATCAAGGACGCCGCTGCGCTGTTGCGGGATGCGCCAAACATCAATTACGCCGGCTTTATTGAAGGGGATGGCATCTTCGCCGGTGAGGCCGACGTGGTGGTCTGCGACGGTTTTGTGGGCAATGTGTCGCTCAAGACCATGGAAGGCGTGGCCAAGATGCTCAAGAACATGATCCGCGAGGAAGCAGAGCGTTCCTGGTTGCGCAAGCTTTCCGCCTTGCTGGCACTGCCGGTGTTCCGTGGCTTGAAATCGCGCATGGACCCGGACCGTTACAATGGCGCCAGCCTGGTTGGCCTGCGCGGCGTGGTGGTGAAAAGCCATGGCGGTACCACGGTGGAAGGCTTCACCAGCGCCCTGGAAGTGGCCGAAGTGGAAGCGCGCCGCAATGTGCCGGCGCTGATCCGCGATGCCCTGGCACCTGCGAGCAGCGGCACCGACGCCTGAAACAGTACATTAATACTTTGTTGCAGGGTGAGCCGGACAGCTAACGGCAAAGCCGGCATACTGCGACCTGCACTTTCAAGGGGATAGTGAATGTCCAAAACTGCTTTTATTTTTCCCGGTCAGGGCTCCCAGAGCCTTGGCATGCTTGCTGACTTTGCCGACCGCCCGGCGGTAAAGCAGACCTTCCAGGAAGCCTCCGGCGCCCTTGGCCTGGATATCTGGGCTCTCTGCCAGGAGGGCCCCCAGGACGCCCTGAACCAGACCGAAAATACCCAGCCCCTGTTGCTCACTGCCGGGGTGGCCCTGTGGCGGCTTTGGGAACAGAGCGGTGGTCCGCGCCCGAATCTGCTTGCCGGTCACAGCCTGGGTGAGTACACCGCGCTGACCTGTGCGGGTGTGATCAACCTGGGTGATGCCGTACGTCTGGTCCGTACCCGTGGACAGCTGATGCAGCAGGCCGTGGCCGAAGGAGAAGGCAAGATGGCGGCGGTGCTGGGTCTGGATGATGAACAGGTGCGTGCGGCCTGTGCCCAGGCGGCGGAAGGTGACGTGGTGGAAGCGGTAAACTTCAATGCGCCCGGTCAGGTAGTGATCGCCGGCTCCGCAGCAGCCGTGGAGCGCGCCATCTTCGCCTGCAAGGAAGCGGGTGCCAAGCGTGCCATGCCTCTGCCGGTCAGTGTGCCGTCCCACTGTGCGTTGATGAAACCGGCGGCGGACAAGCTGGCCGAAACGCTCAATGCCACCAATTTTCATGCTGCGGAAATGCCCGTGATCAATAATGTGGATGTGGCCATGGAAACCGCGCCGGAGCAGATCCGTGACGCGCTGATCCGTCAGCTCTATTCGCCAGTACGTTGGGTGGAAACCATTCAGGCGTTGAAAGAGCAGGGTGTGAGCCACGTTTATGAATGTGGTCCCGGCAAGGTGCTCAGTGGTCTGATCAAACGGATTGACCGGGAGATAACCGCTCACCCGCTGGAAACCGGGGATGCCTTTGACGCATCGCTGAAAGGGGAATAAGGATGTCAGAAAAGAAAATTGCACTGGTTACCGGTGCCAGTCGTGGCATCGGTCGCGCCATTGCCGATCAGCTGGTAACAGATGGCTTTTTCGTGGTTGGCACTGCCACTTCCGAAAAAGGGGCTGCGGCTATCGGTGAAGCGCTGGGCGCCAACGGTGCCGGCAAGGTGCTGAACGTGACCGACAAGGAATCTGTTGCCAGTACGGTAAAGAGCATCAATGATGAGTTTGGTGCACCCTTGGTGCTGGTGAATAACGCAGGGATTACCCGCGACAACATCATGCTGCGCATGAAAGATGACGAGTGGGAAGATGTCATCAACACCAATCTCAATTCCCTCTATCGGGTCAGCAAGGCCTGCCTCAAAGGCATGACCAAGGCGCGCTGGGGTCGCATTATCAATATCAGCTCCGTGGTCGGGACCATGGGGAACGCGGGCCAGGCGAACTATGCCGCTGCCAAGGGTGGGGTAGAAGGTTTCACCCGCGCATTGGCGCGGGAGCTTGGCTCACGTAACATCACAGTGAATTCCGTGGCGCCGGGCTTTATCCAGACGGACATGACGGAGGCCTTGCCAGAGGCGCAGAAGGACGCACTTCTGGCGGGTATTCCGCTGGCTCGTCTGGGGCAACCCGGTGAGATTGCCAGCGCGGTTGGCTGGCTTGCCAGTGACGGTGGCGGTTACGTCACCGGGACCACTTTGCATGTCAATGGCGGCATGTTTACCGGATAGCCCAATAAGTGGGCACCGGAGGGTTTCTGGAAAAGCGGTCTAATACACTGTTTTTACAGAAGAAAATATTTGGAAAAACTTGAAGTTGCAGCACTGGCTCGGTTGGGTTGCAAGCGCAAACAGCGTTCACCTAGAATAGCCGCTGACAGGTGCTAGCACACCATTAATCAGGAGAGTTATAGGATCATGAGCAGCATCGAAGAACGCGTACAGAAAATCATCGTTGAACAACTGGGTGTTAAGCCGGAAGACGTAAAATCAGAAGCGTCCTTCGTTGAAGATCTGGGTGCCGACTCCCTGGACACCGTTGAGCTGGTGATGGCCCTGGAAGAAGAGTTTGAAACTGAAATTCCTGACGAAGAAGCTGAGAAGATCAGCACCGTTCAGTCTGCTGTGGATTACATCAAGGCTCACAGCTGATTTCAGTCGTTCAGGCAGTATCAAGAAAGCCGCAAGGTTCCTCAGAACTTGCGGCTTTTTTGTTGCCGCTGAACAGGTCGTTCGGTTGTCATGAAAACCGGGCAGAATGAACGGCCCCATGGCTGGTCAAGCAAGGCCAGAATGTTGATTTTGCTTACATAACGGCGACGAGCAGATCGGCACTTTGTAGTAACCTTGTCGCTATTGCCGCAAAAATAATGGATGGAGGTATTCGGGTGACGTCACGGCGAGTAGTGATCACGGGTCTGGGAATGTTGACGCCGCTGGGAGCGGATGTGGCTTCCACCTGGGAAGGTATCAAGGCGGGCAAGAGCGGTATCCGCAATATCGATCACTTTGATACGGAAGCCTTTTCCACACGTTTTGCCGGGCTGGTTCCGGAATTCGACATTGCGGATTACCTGTCTCCGAAAGATGCCCGCAAGATGGATATCTTTATTCAGTACGGGCTTGTGGCGGCGATTCAGGCTATCCGTGACGCGGGCCTGGATATGGACAAGGAGGACGGTGACCGGGTCGGTGCGGCTTTTGGCTCCGGTATCGGTGGTCTGACCAACATTGAAGACAATCACGTCAAGATGCTGGACTCCGGCCCGCGCAAGCTGTCGCCGTTTTTTGTGCCTGGCACCATCATCAACATGATTGCCGGGAATCTGGCCATCATGTACGGCATGAAGGGGCCCAACGTGGCCATCACCACGGCCTGTACCACCGGTACGCACAATATTGGTTTTGCCGCCCAGCAGATCATGCTGGGCCAGGCAGACGTGATGGTCGCGGGCGGTTCCGAAAAAGGCTCCACGCCGCTGGGCCTGGGGGGCTTTGCGGCTGCCCGGGCACTGTCTACCCGTAATGATGATCCCCAGGGCGCCAGCCGTCCCTGGGACAAGGGGCGGGATGGTTTCGTACTGGCCGACGGCGCGGGTGCGGTGGTGCTGGAAGACTACGAACATGCCAAGGCCCGTGGTGCGACCATCTATGCGGAGTTGGCGGGTTTCGGCATGAGTGATGATGCTTATCACATCACTGCGCCGGCGGAAGGCGGTGTCGGGGCCATGAAGGCCATGGAAAATGCCCTGCGCAACGCCGGGGTTTCTGCCGATAAGGTGGATTATATCAATGCCCATGGCACCTCTACCCAGATGGGCGATCTGGCAGAAATTGCTGCCATCAAATCCCTGTTTGGTGCCCATGCCGAGAAGCTGGCGGTGAGCTCCACCAAATCCATGGTCGGTCACCTGCTGGGCGCGGCCGGGGCGGTGGAAGCCATTTTCTCCATCCTTGCCATTCGTGATTCCATCGCACCGCCCACCATCAACTTGCATGAACCGGACGAGGGCTGCGATCTGAATCTGGTGGCCAACAAGGCACAGCAGCGGAACATCGATTACGCCCTGTCCAATTCCTTCGGTTTCGGTGGCACTAACGGAACCCTGCTGTTCAAGAAGGTGTGATGCTCGATCCCCGTGACCGCGGACTGGCCTATGGCGATGGTCTGTTTGAAACCCTGAGAGTGACAGCCGAAGGGCGGGTTCCTCTCTGGGCGGGTCATCACCGGCGCCTGCAACAGGGAGTGCGGGCGCTGGGGTTGCCAGTGCTGCCGGAGTGTCGTTACCAGGCCGCCATTGCGGAAGGCGTCGCTGCCCTGGCAGGGAAGCCCGGTGTGGTCAAACTCACCCTGACCCGGGGGCCGGGAGGGCGGGGCTATCTGCCGCCCCCGGAGCCACAGCCAACCGTGTTGTGGCAGGCGGGTTCGCTACCGGTCTGGTCCGAGCCGCTGCGCAAGCAGGGCATCACAATGGGGCTCTGCGATGCCCCCCTGTATCCAGAGTCCCTGGCCGGGCTCAAGCATCTCAACCGACTTCCCCAAGTACAGGCTCGCCGTGAGGTGGCTCGTCAGGGCTGGCACGAAGGGCTGCTGCTCAGTTGCCGTCGCCAGCCCCTGGAAGCCACGGCGATGAATCTGTTTGCCCGCTTCGATGATCATTGGTGGACACCTGACTTGCAGGCCGCCCGAGCCGGCGTGGCCGGGGTAATGCGCCAGTGGCTCATGGCGCATCTGGCCGCGCGGGGGGAAACGGTGGCCTGTGATTTGAGGCCGCTGTCACAGCTTCACGGCGCTCGCGGTGTGTTTTTGTGCAACAGTGTTGTCGGCGTGCTCCCGGTGCGTAAACTGGCGCAATGGCAGTGGCCGGTGCTGGATTCAGTGTTGCAATTGCAACGCTCTGCCGACGCGCTTTTTCTGCCAGGATAAATCCGCGGGCAATCTGTGAGAGACAATCAGACGCAACCCGTCACTTGCCGACGAAAGCGCCTCTGAATGGTCTGGGCTTTCCGCTCAGCTCCCTGTTATCCGCAGTGCTATCGTTACCACTTTGGCAAAGTATTTATTTCATTCGGCAACACAGGCCCTACAATTTCTCTCATGCGTAAAAAAATTCGAATTTTCGGACTGCTGGTGGTGTTGCTGGTGGTCGCCATTCCGTTGGCGGCGGCCTGGGTCAGCAGTTACCTGCATCAACCTCTGCCGCTGTCTGAACCCGAGGTGGTGGAGGTGCCCCGGGGAGCGGGGTTGAGTCGTGTGCTGCTTGGTCTGAAAAAGCAGGGTTTGCTGGGCGACGGCTATCCGGCGGAATTCCGGCGTCTGGGGGCACGGCTTTACAGCAGCCTGACCGACATGGATGGGCGTATGCATGTGGGGGAATACCGTCTGCAGCCCGGTGACTCCTTGCTCAGCCTGCTGGAAAAAATGGATCGCGGTGAAGTGATTCAGCGCAGTCTGACTCTGGTAGAAGGCTGGAACTTTCGTGAGCTGCGTGTGCGTCTGGCCGCTCAGGATACCCTGACGCATACCCTGGACAGTCTTACCGATGACCAGATCATGGAAAAGCTGGGCCGTCCGGGTCAGCACCCGGAAGGCTGGTTTGCCCCGGAAACCTACTTTTATACCCGTGGCACCTCGGATCTGACTCTTCTGCGCCGGGCCCTGGAACGACAGGAAGCACTCCTGGAAGAGGCCTGGTCACAGAGAGACGACGACCTGCCCATCGACAGCCCCTACGAGGCTCTGATCCTGGCGTCCATCATCGAAAAGGAAACCGGAGTGCCCGATGAGCGCCCGGAAATTGCCGGTGTCTTTACCAACCGCTTGCGCAAGGGCATGCGTCTGCAGACCGACCCCACGGTGATTTACGGGATGGGCGAGGCCTACGACGGCAACATCCGCCGTTCCGACCTGCGCCGGCCCACCCCCTACAACACCTATACGATTTCCGGGTTGCCACCCACGCCCATCGCCATGCCCGGACAGGAAGCCATTCTCGCAGCGGTACAGCCGGCGCAAACCGAATCCCTGTATTTTGTCGCCCGGGGGGATGGCAGCCATTACTTCTCGAAAACCCTGGCCCAGCACCAGAAGGCGGTTCGCGATTATCAACTGCGCCGCCGGGAAGGCTATCGTTCCTCGCCGGGAGGCGCGCAATGAGGGGACGCTTCATTACTCTGGAGGGCGGCGAAGGGGCCGGCAAGAGCAGCAATCTGGACTGGCTTGCGGAACGGTTGCGGGCGGCCGGCAAGACCGTGCTGATCACCCGCGAGCCGGGCGGCACCCCGCTGGCGGAAAACATCCGCCATGTGCTGCTGGCGCCAACGGATGAAAAAATGGCGGATGACACCGAGTTGCTGCTGGTATTTGCCGCCCGGGCCCAGCATCTGGCAGAAAAGATCCGCCCGGCACTGGAGCGGGGCGACTGGGTACTGAGCGACCGTTTTGTGGATGCCACCTGGGCCTACCAGGGTGCTGGGCGCGGCCTCAACCGTGATGCCATCGCCCGCCTGGAGCAGCTGGTGGTTCGCGATACCCGACCGGATATGACCTTGCTGTTTGATGTGCCGGTGGAGGTGGGCATGGCCCGGGCCGGCAAACGGGCGGCGCTGGATCGTATCGAGCAGGAAGACAGCGCGTTTTTCGAACGGATTCGCCAGTGCTATCTGGAGCGGGCTGGCAACGAACCGGACCGCTTTCGGGTGCTGGATGCCTCATGTGATCTGGAGCAGGTCCGTACCCGGTTACAGCCATTGCTGGAGGAAATGCTTACGTGGAAGTAACCCGAGCCCGTATCCAGGTGCCTTGTCCCTGGCATCAGGACACCATGGCCCAGCTGCTGGACCAGCATCAGCAGGGGCGCCTTCCCCATGCGCTGCTGATCAGTGGTGCCAGGGGGATTGGCAAGTTACGCCTGGCCGAGTCTCTGGCGCAGACGCTGCTCTGTGAAAAACCGGCCGGTGGGTTGCCCTGTGGGCAGTGCCAGGGGTGCCAACTGAGCACCGCTGGCACGCACCCGGACCTGCACCGGCTCAGCCCGGAAGACAACAGCCGGGCCATCAAGATCGATCAGGTGCGTAAACTGGTCGGGTTTGCCACCCGCACAGCCCAATACAGCGGCTACCGGGTAGCAATCGTGGCACCCGCGGAAGCGCTCAACCGCAACGCCCAGAATGCCCTGTTAAAAACTCTTGAAGAGCCTGGCGGGCAAACCTTGCTGTTGCTGGTCTGTGATCAGCCGACCCTGCTGCTGCCGACGATTCGCAGCCGCTGTCAGCAGCGTATCCTGCCGCTGCCGCCTTATGAGCAGGCGCTGGAATGGTTACAGAATCAGGTGGGGGAGAGTGCTGGCCCGTTGCTGGATGCGGCCCAGGGGGCGCCCCTGCGGGCCCTGGCCCTGGAGCAGTCGGAGTGGTTTGCCGACCGGGCCCGTTTGCTGGAAGTTCTGGTGTCGGTGGCGGAAGGCCGCCAATCCGTGGCCCAGGCCTCGCCGATCTTGTCCAGGCATGATCCCACGGAAATGGCCGGGGTGATCTACGGCTGGTTGTCCCGGTGCCTGCATCAGGCCTACTCCGGGCAGCAAAGCGCGGATCCGTCCCTGGCGCCGTTGCTGGCCCGATTGTCCCGGGCGGTGCCACCGGCCCGTCTGCTGCGGGCGGCTCAGCGGGTTCTCGAGGGTCGGCGGGCGTTGATGTCCGGGGCCAACCCCAACAAGGATCTGCTCTACGAACAGTGGCTGCTGGTGCTGGTGGGCGTTGACGCTGCGGCAGCAGCCCACTAATCTTCACCCTATTAATAATAAAGTCTTACGGGTTGTGGCATGTTGCTGGCGCGCTTGTCTCCAGCCCGTATGTGATACGAGGCACCCCCTATGAAAATGCCCGGCGGCCGCAGCGGCATCCTGTCGCTTTCCATCAAGGACAAGGCAGTACTGTATTCCGCTTACATGCCTTTTATCACCAATGGCGGCCTGTTCATTCCCACCGACAAGCAGTACAAGCTGGGCGAGGAAATCTTCCTGCTGCTCAACATCATGGATGAGCCGGACAAGATCCCGGTGGCCGGCAAGGTGGTCTGGATCACCCCCAAAGGGGCCCAGGGCAACCGCAGTGCCGGCATCGGCGTGCAGTTTTCCGATCAGGACGACACGGCCCGGGTGACCATTGAAAACCACCTGGCCGGCTCGCTGGAGTCTGATCGCCCGACCCATACCATGTAGGGTGTCGGACCTCTGACGTCGGAAGCGGCAAAAGCCTGAAACCGCATTCAAGCGCTTCGCAGATCAAAAGCGGCAATTTCCCGGTGGGTATTGCCGTTTTTTGCGTCAGGCCCCTGTCCCCGGACGTCGTGCGTAGGGTCTGTCTACGCTACAATGCCCGCGTTTGTCATGCCGGAGCACTGAATGTCTGACGTCGCTTTTGTGGATTCCCACTGCCACCTGGATCGCCTCAATCTGGACGCCCATAACGGGGATTTTGACGCCATGATGGCCGCCACCGCCGAGGCCGGCGTGAGCCACATGTTGTGCATCGGGGTGGATCTGGAAAGCTTTCCGGATGTGCAGGCACTGGCCGAGCAGCATGACCATGTGTTCGCCAGTGTCGGTGTGCATCCGCTGTACAAGGAATCCCGCGAGCCCCAGGTCCAGGAACTGGTGGAGAGGGCGACCCATCCCAAGGTAGTGGCGATCGGTGAGACCGGACTGGATTATTTCTATGCCAAGGAGCAGCGGGACTGGCAACAGCGTTATTTCGTAGCGCATATTCAGGCGGCCCGGGAGACGGGGCTGCCACTGGTCATCCATACCCGTGGTGCCAAGGACGATACGCTGGCGTTGCTGAGAGAGCATGGTCAGGGGCAGGTGCGCGGTGTGCTGCATTGCTTTACCGAAGACCTGGACATGGCGCAGCAGGCCATCGAACAGGGGTTCTATATTTCCATCTCGGGGATCATCACATTTCGCAATGCTGAAAGCCTGCGTGACACCGTCAAAGCCTTACCGCTGGAGCGGCTGCTGATCGAAACCGATTCTCCCTGGCTGGCCCCGGTACCGTTCAGGGGCAAACCCAACGAGCCTCGCTATGTGGCCCAGGTGGCCGAGTGTGTGGCCGAGCTGAAAGGCATTTCCGTGGACGAACTGGCGCGGATTACCCGCGATAACTTCTTCACTCTCTTCAACAAGGCGCAACCATGAACCCGAATCTGATGCTGGGGCTGGCAGCGCTTGGCGGCGCGGTCTTTGCGGCATTGCTGGTGCTGTTGATGGAGCGTCGTCGCAGTGCTGCCCGGGAAGCGGAACTGGTAAGCCAGAAACAGGCCCTGTCCGAGCCCCTGGCCCAGGTGCCACTGCTGCGTGAGCAGCTGGAAACCAGTCAGCGCCGTTTGCAGGACAGTGAGTCCCGTCTGCAGCAGCTGGCCTCGGACAAGGCGCGACTGGAAGAACGGTTGGCCGGGCAGGAAGAGAAACTGACCTTTGCCGAAAAGAGCCGCGAACAGCTCAAGCAGGAATTCGAAAACCTGTCCGCGCGAATTTTCGAGCAGCGTGGCAAACAGCTGCAGGAGCAACAGCAGCAGGGCCTGGACGGCATGCTCAAGCCATTCCGTGAGCAGCTGGCAGACTTCCGCCGCCGGGTGGATCAGATCCACAGCGATGAAACCCGGGCCCAGGCCTCGTTGATTGAACAACTGAGCCAGTTGCGCAGCCTCAACCAGCAAATGCACGAGGACGCCCGTAACCTGACCGATGCCTTGAAAGGGCAGGTGAAGACCCAGGGGAACTGGGGGGAAATGATCCTTGAGCGGGTGCTGGAATCCTCCGGGCTGACCCGTGGGCGCGAGTATGAAACCCAGGTCACCCTGAAAGACGACAGTGGCCAGCGCCGTCTCCCCGATGCCATCGTTCATCTGCCCGAGAACAAGGATGTGGTGATCGATGCCAAGGTCTCTCTGGTGGCCTATGAGCGATTGTCATCAGCCTCCACCAGCGAAGAGCGGGAACAGGCCCTGCGAGATCATCTGATGTCCCTGCGCAGTCATATCAAGGGCCTGGATATCAAGGATTACAGCGGCCTGGAAGGTATTCGCAGCCTGGATTTCGTGCTGCTGTTCATTCCCATCGAGGGGGCCTTCATGGTGGCCATGGAGCAGGACTCCAGCCTCTACACCGATGCCTTTGCCCGCAATATCGTCCTGGTCAGCCCCACCACCTTGCTGGTCACGTTGCGGACTATCCAGAACATCTGGCGTTACGAATACCAGAATCGTAATGCCCTGGATATTGCCGACCGCGCCGGAAAAATCTGTGACCAGGTGTCCCTGGTAACGGAATCCCTGGACGACGTTGGCGACAAGCTTGCCAAGGCAACCTCCTCCTGGGAGCAGACCCGCAAGCGCCTGACCACGGGTAACGGTAATCTGTTGCGTCAGGCCCATCAGTTGAAAGATCTGGGTGCCAAGGCGCGACGCAACCTGCCGTCTCCGGAAGAGGACGATGACGCAGGCGTGCAAGACGACCGTACCGACTGACGGGTCAGTCGGACAATCCGGTGTGAAACTTGTAAAAGCTTGCCTTCATATAAAGCGTTTTGCATTATAAAAATGTGCATTAAAAATAAATGCAAAATGACGCGATCTGTCGCTAAATGCGACAAAAATAGCCACAAAATGACTGGACTGGGTGGTCATTTTTAACGATCTTCTGGCACCTGGGTGCCATCGTTCTAATATCAGAACCAGGTCACAGGTATAAGGCAAATTCCTTAGTTAGTATCGGTTGCGTAACGAAACGCTAACTGAGGGTAATTTTATGTATCGTTTGATGGTCTCCTTGTTGCTGGGGGCAGGTCTGGTTCAGACGGTATCGGCGTTGGATGCCCAGCCCCGGGTGGTCGGGGGACAGGATGTCACACAGGTGCGGCCGTGGATGGCCGAGGTGGAAATCAGCCGGTCCGGCAATCCCGCTTACACGTCGACACTGTGTGGCGGCACCCTGATTGCCCCCCGCTGGGTGCTGACCGCAGCTCATTGTGTGGATAACGTGCAGGCAAACATGCTGTTTGTTTCCCTGGGCAGCGTGAACCGCAACACAGCTGCAACCCCCGAGCGGCTGGCGGTTACCGATCTGCAGCTGCATCCGGCCTACAATGCTGCCCAGTTCCATAATGATCTGGCCTTGCTCCAGTTGGCGTCTCCTAGCCGGTTTGCACCGCTGGATATGGCCAAGCCCCATATCGTTACCGGGCTTGCCGCAGGCAGCCACGATGAGGTTCTGGAGGTGCTGGGCTGGGGCTCCACCACGCCGGATGGCTATGCCCTGACAGACACCCTGCAAAAGGCGGATCTGGACTTCGTGCCACAGGACTATTGCGCCAGCCAGTGGAGTAGCCTGACCAATAATCAGATCTGCGCCGGTGAGATGAACCCAAAGGGCCAGAAACAGGATTCCTGTCGGGGTGACAGCGGCGGCCCGCTGGTTTATCACAACGAAGACCAGCAATGGTTGGTGGGCGTCACCAGCTATGGTCATGAAACCTGTGCCACCAATGGTGTGCCCGCGGTCTATACCCGTGTCGACCGCTACTTGCCCTGGCTGGAGGAAACCACCTCCGGTGGGCTGGTGGATCTGCAGGCCGAGGGCCTCAACGGTGATCAGTACCGCAACACGGGCAGTTCGGTGACCCTGTACCCGCGCATTGCCAACACCAGTACGCGCACGGATGCACGCAATGTGGGCCTGCGTATCGAGCACAAGCCCGGGCTGTCCGTATCGGTGCCGGGCCTGTCCTGCCGCACCTACACGGGGTATACCGATTGCCGCAACAGCCTGTTCCTGGCATTGGGGCAGAGCAGCGGCAGCTATGCCATGACCCTGAAGGCCTCCAGCCGCTGGGCCGATCAGGTACGGGTAAGTCCGATCAGTGATGCCTACGATTACTTCAGCCTGCGCAGTGAAGCGTTCAATCTGGTCTTCAGCAACGAGCCCAATGTGGTGCTTAGCCTGGCCTCCAACCGGGGTAGCGACGGCCATGTGCGCGTCAGTGCCCAGGTTCGCAATGCGGCGACCCATCAGAGTGCTGCCCGGGTAAGAGTGAGTTTTGCATTACCCAGTGGTTGGCAGACCGTGCAGTTGCCGGAAAACTGCAGCGGCAGCCGCACGGTTCAGTGCGGACTGGGGGATTTGTCTGCGGGCCAGTCCGCGGCGCAGCAACTGGTGCTGTCGGGCCAGGGCTATGATGCCATGACTGTGCAGGTGTGGACCGATAACGGGGATTTTCCCACCGGCGATAGCAAGGCCTACACCCGCCCGGCGCAAGCCCGCAGTGCAAGCACGGCGCCCAGCACGGCGCCGGACAGTGGCGGTGGCGGCGGCGGTGGGGGTGGCAGCCTGTCGTTGCTGGCGCTGCTGGGGCTAGCCCTGGTTGCCGGTCGTCGGTTCTACCAATGACAGGTGCCGCTGGCGCTCCGGCGCCAGCGCGCCCTGGTTGCCTTTCCAGGGCACGGCATCCATTCCCCTGGGAATTTCCGTTAACTGGAAGGGGGCCTTGACGATCTCGAAGTAGGGGGAGTGGTCGAAATCGGCGGCGGTGATGGCCCGGGGCTGTAGCCGCAGCAGGCGGCTGCCGGCGCGATCTTCCTTGACCAGCGGCAGCACCGGGAATTGCACAAAGCTGAACGCATCGGCGACCACGGTGCCAGTCAGCGCCCGCACCAGCTCTCCGGCCCAGCGCCGGAAAATATTGAGGCGCCAACGCAGCGGCAGCCATCGCCACGGCATCAGGGTCAACAGTGCCAATGCCGCCCAGGACTGGCTGCCACCGGCGCCGATCCGGCTGATCGCATAGCGCAATACGTCCTGTGCCTCATTGTCACTGAGTCCCTGGGCCCGGCAGACACGGATCTGCCGGCCTTCAAGGGCAGACAGCGGTTCCACGATCAGCCCCCGTTCCAGCCGCGCATCAATTACCAGCTGGGTATCCGGTTCGCAGGGGGTGTAGTCCGCCAGCAGCGCGCGCAGGGCCGGGTCTGCCACATCATGAAGCCGGCCGATGTAAAGCACCGCCCGGGCAAAACGGCTGTCACCAATGACCTTGAAGGTACGGTCAACGTTGCTGTGGCCGGCTACCAGGAGTACGTCACAGGGTTTGATCACCGTACGCAGGCTGTCCAGGTCGGCACTGGGCTGGCCACTGAACGGCTCGTCCCGTTGCAGGCGACGGCAGATCCATTGGTAGAAGGCCAGTTGTCGACTCATGGTGACTCCGGGGATGAAAAGAAGCTCAGCAGCTTACAACAGGGCCAGGGCCCGGTCGATGACCGAATAGTCGGTATAGAAATGGGGTGAGAATCGTACCCCGCCGCCCCGTTCCGCACAGACCACACCGGCCTGGCGCAGACGCTGGAAGGTCTTTGCCGGCGTTTCCTCCGGCAAGCTGAAGGTGACAATGCCGGCCCGCCGCTGCGGTTCCGCAGGGCTGAGCAGAGTCGCTCCGCGCTCGCCCAGTCCGTCGATCAGTCGCTGCACCCGGTCCTGCAGAGCCGCGGCCACCTGGGCCATGCCTTCTTCCTCGAGCAGGGAAAGGGAGGCCTCCAGCGCATGGGCCCCCAGCATATTGGGGCTGCCGCATTCGAAACGGCGGGCATTATTGGCCACTTGCCAGTCGGTGGTGGTGTAATTCCCCGCATTGGCCACCATATGCCAGCCATGCTGGCGCAGGGTCAGCCGGTCTTGCACGTCCTGGCGGCAATAAAACAATGCCAGCCCCTCCGGGCCCAGCATCCACTTGTGACCATCCGCCACCACGAAATCTGCCTTCGCCTGTTCCGCGGAGAAGGGCAGGGCTCCGAGGATCTGGATGGCATCCACACAGAACAGGATGTCCCGTTCCCGGCAGGCTGCGCCGATGGGCGCCATGTCCATCCGCAGACCGGTGCCATACTGCACGGCGGAGAGCGAGACCAGCCGTGTCCGGGGCCCCAGCGCATCGATGACCGCCTGTTCCGGCCGGGCCGTATCCAGGCCCACGGTAACCACCTCGACACCTTGATCCGCCAGCGCTTCCCAGGGAATACGGTTGGAAGGGAACTCCTGATCGCTGATCACGACCTGGTCACCGGCCTGCCAATCAATGCCCTGGGCAATCACTGATAAACCCTCGGAGGTATTTTTCAACAGGGCGATCTCGTCGGTGCTGACGCCGCCAATGAGCCAGGACAGGCGTTCGCGCAGGCGTTGCTCCACTTTCAGCCACTGGGGGTAATCACGGGCACCGATCTCACAGTTCTGACGGGCGAATTCCGCCACCGCATGGCGGCTACGTGCGGGCCAGGGCGCCACCGCCGCATGGTTCAGGTAAAGCAGGTCTTCACGGTGGGGAAATTCCGGGTGAGCCATGATGCCTCCATGCTGGGCGAGTGTGTCATGACGCTATGCTAACCCCTGTGGTATTTCCATCAATACAAGCCTGTGTTTATAAAAAGGGAATACGTTAGAATTGCGGGAGTTAGGAGCCTCTGATCAGAGGTTTCTCAAACCGTCCTTACGTCTGGTATGACGGGTTCGAAGGAGAAATTGATGGGTGACCTGGAAAAAGCCACGCGCAAGGCGCAGGAATTTCGTCAACGGGAGCGACAGATTCTCGATGCAGCCCTTGAACTGTTTCTGGAAGAGGGCGAAGACCGTGTGACCGTGGAAATGATTGCTGACCGGGTCGGTATCGGCAAGGGCACCATCTACAAGCACTTCGAGACCAAGAACGAGATTTACCTGTTGCTGATGCTCCGTTATGAGGAGGATCTGGCTGAGGTGTTCCAGAGCATTTCCGGTGGCGACGACAAGGAGAGACTGGCGCGGGAGTATTTCCGTTTCCGGATCAGTGACCCCAAGCGCTACCAGTTGTTCGACCGCCTTGAGAACAAGGTGATCAAGGATCATGCCCTGCCGGAGCTGGTGGACAAGTTGCACCGCATTCGCGAAGCCAACTTTGCCCGCCTGACGGATATCGTCAAGGCGCGCATTGCCGAAGGCTCCCTGGAAGATGTGGACCCGATCTACCATATCTGCTCCGCCTGGGCGCTGGCCCATGGGGCGGTGGCGTTGATGGAATCCCCGTTCTACCAGAAGCTCATCGATGACAAGGACGACTTCCTGGATTTCCTGATCGAGATCGGCATCCGCATGGGCAACAAGGGCCAACGGGGGCCGCGATGAAACAGGCGGAAGAACTGCTGGCACTCCTGGAGAAAGCGGACAAGGATGAAAGCGGCCTGCCGCCGGTGCACCAGTGGCAGCCGGAGCGCCATGCGGATATCGACATGCGTATTGCCAGGGATGGCACCTGGTACTATCAGAATTCCCCCATCCAGCGTGAACGCATGGTGGCCCTGTTTTCCACCATCTTGCTGCGCGAAGGCGATGACTACTTCCTGATTACCCCGGTGGAAAAACTGCGCATCCAGGTGGACGATGCCCCCTTTGTGGCGGTGGAAGTGCAGCGTGTGGAAGAGGGCGGGGTCAACAAACTGGTCTTCACCACCAATGTGGGCAGCCATGTGGTCGCCGGCGACAACCATCCCCTGCGGGTGGAAACCGACCCGCAAACCGGCGAACCGTCACCGTATCTGCTGGTCCGGGAAAACCTGGAAGCCCTGATCGGACGGTCCGCGTTCTATCAGCTGGTGGACTGGGCGGTTGAGGAAAACGGGAAGCTGTTTGTGGAGAGCAATGGTCGGCGATTTGAGTTGGGCAGCTTAGGGTAATTAATAGTTAATAATGAATAATTAATAGCTGCGCGATAAGTGTGTCGTCGTAACAGAAACGCATGAGGCCGCGCCCAGGATATGGGCGCGGCCTCATGCGTTGCACACAAGATCATCCGGTATCGCGCATTATTAATTATTAACTATTCATTATTAATTATCTCGTCGCCACACTAATCAACAACAACACCCCCAGCACAATACTGATGCCTTTCCAGATGCGCAGTTGCCGGATGTCGTTGTCGATGACCGGTTTGCGGCTGCGTACCGGGCGGCGCAGGGCATCGCGGAATTCGGCGGCATCGGTGAAGCGTTGTTTGGGTTGGTGTTGCAGGGCGATCTGCAGCACGTTGTTGATCCACAGGGGCACGAAGGCGTTGTGGCCCTGCAGGGGCGGAAGGGGTCGATGGGCGGACTTTTCGTAGCGGCCCTGCCAGGGCAGCGATCCGGTGAGCATTTCATGAATGATCACCGCCACGGAAAACAGATCGCTCTGTTCGCTGGGGGCGACGCCATCCAGCAGTTCCGGGGCGCTGTAATCCCGGGTGCCAAGGGGAATGCCGGCATTGTGTTGCTCCATGCCACGACAATGGCAACTCCCGAAATCCACGATGCGAACCAGCCCGCGGGTATCCACCATGATGTTGTCCGGCTTCAGGTCGCCATGGATCACATCGGCCCGGTGCAGGGCGCGGACCCCGTTGAGCAACTGGTCCGCCAGATACAGTTTTTCTTCCACGGCCACATCCGGATGTTCCTTCAGCCACTGTTGCAGGGTGACGCCGTCAATGAACTCCAGATGCTGATACAGGCAGCTGGGGTTGTCCGGCAGCGGCAGGGTGTGCAGCAGGTGGGCATTGCGCAGTCGCTGGCCCACCCAGCCTTCCATGACAAAGCGCTCCAGCGCATCCCGGTCATCTTCCAGGTTTACCGACGGCGTCTTCAATACCGAGGGTTTGCCACTGTCATCCTCCACCAGATACAGATGGCTGCGCACACTGGCGTAAAGCTCCCGCTTCACGGTGAAACCGTCCAGGCGGATACCCGGGCTTAACGGGGGCGGCAACGGCAGGCTGCCGCGCTGGCGCAGGGCTTCGTCGGCGCTGGCGTCCGGCAGGCCATCCACCTGCAGTACCTGACAGCTCAGGTTGTCATCACTGCCACTGGCCAGGGCCGCTTCTACCAGGCTGCGGGCGGCCACCTCCGGCTGGCCACTGGCGCGGACGATGCCCTGCATGCGGGAACGTGACAGGAAACCGTGGACCCCATCACTGGTGAGCAGGAACACATCGCCCACCTGCAAGTCGCTGCTGCTGTAGTCCACATCCAGGCGGGTATCGCCGCCCATCACCCGCGTAAGCACCTGACGGTTGTCACCGATGATACGGCTGTGGTCCCGGGTCAGGCATTCCAGTCGCTCATTACGCAGCCGCCAGATGCGGGAATCCCCCACCTGAAACAGATGCGCCGTGCGTGAGCGAAGAATCAGCAATGACAGGGTGCAAAGGTGGCTCTCGCCGGCCAGTGTCTGACGGCAGAGCCAGCGATTCAGCGCTTCCAGCACCCGCTGTGCAGAGCGTGGCACACTCCACAGCGATGGCGTTGCGTAGTAATCATTGATGAATCCCAGTACGCAGGACTCCGCCGCCTCCCGGGCGGCACCGGCACTGGACAGGCCATCGGCCAGGGCGGCCACAATACCCTTGGTACGTAACAGTGGGCCCTCGGGAATCTGCATGGCCAGAGCATCCTGGTTATGCAGCTTGGGCCCCGGATCGCTGTATTGGCCGATGCGAACCTGCGGGTGCAGGTCCGGTTCGGCGGCGGCTTCCGGAGCGGTAGCGGTGGCGCTGGCTACATCCATGATCAAAACTCCTGTGTATGACGTGGCGGAGAGACTCAGCCCACCTCAATAAGCTGAACGTCGCCTTTTTCGTCGATTTCCGCAATATGCCCCTTGGGTTCATCCAGAAACTGCACGGCGGCCAGGGCCACGGCCGCGCTGGCGGCAATCACCAAGAAGAAGGTGGACGGATCCACAAAGGTCAGCACGGTCAGGAAGATCACGGCGCCGGCATTGCCGTAGGCACCCACCATACCGGCGATCTGACCGGTAAGGCGGCGCTTGATCAGCGGCACGGTGGCAAATACGGCCCCTTCGCCAGCCTGCACAAAGAAGGAACAGCACATGGTCGCAATCACCGCCAGGGCAATGGGCCAGCTGCTGCCGATCTGGCTCATCAGGCCGTAACCCACCATCAGCCCGCAGAGCAGGATCGCCAGGGATTTCTTGCGACCGAACTTGTCGGAGACCCAGCCGCCACCGGGACGAGCGACCAGGTTCATAAAGGCATAGCCGGAGGCCAGTAGACCGGCGGTGACCGCGCTCAGGCTGAAGGTATCGGTAAAGAACAGCGGCAGCATGGACACCACTGCCAACTCGGAGCCAAAGGTCACCATGTAGGCCAGGTCCAGAATCGCCACCTGCTTGAAACTGTAGCGGTCGTGTTCAGGAACCCCTTCCTTGAGGTGATCACGGTTGACCCGCCAGGCCTGACCGAGCTGTATCACGGCCAGGCTGATAATCAGTGCTGCCAACAGTAACTGGGTGGTCTGGCCAAACAGATTCAGGTTGGTGGGGCCCAGGCGCCAGACGATGACAAGCAGGGCAATGTACAGCGGCAGGCTCATGGCCAGATAAAAGAACAGGTCCTTCTTGCTGCTCACTTCCAGGGCGCTGGCTTTCTTCGGCTTGAAGTAGGACGCCCCCTGGGGCGTGTTGCGTGCCCGCCACAGGAAAAAGGTGCCATAGAGGAAGGACACGGCACCGGTGGTGGCAATGGCCCAGCGCCAGCCGTTTTCGCCGCCATAGAGGAGAGCCAGGGAGGGCAGGGTAATCGCCGCGGCAGCGGAGCCGAAGTTGCCCCAGCCCCCGTAAACGCCTTCCGCGAGGCCCACTTCCCGGGCCGGAAACCACTCGCTGATCAGGCGGATGCCCACCACGAAGCCGGCCCCCACAAACCCCATCAGCAGACGGGTGACCGCCAGCTGTTCATAGCTGGTGGAAAGTGCGAAGGCCCAGCAGGGGAGCGCGGCCAGCATCAACAGTGAGCCAAACACCAGTCGGGGACCGAAGCGGTCCACCAGTGAGCCGATGATCACCCGTGCAGGAATGGTCAGGGCCACGTTAAGTATCAGCAACGCCTTTATCTGGTCCGGGCTCAAATCGAAGGCTTCCCGAAGGTGCCCCATTAATGGCGCATGGGAAAACCAGACAACAAAGGTAATAAAGAACGCCAGCCAGCTCAGGTGCAACAGGCGGATACGCGGCGCGGACAGGTTCAACAGATTCAGCTTTTGATCGCTCATGACTTCTCCATGCATGGGCGGTTAACGACGGGCTGATCTGAGCAACTCCTGTGCCACCTTGGTAAGTGACTGTTTTCAATAAAATAAAATGAAATGCAGCCGCAATCAGACAATCCCTGTGCGCAATTGCGGAGCGTTTTTGTGCCATGGCAGTGCACGAAAAAATGCATTTTTCTCGTGCATGAACGCATTAAAAGAAAGCAGTTTTTTTGGATTTATTGCCAGAAAAACCCAATAAATCTATTGGAAACATGGGGTTATCAAGTTGGCACAGGGCTTGCTCAGTGGTGAGTGTCAGTCATGCACCGCGAGGGTGAGCCTTATGGCAAAGCAACAACTTCTACTTATTGGCCACGGCATGGTGGGTCAACGTTATCTGGAGTCCCTGGTAGCCCAGGGTGGCCGCGAGCACTTCGACATTACCGTATTGTGCGCGGAGCCACTGCCGGCCTATGACCGCGTGGGACTAACCGGCTATTTCTCAGGCAAGACTGCCGATGACCTGTCGCTGGTGCCGGAAGGTTTCTTTGATCAGCACAACATCACGCTGAAGCTCAATACCAAGGCGGACGGTATTGATCGTGTCGCTCGTACGGTGACCACCCATACCGGCGAGACACTGGGTTACGACAAGTTGGTGCTGGCCACCGGTTCCTATCCGTTTGTGCCGCCGATTCCCGGTAACGACCGGGACAACTGTTTCGTCTACCGCACCATTGAGGATCTGGATGCCATTATCGCCGCCAGTAAGGATGGCAAGGTCGGCACGGTGGTGGGGGGGGGCCTGCTGGGTCTGGAAGCGGCAAAAGCCCTTCATGATCTGGGTCTGCAAACCCATGTGGTGGAGTTCGCGCCGCGCCTGATGGCCGTGCAGGTGGACGACTTTGGGGGTGGCCTGCTCAGGGACAAGATCCAGGAGCTGGGTGTCACTGTGCACACCAACACCGGAACCCGGGATATTGTCGACGGGGAAAGCTGCAATCATCGAATGAATTTTGGTGAAGACAGACATCTGGAAACCGATGTCATTGTGTTCTCTGCCGGGATTCGTCCCCAGGACGAACTGGGTCGCGCCTGTGAACTGGAAATCGGCGAGCGAGGCGGGATTGTGGTGAACAATCACTGTGTCACCTCCGATGACAACATCTATGCCATCGGTGAGGTGGCGCTGTGGGAAGGGCGCATCTTCGGCCTGGTGGCACCGGGTTACCAGATGGCGGAGATCGCGGCCGAACATCTGATGGGCAAGCAGGAAAAACAGTTCCTCGGTGCGGACATGAGCACCAAGTTGAAACTGATGGGCGTGGATGTGGCGTCCATTGGTGATGCCCATGGCAATACCCCTGGTTCGCGCAGCACCGTGTTCATGGATCAGACCGCCGGCATCTACAAGAAGGCGGTGATCAGTGAATGCGGCAAGAAACTGCTCGGTGCGGTACTGGTGGGGGATGCCAACGACTACGGTAACCTGTTGCAGCTTTGTCTGAATGAGATGGACCTGCCCGGTGACCCTGCCGCCCTGGTGGCGCCGGTCTCTGATGGTGCGCCGTTGTTGGGGGCCGATGCCCTGCCTGACAGCGCCCAGATCTGTTCCTGTAACAACGTCTCCAAAGGTGATCTGTGCGCGGCCATTGATGGCGGTGCCATGACCGTTGGCGACCTGAAATCCTGCACCAAGGCCTCCGCCACCTGTGGCGGTTGTTCGGCACTGGTGAAACAGGTACTGGACAGCGAACTGGAAAAACGCGGTGTGGAAGTGAACAACCACCTGTGCGAACACTTCCCGTATTCCCGTCAGGAAATCTATCACCTGGTGCGAGTCGGTCAGATCACCACCTTTGACGAACTGCTGGAAAAACACGGTAGCGGTGACGGCTGTGACATCTGTAAACCCACGGTAGCCTCGGTGTTGGCGTCCTGCTGGAACGACTACGTCTTGAAGAAGCCCCACGCGGGCCTGCAGGACACCAACGACTACTTCCTGGGCAACCTGCAGCGCGACGGTACCTATTCCGTGGTGCCCCGTGTGGCCGGCGGCGAAATTACTCCGGACAAGCTGATCGTGCTCGGTGAAGTGGCCAAGAAATACGACCTCTACACCAAGATCACCGGTGGCCAGCGGGTGGATCTGTTTGGTGCCCGCGTGGAGCAGTTGCCGGATATCTGGCGCACCCTGGTGGATGCCGGCTTTGAAACCGGCCACGCCTACGGCAAGTCCCTGCGTACCGTGAAATCCTGTGTCGGTTCCACCTGGTGCCGCTATGGGGTGAAGGATTCGGTCGGTACCGCTATTCAGGTGGAAGAGCGTTACAAAGGTCTGCGCAGTCCCCACAAGATCAAGATGGCGGTCAGTGGCTGTACCCGCGAATGTGCCGAAGCGCAAAGCAAGGATGTGGGGGTGATCGCCACCGAGAAAGGCTGGAACCTGTATGTGTGCGGCAACGGCGGCATGCGCCCGCGCCATGCGGACCTGTTCGCGTCCGATCTCTCCGACGAAGCACTGATCAAGACCATCGACCGTTTCCTGATGTTCTACATCAAGACCGCCGATCGCCTGCAGCGCACCAGCGTCTGGCTGGAAAACCTGGAAGGGGGCCTGGATTACCTGAAGCAGGTGATTCTGGAGGACTCCCTGGGTATCGGTGCCGAGCTGGAAGCGGAAATGGCACACGTGATCGACACCTACCAGTGTGAGTGGAAGACCACCATCGAAGACGATGAAGCGCTGAAACGTTTCAAACATTTCGTTAACGATGACAGTGCCGATGACAATCTGAAATACGTGCGTGAGCGGGGTCAGCGTCGTCCGGCCTATGAGCATGAACGTATCGAACTGGTCGAGGAGGCATGAGCATGAACAGTTCTGTAGCCGTGCAGTGGCAAACCGTCTGCAAGCTTGATGATGTACTGCCGGGCACCGGGGTGGGCGTCCGTCTGCCCGGGCGCCAGGCCGCCCTGTTCCGCACCCGCGATGGCAATCTCTACGCTCTGGATAATCGCGACCCGTTCAGCCAGGCCAATGTTCTGAGCCGGGGGATCCTAGGCTCCCTGGGCGACAAGCGCGTGGTGGCATCGCCAATCTACAAGCAGCATTTCGACCTGGAAACCGGTCAGTGTCTGGAAGACGAGGAAGTCTCCCTCACGGTCTATCCGGTTCAGGTGGAAGGGGACGTGATCAAGCTGGCCATCCCGGCCTGAACAGCACGAGGGCGATGCGGTAATGAAGCGACTGGTAGTCATCGGTAACGGCATGGCGGCATGCCGCCTGCTGGAAGAGCTCACCCGCCTGGCACCGGATCTGTATCAGATCACGGTGGTGGGGGAAGAGCCCTTTGCCGGTTACAACCGGGTCATGCTGTCCCCCTTGCTGGGGGGCGGTACGGACGAGCAGACCATTACCACCTATCCCCACCAGTGGTATCGCGACCGGGATATTCGCCTTATCACCGGCTCGCCGGTGGTACAGATTCATCGCCATCGGCGACAGGTGATCACCGCTGCGGGACACAGACTCGATTATGATCGCCTGGTGCTGGCCACCGGGGCGGCACCGCGCCGGTTGCCGGTGGACGGTGTGGACCTGAAAGGCGTCATGAGCTTTCGTGATCTGCATGACGTCAGAACACTATTGTCCCTGCCCCCTGGCCGGGTGGTGGTGGTGGGCGGCGGGTTTTTGGGCCTGGAGGCGGCGGATGCCCTGGTGAAACAGGGGCACGATGTGACGCTGGTTCACAGCCGTGGCCATCTGCTTAACCAGCAACTGGATGAGGCGGCAGGCCATCGCCTGCAACAGGATCTGGAAGCCCGGGGGCTGAAGTTTGTCATGAAGGCCCGTACGCAAACCATCGAAGACAACGGGCGGGGCGCTGTCGCCGCCGTTCAGCTGGGCGATGGCCAACGCCTGCCTGCGGATTATGTGGTCCAGGCGGTGGGGATCGTGCCCCGTATGGCACTGGCCGAACAGGCCGGTCTGACCGTGAACCAGGGGATTCGCGTCGACGATACCTTGCAAACGTTCGACCCGGCCATTTATGCCATCGGCGAATGCGTGGAGCATCGCCAGCGTACCTTCGGTCTGGTAGCGCCCCTGTATGAACAGGCGGCGGTCTGTGCCAGCCATCTGGCCGAGCTGGGTCACCGTCGTTATCTGTATGCAGATAGCGCCACCCGGCTGAAGATTTCCGGCATCGATCTGGTCTCCTTCGGGGATTTCTCCGGAGAGGGTGACACCCTGCAGCTGAGTTTGCCTGGCAGTTATTGCCGCCTGCAGCTTTGCGACAATCGCATCACCGGCATGGTGTTGTATGGCAGCGTGGCCGAAGCCCCTTTCTATGAAAGCCTGTGGCGGAACCGCACGGATATCAGTGCGGTGCGTTCCAGCCTGCTGTTGGGGGAAGCCTTCTGCAATCTTCCAGCCCCTGGCGACGATAACCAGGAGAACCTTGCCGCATGAGTATTTGCACCACCTGTCCTTACTGCGGCGTGGGCTGCGGCATCAAAACCGATGGCATTACTCTGCAGGGTGACACGCAGCACCCGGCCAATGCCGGTCGCCTGTGTGTAAAAGGCTCTTCGGTACTGGAAACCCTGGGCGATCAGGATCGTCTGTTGCAGCCGCAGGTCAACGGGGAGGGCGTCTCCTGGGATCGGGCCCTGGATGAAGTGGCCGACCGTTTTCGCCGTATCGTCGAAGAACACGGTCCGGATGCGGTGGCCTTCTATGTGTCCGGCCAGTTGCTCACCGAAGACTATTACGTGGCCAACAAACTCATGAAAGGGTTTATTGGCAGCGCCAACATCGATACCAACTCCCGCCTCTGCATGAGCAGTGCGGTGGTTGCCCACAAGCGGGCTTTTGGCGAAGACGTGGTGCCCGGTTGTTACGAGGATCTGGAGCTGGCGGACCTGGTGATTCTCACCGGCTCCAATACCGCCTGGGCGCATCCCATCGTGTACCAGCGCATCGCTGCCGCCAAACAGGCGCGGCCGCACATGAAAGTGGTGGTGATCGACCCCCGCCGGACGGCCACCTGTGATCTGGCCGATCTGCACCTGGCCATTCGTCCCGGCCAGGATGTGCCGCTTTTCAACGGTCTGCTCACCTGGCTGGATGATCACAATGGCCTGGACCGCGACTATATCCATGCCCACACCGAGGGGTTCGCGGCTACGCTGGCCACAGCACGGGAGCAGGGCAATGATTGGGCTACCCTGGCCGGTCAGCTGGGGGTCAGCCAGGAAGATCTGACCACTTTTTATGACTGGTTTGCCGCCTGCGACCGGACGGTTACCGTGTTTTCCCAGGGCGTTAATCAGGCCCGCAACGGTTCAGATCAGGGGAACGCCATCATTAACGCCCACCTGGCCACCGGCCGGGTGGGCAAGCCCGGCGCCAGCCCGTTTTCCATCACCGGCCAGCCCAATGCCATGGGCGGTCGCGAAGTGGGGGGGTTGGCAAACCAGCTTGCCGTGCACCTGGATATTGATAACCCGGAACACCACGCAGCTGTGGCGGATTTCTGGCAGACCGACACCCTGGCCACCGAAAACGGCCTCACTGCGGTGGACCTGTTCAATGCGGTGGAAAGCGGTCAGGTAAAAGCGGTGTGGATCATGGCCACCAACCCGGTGGATTCCCTGCCGGAAGCGGATCGGGTGCGCCATGCACTGATGGCCTGTGACACCGTGGTGGTCTCCGACTGCGTGGCCAGCGGCGACACCCTGGCTTGCGCCGATATTCGCCTGCCCGCCCTGGGCTGGGGGGAGAAATCCGGCATGGTGACCAACTCCGAGCGGTGCGTGTCACGGCAGCGTCCGTTTGTGAAAGCCCCGGGTGATGCCAGGGCGGACTGGTGGATTATCAGCGAAGTGGCCCGGCGCATGGGCTACAGCTCCGCGTTTCCCTACCAGCACGAACATCAGATTTTTGCCGAGTACTCGGCGCTCACCGCCTTGGCGGGCAGATTTGGCAAGCGGCTGGATATGACTGCTGCCGCGGAGCTGAGCGCCGACCAGTATGAGCAATGGCAGCCACAACAGTGGCCCTTGCAAGGGGAGCCTCGCTGCTTCGGCGACGGACACTTCGCCACGCCGGATGGTCGTGCCCGTTTCGTGGCCTGCGAGAATCCCAACGTCCACCGGATCGGTGATGCCTTCCCGATCATTCTCAACAGCGGCCGTATCCGCGACCAGTGGCACACCATGACACGTACCGGCCGCGCCGGACGTCTGTTTGCCCACCTGAGCGAACCGTTTGCGGCGTTGCATCCCAACGATATTGAACGTTACCGACTCAAGGAAGGCGGCTTTGTACGCCTTGCCAGCAAGGTCGGTGACGCCCTGGTGCGGGTCACCAGCGATGCCGGGCAGCGCCCCGGCACCGCCTTCATGCCCATGCACTGGACCGATCAGTTTTCTCGCCGTGCCCGGGTGGATGCCCTGGTACCGGCACGTCTGGATCCGCATTCCGGCCAGCCGGCGTTCAAGCATACGCCGGTCAACGTCAGCGACTGGCAACCCCGCTGGCATGGCTGGTTGTTCACGGCGGCGCCCCCTCCCGCCGTGGAGTACTGGGCCCGAGTTCCCGTCGATGCATTTTTGCAGGCGGGCCAGGTACAGCGCTATCGGCTGGCCGGCGATGCGGACCTAACCGAACAACAGCTGCACGACTGGCTTCCCGACGCCGCTCAGTGGCTGGCACTTAACGACCCTGCCACCGGACACTTCCGTCGCGCCGCCCTGGACAGCGAAGGTCGATTGTTGGCATGGCTGGCCATCGGCGACGCGCTGCCATTATGCGATGTGGAGTGGCTGGCCAACTGTTTCGCTGACGAGGCAGACACCCCGCACCTGGCGCTGCTTGCCGGCCAACCGGTGGATGCCGGTCCTGACCTGGGACCCGTGATCTGCAGCTGTTTCCAGGTGCGCGAGAAAACCATCCAGGCCGCAGTGGAAGAGGGTGCAGACAGCGTGGAAGCCATCGGCAAAGGCTGCCAGGCCGGCACCAACTGCGGCTCCTGCATCCCGGAACTGCGCGGCCTGCTGGAAAGCTGCAGCGTTTGATGGAGGGGCGAGTTGCGAGATACGAGATACGAGTTTCGAAAATCAAAACCGTGAAATAATAGAGCGGGTAGCTTTTCGTTTTTCGTAACTCGCGCCTCGTAACTCGCCACTGTCTTTCCCCGGTTAACCCACCCTACACATTGGCCACCGATCTTTTGTAAGAGCTATGCTTGCATGGCGAAAACACGGCGCTTTCCAGCAGCCTTTCAGCGCGACGAGTCTCTCTTCGCCATGCAAGCATAGCTCCTACAACAAAAATAAAAATTGAAGGCGGTGCAGATCTGTTTCGCACGTTTCTACATTTCCCGCTTTCCTGTCACCTTGCCCGTATCACGATCAGCGCTTAGTCTCGAAGCAACGGTTTCGATGCGGCGCAAGCCATGAAGAACAACAAGAAACATTATCCAGCACTGAGCTGGCAGGGCAGGGCCATCAATGTGGTGGCCAGGAATATGGTCAAGCCGGTAATCAGCCGACTGAAATTCTCCCGCCGTTTCATGAAATTTTCCCAACTGGGATTCGATGCGGTCACGCTGGCGTTGCCGGTACCGTCCGACGTGCATATTGCCCGGGCACAAGTGGGGGGTGTGCCGGGGGAATGGTTGATCACCGGGCGGCGGGTGCGCAGTAACCGGGTGGTGTTGTACTTCCACGGCGGCGCCTATTTTTTCGGGTCGCCCCGTTCCCATCGCGCCGTCACCTGGCGGCTCAGTCATTACTGTCGGGCCAAGGTCCTGGCATTGGATTACCGGCAACCACCGGACTGGGCGTATCCGGCTCCCCTGGAAGATGCGGTGCGCGCATACAAGGCGTTACTGGACAGTGGTTACAGCAGTGAACATATCGTTTTTGCCGGGGATTCCGCCGGCGGTAACCTGGCACTGGTCACCCTGCTGCGGTTACGGGAACTGAAGCTGCCGTTGCCCTCCTCAGCGGTATTGATCAGCCCATGGGGCGATCTGACCTGTTCCGGTGACAGCATCCGGGACAATGCAGACAAGGAGCCACTGATTCCCCTTGGTGCTCTGAACTTCGTCTCCGCCTCCTACAGCCGTGGCTACGACGCGGCATCGCCCATGCTGTCGCCGGTGTTTGCCGACTTCACCGGTCTGCCGCCGTTGCTGGTACAGGTGGGCAGTACCGAGCTGCTCTACAGTGATGCGGTGCGCATTGCCGATCAGGCAAAGGAGGCGGGTGTGGATTGCCAGCTACAGGTCTGGGAGCGGATGCCCCATGTCTTCCACGCCCTGGCAGCCTGGCTGCCGGAGGCGGGTCAGGCGTTGCAGGAAATCGGTGCCTTTGTGCACGGCCACCTGGATGACAAGGATCGCCACAGCCATGTGCGTGCCCGGGCCAGGGTGGTGGGGGGGCAGGATATGCCACGCAACCGGTAAATTGTTATCAAAAGTAGCCCTGACCAGGGTTCAGACACGCTTCCGTAACGCTGGCTACGCTTGCTTACAGTCCACCAACTTCCTTGCTCTACAGCAGATTGCACATCCCTTCCATAGTCGCTGATGCCAGCTTCCGTTCGGAATCCATAACGACGACAAAGTACGATGGAGGGGTTCATCTTGGCTAATCAACTAAAACTTCTGGTAGGCAGTAGCGCCCTTGCGGCTCTGCTGACGGCCTGTGGCGGTGGGGGTAGCAGTTCTACGCCTGCCGACTCTGGTCCGGCGGCCCGTGCCCTGCCTCCAGAAATCGCAGAGATCATCGACGATCAGAACGAGCTTACCGATGCTCTGTGTCCCGGCGCGTCCGGTGATGCAGGAGAGGGGGGAGCCGTAGACCCGGAAGCCTGTCTGGATGAAAGCGAGGAGGCTGCCGAGGAAGATACCGGCTATGAGCTGTCTCTGAATCCAGTGGTACAGCAATTTTGCCCGGAAGCGGCGGAGGTGTTCGATGCCACGCTGACCTTCAATGGCGAAATGCTGGATCAGGATTTCCTTTACGATACCGACACCTCCTTTGATGGTTCTGCCACCTTCCCGGCAGCCTGTCTGCAGGAAGCGGCCGGTAATTTCCAGAACATCGGTGACATGATCGGCGGCTCCAACCCGCTTACCGATCAGCTGTGCCCGGAAGAAGCCGCAAGCGATGACTTCGATCCTGCCAGCTGTTTCGCAGAAGCGGCCGGCCAGGGCGGGCTGCCCGGTGGCGGCGGTGGCGAAATGCCTGGTGCTGACCAGTTGTTCGCCCAGCTGTGCCCGGAAACCGGCGAACAGGAACTGGGACCGCAAACGCCCATCGACTGTCTGAACGAAGCCAGCCGTGCCTACATCGAAATCTATGACATGCTCACCGCCAGCAATGCGCTGACCGAGCAGATCTGTCCCATGGATAATGCGGATGGCCGTATCGACCCTCCCCAGTGTTTCACCGAAGCACTGCTCGGCCTGGGCAATATCCCCGGCGGCGGTGATGGTGGCGATGGCGGAGACGGCGGCGACGGTGGCAGCAATCCGTTCGCTCCGGCCCTTGAACAGTTCTGCCCGGAAACCGCGATGGCAGACCTGGGTCCGTCCACACCGATTGACTGTCTGGCAGAAGCGGGCAGCAACTTCCAGGACGTTCAGGACCTGCTGCTGGGTTCCAACCCGCTGACCGAACAACTGTGCCCGGAAGCGGCGGCGAACAGCCCGATCGATCCCGCTGCCTGCTTCACGGAAGCGGCCGGTGGTCTTGCCCCGGGTGGTGGTGGCCTGCCGGGTGCCGATGGCAACCCGCTGCAGCCGGTACTGGCGCAATTCTGCCCGGAAACCTCCGAAGCCGACCTGGGCCCGACCACGCCGCTGGACTGTCTGACCGAAGCTGGCGGTAATTTCAGCGACGTTCAGGACCTGCTGCTGGGCTCCAACCCGCTGACCGAGCAGCTGTGCCCGGAAGCCGCGGCGAACAGCCCGATT
>NZ_BDAS01000005.1:0-286450 GCF_001602235.1 Alcanivorax sp. NBRC 102024
GACACCAGACGCAGGGCCGGACGGGATGAGGGTTTGATAGCGCGGGGAGTGCTCATGAGTGACCTCCTTCCAGTTGGGTCAGCCGCTCGGTAAAGCGATCATGGAGATTGATCAGCCGATGGGTCTGGGGCGTCTGATCCGAGGGGATCTCATGACTGCCGCCTTGACTGAAGAAGGTGACTACCAGATCGGTGATCATCTGTTGGATGTCGGCGTTGGATGGCAGATTGCCGTCATTGTCGAGCAGATAGGTGCCCAGCTGTTCGCCCAGGATGGACACCACCTCGTACTCGAACACCCCAGGAAACCCTTGCGGGCCGTACCAGTAGGGTTGCACCTGTTTCCAGATATCGGGGATGAAGTCACACAGGGTGCTGATCAGTTCGATACAGCCATTACCCCAGATCTCCAGAAGCCGGGTACCGCGCTCCTTGTTCAGCATCATCCCCTCATGGAGAAAGGCGCCCCAGATGGCGGCCAGATGCGGGGAGAGGGGGGGCGCAGAGAGTCTGGCTTCCGGGCCCACACGGTTATCGTGATTAGGTTCTGTCATGGTCAGGCTCCAAACAATAAAAAGCCCGACCGGCACAGAGCGGGTCGGGCTTTAGTCGAGGGAAAAGAGTGAGTCGGGAATCAGTCAGGCCACCAGTTCCAGGGTCTGGCTCAGGGCCCGCTGCTTGATCTGGGCACCCTTGCCGAACCAGGCGGAATCCAGTCGATTGTCGGTACTGCGGGCGCGACGTTCGTGGTCCACGAACTCGGTTACGGCATTCAGCAGGCCGTAGGCCGTGTTCTTGGCAGACGGCAGCTCCGCACCGCGACCGGACCCGTCATACAGGGTCATGGCCTTTTTCATGGCGTGCTCGTTGGGTTTCACCAGCATGTCACCCGATGAGTAGTTCACATCGGTGAAGACCGAGCGCATGACCTTCTCGGCGGTCTTGCGGGTGATGCGCCGCTCGCTCAGGGCCTTCAGCCGGTACATGAAGTCATCCCAGGCGGAGACGGAGATCCCCAGCTGCTTCTTGACGGCCTGAGCATCGAACGTGGTGTTGTGGCGGACCTTCACCGCCTGGCCGGCGCCATTGAGAGCAACCGCCAGGGTGTTATTGCACACCACCCGGATGCTGGTGAACTGGGCAGTGGTAGCCAGAGTGCCGTCACAGGCGGTGGCCAGCAGCACATAGCCGTTGGTCTGGTCATTGCCTGCCAAGGAACCCGTTTGCCCCGTGCGGGCAAGGGCCCACAACTTGCGGCCCCCTTTAAGGACGCCAGCGGTTTCCAGTTCAAAGCCAGAGCGCTCGGTGAGATCCCGGTAAAACTCCAGGATCTGCCGGGGCTGCACCACCTTGAAGCGGTTACTCACTACGGACAGAGGTGCCTGATTGTCTGAGCGGAACAGCACCTTCTGATCCGGGAAGGATGAGATCTGGCCGAGCGCACCGGCCTCACTGCTAATGAAGCGGACAGGGGTTTCACGTATCTCCCAGTCCATGCCGGCTTCCTGCATCCAGACATTGAGGGGTTGTTGGGCAGCGAGCTGGTTACCCAGCCCGTGCCAGGGTGTACGGCCTGCATAGGCCATGCTTTCGACAAGATGTGCCATGGTAAATCTCCAGGAATAACGATGAGCCCGAAGCGGGCGGATTAACGAGTGAGAAGAGGGGGGGGCATGCGTAGAGCAAAAGCAGAAGAGCGAAGGCTCAGAGCCAGCCACGCTGGGCCAAGCTGACCCACTCGGAGCGGGACACGACGAAGTGATCCAGGACCCGCACATCGATCAGGGCCAGAGCGTCCTTCAGCCGGGTAGTAATGGTGCGATCAGCCTGGGAGGGCTCACAGCACCCGGAGGGATGGTTATGGGCGAAGATCACGGCAGCGGCATTGCAGGCCAGAGCCTGCTGTACCACCACACGGGGATACACCGCTGCGCCATCAATGGTGCCGTTGAACAAGGGTTCGAAACTGAGCACCTTGTGCTTGTTGTTGAGGAAAATGGCCGCGAAGACCTCGTTCTTCTCCTGGGCCAGGGCCATCTGCAGGAACTGGGCGACATCGGTGGGAGAGGTGAGTGCCTCCCGACCGGTCAGTTCATCCAGCAGGATGGTGGCAGCGGTACTGATAATCTCCTCGGGTTTAACGCAGCCCTGTACGTGGTACAGGCCCTGCTCGTTCTTTACGAAAGTGGGGATATCCATAGAAACTCCAAAACGGCATAAAAAAGCCCGCACATGGCGGGCTTCGGGATCAAGGGGGAAGGGATGGGGCTTACTCGGTATTGAGACGGAAGCTATGCCCGCAATCCAGGCATTCCAGGTTGTCGAGATAGGTCTCGTCGAGCTTGGCGCCCAGCGCAGCACCGGCCTCACCGCCAGCGACGCCTCCAGCCAGGCCGCCAAGTACGGCACCGGCGATGCCGCCAATCGCAGACCCGGCAGGACCAAACGCCAGGCCGACGGTGGCGCCCACGCGAGCGCCACTGGTGGCCATGGCGATGCCACTCGCGGCACCAGCAACTGTGCCTACAGAACCGCCGACCTTGCGGCCATTTCCTAGGGCGACGACCCGGATAGAGCGGCAGGACGGACATTGAATGATCATGGAACCTCCATGAGATGGGGCCAGGAAGGCCATTCCTTCCTGGCTTCATGGAGGTGATATATGTTTGAAATTATTTGGAAAGTGGGTTGAGTCAGGTCGGTCTTCTGCAGTCAGGCGCCATACTAAGCCAAGTCTTGGAAGTCATTGAGGGGGAGTCAGCGCCGTTTTGCTGCCCTTGTATTTCGACCTTGTGTAGTGGTCTAATGAATCCGGACACCAACGTAGGGTGGTAAAATCACCACCTTAAGCGAGGTGTCATATGACCAGAAAACGACGATCCTTTACACCTGAATTCAAGCAGGAAGCCGCCAGCTTGGTGCTGGACCAAGGCTACACCGTTCCCCAAGCCAGCACATCGCTTGGTGTAGTCGAGAGCGCGCTGCGGCGCTGGGTTAAGCAGCTTGAGGCTGAACGCCAAGGTGTTACCCCCAAAGGCAAGGCTCTTACCCCGGAACAGCGCCGAATACAGGAGCTTGAGGCTCGGTGTGAGCGCCTGGAACGGGAGAAGAACATTCTAAAAAAGGCTACTGCTCTCTTGATGTCGGACGACTGGAATCGTACGCGCTGATTGACCAATTAAGTGAGCAAGAGCCTGTGGAATTGGTCTGTTCAGCGTTTAATGTGCATCGTTCCTGTTACTACGAACACCGTAAGCGGAGCCGTCGTATCGATGCGGAGCGTGTGGCCTTGAAAGCCAAAGTGAACCGCTTGTTCAATCAGAGTCGCAGCTCGGCGGGAAGCCGTACGATACAAGGGCTCCTCAATGAGCAAGGGGAGGAAGTTGGTCGCTTCAAGGTACGCAGTCTTATGCGTGAACTCGGGCTGATCTGTAAGCAGCCTGGGCCTCATGCTTACAAGCAGGCGACAGTAGAGCGGCCAGATATACCGAACCATCTGGATCGAGAGTTTACGATGGCAACCCCGAATCAGGTGTGGTGCGGAGATATCACCTATATCTGGACGGGGCAGTGCTGGAGTTATCTGGCTGTTGTTCTGGATCTCTATGCACGACGGGTTGTTGGCTGGGCGATCTCCAGCAGCCCGGATGCAGATCTGGTGGTGAAGGCGTTGGAACATGCCTGGGAGCAACGCGGTCAACCTGAGAAACTCATGTTCCACTCGGATCAGGGCAGCCAATATGCCAGCCGAGTGTTCCGGCAGCGGTTATGGCGCTATCGAATGCAGCAAAGCATGAGCCGGCGGGGCAACTGTTGGGACAATGCGCCAATGGAAAGGCTGTTCCGCAGCCTCAAATCAGAGTGGGTGCCTACGATGGGCTACCGCAACTTGCCCGAAGCAAAGAAAGATATCGGTGACTATCTGATGGGTTACTACAATTACCACAGGCCTCACAGCTACAACGGCGGGATCGCCCCTGCGGTGGCCGAAGAAAAACCTAAATCACTGTCCGGTATTAGTTGACCACTACAGTTCACAATAAGTGCGTCGGGGAAGTCGGCGCTTTTTTCTTCCACCGACCTTCACCGCCTGCGCTTTTTTATAGTCATTGATGAATGTGGACCCAGTGTATCCCCCCGAAGTCCGTTTTGCGAAGAACGACTCGCGCGTCTCAAAATCCGTTATATTCGGCGTAGCTCATATCGTCGGTTAGGCGTGGCTTTGGGTAGCAGGGAAATAGAGGGTAAACGTGGTTCTAGTTGGGGAGGAGGCCGCTTCCGCCTGACCACCATGAACCTCGACGATTGATCTTACAATAGCCAAGCCGAGCCCCGCACCTTCGCTTTGGCGGGTCCTCGAAGGATCGGCACGGTAAAAGCGGTCAAAAATGTTGGGCAAATGCTCGGAGGGAATCTCCGGTCCAGGGTTCAGCACACTCAGAGAAACGCGACGATCCGAGAGCCGGACCAGCCGTACCAGTACTGTTTGACCCGACGGTGTGTAGCGAATGGCGTTGGACAAAAGGTTGGAAATTGCCTGTCGCAGCATAGCGCGGTCGCCCAGTATCGTCGGTGCCTGACCTTCCAGTGTCAGGCTGATACGCTTCTCTTCCGCCAGTGCCTCGAAAAAATCGAACAGCGCATGCACCTCTCTCGCTAAATCCAATGGTGTCTGTACCGGCTTGAGCAGGCCATGGTCGCTTTTGGCCAGCCACAGCATGTCATTGACCATCTTGGCCAGTCGTTCCTGCTCTTCCAGATTGGAGTACAGAAGCTCACGATACTCCTCGGAGGCTCTGGCCTTTCCCAGCCCAACCTGGGTCTGGGTGATAAGATTGGTGAGCGGTGTCCGCAATTCGTGTGCGATGTCGGCCGAGAAATGCGATAGGCGAGTAAAGCTGTCTTCCAGCCGCCCGATCATGTGATTGAACGAGATTACCAGGCCCTGTAATTCCGATGGCACCGAGGCGGGGTCGAAGCGCACATGGAGTCGGTCGGCCTGGATGTCTCCCATCCTGTCGGATAGCCTGCGCAGGGGAGCATGGGCCTGATGAATGCCATACCAGGCGGCCAGAAGGGTAATAGCACCGGCTAGGGTCATGATAAGCCACAAAGCACGGCGAAAGCTTCGCAGAAACTCCAGGTGGAAGCCCATGTCAATCGCCGTAGTGATTGAGTAGCTTCGGCCCCCGACTTCAACGTCAGAGACTACACCCCGGAAGGTCTTATCGCCGTCCTGCCAGGTTTGCACGTTTTCTACGTTAATTTCGGAGGTGGGGGCGAGCGTGTCGGTTACTTGAGTCAGGTTGGCTCCTGGCATGCTGTAGATAATGTCGCCTTGCGCCTTTCGAACCTGGAAAAAGACACCGTGATGTCCGGATATGGCGTTGGCCAGGGCATCACTCTGTTGTGCGGAATCGTTGCCACCGTTCAGCAAGGTTTTGGCGACGGCTTGGGTCATCACCGCTAGTTCACCGGCATCCTGTTCGGCAAAGTGACGCTCAACGGCACTGAGGAGCAGACTTCCGATCAAGATGAGGCTGAGCCCAATCGCCAGTCCCACAAATATCATGACCCGGGCGGCCAGCGACAGTGGTGGCCGGTCAGTGATCTTCATCGTCGGTTTCCACGTCAAGCTTGTACCCCATGCCGCGCACTGTGTGAATCAGTCTGGGCTCGAAATCATCGTCAATTTTGGCCCTCAGCCGACGAATGGCCACATCGATCACGTTGGTGTCGGAATCGAAGTTCATGTCCCATACCTGGGAAGCAATGAGCGAACGAGGCAACACCTCACCACGCCGACGGACCAAAAGCTCCAGAAGGCAAAATTCTTTGTGGCTGAGATTGATCCTCTTTCCGGCGCGGGTAACGCGGTGTTTTGGTAGATCAAGGGACAGGTCGGCGATTTCCAGCTGTTCCGATAGGGTCGGTGTGGACGGCCGGCGCAGCAAGGTGCGTATTCGGGCCAGAAGTTCCGTAAAGGCAAACGGTTTTACGAGGTAATCGTCCGCTCCCAGCTCCAGGCCCTTAACACGATCATCTACCGCGTCGCGGGCGGTGAGAAACAGCACCGGCGTCTGGCGGCCAGCTTCGCGCAATGACTGCACGATGCGCCATCCGTCCACATCTGGCAGCATGACGTCCAGAACGATCAGCTCGAATGACTCCGTCATCGCCAAGTGGTGGCCGTCGAGCCCGTTGCGCGCCAGCTCGACCATAAAGCCGGCTTCGGTCAAGCCTTGGCGCAGATAGTCACCTGTCTTTACTTCGTCCTCTACCACCAGCAGTCGCATGAAGCACCTCTTCTGATCCGTATCGCGCGAGTGTAGCTGACTGTGTCCAACGACAAGGTTACACGAACATTACAAAAATGTAATGTTCGAGTCATCTGGCAGACAGGGCCTGTTTGTTAGTCTGAGACTCAGTTGCTGAAAAAACTGAATTGCCGTTCACCTTCGTTGTACTTGAGGAGTTACCCCATGACACACAAACCACTACTTTGGTTGACCACCCTGCCGGCGCTTCTGTTGGCCCTGTCAGTGCAGGCGCATGAACCTTCGGAGCATATGGAGGGGGACGAAAAACCGAACTGCTCGGAAATGAAGGAAATGGACCACTCCGAAATGGATATGGATGATCCGGTCATGCAGGCCATGATGAAGAAGTGCAAGCACCACATGGATAAGAGTGATGCCGACTCGAAGGAGTCCCAGCACAAGCACTCCGAGTCCGATGATGACGCGCCGCGTAAGTCCAATCACGACCACTAGAGCATGAAGGAGGGCACATGGCGGCCCCTGGGTTTTTGTCTTGCACCAAGTGCCTGGTCCTTGCACTCGTTTTCGCCATAGCGGCGGGCGGGGCGCTCATCTACTCGGGCTTGTATCCCGTCGGTGCGGATGATCGGCACACCCCTCTGACCTACTGGGCGCTGGAGACGCTGCGCGAGCGCTCGGTTGACCGGGCGTCGGACGAGATCGAGGTGCCAGCGGATCTGGATACGTCCGACCGCCTACTGGCGGGGGGTGCCGACTACAACGACATGTGTGCCGGTTGCCATCTCAAGCCGGGTAAGGCTCAGAGTGACTTCGCACTGGGCCTCAACCCCCAGCCACCGAATCTGACGCAACAGCATCAAGATGAAGAGGCCCTTGAGTCGCAGGCCCGAAAACGCTTTTGGGTTATTAAGCACGGTATCAAGGCATCGGGCATGCCGGCCTGGGGGCCGAACCATGATGACGAACGGATTTGGGATATGGTGGCCTTCTTGCGGCGTCTACCCGAGCTGTCGCCCGAGCAGTACCAAATCTTGACCACCCGGGGAGCCGATGACGCCAATCATCATTGACTTGGGTAATTGCGCCACGCTGGTCGCCGAAGTCAGAAGTTTTTTGCGAGAGACAAGCAGGTAACGAGATTAGAGGTTACATGATGGAAAAACCAGTAGAAGCGGGCCGTCGACGGTTTATCAAATCAGCGCTCGGGGCGGCATCGGCCCTCGCCATGGCGAGGATGGCACCGACCTGGGCGTCTCCTCTGGGGCGAAGCTATAGCGATGTCGTCAATGCGAATCCAGCGGTTGATCTGCATATTCGCCGGGCGGATATGAACATTGGTGGAAAGGTCGGCAGACCGATCACCATCAACGGCAGCATGCCCGGGCCGTTGATCAGGTTGAAAGAAGGACAGAGAGCTCGCCTGAACGTTACCAACTCGCTTGCTGATGACACCTCAATTCATTGGCACGGCATCATTCTGCCCGAGAACATGGATGGTGTGCCCGGCGTGAGCTTTCCCGGTATCAAGCCAGGAGAAACCTTTCAGTACGAATACGACGTTCAACAAAATGGAACCTATTGGTATCACAGCCACTCGGGACTGCAGGAGCAGTTGGGGCACCTGGGGCCACTGGTGATTGATCCGGCCGACGGCGATATAGGCGCGGACCGGGAGCATGTGATCATCCTGAGCGACTGGACTTTTGAAGACCCTCACGAGGTATTCCGCAACCTGACCGTCGCGGAGGGCTACTACAATTACCAGCAGCGAACCTTGGGGGACACTTTTGCCGATATCCGCCGTCAAGGGCTGGCGAAAACCTTGGAACAGCGGTCCATGTGGAACACAATGCGCATGAGCTCCCGGGATTTGCTGGATGTGACCGGATCCACCTATACCTATCTGATGAATGGCCGTGATAATGCAACAAACTGGACAGCGCTGTACAAGCCCGGCGAAAAGGTCCGGTTGAGAATCATCAATGGATCGGCCATGTCGTTTTTTGATTTTCGCATTCCGGGCCTTGAGATGGTGGTGGTCTCCGCCGACGGTCAACCGATCAAGCCAGTCACAGTCGATGAATTCCGTATCGGCGTGGCGGAAACCTACGATGTCATCGTGACGCCGAAAAGCGACCGGCCCTATACGCTGTTCGCGGAGAGTATGGACCGCAGCGGTTATGTCCGGGGCACGCTCGCAACGGAGGTGGGGCAGCAAGCACAGGTGCCCGATTTGCGGCCGGTGCCCGAGCGGGGTATGGCGGCCATGGGAATGAGCCACGATATGGATGGCATGGATATGTCGTCTTCCAAGGGCGATGAATCCGGTATGGGGGGCCAGCATGAGATGCACGGTGACCATGGCGGGGGTATGGCGGCATCTCAACAACGGCCTTCGGCCCCGGATCTTGGCATCGAGCACGCACCGGGTGGCCATGGTCCCGCCGCAGCGATGATTGCTCGCAATCCGGTCAGCCGGCTAAACGAGCCTGGCGTTGGCCTTGAGGATGTGGATCATCGCGTTCTGGTCTATGGCGATCTGATCGGCGCTCATCCCTGGCCAGACGAAAGGGAGCCGGAACGGGACATTGAGCTTCACCTCACCGGCAACATGGAGAAATACATGTGGTCCTTTGATGGGGTGAAGTTTACCGAAGTCGATGGTCCCGTAGAGTTCAACCATGGAGAGCGTCTGCGTCTGATCATGGTGAATGACACCATGATGGATCACCCCATCCATTTGCATGGCATGTGGATGGAGCTTGAAAACGGCCAATACCCCCGTCCTCGAAAACACACTATCAGCCTTAAACCCAGTGAGGTGGTCTCGTTGCAAATCAGCGCTGATGCGCCCGGCAGCTGGGCTTTTCACTGCCATCTGCTGTATCACATGAAGGCAGGCATGTTCCGCGTCGTCAACGTCAGCTAAGGAGGAATTATGAGAAAATTGGAGATCGTTGTGTCTCTGGTGCTGGCTGGAGTGAGCGGCCCGGTGTGGGCGGGCCACGCCGAAGACGACTGGCCCGAGCCCGTTAAATCCTATCGAACCGGCCAGATTCTGTTTGACCGACTGGAAGTCACCCGGACCGATAACGACGAAGACGTGCTCGTCTGGGATATGCTGGCCTGGTACGGTAGCGACAGAAATCGAATCTATTTCAAGAGCGAAGGCGAAAACCAGAAGGATGATGGCGAGCCCACTGAGCTGGAGAGCGCGGAGGTGCTGGCCAGTCGTCTGATTGCCCCGTTCTGGGAGCTACAGGGGGGTATTGGTACCCGGGGGTCGTTGGCGTCGGGGGCGGAGCGCGAGAACTACCTGGTGTTCAGCCTGTTCGGTGTGGCCCCCTATCGGTTTGAGATGGATAACTCCATTACGGTGAATGAGGATGGCGACATCGCCGCGACCATTGAGGCCGAATACGACCTGCGCCTGACCCAGGTGTCCTACCTGCAGCCGCGTTTGGAAGTTGCCGCCGCATTGACCGATGCTGAAGCGTACGATCGCCCCACCGGATTGAATGATATTCGTGTGGGATTACGCTATCGGTACGAACTGTCCAGAGAATTTGCTCCCTACATTGGTGCCTATTGGAGCCGCTCTCTGGGGGACAAGGCTGACCAGATACGTGCCGGAGGCGGAGACGACTCCGAAACCGGCCTCGTCATTGGCGCCCGCATTTGGTTCTGATTTCATAGAGTAGATAAACCAACTTAACAGCCCGGAGGCTTTATGGCTAAGGACGATGATAGAACAACGCGTTATCAGGAAGGAAGTTTGACATTATCGGGTACGGTCATGCTGGGTACCGGTGTCATGATTGGCGCCGGTATCTTTGCGCTTACCGGGCAGATGGCGCAGATGACCGGCGTCCTTTTCCCGTTGGCGTTCCTGGCCGCCGCCGTCATCGTCAGCTTCAGCGCCTATTCGTACATCAAGATTTCCAATGCCTACCCGTCCGCCGGTGGCATTGGCATGTATTTGCACAAGGCCTATGGCAATCGCTTGCCAACAGCGTTCAACGCTCTGCTGATGTATTTTTCCATGGTGATTGCCCAGAGTTTTCTCGCCCGCACTTTCGGCTCTTACACCATGCAGCTCTTCGGTGGCGACCAGAGCGGCATAATGGTGCCTGTTCTCGGTGTGTCCCTCATCATCGCCGCCTTTCTGGTCAATCTTTCAAGTAATCGGTTGATCCAGGGCGTGGCCTCATTTATCGGTATTTTGAAAATTGCGGGCATTATCATTTTCGGGCTGGTCGGAATCTGGGTCGCGGACAGTCTTTCAGTGGACTTCTCAAGCCCCGGAGAGGCGGGAACCGTAGGCAACTTCCTGGGGGCTACGGCTCTGGGGATATTGGCGTTTAAAGGCTTTACGACCATTACCAATAGCGGCTCTGAGGTGAAAAATCCTAAGCGTAATGTCGGTCGTGCCATTGTGATTTCTATCGCTGCTTGCGTCGTGATCTACACACTCGTTGGTTTCGCTGTTGCGAGCAACCTTTCATTGGCCGAAATCATCGAGACGCGGGATTATTCCCTGGCCGCTGCCGCGCGCCCAGCACTGGGAAACTATGGGGTCTGGTTCACGGTGGCCATTGCAATGATGGCTACTGCGGGCGGCATTCTAGCCAGCATTTTTGCGGTCTCACGAATGCTGGCCATGCTGACTGAAATGAAGCTGGTCCCACACAATCATTTTGGTATGCCTGGGAGTATCCAGAAGCACACTCTGGTCTATACTGTCGTTTTGGGCTTGTTTCTGACCGCATTTTTTGATCTGTCTCGGATTGCCGCTCTGGGAATTGTGTTCTACTTGATAATGGATATCGCCATTCACTGGGGCGTGCTTCGCTACTTGCGTGAGGACATCAAGGCCAAAGCGTGGGTACCCGTTACAGCCATTGCTCTCGATTTACTGGCGCTCGGAGGTTTTGTCTGGGTCAAACTGAATACGGATCCGTTCGTGATCGGCGTGGCCGTAGTGGCGATGGTCCTAATTGCGGTTGGCGAGCAGGTATTTCTTAAAAAAACGTCGGGGGTAGAGCCGCCGACTGGAGAGCACACTCATTCTCATCACCACTGAATTAACCAATTGAAATGGAGCTTCGAATATGATTGAAGGTAACATGTTAGGAAACACCATGGGCGCGGGCCACTGGTTATGGATGCTGGTTGTTGCCATTATTGTTGTGATACCGACGTGGCGTATTTGCCAGCGTGTTGGGTATCCGGGAATTTTGGGCGTTTTGATATTGATTCCACTCGTTAATCTTGCCTTTCTCTATTTTCTGGCGTTTGCGGATTGGCCATGTAACAAACGTGGCGACTGAGTTTTGAAGAGGCGTAGAAAATAGAAGTGTGTACCGTTTTTGACTGCAGTTTAGCTTCGAATGTTTAACTACTGGAAGAAGGGATGATCTGAGTTGCTCGTCGCTCAATTTCCTTAATGTAGTGGAGTTATGATGAATACGAAATTTTGCAAAGTAACGGCAATATTTTCCTCGTTAGAACTTGAAAAAGTCGAGGGCGCGCTGAAAGCAATTGGCGTGTCCGGCTTGACGGTTTCCAAGGTACGCGGTTTCGGCGAGTACCGGAACTACTATGCAGAGGACACTATGGCTGACTGGGTTCGCGCCGAGATATTCGAGGAAGCGGGTCGGGCGGAAAAAATAGTGAAAACCATTGCCCGGACGGTCCACAAGGGGCTCGACAGCGACGGGTTTGTGGCCGTTCTCCCGGTAGAAGATCTGTTGCATATTCGCGACTTCAAGGACGTGCCGTAGTCGAATCTACTTGTTAAAACTCAGTAGAAGGCGGAGGTTCTGACCGCGTGAGTAGAGGGATAGTTTGCGCTTCCGGCAAGGGTGTCTAGACTTGAAACTGATCTTCGTCGAACCATTCGTTGAACGGGGTTCCATATTTTTTGTGCAATAGAGAGTTAGATCTCACGAACCTGTGCCAGAGTAAACTTGAGAAGTTAGACGTTATGAGCGCTACACAACAATACTCATTGCTGCTGGGGTTAGCCCTGGGTGTCCTGGGTACGGTGTTGAGCCTTTATGGCTTGGCTCGTAGTTTGGGGGCGACACGGCAGGAGCCGGGAAAGGATGTGCCGGCGAGTGCGGGGGTGCTGTCACGCGATCCGGTCTGGGGACGTTATCATGCGCGCTATTACGGTTATGCGTTGCTGTTCTTGGCGTTCGATATGGAGATGGCCTACATGTACCCTTGGGCGGTTGTGTTCAAGGAGGTAGGGCTGGTTGCTTTACTTGATATGGGCGTGTTTCTTGCGATTCTCTTTCTCGGGCTGCTTTACGGATGGAGCCAGGGCGCTCTGAGGCGGCAGTGATGTCTGAGGCCGCAACGACACTTGCCGGCGCACGCAAAGGGCGTCCATCTATCCTGCGAAGGTGGGTTGGGCAGGCTCTGGCGCGCAATTTGAGCTGCCTGGTAGTCCCTGGGCCGGAAGTGGCCCTGGCGCATGGGCTGGACCTGGCGGCCGCAGACATGCGCATCGCCGCCACGCCGCGCGATGCCACTGTGCTTCTGATTGTCGGTGAGCTATCTCAGAAGTTGGATGAGGCCACAGCAGTGCTCTATGCCCAGATGCCTAGGCCGCGAGCTATTCTAGTGCTCGGTGGGTCAGCACCTTCGTCTTTACCTCAAGCTGACGTTTCTGCGGATCTCTCACAAACCGAACTGATGGAGGCGGCCACTCGGCTGCAGCGGTTGCTGGCCGAAGGCGCCTTCGCCGCCTCGCCCGACGATTTTGACTCATCAATCCTGCAAACCAAAACCGAATACGTCTGCCCCATGCACCCAGAAGTGGTGGAAGACGAACCAGGTAGCTGTCCCAAATGCGGCATGGACTTGGTGGCGCGCGAAGCCGGCGGCGACTCTGATGCCGGGGAACACGACGAGAACCGCGGCCACGAGCACCACGAACATCATCATGATCATAAGCATGAGAGCGAGGGACACGATCATCACCATGCTCACCACAATGATCATGGACAGAGTCATGAGCGCCATCACGGCCATCACCAGAATCATAAACACGCTCATGACCACGAACAGCATCAGGGCGACGACGATCACGAGCATGCTCATTGCCATGAGCATGAGGATCATCAGGGCCAGGATCACGGTCACCAACAGGAACCGGCTCAAGAACAATCCGGCACTGAATATATCTGTCCCATGCATCCAGAAGTAGTCAGAAGCGAGCCGGGCAGGTGCCCCAAATGCGGCATGGATCTAGAACCGCATAAGCCCGGAGAAGACGAGAGCGTGAAGGAAGATGTGTCGGAGCACGATCACGAGCACCACCATGACCATTCCGGGCACGACCATGACGGGCATGATCATTCTGACCACGACCACGACCACGACCACGACCACGACAGTTCCGGATTCATGTCCATGGTCGAGGTTACCAAAGACCTGCCCCGCAGTGCCGATGGTTTGGCAATGGACTGGCTTGAGGTGCCCTTCGGCCCCTGCTTTCCCGGTTTGCCGGGCGGATTGAAGCTAACCTTGACGCTCGACGGCGATGGGGTGACCGAGGGCCAAGCAACATCTCTGGTAGCTATGAACACGTCATCTGAAGAGGTGGCGGTCGAAACCTTCATCGAGCGCCTGGCGGCGGCTATGCCGTTGGCACCGGTAAGTTATCGCCTCTTGGCCTGTCGCGCTATCGAGCAGGCGGCCGGTCTGGAGCCAGATCCGGCCGTCGAGCGGGGCCGGGCGGCCGCTCTTGAGCGCGAGCGCATCGCCAGCCACCTGGGCTGGCTGGCTCAGTTGGGGCGCCAGCTCAGCTTTGTCTGGTTAACGCGTCGTGCGGCGGCTTTGCAATTGGAAACCCAGCGCGCCGACCGGGAGCAGCTTGTCGCCCTGCGACCGGCGCTGCAGTCGCTCATTGCACGGCTCGAGCATACGCCCCTCCTCAAAGCGCGCTTGAAAGGCATCGGAGCTTTGCCCCACGGCTCCCAGGATCTACGAGGCACGGTGGCCCGCGCCTCCGGCCGAACCGAAGACGCCCGCCAGGCGGATGCAATGTATCGCGAGCTGGGTTTCGAAATGCGCGCTGAGAGCGCCGGGGACGCCTGGGCGCGTCTCCGGCAGCGGCATGTTGAGATCATGACCAGTCTCGACCTCGTGGAGGTGGCCGGAGACCCTGAGCTCCCCAAGCTGCGCGCCATCGACAACCCTTCCGGAACGGGAGAGGCGACCGTGGAAACGCCGCGTGGCCGCGCCACATTGCGACTAACGCAGGAGCGAGGGCAGGTGGTATCGGTCGAGCTGGATAGCGCCTGCAGCCAACATATCGGCTTGGTCGCCGATTTGGTCGAGGGCCAGGAGCTGGGCGATGCCCTGGTGGCGGTCGGGTCACTGGATCTCTCGCCCTGGGAGGTGACCTCATGACTGTCGCCTTAGTGTTGCTCACCTTGCTGGTTGGCGCTTGGTTACTGGCTGTGATTGAGGCCTGGCTAACGACCGGCCGCCTGCGACCGGTTGCGCCGCTGCTGGCGGGCCTGTCGCACCTGGGCCGGGAGTCCATCCTGGCGCGCAAACCCGACCGGTTGTTTTTCGAGACCGCGCCAGTGTTGTTGCTGGTGGTAGCGGTGCTCGGTGCTGCCGTGCTTCCGCTGGCGCCGGATCTGGTCATCGCTGATCTGGCCACCGGCGCCTTGTTTCTTAACGCGGTGCTTGCCTATGTGTTGGTATCGCTGATTATGGCGGGTTGGGGCCCGAATGGCGCCTACGCGATGGTCGGTGGCTGGCGCTTTCTCGGCCAGCTTATCGCCTACTCCATGCTTATCGTCATGCCCATTACGGCGACCGCCATGCGCGCTGAGTCCCTGCTAAACAGTGCCATCGTCGAGTCTCAGGCCGGTTTATGGAACATAGTTTACCAACCGCTGGGCTTTGTGTTGTTTTTCATCGCCGCTATCGCGTTGGCGTTCCGCTCACCCTTCGACCTGCCTACCGCACCCGGTGAGTTGGCCGGCGGGGTCGACGCCGAATACACCGGCGTGCGCCTGGCAGTGTTGCGGCTGGCACGGTTGGTGATGGTAATCACCCTGTCTGCCGCGACCACGGTGTTTTTTCTCGGTGGCTGGCAGGGGCCGCTTTTGCCGCCCTGGGCCTGGAGCCTGATCAAGACTCTGGCGGTAGCCGTATCGATGTTGTTGGTCGGCTTTTATTTACCTCGTATTCGCGAGGCGGATCTGCTGGGCTGGTGCTGGAAGCTCGGGATCCCTCTGGCATTGCTCAATATCTTGATAGTCGGATTGCTCATCCTGGTGGTGCCTTAATGGTTGTTCAGGCTTTTTTTGTCGGCGTATTCGGGCTGGCAGCGATTGGTTTCGGTGTGGCGGTGTTCCGTACTGCGTCTATGGTGCGTTCTGCATTGGCGCTGCTGTTTTCGCAGGCCGCCGTGGGCTGCATGTTTCTGGCCATGCAGGCCGAATTCCTGGGCGTGCTGCAGATTATGATGATGGCCACCGAAATGAGCATCATGGCCATCTTCATGGTGATGTTCATGATGGACCCCGGTGGGCTTGGCGGGATGGATATGAGCCACCAGAAGCGCTTTTCGATTGGCGCCGGAGCCATTGCCGCCGCCACCGCCATCTCGGTAGCGCTGTTCTCTGATTGGGGACCGATAGTCGCCGAGGCGCCGGATGCCGCAATGCAAACGCGGGAACTCGGTTTTGAAATGTTGGGTCGCTCTATGCTGGTTTTCGAGACCGCCGCCATCACCATCCTGACCGCAATGATCGCGGCTACGGCAGTAGCGATTCCGGTGCGCCAGCCCGGCGTCGACACAGGAAAGCTCGACAAGGGAAACGGTGATAAAGAACAGGAGGCTTCAAAATGACTCCGGTACTGATCCTGGCACTTCTGACCGGCGCCATTCTCTTTGGTGTCGGTATCTATGGCGCGCTCTCGCAGACTAATCTGGTCATGATAATGATGGGCGTGGAGCTGATTCTGGCGGGCGCGCTGGTGAACCTGGTGGCCTTTTGGCGCTTTCTGCATCCGGAGGTCTACGCCGGACAGATGTTTGTGCTGGTGGTGATGACGGTTATGGCAGTGGAGATGGCCGTCGGTTTCGGCGTCGCAATTGCACGCTTCCGGGCCAAGGGCTCGGTCGAGATGGAAGAGGCAGGAGACCTGAAAGGATGAGTGACCTGGTCTTTCCCATAGTGTTCCCTTTGCTTGCGGCCGCTGCCATTCTGCTGCTGCGCCGGGGAGCGGCTATTTTGGCGTTGGCCGGGGTCGCACTCAGCCTGGCGGCAAGCCTTAGGCTTTTAGGGGCGACCGCCAGTGGTGACTCCGCACCCCTGGTGCTGCCAGGCTTGCCGGATCTGCCCTTGCGGTTGACCGCCGAGCCGCTAACCGCGCTGTTCAGTGTGTTGGTGGCCGCCGTGGCGACTTGCGTACTGATTTATTCGGTGGGCTATATGAAGCGGGAGTCCGGTTTACCCCGATTTTTTGCCCTCATGTCCCTGTTTGTTGCCGCCATGCAGGCCCTGGTGCTGGCCGGCGACTGGATTCTGGTGCTCGTCGCCTGGGAGCTGATCGGGTTGTGCAGTTACCTGCTGATCGGCTTCTGGTTTCAGCGACCCGAAGCGGCGAACGCCGCGAGCCGTGCCTTTCTCTACACCCGCAGCGCCGACCTTGGTCTGTACATCGCTATATTTATCCTCATCGGGGCGGCAGGCACCAGCCAGATCGCCGCCACCCTGAATGTCGACGGAGGCACCGCCGTGGCGGCCGGGCTTTTGTTGCTGCTGGCCGCCATGGGCAAGTCCGCCCAGGTCCCCTTGCAGGATTGGCTTATGCGCGCCATGGCGGGGCCAACACCGGTGTCGGCGTTGTTGCATTCGGCGACATTGGTGGCAGCTGGCGCCATTTTACTGATCCGCGTAGCGCCGCTGCTGGCGCCGAACGTTTTGCTCGCTATTGGGCTGGTGGGCGGTATTACTACCGTGGCGGCAGGGCTGATTGCGCTGGCCGAACGCGACCTCAAACGCCTGCTGGCAGCCTCAACCGCCAGTCAGTATGGTCTGATGCTGATTGCGGTCGGTGCCGGTGTGCCGCTGGCGGCGTTGCTGCATCTGCTCGCCCATGCCGCCATCAAGAGCGGCCTGTTTTTAGCGACTGGTGAATTTCAGCATGCGCGCGGCGGCACGGCTTTGAGGTGCTTGCGGGGTGTAGGGCGAGATCGGCGCTGGACTTTCCTCGGCTTCGCATTGGCAGCGATGGCCCTGGTGGGTGCTCCACCGCTGAGCGGCTTCTTCTCAAAGGACGCGGTGATCGCCGCCGCGCTGTCCGCACCAAGTACCGCCTGGCTCGCTCCGCTGGCACTGGCGGGCACACTGCTGACTGGCGCCTACCTGGCTCGCGCGCTTCGGATGCTATGGCTCGAGCGCGAGGAGGGCGAGAGCGAAAGCCGTCCGGTCGCCGGTGCCCGCTGGATGGGGGTGGGAGTATGGGCCCTGGTAATCCCAGCCGTCTTCCTGGGTCTGACCTTCGGTCCCATTGAAGCCTTGTTGGGTTTACCCGGCCCTGAAGCCCATGGCACTACCGCCATGCTGTTCGGACTTCTCGCGGCAGTGGTCGGCCTGGCGCTGGGCTGGCTGGTACCGGCACCGCGCCTGCTTGGCCCTTTCCACCCCTGGGCACAATCGGGGCTGGTCATCTCCGGAGGGCTCACCTTCTGGATCGGCCGACCAGCCATGGCCATTGCCTACGGCTGCCAGCGCCTGGAGCGTGGCCTATACGCGACCGTCCTGAGTGTCGGCCGTGGAGGCCTCTTCATTGCTCGAGGTTGCGGGCGCGTGGAACGAGGTTTGTATGCGGCGGTGTTGGGTACTGGCCGTGCCAGCTTGGCCGTGGCGCATTTGGTTCGGGTAGGAGATGAGCGCCGAATCGACGGCCTGATCTTCTCCCTGGTGGCCGGCGTGCGAGGCTGGGGAGACCGTGCCCGCTCCCTGCAAAGCGGTTGGATTCACCACAGTCTGGCTATCAGCGCCGTGGTTACCGCCGTAACACTGATCATACTGCTTTCGGCTTCATTGAGTTTCTAGAGGACAGCCATACTCATGCTACCAGTTGTATCACTTACTCTGTTTTTGCCGCTCGCCGGTGCCGTCCTGATTCTGGCCCTTCCGAGGCCAACGGCGCGAACCGTACACAGCATTGGTATTGGCACCGCCGGTTTAACTCTGGTCGGCGCGCTGGCCATGTGGCTGGAGGGAGTGAGTGGCGCGGGCTTTTCCCAAGTCGAAGAGCTCGAATGGATTCCGGCCATCGGTGCCGCCTACCGGGTCGGGGTGGATGGTATCAGCCTGCCCTTAGTGCTGCTGAGTGCCATGCTGTTTTTGGTGGCGTTCATCTATGCTTCGTCGCTGCGCGAGCGCCCGCGCGCCTACGTGGCTTTGGTTCTACTTCTGGAAACTGCGGCTATCGGCACCTTTACCGCCCTCGACGGAATTCTGTTCTATGTGTTCTTCGAAGTCTCCCTAGTGTCGATGTATTTCATGATTGCCGGCTGGGGGCATGAGGACCGGCAGCGGGCGGCTCTGATGTTCTTTATCTACACGCTTCTGGGCAGCCTGCCGTTATTGCTCGCCATCCTGGGGCTTTACCTCGGCAGTCCCGATCCCAGCTTCGACATGCGCGCCTGGATCGCTAATCCACCGCTTGAAGGGGCCGCGGCCATGTGGGCGTTGGTCGCCATGCTGGTTACTTTCGCGGTCAAGATCCCCGCCGTACCGCTGCACACTTGGTTACCTGCCGCCCACGTTCAGGCGCCGACTATCGGCAGTGTCATCCTGGCCGGCATCATGCTGAAATTTGGAACCTATGGGCTGGTTCGCTTCGCTCTACAAATGACTCCGGAGGCGTTCCGCGAAGCCGGCGTCGTTGTTTTGGTTTTCGGTGTCATCGGCGCGCTCTATGGCGCCTTCGCCGCTCTGGCGCAGACCGATCTCAAGCGCCTGGTGGCCTATACCTCGATCAACCACATGGGCTATGTGATCATCGGCGTCGCCGTGGCCGCACTGACCCTAGACCCCTCAGTGCGTGCCACCGCCCTCGATGGCGCCGTCCTGCAGATGTTCAGTCACGGCCTGGTGACCGGTGCATTGTTCTTCCTGGTGGGCATGATTCAGGAGCGTGCGCATACTCGGGAAATGGGTGAATTCGGTGGCCTACTTAAAACGGTTCCGCTGCTGGGCTGGTCATTTATGCTGGCAGCCTTCGCGTCCCTTGGTCTGCCTGGTCTGGCGCACTTTCCGGCCGAGTTCCAGATATTTCTCAGCACTCTGGGCACTGTGCCCGCCGCTGTTGTCGCGATACTGGGCATCGCGATCATTGCCGGCACTTTTCTCAAGGCAATCCGCGAAACCTTCCTTGGCGAGCCCCAGCAACGCTGGCATAGCATGCCCGACCTGAGCGTGCGGGAACTGCTCGCCGTGGCGCCACTGCTGGTGCTTACCCTAGTTACCGGGGTGGCGCCGTCCTGGGTGCTGGACATCATTCATCGGACGACCTCGGCGTTGGTGCTGTAATGGGTCATGACCTTGCGTTATTAATTCCCGAAATAGCCGTTCTGTTAACGGCGGTCGGTGCACTGATTGCGGAAATGCTGCGCTGGCCGCGCGTTGCCTTGGCGGTTGCCATCGTGGGCCTGTTCATCGCCACGGGCTTGACCTTGAGTATGCTGGGCACCGACGCCGCCGTGTTCGGGGGCAGCTTCCGAATCGACACGCTCAGTATTTGGGCCAAACTTATCCTGTTGCCCGCCACCGTGCTTTCCCTGTTGCTGGCGCGCGTGGATGTGCGAGGCACCGTTCGTGAGGGCACGGTCTACAGTTTGCTGTGCTTTGCCACTTTTGGTGCACTCGTTCTGGCCGGAAGCGGCGATATGATGTTTCTAGTGCTGGGCGTCTTGTTGACCAGCCTGGCCAGCTTCGCGCTGGTGGCCTACCCGGACGATGACCCGGCCACCGAAGCCGCCATGAAATACTTTGTATTCGGCTCGGTTACCGGCGCGGTGATGGTCTTTGGCTTGAGTTACTGGTTCGGCGCCGCTGGCTCCACGCTGCTCTCTGATCTCGCGCGCGCCGACGCCATGCCGCTAGCCGCCATCCTCGGCCTGGTGACGGCGATTGTCGGCCTCGGCTATAAGGCGTCATTGGTTCCGTTTCATTTCTGGGTGCCAGACGCTTATCAAGGCGGGCCCTTATCGATAGCCGCCTACCTGTCTGTGGTGCCCAAAGTGGGCGCTCTGTTCGCGCTAACCCAAGTGCTTCGAGACCTGCCCATGGAGAGCGGTTGGCCCGCAGTTATTGCGGGGCTGGCGGTACTGAGTATGACGTACGGCTACCTCGCCGCATTGGCGCAGGATAATGTCGTTCGGCTGTTGGCTTACTCATCAATTGCGCAGTCCGGTTACTTCCTGCTGGGCATTTTGGCCGTGGGCTCAAGCTCGCTTGCCTTGCCATCGATCATTCTATTCGCCGCCGCCTACGCGGCCATGAACCTGGGTGCCTTCGCCATTGTTGCCATGGTCGGACGCACCTTGACCGATTTCAATGGCCTGGGGCGCAACAGGCCATTAATGGGGATCGCAATGGTGCTATTTCTGCTGTCGTTGGTCGGCATTCCGCCACTTGCTGGTTTCGTGGGCAAGTTCCTGATTTTTGCGGCTGCCATAGATGCCCAATTCACGTGGCTGGCGGTGGTGGGGATTGTCAATAGTGTGCTTTCGCTGGCGGTGTATTTGCGTATTATTGTACCCATGTACCGGCAAGGGGAGGCGGCTCCGAATGCCCCCGAATATTGGCTGAGCATGGTGGCGATAACCGCGCTTTCAGGCACGGTCATCATCGGGTTGGCTGCGCAGTTCTTCCTTGTGATTCCGATGACGTAATGGCATTCCTAGTACCATGGTCGCTGACGTTTAAAGCGACGTATTTTAAATTCAGACAAGAGGTTTAGCATGAAAGTTGAAACTATTTTTGACCTGATTGAATGGAGCCGAAAGTTGCACGGGAGCCTGGCAAAATGCCTGTCTCATTGCGCCTCGCTTCATCAAAATGAACGCGCTTCTCTGCTGCTTGAGTATCTGGCCTCGCACGAAGCGGAAATAGAGAAAATAGTGGCAGGGTTTGAACAGCAGGCTGATCCCAGGGCAGCTCGCACTTATGTGTACGATTACATGCCGCACAATCCTATTACCACCCACCTGGATTGCGACGATCACTACGCCAAAATGGATGCCACTTCAATAGAGACGGAAGTGGTCGATTTCCACGAACAAATCATCAGTCTTTACCGAACGCTTATCGAAAAGGCAGAAATACCCGAGGTCACAGAACTGGTGCAGTCATTGCTGGATATGGAAGAGCATGAAACCAAGCGCTTGGTACGGCAGATAGGGCGCATGGATGACATGTAAGTAAAATAGGGCTATCCGTTTTTGCTGGAGTCAGCGCGCGGAGGCCGCTGCCGGCCCGGTACTTCTTGGCGGGCGGAAATGTCTCCCGCTAGGTTTGCTTGAGGAGAACTGGTGCAAAGCCACCACCTGGGGTGCGAAAATTGGTGGTCTGGCCCCGATACAAGCGCGCCGCCGCCAACAGCAGCTCGCCGCGATAGGTATATAGACGTACGTCGACCTTGAGCATTTCCCTCTCGTCATCGACCATCACCAGGCGTTCTGAAGGTGGCACATAGGTCTGCGCGATGTAGTCGCTTTCTAGAATTCGGGCAAAGGCGCTTTTTGTGAGTTTGCTGCCTTTGTAAACTCCTTTGCTGCCATGACCCGCTACAGGTTTGAAAAACAATTGCCGTCGCTGCCGCCAGAGTTCTTCGCCATTGGCGGCATCGACTAACTGGGTGCGCGGAATACTTTGGCGAAGCAATTCGGCGTTCTCAGCGCTCAGGCCCCACTCCCTCAAGGTCGTTTGATCTGACAGAACAGCCAAATTGCGTTTGTTCGCGAACAGTGCGTGAATGTGGGGGTTGGGGGTTATAACAGCGCCTCCCTCCGACCAGGCCGCGCGTAAGGTGGCGTGATCGGGGGCTTCGAGTCCGAAGTCCACCAACCGATTGTAAACCAGATCGATTCGTTTGCCGTTGCCGTACAGCACTCCGTTATTAAGCTGAAAATCTTTGGGGGACAGAATGTGGGTCTCGATTCCGCCCCTCTGCAGCAACCTCTGAGCGAGCCTGAATTCCGGATAGAGGTACTGTTCCTCTGGCTGATCATCGACGATCGCGATTGTCTCCAGGCGTCTGCTGCCGCGCTGGGCGCGCCATTCGCTTTCGAACTGACGGATCACCTCGCGGTCAAAGTCCTCGGTCCAGAGTTCATTGGTCGCACCGCCACAGCATCGTTTTTGGGCACGGACAAGAATCGCATTGAGAAACGCACCTCCGGCATTGGTGTTAATCTCGATTAGACGTGGTCCATCGTCGCCAAGATGGAAGTCATAGCCCATAAAGGCACCAGCGGGACCGGGGTCGAGCCGTGCTGTCGATGGTGCCCAGGACAACACCTTCTCTCGATAGTCGGAGAGCGCAGCGGCCGCTTCCAATGCGCGAACCAAGGCCTGCATCTTGGCCAGATCTTGGTCGGGAACAAAGACAGCAACGTTGGAGAAAAGTTGATGCCAGGCCTCGCTGGACAAAATATCCTCGGCGTCTTCACCCAGTAGATGGGCGATATCCTGAGCTACCGCTGGCCGATCGAGAGTGACGCAGGAACAACTTTGGTTGAGTCTTTTTGCCTCTGCCTGCTGTGAAGTTTCATTAGTTGGGTGCACAGGTCATACCAAATGATCGTAGGTTTACGAAAGTTCTCGGGATTGTAGCAAAATGCGCTGTACTTGGGCCATGGAACCCGCTTGATGAAGCGGTGGATTTGGTAACGAGTGGTTTTTCAGTCCGCACTTTCTCAAATGGGCATTTCATCGTCCGGTACCGTAAGCCCAGGAAAGGGCGTCGGCCAGGGTAACTTGGCCCCTTGTTGGTTCACCAGCTACGTCTCTTCTATCGGGGTCGATTGTCCCGTCCGGCTCAATCCCGGACATTGCTCGGGGGCGCTTGGATGGAGTTCCTCTTCTTCCTGACGCTCCGCTTCCCGCTCAGACTCTCTCAGCAGCCATTGCTCCATGCGGGCATGCATCATTGCGTTTTTCTCTTCGCGGCGCCTAATGTCTGTCGCAAGGTCTTTATGAAGAGAGAAAGCCATTAGGACCATCAGCAACATAAAAGGAAATGCGGCGACAATGGAAAGAGTGCGGAGCCCGTTCAGCCCGCCGCTCAGCAAGAGCACGGAGGCCATTAACAGCTGCAAGCAGCCCCAGAGCACTCGAACAAAGCGTGTTGGCGTTAGTACACCCTTGGAGGTGAACATGCCCAGTACGAAGGTGGCTGAGTCCGCAGAGGTGACCACAAACATCGAGACCAGTATGACCGCCAGAACAGCGGCGACCCCACCCCAAGGCAGTTGATCTAAAAGTACGTAAAGACCGGATGGAACTTCTTCTGCCACGGCATCGGCGATACCGACGCCTTCAAACAGTTCGAAATGGATGGCGGAACCACCAAAGGTTGAGAACCACAGCATGCTCAAGGCGACGGGAATGACCATTACCCCCATGACGAACTCCCGAATGGTTCTTCCCCTTGATATTCGGGCGATAAAACTCCCCACGAAGGGCGCCCAGCTTAACCCCCATGCCCAGTAAAACATGGTCCACTGCTCCACCCACTTTTCGTCGGAGTGGGGGGCGGTTACCAGGCTCATTTCGATGAGGTTTCCGAGATACTCGCCAAGCGTTTGGGTGAGCTCACCAAAAATAAAGGCCGTGGGGCCCGTGACCAGGACGAAGAGCAGGAGGCCGCTCGCGATTACAAGGTTGGCGTTACTGAGATGGCGTATGCCCTTGTCGAGTGGCGTCATGGCCGATATGGTAAAAAGCGTTGCAAGCCCTCCCAGGATCATAAACTGCGATGTGGTCGAGTAATCCATTACACCCAGCCGGGAGAGGCCGCTATTGACCTGCAGCGCGCCAAGCCCCAGAGTCGTTGCAACCCCGAACAAGGTGGATACTACCGCCAGAATATCGATGGCTTTTCCCCAACCGCGGTCTACTCGCTCTCCCAACAGGGGGCGGAATGTTTCGCTGATCAAACCATAGCTATTGTGGCGAAAACGGACATAAGCGATAGCCAGACCCACAAGGGTAAAGTTGGCCCATTGGTGAAAACCCCAGTGAAAGAACGAGTAACGCATGCCCAGCTGCGCCGCCTCTACGCTGCGCGGCTCGGCAAGGCCCAGGGGCGGAACGTTCAAGTGCATGATGGGTTCCGCCACGCCCCAGAACACCAGTCCAACGCCCATGCCCCCCGAGAAAATCATGGCCAGCCAGCTGGTGAAGGAGAACTCCGGCAACTCGTTCTCCTGGCCCAGGCGGAGGTTTCCGAACCTGGAGAACGCCAGGAAAAAGATAAATAGTACAAAGCCGGTGGTTGCCATCAAGTACATCCAACCAACATTTTTGGCGGTTGCATCGAGGACTTTCTGGGCGATTGCTTCAACGGTTTCCGGCTGAAGGGCAGAGGTGACGACAAAGGCGGTAATAATGAGTAGTGAGGTGTAGAAAACCACCCCGACATCACCGAGGTGTCTCTTCAGGAAAGTTGTTAATCGGTTCATAAATAGCTCACCAGACAGTTCTCACGTTTCTACCCGTTTCGACGTAGGATCCATTAAAAATAATCATTGTCTCTCTTTTGAGAACCAGCGATACAAAGACACAAACAGAGCCGCGATGTACCAACCGTACAAATAGGCTTCAACTAATCCAATTAAAAATCCCGACCACGTAAGCCATTCGAAGCCGGGCAATAAAGGCGCCCAAGCTTCGTACATACGCATCTGCGCCGGGGCGAGCAGGCCAAAGCCTACGCACAGCAGATAGCTGATTACTAACAGAACTGACAGGGTGTTGCCTAGCGGGACGGTACGTAAACGGGTATTCACTACAGTAGAATCGTTCATAGCTAATTTCCTCTTCTCGTTGTAGAAAAATCTTGATTTTTTGATTGGGGCAAGCGTTTGTGCCGGCGCGGCGGGCCACCAGCCCAATGCAACTAGACCGAACGGCTGGACCGGATGGCGATGCAGCCGAGCATATGTCTGTGCGATAGCCACATTATCAGCGGCGGGAGAATAAGCCACTGCAGAAGTGGGGCCAGTCCCACGCCTAACAGAGGTATGATCGGCATAGAGTCTGCGTATGTCCATCGTTCCAGAGGGCCGGTCGCCAGCCATTCCATGACGATGGTCACGAGAAATGCCGCGAGCAGAAGGGTGATAGCCGGCTTTCGTTTGCCCTCGAGGAGCCATCGACGGTGTCCGAAGACTATTGAGGAAAACCAGAAGCTGGCCAGTAGAATCAGCACATCGCCGCCGGAAGCCTGTATACACATCCAAACCACTGAGCCGTGAGATGCCTTCGCCATACCGGTAAACCAAGGGACTTGAAGCATCTCCCACAAAAAGTGTGTCAAAAAACCAAATCCCGCCAGGGGGAGTTCTGGCAAAAGGACGGATAGTCGGCTGGTGGGCGCTCCTTGGCGTATTCGTTCGATCACATGTTGCTCCTGTTGCGGGGTTTTCCACTCCAGCTGTGTTTATAAGGAGGCACGGACTGTAGCGACTAAGGTGGTGTTGCGCTCTCGTCGGGGGCTACCACAGCATTTCTCCCTTGCATCATGGCTATACCGATAATGACAACGACTATTCCAAGAATCTGGACGGGTTGAAGCCGCTCTTCAAAGAACATAAATCCAATTAGCAACCCAAGTACCGGGGTTAGAAAGCTGAAGACGTTCAATCGGTTTAAGGGGGCGCGGGCCAGCAGGGCGAACCATAAATACACCATGGCGGCTGTCGCCAGGGCAGATAGAATGAGCAGGGAACCGGTGAATCGAAATGTCCACCGAATCTCCCACTGTTCGCCGCCTACCGCGGATGCAGCCAGAAGTATTCCGCCGCCTATTAATAACTGGACAGCCATGGGGGCGGCAACTGATCTCCCAGCACGATTTTTTAATAGAATGTTGCCGATGGCTATTCCGATGGCGCCCATAAGAACCCAGGTAACTCCCCATAGATAGCCGGCATTGTTATTGTCGAATCCCGACCAAGAAAGCAAGGCGACGCCCAAAAAACCTATGACAAGCCCGGCTATGCCCTTGATCTGCAACGTTTCTCCGAGCCAAGCGGCGGCGATCGCTGCGGCAATCAGGGGCTGAGTACTTGCCAGGACAGTTGCCAGTCCCGGTGATAGGTGTCCTGCTGCTAGAAACATTCCGCCAAATCCCATCGCTGTATAGGACAATCCGATTAAGCTCAACAGCCCCAAGTCTCGGGGGCTAAAAGGGTAAGGCGCGCGCCGCCGCAGAACCAAGTGAACCGCGAAGAGCAGCCCTCCCGCAAGAAAAGCGCGCAAGGCAGCAAACAGCAAGGGGGGAGCGTCCGGCAGCCCCGTCACGATAAAAGGAAAACAGATGGCCCAGAGCAGTACAACTACCACCATCCAAGCAACGTTCGCGGCTTTTGATTGAGTCTTCATAACGAATCAAGCCAACTCGCGGATACTGGTGGCCAGAAGGCCTCCGATATTGATGGCGTTGCTGGGGTGTGAGATCGTATTACAAGTGACCAGTCGCGCTGATTTATCAATTAGCTCCATATCGGCTCCTTCAGCAAAGATTCCGTGAACGCCGATGCAGACCACTTTCGGCAGCCCAAAGCGCTCAAGGTGAACTATGGTTTCCAGCATGGTATGGCCACTGGAGATGATGTCATCGACCAGTACCGGAGTGTGATTCAGCCATTGCTCAAGGTGAGGCACACTGATTTCTACCTCACGGTCGCCACGCCGGGTTTTACTCAATACCGTGAAGGGCGCACCTGCCTGCTTTGCCACCGCAGAGACCCATTGCTCGCTCTCGCTGTCGGGGCCGATCAAGACCGGGTTGTTGACGTTGGCGGCGATCCACTCCGCGATTACTGGCGCTGCGTGACCGACCTGGGTAGGAATACCGTAGATTTCCGACAAGACATGATAGCGGTGCAGGTGAGGATCAACGGTGACCAGCGCTGAAAAGTAGCGGGACAACAATTGCGCGAAGTAACGCGATGTCACACCCTCCCCGCCGTGAAAGCGTTTGTCCTGGCGCATGTACGGAAGGTAGGGCGCCACCAGCAGAATCTCCTTGGCACCGAGGTCCCTGAGTGTTTCGGCCAGCAGGAGTAAAGGCAGGGTTCGGTGATCAGGTTGATAAAGGTCCGCCAGCACCACCACATTGAGGTCTTTAACCTCATCCAGCACCCGCACATAGCTTTCGCCATCGGGGAAGTGGCGCATGTCGAGCTGACCCTCGCGAAGATCCAGCGACCCGCAAAGGGTTAGAGCAAGTTCTTTGTCACTGTGGAGGTTGAATAGCACATTCCAACGGATTGTCATGCCTGGTCCTTTTTTAAAGTCAATGAGCGGTATTGGACGCGAATTGAGAAGGCCTTATGACGGATATTCAGAGATGGAAATAACGTCAAGACGACTGTGTAAGTACTCCAGCGCGTAGGCAAGCACTCCTGCGGACTCGGCATGCAAGGTAAACAGAGGTTGGCCGGCTTCGACCCAGTCGCCGAGGCGTACATGTAAGTCGAGTCCCGAGGCTGGTGTCGCTGGCGCGCCGGCAAGCTTGGCTATGCGCGCCAGTAGACGGTTGTCGATAGCGGTGACGAAGCCATGACGATTTGCTGGCACCGGCTGAGTCTGAGCCGCCACCGGCAGTACGCGCATGCCGCCCTGGGCTTCGCAAATAGCTCTAAATTTTTGCCAGGCCCGACCACTGGTCAGGGATTGCGCGGCCAGATTGACGCCGCTGCCTTTTTCGACAAGCCCTGCGAGCTCGAAAATCGCACCGGCCAGTTGGATAGATCGATCCCTGAGATCCGCAGGTGCGTCTTCCTTGTTTTGGAGCACAGCCAGAACATCTCGGGCCTCCAGGGTGGGACCTATGCCTCGTCCGACTGGCTGCCGACCGTCGGTGATGACCGTCCGAACAGTCAGCCCGATCACTTCAGCGGTCTCGCGCAGCAGCCTTGCTAAACACTGGGCGTCCTCTTCACTGCGAACCTTGGCTGTGGGACCGACCGGAAGGTCGAGCACGACATGGGTGGCACCAGCGGCGGCTTTTTTAGACAGCACCGATGCCACTAGTTGTCCCTCGCTGTCGAGATCGATTGCCCGTTCGATACGAATCAGAACGTCATCGGCAGGGCTCAGGGAGACTGCACCGCCCCAGGCGATGCAGCCGCCTTCCTGCTCCACGACGCGCTGCATGTCGTCAATGGAAAGGGCGACCGGCGCCAAGGTTTCCATTGTGTCGGCGGTGCCTGCCGGAGAGGTGATCGCCCGCGAGGAGGTCTTTGGCATGATCAAACCCTCTGCAGCCACCATAGCTACCACAAGAGGCGTGGTTCTGTTGCCGGGCAGGCCACCAACGCAGTGCTTGTCTACGACCACATCGCGATGCCAGTCAAGGCGCTCCCCCGCGTTTATCATGGCCCGAGTTAAGCTGGCGGTCTCGGTTCGGTTTAATCCACGACTGGCGCACGCGGTCAGGAAGGTGGCCAGCTCCACGTCGGTATAAAACCCTTTGCAGATGTCCGAGATGATGGCGTCAAACTGTATGTCCTCCAGTGGCTTTCCATAGATCTTGGCACGCACCGAGCTCATGGATTCTACCGTGGGCGGGTGAACGAAACCGGCGAGTTCGCCAGGCTGGGGGGCAAGGGTGTGCCAAGCGGATTCCGACAGCCCGAATTCATCCGGTGCAAGCCAGTCTCCATGTATGACGTTGAGACTAGCCAAAACGCTTCGCTCGCCAATGTTGACTTGTACCCGGCTTTGGGCATTGAATCCTTCCGAGTGGCAGACGTGGCAATCATTGCGCATATAGACCACCAGCTCTTGATGGCTATCGATACCCAGTCGGCGCGGTTTCAGTAGGTAATGCTCTTCGGTCATCAAGGGCCCTTTTAATGGCGTCTCTATTTTCGATTGTGCGGAGGTACTCGGTGGCAACTCCAGGGTTCATGTTGGGCGTTGTCTTTAACGTTTTGGTCGACGAACAGGTAATACTCCTCTTTGAAGCGCGTCCACCAATCCTGCTTGATTGGAATGCCGAACTTGATAAGGATGTCCTCCACACACTGGAGGCATAGCCGCGATGCGTCATAGGAGAAATCGAGCCGGTCGGATGTCTCGACAAAGGCGATATCATCCAAGCCATAGAGCTGATCGATTTCCGCAATGGCTTCGGTCAGTTTCTCGGTATTGATGGGTCGCTTAAGCCCGAGGTGACGGGTCACCAAGTTAACTTCCGAAACTCCCAGGCGATGCTCTTTATGCTTCATTTTCTGTCAGCCTCCTTTCGGCCTTCTTCCAGGCCGCGGCGGTAAGCTTGCTCCGTGTCCTGGTGGTTGTGTTCGCCATGCCCGCTTTCTCCGTGACCGTGCCCCTTATGCATAAAAAGGTGCATTAACGGACAGAGGAGAATGATCAGGTAGGGGAGAAACGGAAAGACGTGCGCTCCGTGCTCTACAAATAGAAAGTAAAGCGCTGCGCCAACCAACAAGATCGTCGCAAATCCGTGAAGGCTGTTCCAGTAACCGGGTTTGTTAGCCATTAGGTTTCTCCAGTGCCGAGGTAGCGGCCTCTATCGGTGTGAAATCGAATCATTTATCGACACTCAGCTTTACACGCTTAAGAAGAATTGAATTGCCGATGACTGATAACGAGCTCACGGTCATGGCGATCACGCCGATCATGGGGTGCAGTAACCCGACGGCGGCGATGGGTATAGCGGCCACATTGTAGGCACTCGCCCAAATCAGGTTCTGAACAATTTTCCCAAAGGTGGCTCGGGAGAGGTGCATGGCTTCCACTACACCGGTCAGCTCACCGCGAACCAGAGTCACATCGGCCGCCTCAATGGCCACATCAGCGCCGGCACCTATGGCAATACCCACGTTTGCCTGTTTCAGCGCTGGCGCATCATTGATGCCATCGCCGACCATGGCGACATGATTGCCATGCTTTTTCTGCAGCTGACGAATTGCATCCACCTTGCCTTCCGGAAGTACCCCGGCCTGCACTTCGTCGATACCCACCTCCTCGGCAACAGCGCGCGCCGCACGTTCGTTGTCGCCGGTGATCATTACCACATGCAGGCCCAACTCATGCATGCCGCGTATAGCGGCTACTGATTCCTCTTTGATGGTGTCGGCCACCGCGACAATGCCACACGCTTTCCCATCGACAGCGACCAGTACGGCGGTGCGGCCGCGCCCTTCCAGGCTGTCCAGATCCTCGTCCAACGCCTCTAGACCGCTTACTCCTTCTTCGTTCAGCAATTTGCGGTTGCCAATCAGAACCAACGCACCATCGACTTTGCCGGATACGCCGCGTGCGCCAGTGGAACGAAATTCTTTGACCTCCCCCGGGCTCACCTGACGCTCGCGGGCGCCTTCGACAATGGCGCGGGCAATGGGGTGCTCAGAGGCATTTTCCACCGTCGCGGCCCACTGCAGCAGTTGTTGTTCTGTGACATTGTTGGCCGTAACCACTTCAGTCAGTTTGGGCTCGCCCCGTGTGATAGTGCCGGTTTTATCAAGCACCATCACCTTGACGTCTTTGAAGGTTTGAATAGCCTCGCCGGAGCGAATCAGAATGCCTCGCTCGGCGCCAATACCCGAGCCCACCATAAGCGCGGTGGGTGTCGCCAAGCCCAGAGCGCAGGGGCAGGCAATAACCAGAACCGCAATGGCGGCGAGAGTAGCCAGTACTGGTGTGGTCGCCGTTTGATCAACCCAGGGCAGAAAATCCGCGCCCCATGCAAGTATGGGGCGCAGGCTGTCGGCGGCAACAAACCACACCGCAAAGCTTGCCAGGGCAATCAGAATGACGATGGGCACAAAACGCCCCGTCATGCGGTCGGCGAATTCCTGAATGGGCACTCGCGAGCCTTGGGCCTGTTCTACCAGTTTGATCACCTGGGACAAAAAGGTATCGCCGCCCACCTTGGTGGCCTTGACCCGTAAACGTCCCTCTTTATTGATGGTCGCGCCAATGACGGTATCGCCCGGAGATTTATACACCGGAACCGACTCGCCGGTGGCAATCGATTCATCCAGATGGCTCTCGCCTTCTACCACTTCGCCATCCGTCGGCACCTTGTCACCGGGGCGGATCACCATGATGTCGCCCGGTTGCAGTTCCTTGACGGGAACTTCCTGCTCCTGGCCATCGCGTTCGACCCGTGCGGTCTTGGCGCCCAAGGTTAATAATTTTCGGATCGCCTGAGATGCACGGCCCTTGGCTTTGGCCTCAAGATAGCGCCCCAATAGGTGAAAGGTCATGATGGTGGCGGCCATTTCAATGAATGACGTCATGGTGACGAAAAAGCCTGCCAGGCCGATCAGGTAGGGCGGAACGCTGCCCATGGAAATCAGTACATCCATGTTGAAGGTGCGGTTGGTGAGCGAGCGCCAGGTGGACTTGTGAGTGGCTGCGCCGCCATATAGAAAAACCACCGGAAACGCCAACAGGGCCACAATCAAAAGATAACCGGGGATCGGTTTCCAGAACATGTGCGGGATCATCAACACCATAATCAGTGTTGTCGGTATCCCGGCGATCCAAAGGCGTTTCAAAGCCTGATTCAAGTAGGCGTCTTCGATATCGGCATCCTTTTCCGCTTCATCTTCCGCTGCTTCGGAGGAGGCTTGAGCGACATCGTAGCCGGCTTTTTCAACCGCCTGTTTAAGCTGTTCAACACTGGGTCCAGCGTCGGTCATTACGACGTGAACCTTGTGGCTGGCGATATTGGTTTTGATACTCTCAATGCCCTCTAGCCGCTGGAGCGATTCACGCACAATGCCCGCACAGTGGTCTGAGCCCATGCCCGGCACGATAAGCTGGGCGTTCTTTCCCGCCCCCGAAGTGTTGGCTGCGGCGACGTCGTAGCCGGCGTTTTCCACAGCTTTGCGGAGATCGTCCAGGTCCACCGTCGAGGGGTCGTAGGTGACTTCTACGCGGTGGCTAGCGATATTGGTTGTAATGTCGCCGACGCTGTCAAGACGCTGTAGCGAGGTCTTTACAATACCCGCACAGTGGTCCGACCCCATGCCCGGCACAGTCAGCTTAGCCACAGCGCTCGAAGGTTGTGAGTCAACGCTCATTCTTTTCCCCTGCTTTTTCGGATCGCGAACGCTTTCTTCGTAGGTTCCAGCCCACCAGCGCAAAAACCGCCAGAAGAACAATACCACTAATAATGGTTGTGAATTCTAAGCTCATTCAAAACTCCTGCTGCTGCAACTTATTGAGGCGGGGAATGAACATCGGGACGTGCTGTCGATAAGCCCGATATTCATCACCAAACTGTTCCAGCATCTGCCGCTCTTCTTTCAGAGCCAGTAGCGTGTAGGCTAGGACAATTACTGGGAAGGCGATCAGTGAGACAATCGTCGGCCAGTGCACAACCCCTTCACCGAACACGATGAGAAAGAGGCCAGTGTATTGGGGGTGGCGAACAATCGCGTAAATGCCATCGGTCATTAGAGTCTCACGGCGCCGTGCTTGATGTATCCGGCGCCAGCCCTCCGCGACCAGAGTTGCTCCTAGAAACACTAAACTGTAGCCGAGCAGCATGGCTATGATGTGCGCCGTAGGGGTGCCGAACAATTGCGCCCAGAGGTTGCCGCCTTCGTTCCATGCCAGATCGAGGCCGAAGAATCGAGTTAGAAAGTAGATCGTTAAAGGAAACCCGTACATTTCAGCGTAAAAGGCGATAATAAAGGCCTGCAGCACGCCAGCGCGCGTCCATTCTTTCCAGCTGGCCGGAGCTAGATATCGGTACATTAGCCATGAAACAAAAACTGTGACGATAATTGCTAGGCCCCAGGTTCCTACATGCATGCGCTTGTGCCTCTGTTTGTGTCAATAAGCTTTAGATATTCAATGATTGTGTCACACTGAACGTTTATCCTACCCGCTCTCACTGAACTCCTCGATCAGATGACAGATCATGTTGCCTGTTGGCGCCCGGTCCGGTTTTGTTTCCCAATCCCTGACTGCGGAGTACATACGTTGCCGTAGTCGCTGACTATCTTGGAAGCCTTTCTCGTTTTCCTCCAGACGCTTCTGTATAAGCCGCCTGGCGAGAGGACAGGGGGATTCACCTTGATCAGCGGTATCCAGGATTTCGGCGATATCGCTCACCGAAAATCCGAGTTGTCTGGCGCTGAGGATAAACCTCATTCGACGCTTTTCCTTGGCACAGTACTCCTTGTAGCCATTGGACGGGTTCTTCGTTGGTTTCAGAAATCCAATACGGGTGTAGTAGCGAACAGTATCTACACTTACCCCAGTCTCATTAGCCAGTTGGTTAACACGCATAGGGTCACATCCCTTTCGTCAGCAATGTAAACAGGGTGACCCTGGGTGTTAGCTCTCATATTGATCCACGTCAAGGTCCTGCGTTAAAGACATAGGTTCAACTATCAATATCGGTATGGTAGACCTGTGTCCTGGTCACAGGTCAACTTAAAACTAGAGTCTGAAGGTTAGCCCATTTCCAGGACGTGACGAATAGATTACAAATTTGTAATCTTGATGCCATCTTTCTGTTGGTTTTTTCTTCTTATCATGGTAGCTGAAAGATCTTACGCTTGGGCGACCGCCTTTTTGAGCAGGGGTGACGCGATAGACCGGTAGGGTAGAACTATTGCACCGACGCACAGGAAATATAGATCGTTCGGGTAATAGAGACATTATAGATTATAGAGATTGTCGCCGATTCGGCACAGACAAAGGCGTGACTGGGTGAACCGGATAACAGTTGTTGTAGTTCTACTAACAATGCCGTTCTTGTGGGAGGCCTCTGCCATGGGTATGCCCCGCTATTGCACTATGGATGATGGAGCGAACGAGCTATCCACGAACTTAAAAGGTGTTGCCGAACACACTGATCACCAAGCAATGGGCCCTGTCGAGAGCGTGCAGTCTGCAGAGGGGGCGTGCTGCGATACCGATAAATCGGGGGTTGGCTGTGCGGTGGTGGGATGTGCCTTGTCAATTCAGATGTTGACTTCTTCCGTGACTACCCCGGAGTCATTGGGGACTCGTTCTGAGACTTCAGGTTTGCGCTACCTTGCCCTTCCTCTGGCACCGATTTTCCCTTTTCTAAGACCTCCAATCGCCTGATTTCACTCAATTAATCCGTGCTAACCAAGTACTAAAGGTAATGTGCCGTCCCAAAGGGAGGCGAAGCGGCGTTGCCTTTTAATTGAAACCTGAACACGAAGTGGCGATTTGTCATGGGAGGCAAATATGCATTCATCACGCCTTAAAATTCTGATGCTGGGGTTGCTCACGCTGCCCTTGCTAGTTGCTTGTGGGAAAGTGGAGGAGAGATTCGCTAGTCCTGATTGGGCCATTGGTGGCGCTGAGGTGCTCACCGTCTACAAAAGTCGAAGTTGCGGCTGCTGCAAAAAGTGGATTGACCATATAGATGTCGAGGGCTTTGAAACAGATGTCCAACACCCATCAAGCCTGAAACTCATAAAAGATCGGTATCGGATCGCACCCAATCTCCGCTCCTGTCATACCTCCGTATCGTCACAAGGCTACGTCTTCGAGGGGCATATCCCGGCGCGCTACATCCAACAGTTTCTGGCCAACCCTCCGTCTGATGCTGTGGGTCTGACTGTACCCGCCATGCCCCTTGGCAGTCCGGGGATGGAGGCTGAAGATCGGTTTAGGGCTTATCAGGTCCTGCTGATGAAAAAAGATGGCAACACCGAAGTGTTTGTCAGTGTAGAGAACCCCGCCCAGCAATATCAGCCGGGTGATCAACAGGAAGTTCAGTTATGAGAGTACTAGTCATAATGCTATCCGTTATGTCACTTGGTTTGGGCAGTGCTACAGCCCTTGCTCAGCCGGTTTCGGAATCGCTGACCTTGGAAGAAGCGGTAGCCCTCGCCGTCGAAGCAGATCCTTGGCTTGCTGGCAGCAAGCACACCCAGCAGGCGCTCAATGATGAGGCGACTGCCGCAGCGAGCTTGCCGGATCCCCGCGTAAGTCTGATGGCGGGCAATTTCCCCGTAGATAGCTTCGACATCAACCAGGAGGCTATGACTCAGTTGTCGGTGGGTGTCACGCAAATGTTCCCACGTGGTGACAGTCTGGCGCTTGCCAAACGGCAAAAACAGCAGCTTGCTGGACAGCACCCTCTGCTGAGGATAGATCGCCGCGCCAAGGTGGAAGCAACGGCCAGTCAGTTATGGCTAGAGGCCTACAGGGCACAGGAAAGTATTCGATTGATCGAGCGGAATCGGGGGTTGTTCGAGCAACTGGTGGAATCTGCCGAGGCCCATTATTCGTCGGGGTTGGGTCAGGTCCGTCAGCAGGATGTCATTCGCGCGCAGTTGGAGCTAACCCGTCTGGATGATCGCTTGACAACGCTAAAGCAGCAGAAAGAGGCCGCACAGCGCCGCCTGTCTGAATGGATCGGGGCTGCTGCAAGAGTCCCCTTAGCGCCGATACTGCCGACGCCATCACTCGCCAGGCCGCTGACTATACCGACTATCGAGGCCGCTGACGAACACGCACGCTACCAGTTGATCCGCCATCACCCAGCTCTGATGGCGCTGGAGCAGCGCATTGACGCGACCCAAACCGGCGTCGATTTGGCAGAACAGAAATACAAACCCGAGTGGGGCCTGACCGCCCAATACGGCTCTCGCGCCAGCGATCCCATGGGGCGGGAGCGGTCTGATCTGTTCTCAATTGGTGTGACGTTCGATCTTCCTATTTTCACAGGCAACCGCCAGGACAGGGAGGTTAGCGCCGCCGTGAATCGAGCCGAAGCCATCAAAACCGAAAGGCACTTGCTTCGTCGCCAACTGATGGCAGAACTGGAAACGGCGAGCGTTCAGCTGACGCGGCTCGATGAGCGCTTGGCGCTGTACACCGAGCAGCTGCTACCGCAAATGGCCGACCAGGCAGAGGCTTCGTTGGCGGCCTATGGCAACGATAGCGGAGACTTCGCCGAGGCCGTCCGGGCGCGCATTGCCGAACTGAATGCCAAAGTCGAAGCACTTGTGATCGCGGTGGAGCGTCAGAAAATAATGGCCCAAATCAATTACCTGCTCGCCGAGCCCTCGTCGGACGATGCACGGGCAATCGAACCGTTTTAGGAAGGTCAATAATGAATACATTAACTAAAGTACTGCTTGGTTCAACCGTGGGTGCGTTGCTCGGTGTATCGGGATTCTGGTTGTTGAGTGACGTCAACGAAAATGGGACTACAGCCACTGAAGGCGAACGGCAACCGCTGTACTGGGTGGCACCCATGGATGCCGAATATCGGCGTGACAAACCCGGCAAATCGCCCATGGGCATGGACCTTGTTCCGGTTTATGAGGAGGGCAGTGGTAAGGATGAGCCTGGGACCGTCAAAATTTCCCCCGTGGTGGTCAATAATCTCGGGGTGCGTACCGCTAGGGTTGACTCCGGCAGACTTCAGCCGGAGGTTAGAACCGTCGGGTATGTGCAATACAGTGAGAATCGCTTGGTGCATGTCAACCCGCGAGTTGAGGGCTGGATTGAGAAGCTCTACGTTGAAGCAGTTGGCGATCCGGTCAAAAAAGGCGAACCTTTGTACACGCTCTATTCGCCCACGCTGGTCAACGCCCAAGAAGAGCTGCTAATGGCGCTAAAGCGCGACAATTCAGTGGCTGTAGGTGCCGCGGTGGACCAGCTGTTGGCGTTGAACTTACCTCAAAATGAAATCGACCGGGTGCGTGAAACCCGAAGGATTAATCAACACATCACTTTCGCGGCCCCTCAGTCCGGTGTATTGGAGAATCTCTCGGTGCGTGAAGGCATGTTCATCAAACCCGGCACTAATATGATGAGCATAGGTCAGCTGGAGCACATCTGGGTGATCGGAGAGGTGTTTGAGCGCCAGGCGAACCTGGTCAGTGAGGGCGATCCTGTGCGTATGCGCTTGGACTATCTACCCGGTCGAGAGTGGTTGGGGCAGGTAGATTACCTCTATCCGTCACTCAATGCCGAAACCCGTACAGCCCAGGTCCGGGTGCACTTCCACAACCCCGATGGGTTCTTGAAACCAGGCATGTTCGCGCAGATGGTCATTGAAACCGAGGCGGGAGCGGAAACCCTGTTGATTCCACGTGAAGCCTTGATTCGTACCGGCAGTCAAGCACGCGTGGTATTGGCACTAGGAGAGGGCAGGTTTAGATCCGTAGTCGTTGAAGTGGGGCGCGTCGGAGAGCGGCAAGTGGAAATTCTGGCTGGCTTAAATGAAGGGGAGCGTCTCGTCACCTCCGCACAATTCCTGATCGACTCGGAGTCCAGCAAAACCGCAGATTTAGAACGCATGACGCCACGTCCCGACCAGAGCGAACAAGCCTCTGTTGAAGAAGACATTGAACCCTCGTCGACTTGGGTTTCCGCTCGTGTTCTCAGCCTGATGCCCGATCACCGTATGGCCACTCTCGAGCACGAGCCGATACCAGATTGGGATTGGCCCGCCATGACCATGGATTTCATGGTCGAGGAAGGCGTCAGCATGGAGGATCTCGAGCCGGGGATGCGCCTGCATGTACAGATAGTAAAGGATAGCGGCGGTGACTACCGCTTGAGCCAAGTTCACATCCCCGGTGAAGGATCTACAGGCGATACCGAATCTTCTGAAATGGACCACAGCCAGCATGAAGGGGGAGGCCAGGGCTCGATGCCGGAACAGAGCGAGAAGGGCCACGATGAGATGTCTATGCCGGACCACGACAGCATGAGCCAGGACGCCATGGAGCACGATCATCACGACAAGGAGGAGCATCGTCATGATTGAGTCCATCATTCGTTGGTCCATCAGCAATCGATTTTTCGTGCTGCTGGGCACCTTGATGCTGGTGGGTGTGGGCCTCTATTCCGTGAAGAATACCCCCGTAGACGCGATCCCGGATCTATCCGACGTACAAGTCATCATTAAGACCAACTACCCCGGGCAGGCGCCGCAGGTGGTGGAGGACCAAGTCACCTATCCACTGACCACGGCCATGCTATCGGTGCCGGGCGCGGAAACCGTGCGGGGCTATTCTTTTTTTGGCGATTCCTATGTCTATGTCATTTTTGATGATGATACTGATGCCTACTGGGCCCGTTCGAGGGTGCTGGAGTATCTGTCCCAAGTGGCTCCCACACTGCCACCAAGCGCTCGGCCACAACTTGGGCCGGACGCAACCGGGGTTGGCTGGGTCTACCTCTACGCGTTGGTGGATCGCAGTGGCAAGCATGACTTGAGCCAGCTGCGCAGCCTGCAGGATTGGTTCCTGAAATACGAGCTGCAAACGGTGAGCGGCGTTTCTGAGGTATCGGCCCTTGGCGGCATGGTTAAGCAGTACCAGGTAAAGGTCAGTCCAGAAAAGCTACGTGCTTTTGATATTCCTCTGTCGCACATTCAAAACACCATTCAGCGTGGTAACCAGGAAGTCGGTGCCTCAGTGGTGGAAATGGCGGAAGCAGAGTATATGGTGCGCGCCACGGGTTACATCCAAGGCGTGGAGGATCTCGGTAACATTCCCTTGGGTGTGAACGCTAACGGCGCTCCGCTGTTACTGAAAAACGTAGCTGAAATCGAAGTGGGGCCACAGATGCGCCGTGGCATAGCTGAGCTCAATGGTGAAGGTGAAACTGTGGGCGGTATCGTGGTGATGCGCTCGGGAGAAAATGCTCAAAAAACCATTGACGGCGTCAAAGAAAAGCTGGAAAAGCTCAAAAGCGGTTTGCCCGAAGGGGTAGAGATTGTCACCGTTTATGATCGTTCCGGATTAATCTCCCGGGCCGTTGACAGTTTATGGAAAAGTCTGCTCGAAGAACTCGCCATTGTGGCGCTGATCTGTGTCATTTTCCTCTTTCATGTCAGGTCATCACTGGTTGCTGTCATCAGCCTTCCGTTGGGCATTTTGACGGCTTTTATCGTGATGCATCTTCAAGGTCTGAACGCCAACATTATGTCGCTGGGCGGTATCGCGATTGCAATAGGCGCGATGATTGACGGTGCCATCGTTATGATCGAGAACATGCACAAGCACATGGAGCGGACGCCTTTGACGCCGGAAAACCGTTGGCAAGTAGTGGCGAAATCGGCTTCGGAGGTGGGCCCCGCATTGTTTTTCAGTCTGCTGATTATCACCGTCAGCTTTATTCCGGTGTTTACCCTGGAGGCCCAGGAGGGACGGATGTTCAGTCCGCTGGCATTTACTAAAACCTATGCCATGGCGGCCAGTGCGGCGCTCGCTGTTACAGTGGTTCCGGTTTTGATGGGGTATTTCATTCGAGGAAAGGTGGTCGCCGAAAGCAATAACCCGGTAAACAGGATACTGATTGCTGGCTATATGCCATTGCTCAAAGGCGTCTTGCGGTTCCCTAAAACCACGCTTGCAATGGCTGTTGTGATACTTTTGATTGGGATCTGGCCAGTCAATCAAATCGGCAGTGAGTTTATTCCTGACTTAGATGAGGGCGACCTGATGTATATGCCCACCACTTATCCGGGGCTGTCCATCGGAAAAGCCAGGGAGTTACTGCAACAAACCGATAAGTTGATTGCTACGGTGCCGGAAGTCAATACCGTGTTCGGCAAGATCGGTCGTGCCGACACGGCGACTGACCCAGCGCCACTGACTATGATTGAAACCTTCATACAGCTCAAACCCAAAGACCAGTGGCGCGAGGGCATGACCACAGAGAAACTCAAAAAGGAGATGGATGCTCTAGTACGATTCCCCGGCCTGACCAACGCCTGGGTGATGCCCATAAAAACCCGAATTGACATGCTGGCGACCGGCATCAAAACGCCGGTAGGTATTAAAGTGGCGGGCGAGGACTTGAAAGAAATCCAGGCCATTGGCCAGCAGTTGGAACAGGTCCTCAAAGATGTGCCCGGAACCGCCTCGGTTTACTCTGAGCGGGTGGCCGGTGGTCGCTATATCAAGGTGGATATTCAGCGGGAACAGGCGGCTCGCTATGGCCTGAATATTGCCGATGTGCAGCAGGTGGTGGCTACCGCCATTGGGGGAATGAATGTGTCGCAGACGATTGAGGGGCTTGAACGCTATCCGATCAATTTGCGTTACCCGCAGCATTACCGGGACTCGCCGGAACAATTGGCATTGCTACCCATTGTTACGCCGGCCGGAGAGCGTATTGCACTTGGCGATGTCGCAAAGGTATATGTAGAGGAAGGCCCCCCGGCAATCAAGAGTGAAAATGCACGGCTCAACGGCTGGACTTTTGTGGATATCGAAGGCGTGGATGTAGGCACTTACGTTGAGCAGGCCATGGTGACCGTTCAGGAACAACTGGATTTGCCGGCGGGCTATTCGGTAACCTGGTCCGGCCAGTATGAATATATGCAGCGCGCCAAGGAGAAGATGACCTATGTAATACCGCTGACTTTGGCTATTATCATCATACTGCTGTACATGAACTTCAGGAGCTTCGCTGAAGTAGCCATAATTCTAGGAACCTTGCCGCTTGCTGTAATCGGTTCCATCTGGTTAATGTTCCTCTTGAATTTCAACTTTTCTGTAGCTGTGGCGGTTGGGTTTATCGCTCTCGCGGGTGTCGCGGTAGAAATTGGCGTCATTATGCTGACCTATCTCAATCAGTCGTACAGTCAATTCGTAAGTGATTGCAAAGAGAAAGGAGCGCCATTCCGGCGAGAGGAACTATTTCAAGCCGTGACACACGGAGCCGGGCTACGTGTCAGACCAGTGATGATGACGGGGGTTTCCACTATTGCTGGCTTGCTGCCCATTATGTTTAGCTCTGGCACAGGTGCAGAAGTTGTTAGCCGAATTGCGGCTCCGATGGTAGGCGGCATGTTGAGCGCGATGGTTCTGACACTGCTGGTGTTGCCCGTTGTATATTATCTTTGGAGGGGATATTCGCTAAAAAGTTAGGATGATCTGTCTGAATCTGTTTTGAGCGGCATTTTTATTACTCGAGGTTAGGGTAGGCGCGTAAAAAATGTCTGGATTCGGCTGGCGGTCATTGGCTGATCGAATGTTCTTTAAGGGATGTTGTCGGTCAAGCCGCCGGGCATCTGATAAAGGTGCGTTCTGAGCATTATGGTGCCTCTTCCATGAACTGTTCCTAGCGCAATCAGTGACCTAGGGAACCTCAGTGCAGCTTGAGGCCCTGCGTCGCACTTGCGTGCAATTTCATTCTATCGATTCCTCAACTGAAGCTACAGATCATGAATAAACGCGCAACCATCACCGCCGCTCTTTTTATCGCGCTAGGCGTCGCCACAGCAGGTCTGCTTTAAACCAATTCTCTACGGGACAGCGCGATAAAGCCGTGGCGCAGGAGGGGGGGGTGAGCTGATGCCCTCGCACTTGCCGGTCATCGACCCCGCCAACGCGCCGGTGAGGATCGTAGAATTCTTTGATCCCGCTTGTGAGGATTGCTGGGCGCTTTATCACATCGTCAAGGAACTCATGGCTGAATACCCGGATGATGTGCGACTGGTCCTCCGTTACGTCCTCTTTCACCGGAGTTCGGAAGAAGCAGCGCGGATCGCGTAAACAAGGAGTTTATCTACCGGTGCAGGAGACGGTCTTTGCCGTTCAGCCTTGCTGGCACGGCGATTGGCAAGCAGCCAAAGCGACGGGGCTGGATGTTAAGAGGGCCCGTGAGCAGATCACTGGGCGCGATATTACGGCCATTCTGGAGCAGGATACCGCCGAAGCCAAGGCGATTGGGATACCCCAGTCACCAACGCTCTGCGCACCGGGCCATTCAGCCATGCACCGCGTAGCGCAGGGAGCAGTAGTCTCAGCGTCAACTTCCAGTCGGTCGAGCAGCGGCTGATCATGTGGGCGGCAAGGGCGTTGGTACCTAAAATAGCGCCCAGTACATTCACGTCAAGCATCAGGCGAATGTCGGCACTATTGAGGTTACCGGTGCGTCCGCTGCGCAATACACCGGCCACATTCGCCAGCATTTCGATGGTCTGCTCTTCGTCTTCAAGCTTGCTGATCAGGCGTTTCCATTGGGCTTCGTCGCGGACATCCAGAGGTTCGCAGCGTACCGATGGCTGGTGTTCCCAGCGTTGGTTCAGCGCCTTGATGTCTGCATCTGTGGCGATGACCCGGTGACCTTTTTTCATGGCCAGTTCAGTAAGGCTGGCGCCGATACCGTTGGCTGCGCCGGTAACCAATAGCTGCATGTTTCGACCCTGGGAATCCATTTATAGTCAGGTTAGTTTGGCTGAATGGGGGGCGGTTTGCTTGACAGGGGCTGCCATGAATTTGACACTTTACGCCAACAGGGTTGTCCAATAGCGAGATGCTCATGACTGTTCCTCATCGGCGCCGTATACCGGCCAGCTTCGCGCTTGCGTTGTATGAGTATCTGGACGTAAGAGGGCTGGATAGTGATAGCTTGCTGCCAATATCACGACCACCGGCAGATATTGCCTTGAATGCAGATTTGCCGATTGATGACTGGTGCAGGCTTCTGGAGTGTGCAGCCGGCCACCTTAATGATCCCCTGCTTGGGCTTCATCTGGGACAAACGCTGAGCCTGCGCCACATTTGTGTGCTGGGTTATGTAGTTATGGCCTCTCGGGATCTGGGGGAAGCCTTGAGTCGTTTGCACCGATATCAGCGGTTGGTTTACGACGTGACTCCTTTGGAAGTACGAGTAAGCGGCACTGCCGTAGAGCTTGTATGGGATGCGGAGCATGGCCGGCCGGGCCCTTTGGTGGATGAAACTGCTATCACGACGTTGGTGCATCTGTGTCGGAGTCTGACACGCCCGGATTTGTCTCCGTCCTATGTTTCTTTTATTAATCCAACCCCAGCCGCCATCAGCGAGTACAGAGACTTTTTCGGCTGCCTAGTCGAATTTGAGCAAGCAGATACGGTGATATGCATGGATGCTGTGACCTTGATGGAACCTCTCCATACGGCAGATCCGGCCATGCTGTCCATATTGGAAGAGCAGGCAGACTCTCTTCTAGCATGCCTCCCTACGCAGTCCCCGTTGATTGATGAGGTGCGTCGCCGCATTGGGCGCTTGTTGCCTGATAAGAATCCGGAGATTTCTTCGGTTGCGCAAGGTATGGATTTGTCTGTTCGTACCCTGCAACGTCAATTGACGGCTGCGGGCACCAGCTTTCTCAAGGAGGTGGCTGCAGTACGCCAGGAGATTGCTGAACGCTATCTGCGAGAAACCCGCCTGGGGCTGGTGGATATCGCCTTGCTGCTGGGCTACTCCGAGCATAGTGCGTTTACCCGTAGCTTCATCCGTTGGACAGGTATGACACCTCAGGCTTATCGGCAGCGGCACGCTTGAAAGAAAAAGGCTGATCATGGCTGGCGCTTGCCATGCTCCGGTATCGCGGAATTTTACTCCTTAGTTAGCACTGCATCTGCCACTTTATGCGATGGCCTTTTCTTATATGTATATCAGTCCATCTACATCCGCCTAAATCCAGACCACAAGTGTAAGCTCTGGTGTAGCAAGAGGGTAAAAGGATGGCGCAGCCCAATAAAATCAGCTCAAACACACCTGTGCATCAGTATTAACGATCAGGTCCGGGGCCAGGCGGCGCAGTTCGTTCTCGGCGCTGGTTTTCCAGGCCTTGGGTTTGCGCTTGATTTGCTCGATGGTGTTGCGGATACGGTCGCGGTGTTTTTCCACGCTGTCGGCAGACATGCGGATGGCCACGTCCGGCTGGAAGCGCTTCTCCATGAATTCGAAGAACTGGTCGCTGGCCTGTTGGACCAGTTGTTGTGCTTCCACTTCCTTCACCAGTTCTCGCTTGCGTTCTTCCAATTCGGCGATGATGTCGGTGAAATCAGCGATGATGCGCTCGGAATGTTCGTGGGCATCAAGTAGGTCGTAGACCTCACCGCGATCGACAAAGGCGGATAGAGCGTTGAGCGTGTTGCGAGTGTTGCGGTGGCGGGTGCGTACGCTGCGTCCGTCGAGTTCCGCAAGGGTTTGGGTGAACAGTCGCCCGGTGCGGCTGAACGGGTAGGTGGACTGAAAGGAGGCTTCGTCCTTGTCCCGTTTCAACCAGCCATGCTCCACTAGCAGATTGAGAATCCAGCCAGCTTGTTCGCGGTTATTGCGGAATCGACTGGTGTCGTCATCGCCATCCAGCAGCGGCGCCCGTTCCAGGGCTTCGCTGAACACATCGATTACCTGATCACGCTTGAGGGATTCCCCGTAGTCGGCCTGAGCGCTGTATAGCCGCTCGTGTAGCAGGCGCAGGCATTCGACTACCTGCTCGCGGTACTTGCCGGTGAGGGGCTTGAAAAACTGTGCGCGCTCGTCCGTGAAAAACATGGCTCGCTTATCGTGAGTGGCAAGCTGGCCATTTAATCAGGTTGTTACGGGGGCTCCAAGGGGTGGGATTGAAGGCAGCTCACGATGGCGCGGTCAGGCAAGGGGAGCTTTATATTGGCATTCGGAACTGAGATACTAACAAGGTATATACATCGTTAGTATTTTGTTGTGAGATCGATCATGAACAAAGAAGCGGTTTTCACCATGAAGCTGGAGTCTGAACTCCGTGCTGAATTTATTGCTGTTGCAGAAGCGGAGCATCGGCCTGCTTCGCAAATCGTGCGTGAATTGATGCGTGACTATGTTTCCCGGAAGCGTCAGGAGCAGGAGTATCAGGATTTTCTGAGGGGAAAAGTGGGCGCCGGTCGGGCTGAGATGTTGGCTGGAGAGGGGCGCTCCAACGACGAGGTGGAGGCTGACTTTGCGGCACGCAGGGCTGCTGCGGTGGGTGACGGAAAGGCTGATGCATGAGGGTGATCTGGACCAATCAGGCCCAGAAAGACCGTCTCGCCATCTGGGAGTATATCGCGGCGAATAATCCGGTTGCGGCAGGGGAAATGGATATGCGCTTCTCGGAGGCGGCCAGCTCGCTGACAGATCACCCCGGGATGGGGAAAGAGGGGGACGTGCCAGGCACGCGGGAACTGTTTCCCCATGAACATTATCGGCTGGTCTATGAAGTTTATCAGGAGACCGTCTGGGTGCTTGCATTGGTGCATACGGCCAGGCTATGGCCAAAGTCGATATCAGATAACGATGAGGTGTCAGACTGAGTCTGGAAGACGCCATGATTTTTCGCCGTTCAATGACTTGCTTTGGAAGCCTGCGCTATACTGCCGTCCGCAAGGGGTTCGGGTCCCATTTTTAGGTCATTTTCAGTGGGGCCAACAGCGGGGCCAACACCTTAAAAGGCTTTTTAATATTTATTGGATTCAGAGGGTTAGGGCGGTATTTGAGTCCGGCCTCTGTACCAAATGATAAAAAAGCCCGCTTCGCGCGGGCTTTTTTATGGGCGCAGCACGATGGCCCGACGCGGAATGGAGTGACCTGATGGAGAAGCTGCAACCTGCCGGTTTGCTCAAACGTCTGATGGCGTTGGTGTATGACGGTTTTCTGGTGATGGCCCTGTGGTTCGTGACCGCGGGTATTTTTGTGCTGGTATATCCCCATACCGGTTTGCCGGAAGAATCCATCAACGGTGTGACCCGTGCGGCACCGGGTTTTCTCAAAGGCATTCTGTTGCCGCTATTGCTGGTGGAAACCTGGCTGTTTTATGCCTGGTTCTGGATGCGCGGCGGCCAGACGCTGGGTATGCGTGCCTGGCGGCTGCAGGTGCAGGATTATCGGGGTGGGTCGGTCAAGCTGTGGCAGACCGTGGTCCGTTTTCTGGGCGCCTGTGTTTCCTGGGCGCTATTCGGCGCCGGTTATCTGGTGGTGCTGATTGCTCCTCACCAGACACTGCACGACCGCCTGTCCGCCACTGCCACAGTGGAATTGCCGAAAAAGCCGAAGAAGAGCTGATTTCCCCCTCGCACTTTATTCGCGAGGCCGCCGTAGAGGTCTTGATGAAGGGTGTTTTTTCCTCGTGGCAGAGCAGGTATCCTTGCCACCCCCAATAGCTTCCGTGCCGGTACAGTACGTGAACGTCGACGATTTTGATTTTGCTCTCCCGGACGGGCTGATTGCCCGCCACCCGCCTGCCGAGCGACGCGATGCCCGCTTGCTGGCTCTCACCCGTGATGCCCTCCAGCATCAGCAATTCCCGGATCTGCTTTCTCACGTGCGGCCCGGCGATCTGCTGATTTTTAACGATACCCGGGTGATCCCCGCTCGTCTGTTCGGTCAGAAGGAAAGCGGCGGCAAGGTGGAAGTCCTGATCGAGCGGGTGGTGGATGACCGTGAGGCGCTGGCCCATGTGCGGGCTTCCAAATCGCCGAAGCCGGGTTCCTGGCTGCAGTTTGATGACGGCGTGCGAGCCCAGGTCACTGGCCGCCGGGATGCCCTGTTCATTCTTGCGTTCCATGGCTGTGACACCTTGCTCGCGGCGCTCGAGCGTATCGGTCACGTACCGTTGCCGCCTTACATCGACCGGCCGGATGAAGCCGGGGACATGGAGCGCTACCAGACCGTCTATGCCAGGGAGCCGGGCGCCGTGGCGGCGCCCACCGCCGGCCTGCATTTTGATGACGAGATGCTGGCGGCGCTGGAGCAGCACGGGGTGGATATCGGTTTCGTCACCCTCCATGTAGGCGCGGGGACCTTCCAGCCGGTGCGGGTGGACAAGGTGGAAGACCACCACATGCACAGTGAGCGCTACCAGATCCCCGATTCCCTGGTGGAGCAGGTGGCGCAGGCCCACGCCCGGGGTGGCCGGGTCGTGGCAGTGGGCACCACCGCGTTGCGAGCCCTGGAGGCGGCCAGTCAGTCCGGCGCCTTGATGGCGGGGCAGGGGGAGACCGATATCTTCATTTATCCGGGTTACCGTTTCCGGCTGGTGGATTGCCTGGTCACCAATTTCCATCTTCCCAAATCCACCCTGCTGATGCTGATTAGTGCCTTTGCGGGCCGCGAACGGGTCATGGCTGCTTACCAGGCGGCCATTGATGCGCAGTACCGGTTTTTCAGCTATGGCGATGCCATGTTTATCGAGCGGGTGGAGATGCCTCCCGCAGAGGGGCGTTAAATGTCTCGAATGCACTTTTCTCTCAGCGGCACCGATGGTGCCGCCCGGCGCGGGCAGATCACCTTTCCCCGCGGTACTATCCAGACCCCCGCCTTTATGCCGGTGGGCACCTATGGCACCGTCAAGGGCATGTTGCCGAAGGATCTGGCCGATACCGGTGCCGAGATCTGCCTGGGCAATACCTTCCACCTGATGTTGCGCCCGGGCACTGAAGTGATCGAGGCCCATGGTTCCCTGCATGGCTTTATGCAATGGGATAAACCGATTCTTACCGACTCCGGCGGTTTCCAGGTGTTCAGCCTGGGCGAGATGCGCAAGATTTCCGAGCAGGGGGTGGTGTTCAAGAACCCCATCAACGGCGACAAGGTGGAACTGACCCCGGAAAAGGCCATGCAGGTACAACGCTCTCTGGGCAGTGATATCTGCATGATCTTTGATGAATGCACGCCTTTCCCGGCCATCGAACAACAAGCCCGGGATTCCATGGAGCTGTCCCTGCGCTGGGCCCGGCGTTCCAAAGACGCCCATGAAGGGAATGATGCAGCCTGCTTCGGTATCGTACAGGGCGGCATGTATGACACTCTCCGTCGGGAATCCCTGGCCGGGCTGGTGGACATCGGCTTTGACGGTTATGCCGTTGGCGGGTTGAGCGTGGGAGAGCCCCAGGAGGACATGCTGCGTACCCTGGGCAACTTGACGCCCCACATGCCTGCGGAGCGCCCCCGCTACCTGATGGGCGTGGGCAAGCCGGAGGATATCGTGGAAGCAGTCCGGCGCGGCGTAGACATGTTTGATTGTGTGATGCCCACCCGGAATGCCCGTAACGGTCACCTGTTTACCGCCGAAGGCGTGGTGAAAATCCGCAACGCCCGGCATCGTCATGATCTGGCTCCCCTGGAATCGGACTGTGACTGCTATACCTGCCAGCATTTCTCTCGCAGCTATCTGCACCATCTGGACCGCTGCAACGAAATGCTGGGCTCCCAACTCAATACCATCCATAACCTGCGTTATTATCAGCGCCTGATGGCTGGATTGCGGGGGGCCATTGAAGGGGGTACATTGTCCGCCTTTGTGGACGACTTCTATGCAGCGCGAGGCCGGCAAACCCCCGCGCTGTAGGGTGCAACCGGCTATTCGGGGCACCCTTCGCTTATTGAAAACTTGGAGTAATCAATGAAAATCGCAATGCGTTCCATCCTGGCCTTGCTGGCCACCGGCCTGATTTCCCCGGCTTATGCGGCTGCGCCTGCGGGCCCGGGCGGTGTGGAGCTGATCATGCTGGTGGTGATGATGGTGGTGTTCTACTTCTTCCTGATTCGTCCCCAGCAAAAACGCGCCAAGGAGCACAAAAACCTGGTGGAAAGCCTGAGCAAGGGCGACGAAGTGGTCACCAGCGGCGGCATCCTGGGCCGTATCAGCAAGGTGACCGATGACTTCGTGGTGGTGGAAATCAGCAATAACCTGGAAATCAAACTGCAGAAAGGCAGTGTCCAGGCAACCCTGCCCAAAGGCACCATCAAGTCCATCTAAAAACAACGGTCAGCCCCGTCCTGTACGGGGCTTTTTACAGGCTCAAAAAACCTGTTTTACCCGGGGGTGAGCGCGCAGCGCTTTTCATTCCCGGGCCCAAGGACCGGCAACACCGGAAAGTATTATGACCCGCTACCCCCGCTGGAAATTTTTCCTGCTACTGACCGCTCTGATCGTCTGCGGCCTGTACGCGCTCCCCAATCTTTACCCCGATGCGCCTGCCATCCAGATCAGCCACGCAGAGGCCGGTGGTGAAGTCACCGATGTGGCTCGTCAGAGGGTGCTTGGCGCTCTGGATGATGCCGGTCTCAACCACGGGCCTGGTGAGACGGTTGGTACCTCGCTGCTGGTCCGCCTGGATGACACCGAGGCACAACTTCGCGCACGGGAAATCGCGGCCAACCTGTTGGGCGATAACTACGTGGTGGCCTTGAACCTGGCGGCGACCACCCCCCAATGGCTGCGTGCTGTGGGTGCCAGCCCCATGAACCTGGGGCTGGATCTGCGGGGCGGGGTGCATTTCCTGCTGCAGGTGGATATGGACGACGTGGTGACCAGCCGCATGGAAGCCTGGGCGGGGAATGCCAAGCTGACCCTGCGTGATGCCGGGGTTCGCTATCGCAGCGTGGCGGTGGATGGCACAACCATTACTGCCACCTTTGCAGATCAGGTGGCCGCCGATGCGGCCCGGGCGCCATTGCGCCGCGCACTGGATAACTTTGCCATGAAGCCGGCGGGTGACAGCCCGGAAGTGGTGCTGACACTGAATGACAGTGCGCTCAAGGAAATGCAGGACTATGCGGTGGATCAGAACCGCACCGCCCTGAACAAGCGGGTCAACGAACTGGGTGTGGCGGAAGCCGTGGTGCAGCGCCAGGGTTCCGACCGGATTGTGGTGCAGTTGCCGGGGATTCAGGATGCGTCCCAGGCCCGCCGGATCCTTGGTCGTACCGCGACCCTGGAATTTCGCCTGGTGGACAACAGTGTGTCGTCTGCCCGCCTGCGCACCGGGGTAGCACCGCCGGGGCTGGAGTTTTTCCCCTTCAAGGGCCAGGAAGGCCGTATTGTTGCCTTGAGCAAGTCCAAGATCGCCACCGGTGACCAGGTCATTGATGCGCGTATGGGCTTCGATCAGCAGAACGGTTCACCGGAAGTGAATGTGACGCTGGACGGGGATGGCGCCAAGCGCATGCAGCGCATCACCGGCAAGAATGTGGGTAACCCCATGGGGGTGCTGTTCATCGAGACCAAGACCGATGTCCAGAAGACCACTGATGCCGATGGCAACACCGTGGACAAGATGGTCAGCACCACGGACAAGTACGTGATCAACGTGGCCACCATTCAGGATACCCTGGGCAGCCGTTTCCGCATCACCGGTCTGGACAACCCGGCGGAAGCCTCCGAGCTGGCCCTGTTGCTGCGTGCCGGTTCTCTGGCGGCGCCGGTGAGCATTGTCGAAGAGCGTACCGTGGGCCCGAGCCTGGGTGCGGAAAATATCGAAGCCGGCCTCAAGTCCATGGCACTGGGCCTGGTGCTGGTGCTGATCTTTATGGTGGTCTGGTACAAGGTGTTTGGCCTGGTGGCCAATGTGGCCCTGCTCGGCAACCTGGTGATCATCGTTGGCATCATGTCACTGATTCCCGGTGCAACCCTGACCCTGCCCGGCATTGCCGGTATCGTACTGACCGTGGGTATGGCGGTGGACGCCAACGTGCTGATTTTCGAGCGGGTGAAAGAAGATCTGCGCCGTGGCCTCAAGCCGTTGCAAGCCATTGAAGAGGGCTACGGCAAGGCCTTCACCACCATTCTGGATGCCAATATCACCACCCTGATCGTGGCGGTGATCCTGTTTGCTGCCGGTACCGGGTCGGTACAGGGGTTCGCGGTAACCCTGTTCATCGGCATTCTCACTTCCATGTTCACGTCCATCATCGGCACCCGTGCCATGGTGGAAATGATCTACGGTCGCGGTGCCCGTGCACCGGCCAAACTGAGTATCTGAGGCGGTGATGGCGATGAGTAAGGCAGAAATGAACGTCAATTTTATGGGTGCCCGGAAACCTCTGGGAATCCTGTCCATCGCGCTGGTAGTGATCTCTGTGGTGCTGTTGGTGACCCGGGGCCTGAATCTGGGCCTGGATTTCACTGGTGGTACTACCATCGTGGTGAAAAGTCCGGTGGATGTGGAGCTGTCGCAGACACGAGCGGATCTGTCCGAGGCCGGTTTCGGTGACGCGGTGGTCCAGCATTATGGTTCGCCCAAGGAAGTGAATATCCGTGTGGCGCCAAAAGACAGCGTGGATGCGGACAAGATCGGCTACGTGGTATTCGATGCACTCAAGGCTGAGAACAGTGATCTGGAATTGCTGAAGGTGGAGTTTGTCGGCCCACAGGTGGGTGATGAACTGCGTGATGAATCCGGTACGGCCATGCTGCTGGCCTTGGGCTTGATGATGCTCTACGTCTGGTTTCGTTTTTCCAACAAGTTCGGTGTGGCGACGGTGGTGGCCCTGTTCCACGATGTGATTGTCGTGCTGGGTCTGTTTTCACTGTTGCAGTGGCCATTTGATCTGACGGTGCTGGCGGCGGTGCTGGCGCTGATTGGTTACTCGCTCAATGACTCCATCGTAGTGGCGGACCGGATTCGAGACGAGTTCCGCAATACCCGGGAAACGGATCCGGAAGCCATTATCAATGGTGCGGTGAACCAGACGCTGACCCGGACCATCAATACCTCCTTGACCACCCTGCTGGTATTGGTGGCGCTGTTCTTCTTCGGCGGTGAAGTGATGAAGGCGTTTTCCGAAGCCCTGATCGTCGGGGTGTTGGTGGGTACCTATTCATCCATCTACGTGGTCACCAACATTCTGTTCATGATGAAGGTGACCAAGGAAGACTTCCTGATTCCGGAACCGGAAGAGCTGGATGAAACACCGTAAAAGCAGTGAATGGTTAACAATTCATCGTTAATAGCTAAACCTAAAAAAGCCGCGATTGTTCGCGGCTTTTTTGTTTCTGTAGATGCGAGTTACGACAAAACCGGTTTCGCCTTTCGCGACTCGCTTCTCGTGACTCGCACCTCGCCTTTTACCCGAAGTTCTGTTTTTTCATCCATGGGATGATGCGTTCAAAGGCTTCCTCGATCTGGTCCAGGGAGGTGGAATAGCTGATGCGCAGGGCGTGTTTGCCGGCTTCCCCGAAGGTGTCGCCGGGGATGGTGCAGACGCCGGTTTCACGCAGCATTTTCAGGGCCACATTGGCGCCGTCCACCCCATCCGGCAGCGACGGGAACAAATAAAAGGCGCCATCAGGCTGGTATCCGGTCAGGTACGGGGTCTGTTCCACCAGTTCCACCAGCCGGTCCCGACGATGCTGGTATTCCGCCACCATGCTGTCAATAAAGTCGTTGCTGCCGCGCAGGGCAGCAACCCCGGCCCACTGGCAGGGGGTGTTGGCCACCGTAGTGGTGAACATGTGGTAGCGGCGCAATTTCTTGATGGCGCCCTGGCTGCCGATCAGCCAGCCGATGCGCATGCCGGCCATGGAAAAGGTTTTCGAGAAGCTGCTGATCACCATCACATGGTCCAGGTCCGAGCAGCAGGACAGCACGCTGGGGTAATCCCGACCGTCATAGATCAGGTGGTCATAGACCTCGTCACTGATCACATGAATGCCCCGGTAGGCCGCTTCTTCCACGATGGCTTCAATGGTTTCCCGTGGATAGATCGTGCCGGTGGGGTTGCTGGGGGAATTGAGGACCACGGCAAAGGTATTCGGCCCCATGGCATCAATCACTTCCTGGGGGTCAAGCTGATGGTTGTTCTCTGCCCGGGTTGCAATGGTTTTTACGGTGCCGCCATTCATGCGGATCAGGGGGCCGTACAGCATGAATGACGGGTCGGGCACGATGAACTCCCGCCCGGGTGCGGAAGTGGCGGTGAGCGCCAGATAGATCGCCTCGGTGGCGCCGGTGGTGATCATCAGGTTTTCCGGCACCAGCGGGCGTTGGTATCGGTGGCTGTAGTATTCAGCCAGGGCTTCGAGCAGTTCCGGCAGGCCCGCGTCCATGGTGTAGCCGGTCTGCCCGGCGTTGAGGGCATCCACGGCGGCCTGGATAACATGGCCCGGTGGCTTGAAATCCGGTTGGCCAATGGAGAGATGGATGACATTGTCCAGGTCCGATGCCAGGTTCACCATGCGACGAATGCCCGGCACCGGAATGGTGAGCAGCGCCGGGTTCCAGATCGGGTCTTCGCTTTCGTAGAAATCCGTATCCAGATTGATATTGCCCATCATGTGCTCCTTCTTTTTGATGCGCAGCTTCTTCAGGCGGCGGCGACGGCGCGCCGCAAAACACGTGTCTAGTGTTGCAGCAATGGTGGCAACAGGGTGAATGGCTTGGCTTGCTCGAAGGCGTGCCCGGCGGCCAGGACCCGGGCATCGTCGAAACGGGCACCGACAATCTGCAGCCCCATGGGCAGGCCCTTGCTGTCCAGCCCCATGGGCACTGACAGTGCCGGCTGGCCAGTCAGGTTGAACGGATAGGTAAATGGGGTCCAGGTGGGCCAGCGGGTGCTGGGCCAGTCCACCGGTACTTCGCGGTTGGTGTCAAACGCCCCAAGAGGCAGGGTCGGAGTAATCAGCAAATCGTATTTGGTGTGAAAGACCGCCATGCGTTCGCTGACCGCCATGCGCTCGTTCATGGCGCCCAGGTAATCCAGCATGGAGAGTTTCTCGGCCTTGGTGGCGACTTCAATCAGCGCCGGGTCCATCAGGCTGCGTTGGCGCTCACCGAGATCGCGCATGGCATTGGCCGCACCGCTATAGAAAAGGTGACTGAACGCGGCCAGCGGATTGCTGAATCCGGGGTCGGCTTCAGTGATGGTGGCGCCCAGATCTTCAAATACCCTGGCGGCGTCCTTGAACGCTTTCTCGATATCCGGATCCACATCCACATAACCCAGGTTGGTGCTCATGGCGATTTTCAACCCCTTCATGGGTTGGTCCAGCGCCGCCAGATAATCAATATGACGGCGGGGGGCGGCCAGGCTGTCGCGGGCATCGGCTTCGCACATCACGTTCATCATGAGGGCGGCGTCCGCTACGGAACGGGTCATGGGGCCGGCGTGGGCGAGGGTGCCAAACGGGCTGGCGGGCCAGTGCGGGACCTCGCTGAAAGTGGGCTTGTGGCCGACGATGCCGCAGAAACTGGCGGGGATGCGAATAGAGCCGCCGGCATCGGTGCCAAGCGCCAGTGGGGCCATGCCCGCGGAGACAGCGGCGGAACTGCCGCCGCTGCTGCCTCCGGCGGTTTTGGATGGATCCCAGGGGTTGTTGGTGGGCCCGCACAAGGGGCTGTCGGTAATCCCTTTCCAGCCGAACTCCGGGGTCGTGGTCTTGCCCAGAGGGACATAGCCATGGCGCTCCAGAGCGGCCACCGCCGGGGAGCGTTTGTTCAGGGTAGAGGCAGGGTCGATGGTTTTGGAGCCTTTCAGGGTCGGCCACATGGGGGTGAGGAAGACATCCTTGACGGCCACCGGTACGCCATCCAGTAACCCTTCCGGAGTGCCTTGCTGATAGCGTTGTTCGGATTCACGGGCCCATTGCAAGGTGGTATCGCGGTCAATCAGGCACCAGGCATTCAGGGCCGGGTCATGCTTTTCGATATGGTCCAGCAGGTTGGAGCAAACCTCTACGGGGGAGAGGGCGCCGGTCTGGTAGGCGGCTTTCAGCGCCTGGGCGCTCATGGTCAGTAGTTCCTTGCTCATCGGCATCACTCCTGGTTGACGCTAATCCTGTGTTTCTCTGCGTAGGGCTGCGGTCAGGCTCTTGCCTCAGGCATTACTGACGTAGCCGTGCTCCTTGCTGACCGGGTTGTTGAGCGGTTCCCCTTTCTGCCAGCGTTGAAAGTTATCGACAAATTGCTGACCCAGCGCGGCTCGCCAGCCGATAAAGTCACCGGCCATATGGGCGGACAGCATGGCCTTGGGTTCATCCCAGAGCGGGTGGTTGGCGTGCAGGGGTTCTTCTTCGAACACGTCCAGAGCAACGCCGCCCAGATGCCCGCTTTGCAGGGCGGCCAGCAGCGCTGACGTTTCCACGATGGGGCCGCGCCCCACATTGATCAGTACCGCACCGGGCTTCATGCGCAGGAACTGGTCAGCGTCGAACAGCCCTTCGGTTTGCGGTGTCAGTGGTGCGGTAATGATGACGTAGTCCGCTTCCGGGAGAAGATCGGGCAGATCCTGTTGGGCATGCACCCGCTCAAACGCTGCATCCTCCCGGGCGTTGCGGGCGGTGCCCACTACGCTGACGCCCAGGGCGCCCAGTACGGTTGCCACTTCCCGGCCAATGGAACCGGCACCTACCACCAAGGCCCGGCTGTCTCGCAGTAGACGGGTTTCCCGGTGTTGCCAGCGGTGTTCCTTCATCAACGACAGGTTGGTGAGCGTGTCCTTGGCAAACAGCAACATGGCGCCGAGCACATATTCGGCAATACCCCTGTCAAAAATACCTCTGGCATTGGTGACAGGAATGTCGCTGTCACGCACTTGGGGAATCATCAGGGCATCCACCCCCGCGCTGGTGGCGTGTATCCAGCGAATTTTGCAGGGATCGGGCCAGACTTCCTGCAGCATCTCGGTGCGGAAATCGGTCACCAGCAAAATTTCCGTTTCCGGAAGGGCGGCTTCCAGCTCCTCCCGATGCCGGGCCTCGCGAACCTCCGCTTGCCCCGCAAGGGCTTCAAGCCCGGGCATGGAGGGTTCATCCTCGGCCATCAGCACCGTAATTACCGGTTTGCTCATAATGCGACTCTTTCACTTTCCGGTGGCTTTCGAATTCAGCTTTTGCAGCCTGAGCAGCGTTTATCCTGGTTCTTGCATGTGCTGGCAATCGCCTTGGCGAAGGTGCCCACGGCAATATCGATTTCCTCGCGAGTCACGTTGAGCGCAGGCAGCCAGCGAACCACTTGGCCCTTGTGTCCACAGCGGAGCAGCAGGACGCCATCTTTCTCGCAGGCCTTGAGAATGGCCGCGGCGTGTTCGCCGTCTGCCACCCCCGGGGAGCGGGTGATCTCGGCGCCGAGCATCAGGCCCTGGCCGCGTATCTCTTCGATACAGGGGAAATCCTGCTGAACGGCCGTGAGCTTCTCCAGCAGATAGTCACCCATCTCGCGGGCGTGCTCTACCAGCCCTTCTTCTTCGATCACGTCCAGCGTGGCGATGGCGGCAGCGCAGGCAACCGCGTTGGCGCCGTAGGTGCCGCCCTGGGAGCCCGGGTAGCCCTTGTCCATCAGGGATTTGCTGGCAGCGATGGCAGACAGGGGGTAACCACTGGCCAACCCCTTGGCGGTAATCAGGATGTCCCCGGACACCCCGCTGTGTTCGTGACTCCAGAACTTGCCGGTGCGCCCGTAGCCGGCCTGGATTTCATCGACGATAAGCAGGATGCCATGTTCCTTGCAGCGTGCCTGCAGGCCTTCCATGAAACGTTTCGGCGCCGGGTAGTAGCCGTACTCGCCCTGTACCGGTTCGATGATGATGGCCGCCGTGTCCTTGGGGTTGCACTCGGTGATCATCAGGTGATCGAGTTCTCCCAGACAGAAGTCCACGGTGGTGTCTTCGTCCCAGCCGTAGCGGTACGCATGGGGGAAGGGGGCAACCGACACGCCCGCCATCAGCGGTGCCCAACCGGTGCGCACCTTGTTATTGGAGGTGGTCAACGACGCCGCGCCCATGGTCCGGCCATGAAAACCGCCACGAAACACCACAATGTTGGGGCGACCGGTAGCCTGTCGTGCCAGGCGGAATGCTGCTTCCACGGACTCACTGCCGGAATTGGAAAACGCCACAGCATCCATATGGGCGGGCAGATGCTTGTAGAGCCGATCTGTCAGTTCAACCATATTGGGGTGTTTGACGGTGGCATATTGCGCATGGACCAGTTTGGCGACCTGCTCCTGAGCCGCAGCCACCACTTTCGGATGACAGTGACCGGTGGAGGTCACACCGATCCCGGAGGTGAAATCCAGCCAGCGGTTACCATCCTCGTCGTAGAGCCAGTTTCCTTCGCCGCGCTCGGCACAAATACCGCTGGATTGCACCAGCAGGGGGGACAGGTGACTCATAGTGCCTCCTTTCTGTTGTTGGCTTGCCGGCGCAGCGTCAGGCTGCCAGCCACTGGCATAGCCGTTGTCCGGTTTCCCGGGTGCCTGAAAAAGGGTCACCGTTCGCCTCGCGGGCCAGGTCCGCCTGAATCAGGTCATGCAGATGTTGTGCCGCACTGCCGATGGCCGGGTGATGGTGGGCCAGATTTTCCAGCAACATGGCCAGGCTCATCAGGGTGGCGCGGGGGTCGGCCAGGTTCTGGCCGGCAATGTCCGGGGCGCTGCCGTGCACCGGTTCAAAGAGGGCGGGCAGCGTGGGTTCATCCGGGTTCAGGTTGGCGGATGGGGCCAGCCCCGGCCCGCCGCACAATACCGCTGCCAGGTCGGTAAGAATGTCACCGTGCAGATTGCTGGCGACCACCACGTCGAAGCGCCAGGGGCACTGCACGAACTTCATGCAGGCCGCATCCACCAGCTCGTGGTGAGTGTCCACGTCGGGAAATTCGTTGGCGATGCGCTGAAAGGTATCCGTATACAGATCGCCCCAGAAAGGCTGGGCATTGCGCTTGGTGATCAGGCATACCTGGGCGTGCTTGCCATTCTTGAACTGACGGGGTGTTTCGCGCTGGGCGGCCCGTTGACGGGCCCGATGGAAGGCATGGCGGATCAGTCGTTCGGTGGCGCGGGCGGTAAACACCTCCACCTGGGTGGCCACTTCCTGAGCAGTGCCCGGTGCCAGCCGCCCGCCCTGGCCGCTGTATTCGCCTTCGCTGTTTTCGCGAATCACCAGCATATCCACTTCGCGGGCGCGTGGATCGGCCAGATACTGGGGCGCCCCGGGCAGCCAGTGGGCCGGGCGTTCGCAGGCCCACAGGTCGAGCTGTTTGCGCAGGGCCAGTAACGGTGCCAACGAGACGCTATCGGACAGGACAAAACGGGAAGGGTCTTCCAGCGGGCCCGGATCCCCCAGAGCGCCCAGCAGCATGGCATCAAACTCGCGAAGCTGCGCCACGCCGTCGCCGGGCATCATCTCCCCATGGGCCTGATGCCAGGCGTGGGACGGCCAGTCAAAGCGGGTATATCCTAACGGCAGCTGGTAGCGCTGGATCAGCAGGTTCAGGACCGCCTCTGCCACATCCGTCACTTCCGGGCCGATGCCGTCACCGGGAAGCAGGGCGATGTTTAACGCTTGTCCCATTCCGCCTCCTTATCAGCTGCAGGTCGCTCTCTCCACGCTGCAATACGGGCTGTCCTGGCAGTGGCGGCAATGGATGCCCGCGATGCAAGCCTGTGCGCGCGGAGGTGAAGCGCTCCGGTTTCTGCAAGCGATGCGTTAATGCTCAGCTTGCAGTGTGTCTCGTGAAGCTGTTGTTAGGTTAGCTACCCATACACAGGTACTTGTCTTCCAGGTATTCATCCATGCCCTGGTGGGAGCCTTCCCGGCCCAGACCGGATTCCTTGACGCCACCGAAGGGGGCGGCCGCGTTGGAAATCAGGCCTTCGTTGACACCTACCATGCCGCTTTCCAGCGCTTCGGCCACGCGCCAGCAACGGTGGATGTTGTCGCTGTAGAAATAGGCGGCCAGACCGTAAGGGGTGTCGTTGGCGATGCGAATGGCGTCTTCTTCGGTGCGGAATGGAATCACAGCGGCCAGCGGGCCAAAGGTTTCTTCCTGGCAGAGCTGCGCATCGGTGGTCACGCCGGTGATCAGGGTGGGCTGTACAAAGCTGCCGCCGCGCTCATGGCGCTGGCCGCCGGTAACCACCTTGGCGCCCTTGCCCAGGGCGTCTTCCAGATGCTCCATGACCTTGTCGGCGGCATCCCGGTTGATCAGGGCCGCCTGGCTGACGCCCTCCTCAAGGCCGTCGCCGACTTTCATGGCTTCGATGGCAGTTTTCAGCTTCTCCACAAAGGCATCGTGGATGCTGTCCTGCACCAGGAAGCGGTTCACGCAGACGCAGGTCTGACCGGTGTTGCGGAACTTGCTGGCCATGGCCCCTTCCACGGCCTTGTCCAGGTTGGCATCGTCAAAGACGATGAAGGGGGCGTTACCTCCCAGTTCCAGGGACACCTTCTGGATGTGTTTGGCGCACTGGGCCATCAGTTTGGAGCCCACTTCCGTGGAGCCGGTGAAGCTCAGCTTGCGGACAATGGGAGAGTCGGTGAGGGCAGTGGAAATGGCCCCGGCGCTGCCGGTAATCACGTTGAACACGCCTGCGGGAATCCCTGCGCGCTCCGCCAGCTCGGCCAGTGCCAGGGCGGAGTAGGGGGTGGCACTGGCGGGTTTGACCACCATGGTGCAGCCTGCGGCCAGGGCGGCGCCGGCCTTGCGGGTGATCATGGAGGAAGGGAAATTCCAGGGGGTAATCGCTGCGGTCACACCGATGGGTTGCTTGATTACCACAATTCGCTGACCGGCTTTGGGTGCCGGGATGGTGTCACCGTAGGCGCGCCGTGCCTCTTCGGCGAACCATTTCAGGAAGGAGGCGGCGTAGGCGATTTCGCCCTTGGCCTCGGCCAGGGGCTTGCCCTGCTCCAGGGTCATCAGCCGGCCCAGATCGTCCTGGTGTTCCATCATCAGATCATGCCAGGCCTCAAGAAGCGTGGCGCGCTGTGCAGCGGGCAGATCCCGCCAGGCAGGAAAAGCCCCGTGGGCGGCGTCGATGGCCTGGCGGGTTTCTGCTTCTCCCATTCGCGGTGAGGTGCCCAGGCTGTCATCAGTGGCCGGGTTCGTCACGGTGAAGGTGGCGCCGTCATCCGCATCGCACCAGTGGCCATTGATATAGCACTGCTGGCGAAACAGGGCGTTGTCAGTGAGGGTAACCGTCATCGTACATCTCCCGAGCTTTTTGCACCGTGTTGCGTATTACGCTAGCAAAGCAAGGAGAGATGTCCATGCCGGAAGCAAAAAATCGGTTCGGGGTCTAAGGAAAAGACGGGATGGCGCAGGGAGGGGTTGCAACAATACGGCTGTAGGGGCGCCGCTTGGGGCGCGAATGAGACGGAGCGAGTCCCGAGAAGCGAGTAACGAAAATCACAACCGAAGTCCGTATCGCCTTTCGCGACTCGCTTATCGGTACTCGCCTCGGATTTTGCCGATTCGCGCCTCAAGCGGCGCGACTACCGCGACGTCCGAAAGAAAATCTACCGACGCAATCCGTCGTTCAGGTGCGGTTTGATCTTCTGCAGCAACCCTTTGAAGACCTTCGGGCTGCCGGCGACGATGCCGCCGCTTTCCAGGAATTTGTGGCCACCGCTCAGGTCGCCTACCAGGCCACCGGCTTCGGTGATCAACAGGGCGCCGGCGGCCAGATCCCACTCGGACAGGCCGAATTCGAAGAAGCCATCCAGGCGACCGGCGGCCAGCCAGGCCAGGTCCAGGGCGGCAGAGCCCGGGCGGCGCAGGCCGGCGGTGGACGCGGCGATGTCGGCGAACATGCCCAGGTAGGCGTCCATATGCGGCGCCTGGTCTTTACGGAACGGGAAACCGGTGCCGATCAGACAGCCTTCCAGGCCGGGACGGTTGGTGCAGCGGATACGGCGACCGTTGAGGGCGGCGCCACGACCACGGCTGGCGGTGAATTCTTCATCCCGGTTGGGATCATAGATCACGGCGTGTTCCAGTTTCCCTTTGTATTTCAGGGCGATGGAGACGCAGTACTGGGGAAAGCCATGGATGAAGTTGGTGGTGCCGTCCAGGGGGTCGATCACCCACTGAAAGTCTGCCCCGTCACCCTTGCCGCGGATTTCGCCGGATTCCTCGGCGAGAATGCTGTGATCCGGGTAGGCCTTGAGGATGACTTCGATGATGCGTTGTTCGGCAGCACGGTCCACCTCGGTGACGAAGTCGTTCATGCCTTTCTTGCTGACAGATAACGGGTCATTGCTTTCGGCGGCACGACGAATCAGGTTACCCGCCTGACGGGCGGCTCGCAGGGCAATGTTCACTTGCGGCGCATGCATGCATCTGTCCTCAAAAAAGTTGTCAAAGAGCGCCGGCGGGCAGGGTGCCTTGCCGGGGCGCGGATTGTAGCAGAGCCGGTGCGTTCAGGGCAGCGTTGGAAACCGCTTAATTGCCTTTCCCGGGCACCTGGGCCTCTCGGGCGAGGGATAATTGGCAGTTTCTCATGATAACATTGCCGCCTTTTCCGGCCAGACCCGTGTACAGGTACCTTACATGCTAGAAAATGTGCGTATTGTGATGGTGGAAACCTCCCATCCCGGCAACATCGGTGCCGCAGCCCGGGCCATGAAAACCATGGGGCTGTCGGACCTGAGGCTGATACAGCCGCGGGATTATCCGTCCGTGGAAGCCACCGCCCGGGCCTCCGGGGCTGGCGATGTGCTGGAAGCTGCGCAGGTCTGCCAGACCCTGGACGAAGCCCTGGAGGGTGCCACCCTGGTAATCGGCACCAGCGCCCGCCAGCGTCGCATCCCCTGGCCGTGTCTCACGCCCCGGCAACTGGCGGCGCAATTGTCCCACGAGCCGGATGACACCCGTATTGCGGTGCTGTTCGGTCGCGAGGACCGCGGGCTCACCAACGATGAGCTGCGCCGCTGCAATCTGCATGTGAGTGTGCCCACCAATCCCGAGTACGGGGTCTTGAATGTGGCGTCGGCGGTCCAATTAATCAGTTACGAGCTGCGCATGGCTCTGTTGGGGGACGATTTTGATCTGAAGGAAGCCCGTTCCCGCCGTGAGGCCATGCCGTTGCCGGAGATGTTCTGGGATGAGCCGCTGGCCAGTAACGAGGCCGTGACCGGTTTTCTCGATCATCTGGAAAAGGTCATGGCGCAAAGCGGTTTTCTGAATCCGCAGCAGCCGGGCCAGGTCATGACGCGCATGCGCCGTTTGTTTATGCGCGCGCGACCGGACAAAATGGAAATGAGCATTCTGCGTGGTGTGCTGGTGGCGCTGGAAAGAAAAATGCCGCGGAATGACGGGGAATAGTTCCCGCTCCCCGTGGTATCCAACCGGTTACGCCTGAGACGAGGTATCTATGTTTGATCGAGTACGCGAGGACATCGCGTCGGTATTCCACCGGGACCCGGCGGCACGTAACACCCTGGAGGTGTTGCTGAACTACCCGGGCCTGCACGCCGTGCTGTTCCACCGCCTCGCCCACGCCCTGTGGAAACGGAACTTCAAGCAGCTGGCGAGATTTGTTTCCACTTTCGCCCGCTGGATGACGGGTATCGAGATCCACCCTGGTGCCAAGATCGGTCGACGCTTCTTTATCGATCACGGCATGGGCGTGGTGATCGGCGAAACCGCGGAAATCGGCGATGACGTGACGCTCTACCACGGTGTCACCCTGGGCGGCACCAGCTGGAACAAGGGCAAGCGCCATCCGACCCTGGAGGACGGTGTGGTGGTCGGTGCCGGCGCCAAGGTGCTGGGGCCGTTTACCGTGCACAAGAATGCCAAGATCGGTTCCAACTCGGTGGTCACCAAGGAAGTCCCCGAAGGCGCCACCGTCATCGGTATCCCCGGCCGGGTGGTCAGCAAGCCGATCACGGAACAGGAAAAGAACCGCCAGCAGATGGCAGAAAAAATCGGATTCCAGGCCTATGGGGTCAGCAACGATATGCCGGACCCGGTAGCCGAAGCCATCCACCTGCTGCTCGATCACATGCACGCGGTCGACAACAAGTTGGACCGGGTCTGCACCAATCTGAAGAAGCAGGGCATTCAGGGCTGTGACGAGAAACTGCCGGAATTGAAGGACGAGGATTTCGAGCCAGTGAATGCCGGCGGAACAGATTGAAGAGCCGTTTCATGTTGAAAGTTCAAAGTTGAAACGCGAGACGGTTTTAGTGTGAGCGGAAAGCAAAGAGGCCGCGCCCAATGTTTGGGCGCGGCCTCTTTCGTTTCAACACATGGCGAACTTGGCCCGTGTTTGAACTTTCAACTTTTAACTTGCGACTCAGACGTTAAACCGGAAGTGCACGACATCCCCATCCTTGACGATGTATTCCTTGCCTTCCAGGCGCCATTTACCGGCATCCTTGGCGCCGGCTTCGCCGTTATGCTCGATGTAGTCTTCATAGGCGGTGACTTCGGCGCGGATGAAACCTTTTTCGAAATCGGTGTGGATCACGCCGGCGGCCTGTGGGGCGGTGGCGCCAACACGGACGGTCCAGGCGCGCACTTCCTTCTTGCCCGCCGTGAAGTAGGTCTGCAAACCGAGCAGGTTGAAGCCGGCACGGATGACCCGGTTCAGGCCTGGCTCTTCCATGCCCAGGTCGGCCAGGAAGTCGGCCTTTTCTTCGTCGTCCAGCTCGGCAATTTCCGATTCGATCTTGGCGCAGATAGGCACCACGGAGGAATTTTCCTTTTCGGCCAGTTCGCGCACGGCGTCCAGCAGGGCGTTGTCCTCAAAGCCGCCTTCGTCCACGTTGGCGATGTACATGGTCGGCTTCAGGGTCAGCAGGTTCAGGCTCTTGATGGCTTTGCGCTCATCATCGTTCAGATCCACGGAGCGGGCCGGTTCGCCTTCGTTGAGAACGGGCAGCACCTTGTCCAGTACCGGCAGCAGGCCTTTGGCATCCTTGTCCTGTCCCTTGGCGGCCTTGGTGGCCCGCAGGTGGGCTTTTTCCACCGTATCCAGGTCGGCCAGGGCCAGCTCGGTGTTGATCACGGAGATGTCGTCTAGGGGGGACACCTTGCCGGACACATGGATCACGTTCTCGTCATCGAAGCAGCGCACCACATGGGCGATGGCATCGGTTTCACGGATATTGGCCAGAAACTTGTTGCCCAGGCCTTCGCCCTTGGACGCCCCGGCCACCAGGCCGGCGATATCCACGAATTCCATGGTGGCGGGCATGATCCGCTCCGGGCTGACAATGGCGGAGAGCTTGTCCAGACGGGGGTCTGGCACCGGAACCACACCGGTATTGGGCTCAATGGTGCAGAACGGGAAGTTCTCGGCATCAATCCCCGCTTTGGTCAGCGCGTTGAACAGGGTGGATTTGCCCACGTTGGGCAGACCGACGATACCGCATTTGAAACCCATAACAGACCTCCGTTTTTCGAGGGCGCAATGCTACTCAAGGCGGGTTCAAAAAGCGACCACCGCCGGGCATTTCGCGGCGAACCCGGGGGTTGCTGGCGGGACGACTGTACCAGGCGCTGTTGCCGCTACCGACATGGCGGGGGCGGGCTAGACTGCAACTCCGTCAACTGAACAAGAGTCACCATGGCCGAGCGCATCCTTTACCAGTTCCCGATCTCTCATTACTGCGAGAAGTCCCGTTGGCAGCTGGACCACAAGGGCCTGGCGTACCGAACGGCCAATCTGTTGCCCGTGGCCCACCGGGTGCGTACCCAGTGGCTGGCCCGCGCCAATACGGTGCCCCTGCTGCGCGACGGTAAACGCAGGATCAGTGACTCCACCCGGATTGCCTATTACCTGGAGAAATATTACCCGGAGCCGTCACTGTTGCCCCGGGCCAGTGATGCCCGCGCCCGGGTGATTGAGCTGGAGCAGCAGTTCGATCGCTATGGCGTCCATGTTCGGCGTTGGGTGTACGGCCAGGTCCTTGATCGGCCGGAAGTGATGAGAGCCCTGGTGGGCGATTGCGGCTTGCCCGGCCCCCTGGAACGGATGGCCAGGCCGCTGGTTCGGGAGGCCATCCGGCGCGGCTATGCCATCAATCCGCAATGGGTGATGCGATCCGAACAGCGCGTTGAGGAGGGCTTGGCACTGTTGGAGAGCGAGCTGAAGAAAGGCAAGGGGCAATATCTGGTCGGCGATCGCTTCAGTCTGGCGGATATCACGGCTGCCAGCATGATGGCGCCATTGGTGAGCCCGAAAGGTTCGCCCTGGGACTTGTTCGATGAAACAACACTGTCGCCAGCGTTGCGCAAACAGATCGAAAAATGGCGATCCCGGCCAGCCGGAGAGTGGTTGCTGGCGAGGTACGCGGAAGATAGGTAAGAATCAGTGACGAGTTACGGGGAGCGAGGTAGGCGCCGGTTTACGGTGTTCGAAACCCGCTGCTCGCAACTCGTACCTGCCTTTAAGCCTTGAACCCGTTGAGCCGGTTCATGGCCCCGTTCAAATCCCCACGCAGCATGTCGGCGGTGTGATAGACCGCTTCGTCGATGGCGCGGTCGATCAGGTCGCGATCGGCCTGGGAGGGCTTGTTGAGCACATGGGGGGTGACGCGGTCAGCGGAGCCGGGGTGGCCGATGCCGATGCGCAGCCGATAGAAATCACGGCTGTTGCCATGCTTGCTGATGATGTCGCGCAGCCCGTTATGGCCGCCATGGCCGCCGCCTTGCTTGAAGCGGGCGCAGCCGGGGGGCAGGTCCAGTTCGTCGTGGGCGACGAGCATCTGGGTGACAGGTATCTTGAAAAAGTTCGCCAGAGCGGCGGTGGCCTGACCACTGCGGTTCATGAAGGTCGTGGGGACCAGCAGACGAATGGTTTCGCCTTCGAAGGTAAAGGTGCCGGTGAGGCCGAAGTATTTCTTGTCTTCGGAAAGGAAAACGCCCTGGCGGCGGGCCAGGGCGTCCACATACCAGACGCCGGCATTGTGGCGGGTGTCCTCGTATTCGCGGCCCGGGTTACCCAGGCCTACGATCAGTCGAACCGGTTCCGCCACAGCCACAGTGCGTCTTATTCCTCGCCTGCGGCTTCTTCGCTTTCGCCGTCTTCGTCGTCAGCAGACGCACGAACTTTCGGCGCATGGATAGCGGCTACCGGCTGGTCGTGATCATCGCCCAGTGAGAGCTGGGTCAGCTCCACGCCCTTGGGCAGTTTCAGATCAGACAGGTGAACAATGCTGTCCAGTTCGACCGCTGCCATGTCCACTTCGATGAACTCGGGCAGGTTTTGCGGCAGACAGCTGACTTCCACCTCGGAAATATTGTGGTGGATCTCACCGCCCTGTTTCTTCACACCAATGGAGCTTTCTTCATTGATGAAGTGCAGGGGCACATTCATGGTGATCTTGTGAGTCTTGTCCACACGCAGGAAGTCCACGTGGGTCGGGTGGCCTTTAGCCGGGTGGCGCTGCATGTCACGCAGTACCGCCTGCACATTGGCGCCATCCAGTTTCAGGGTCAGCACGTGGCTGTAGAAGGCTTCGGTTTCCAGAGCCTTTTTCAGTTCACGCAGCTCCACGCTGATCATCTGCGGCTCGGCGTCGCCACCATAGATGATGCCGGGAACACGTTCTTGCAGACGACGCAGGCGGCGGCTCGCACCTTTCCCCATGTCGCTGCGGGCTTCTGCATTCAGCAGGAAATCATTGGACATGATATGTCTCCAGTAAGCTCTCGGGCGTCCCGCGACCAGGTCTGCCGGAGAGGTTGATAGAACCACGGAGGATTCCGCGGGGGCGCGATTATGCATGAAAAAGGCGTTGCGTGCCAGCGGAAAGGGCTTCAAGCCGCAAGCTACAAGCTGCAACACGGTTTGGCATCGGGGTAGCCCGGAATGAAAGAGGCCGCGCACAGGAGCTGTGCGCGGCCTCAGGGGCTTCAAGCTGGCAACAATTCATGCCGTGTTGAAGCTTGTAGCTTGATGCTTGCCGCTGATTTACACCAGTTCCAGCCGGTCGAACATGGCGCTCAGGGACTCTTCGTTGTTCACCCGGCGGATGGTTTCGGCCAGCATCGGGGCCAGGCTGAGCACGCGGATGTTGGCACAGGCGCGTCCCGCTTCAGACAGCGGGATGGTGTCCGTGACCACCAGTTGATCCAGGGCGCTGTTGGCGATGTTGTCGATGGCCGGGCCGGACAGTACCGGGTGGGTGATATAGGCGTAGACCTTGGCGGCACCATGGTCTTTCAGGGCCTGGGCGGCCTTGCACAGGGTGCCGGCAGTATCGACCATATCGTCCACCAGAATACAGGTGCGGCCTTCTACTTCACCGATGATGTGCATCACCTGGGACACGTTGGCCTTGGGGCGGCGCTTGTCGATGATGGCCAGATCGGCGTCGTTAAGCTGCTTGGCCAGCGCCCGGGCGCGGACCACACCGCCCACATCCGGGGATACCACCATCAGGTCATCGTGATTCTGACGCTCAATGTCCGCCACAATCAGCGGGGTGGCGTAGACGTTGTCCACCGGAATGTCGAAGAAGCCCTGAATCTGGTCGGCGTGCAGGTCGACGGTGACAACCCGGTCGATACCCACGGCGGTGATCATGTCGGCGACCACCTTGGCGGTGATAGGTACCCGGGCGGAACGCACCCGGCGATCCTGGCGGGCGTAACCGAAATAGGGCATCACGGCGGTAATCCGGCCTGCAGAGGAGCGACGCAGGGCATCGGCCATCACCAACAACTCCATGATGTTGTTGTTGGTGGGATTGCAGGTGGATTGCACGATAAAGACGTCTTTGCCGCGCACGTTTTCCTGGATTTCCACGGCCACTTCACCATCACTGAAAGTGCCCACATCGGCATTGCCAATGGGCAGGTTCAGGTGTTTGACCATGGCCTGGGCCAGTTCGGGATTAGCGTTACCGGTGAAAACGACGAGTTTGGACACTGGCGTCCCTCTTGAGTCGTGAATTTCGGGAGCCTCCGAGGAAAGGGGGGAGGGCTCCGGGCAAGAAAATGGCTGGGGTACCAGGACTCGAACCTGGGAATCACGGGATCAAAACCCGTTGCCTTACCAACTTGGCTATACCCCAACACTCGGTCTCAGGTCTGCACTATTTACTCGTTTGTGCAGAGTTGCCTGAATTCTGTGTCTCTCGAAACTTCGCCAGTGTCTCTCCCAGTGTCTGGTGGAGAGGAGAAGTATTACAGCTTCGAGCGACGAAACCTGTCCAGTGTTGTGGCAACTGTTGCAGCAAATGCTGCCCCTGTTGCGGTCCGGTGAGGCGTGCAAAACAACAAGCGCCGGTGCCGGTCATACGGGCATTTCCCGTATGCTGCCTGAGCCAGTGAAGCAACTCCCCGATTTGCGGAAATTGCCGTATTGCTGCCGCTTCACAGTCATTGCGAAAGTCGCGGGTCAGCACCACCTCAAGCGAGGCCGGTAATTTACTGACGGGGGTATCCCTTGTCAATTGCCGGTCGCCGAAAATTCGAGCAGTTGACACATGAATTCCCGGGTGAATGACCAAAAAATCATCGTTCGGCAGTGAAACCGGGGTGATTTGCTCTCCGACGCCTTCCGCCCAGGCGCTTTTGCCACGGACAAAGACCGGCACATCCGCCCCCAGTGATAACCCCAGTTCCGCCAGGGTGTCCTCGGGCAGATTCAGGCCCCACAGGGCATTGAGCCCCAGCAGGGTAGTGGCAGCATCAGAGGAGCCGCCGCCAACGCCGCCGCCCATAGGAAGGTGTTTTTCCAGGCGGATGCGAGCCCCGGAGTGGCAGCCGGCATGGGTCTGCAGGAGCCGGGCCGCGCGCAGTATCAGATTGCTGTCGTCGCTGGGAACCTCCGGGTGGTCGCATTCCAGGGTCAGGGAGTCAGCCGGGGTGAAATGCAGGGTGTCTCCCTGGTCGAGCAGCGCGAACAGGGTTTGCAGCTCATGGTAACCGTCCGGTCGACGACCCGTGATGTGCAGGAACAGGTTGAGTTTGCCGGGAGCCGGGAGGGTGAGCATGGTCATTGTCGGGGGCCGGGCTGCCAGTCCTTGATCAGCAGGGTGAAGCGGTTGCCGTTCTGTCTGGCCTTGATGCGATAAGGCAGCGTCACTCCGGCCACCGGCTGATAGCGGTCGAACTCCAGGCTCCAGCCCAGCTGTTGCAGGGTTTGCAGATGGCCGCTTTGGTCATAGTCGGCCTCGCCGCGGGCGCCAGGCCAGGGCAGGCCCCGAGCCCAGTACTGCAGGGCGGAGACCGGGAGCCAGAAGCCGGTCAGGTGCCAGGCCAGTTCACCGGGGCTGCGGGCCTGGTATTGTTCCTTGGCCGTAATCAGTTCGGCCCGGCCACTGTCCCAGCGCAGGTCGGCGCTACCAAAACCCAGGGGGCCGGAAAAGCGGATCTGGCCGCGATTGGGCTGCTGGGTCCAGTCGAAGGAGGCGCTGCCGCCGTCATTGGCGGTTCGGTAGCCGAGCTTGCCACTCATGGCCCAGCGGTCGATCTGGTCGGGATGGTCAAAGGTGGCTGAGGGAGTGGGGCGCAGCTGACAGGCACTCACCGTCAGGGCCATCAGTGCCAGGGTGAGGATTCGCATGGGGCTGAGGATCACAGGCGAGCTCCGAATTTTTCCATGACTTCACGGATATGGGGGGCGTCCGGATTGCTTTGCAGGGTATCGCGCCATACCTGGCGGGCCTGATTCTGGGCACCCAGTACCCAGAGAACCTCACCGTAATGGGCGGCAACCTCCGGGTCAGGGAATTTTTCGTAGGCCCGGCGCAAATAGTCGCGGGCCGCTTCCAGTTCACCGCGCTTGTAAAGCACCCAGCCCATGGAGTCCAGGATGGCCGGATCATTCGGCCGTAATGCCAGCGCTCGGGAAATATAGTCGTAGGCCTCGTCCAGGCGCTGGGTGCGGTTGGCCAGGGTGTAGCCCAAAGCGTTGAGTGCGCTGGCATCATCCGGTGAGATGGATAGCACCCGTCGCAGGTCGCGTTCCAGTTTTGCCAGATCGCCGGTTTTCTCTGCGATCATGGCCCGGCTGTAGAGGAGCTCGGTATTGTCCGGTTCTGCCTCGACGGCCTGGTCGAGCAGGATCAGCGCCCCCTGGGGATCCCCCCTATCGTTGCGCATTTCTGCTTCAGTGATAGTAAGACTGGTGCTCAGCTCCGGGTGCTGTCTGGCCAGGCTGGCCATCAGGGCGCTTGCCTGGTCGCTGTTGCCCTGCTGGTAGAGCAGGCGCGCGGCCTGGACATTGGCACGGACCGCCTGGGCACCCTGCACTTTCAGGTAATGATCCACGGCCCGGTCCAGATCCTGTGCCTGCTCGGCGGCCTGTCCCAGGTAGAGATGCATGTCATCCGGCCGGTAGTTCTGCGCCAACAGGGCCTGCAGTTGCCCCCGGGCGGCATCGCTGGCTCCGGCTTCCAGGGCCAGCAGCGCCAGGGAAAAGCGCAGATCCAGATCTTCCGGGTATTGCTCCGCCATGCGGACCAGCTGTTTCTCGGCGTTATCCGTATCGCCGGTGGCCAGCAACATGCGGATATAGGTAATGCGGGGGCGTCGCGCCTGGGGATATTTGCGAACCAGTTTCTTCAGGTGCCGCAGGGCCTGTTTTTCTTCCCCCAATTTGTGCAGCAGCTGGGCCTTGAGCAGAAGGGCTTCTTCATGCCGGGGCATCAGGTCCAGGGCCCGTTCATCCGCCTCTAGGGCGCCCGCGTAATCGTTCTGGTGCTCGAGCCAGAGGGCGCGGGCGTACCACAGCGGGGCCTGATCCGGGTACCGGTCGGTGAGCTGGGCCAGCGCCTCGACCAGCTGCCGGTTACCCTGGGCATCCAGTCCGCGGGCCTGGCTGACCAGCCTGCCCAGCGCTTCACCGCCATGTTCGCCTAACAACATGTCCAGGTAGCGGCTCGCGGCGGGGATGTTTCCCAGGCGGATTTCCGAAAGGATCGCCAGTTGCAGGGCTTCTTCGTCCGCCGGAGCCTGTTCCAGCCATAGCTCGCTGAGGGCCAGGGCCTGTTGATGGTCTTCCAGGTAATGGGCCAGTTGGGCCGCCTGGCTGATCACTTGTGGGTCCCCGGTGCTACGGGCCGCCTGGCTGTAATAGGCCAGTGTCACGCCCAGGGACTGGCGCTGGGCGGCCACTTCCGCCACCAGCAGGTCGGAAAGGGTCTCGCTGTCATAGCTCGGTGCGGGCGGATTGGCCGCAGGAGGCTGTGACTCGGCAGCTGTCGGGGCCGGTGTCTTGCTGGCGCAGCCGTTAAGTAACAGGACGCCGCAAAGTGGCAGAAAAAGGAATCGCGTCATTAAAGGGGGTATGCCTGTTTTATGGTCCGGGTATCATGGCACAGCGATCCGGGATTGCCCAAACGGATAAGCGGTTCCTATGCCATTGATTCGCCGGGCCATCATTGTTTTGGGGGGCGCTTTAACGCAAAATGCCTGACCCTTGCGTGGCCTGTTTTCACCGGGCTATTGCCTTCCGACGAATGTGGCGGACAGAGAGTTCCATGAACTGTCGACATGCGTATAAACCGGTGAGGAAAGTGGCCCGGGTCTGCTGCGGGCACGAGAGTCTATGAATCTAGTCGCTGTTGGCGTAAATCACACCACCGCGGATGTGGAGTTACGTGAACGTCTGGCGTTCTCCACGCAGCAGGCGGAAGCGGCGCTGGCCAGCCTGCGAGACATGCCCGGGGTCCGTGAAGCGGCCCTGCTTTCCACCTGTAACCGCACCGAGTTGTACTGTCTGGTGGATGAGACGGTGCCGGATTTTGCTGCCTGGCTGGCGCACAGTCGCCACTTGCCGGTAGATAAACTGGTGTCCGCGCTCTATCAGCACCAGGGCGAGCAGGCGCTTGAGCATATGATGCGGGTGGCTGGCGGCCTGGATTCGCTGGTGCTGGGCGAGCCACAGATTCTCGGGCAGATGCGTGAAGCCTATGCCCGTGCCCATGAAGCCGGGTTGCTCAATGGCGAACTCTCCCGGTTGTTCCAGGAAGTGTTCTCGGTGGCCAAGCGCATTCGTACAGAAACCGGTATTGGTGCCAACCCGGTTTCTGTGGCCTATGCGGCCGTGTCCTTTGCCCGCCATATCTTTGCCGATCTGAAGAAAAGCCGCGCCCTGCTGATCGGGGCAGGGGAAATGATCGAGCTGGTAGCCCGTCACCTGAATGAGCAGCAGGTCAGCGAAATCACCATCGCCAACCGTACCCAGCAGCGCGCTGCGGAGCTGGCGGCCAGCGTCGGCGGACGGGGCATCAGTCTGGAAGAACTACCGGTGGCCCTGGAACGGGCGGATATCCTGATTTCCTGTACGGCGGCGCCGCTGCCCATTCTGGGTAAGGGAATGGTGGAGCGGGCGCTGAAGAAGCGCCGCCACAAGCCCATGTTCATGGTGGATATTGCCGTGCCCCGGGATATCGAACCGGAAGTGGGGGAGCTGGATGACGTCTACCTGTACACGGTGGATCACCTGCAGGAAGCCATTCAGGAAAATGTCCGTGCCCGCCAGCAGGCAGCTCAGGAAGCCGCCGAGCTGATCCGTGATGCCATCGTTCGCCACCGACGCCAGCGTCGCGAACTGGATGCAGTGACCGTGTTGCGCGAGTATCGGCAGCAGCATACGGCTCTGGCTGAGAACGAGCTGGAAAAAGCCCTGCAACAACTGCAGAACGGCGGGGACCCGGAGCAGGTCCTGCGCAAGTTTCAGCATTCCCTGGTCAACAAATGGCTGCACACCCCCAGTGTGACCCTGCGCAAGTTGGCAGCGGAGGGCCGAGCGGAGTCATTACTGTTGGCCCGGGAGCTGCTCCTTGATGATCCGGACAGTCCGTCCGAACCGAAATAAATCCCTTTGAGGGTCCTATGAAAGCGTCTTTGCAAGGCAAGCTGGAAAAGCTGGCTGACCGTTTTGAGGAATTGTCCGGTCTGTTGTCGGACCCGGAGATTATTGGCAACCAGAAGAAGTTTCGTGACCTTTCCCGGGAGTATGCGGAAATTGACCCGGTGGTGAAGTGTTACCGGGATTACTTGAAGGCCGCCGCCAATCTGGAAGCGGCCAGGGCCATGCAGGATGACAGCGATCCGGACATGCGTGAAATGGGCCAGGAAGAAGCCCGTGACGCGACGGCAACGATGGATGCCCTGGCCGGTGAGCTGCAGAAGTTGATGTTGCCCAAGGATCCCCGCGACGGAGCCAATGTGTTTCTTGAGGTGCGCGCCGGCACCGGCGGTGACGAGGCCGCCATTTTTGCCGGTGACCTGTTCCGCATGTACAGCAAATATGCGGAGCAGAATGGCTGGAAAGTGGAGTTGGTCAGTGCCAGTGAAGGGGAGCACGGCGGCTACAAGGAGGTGATTGCCCGGGTCATCGGCGATGGGGTCTATTCCCGCTTCAAGTTTGAATCCGGCGCCCACCGGGTGCAGCGGGTGCCAGCCACGGAATCCCAGGGGCGTATCCACACCTCTGCCTGCACGGTGGCCATCATGGCCGAAGCCGAGGACCTGGGAGATATCCAGATCCGCAACGAAGACCTGCGCATCGACACCTACCGGTCCTCCGGTGCTGGCGGTCAGCACGTGAACACCACCGACTCTGCGGTGCGTATTACCCACCTGCCCACCGGCGTGGTGGTGGAATGTCAGGATGAGCGCAGCCAGCACAAGAACAAGGCCAAGGCCATGAGCTTGCTCGGCGCCCGACTCTACGATGCCCAGCAGAATGCCGCCCATGCGGAACAGGCGGCGGAGCGCAAATCCCTGGTGGGGTCCGGTGACCGTTCCGAGCGTATTCGCACCTACAACTATCCCCAGGGCCGGGTAAGCGACCATCGCATCAATCTGACGCTTTACCGGCTCGGTGAAATCATGGAAGGGGATCTGGATGAGTTGCTGGGTGCCTTGATGTCCGAACACCAGGCGGACCTGCTGGCGACCCTGGGCGACAGCTAGGATGCGCATTGATGCGGCCCTGCGCCAGGCAAGGGAGCGGCTGGCATCGTCCCCCAGCCCGGACCTGGATGCCCAGGTGCTGCTCTGCCATGTGCTGGCGCGCCCGCGCAGCTATCTGTTTACCTGGCCGGAACGGGAACTGGAGGCGCACCAGCAGCAGAGCTTTCTGGCGTTGCTGGCACGGCGGGAACGGGGCGAACCGGTGGCTCACCTGACCGGCGAGCGGGAATTTTTTGGCCGCAATTTCAGCGTTACCCCTGACACTCTGATCCCTCGACCGGATACCGAAACCCTGGTGGAGTTGGCTCTGAAACTGGGGCCTGCGGGCCCGGCCCGGGTGGTGGACCTGGGCACGGGAACCGGTGCCATCGGCGTGACTCTGGCCCTGGAGCGTCCCCAGTGGCAGGTGACCCTGACCGACCTGAGTGCGGCGGCCCTGTCCGTGGCCGGGGGCAATGCCCGCCAGCTGGGTGCGCAGGTGACCTTGCAACAGGGAAGCTGGCTGGAGGATTGCCGGGGACCTTTCGATGTGATTGTCAGCAACCCTCCCTACATTGATCCGGCGGATCATCATCTCGATGAGGGAGATGTGCGCTTTGAGCCTCGCTCTGCGTTGGTGGCGGATCAGCGAGGCCTGGCGGACCTGGCCACCATTATCACCCAGTCCGCGGCCCGTCTGGTTGCCGGTGGCTGGCTGCTGCTGGAACATGGCTACCAGCAGGGTGCGCAGGTGCGTGCGCTGATGGAGGCAGGACGTTTCGACGGGGTGCGCACCGAGCGTGACCTGGGCGGCAATGAGCGGGTGACGGTGGGAAGGCAGTTAATAGTTAATAATTAAGAGTTAATAGCGAAAACCCGAAAATCAAACCGTAGGGTGCACTGAGCTCAAGCGAACTGCACCATCGAATCTCAATGTTTTGCGTGCAAGCGTGAAGCGTGTTGTGTGCCAGCGAGACAGCCATGCTTAACGACGATCAGCTACTTCGCTACAGCCGCCAGTTGATGGTGGAGGAATTTGATCTGGCCGGTCAGGAAGCCCTGGCGTCAGCGCGGGTGTTGGTGGTGGGCTGTGGCGGGCTGGCCAATCCGGCGGGTTTGTATCTGGCGGGCGCCGGGGTCGGTGAACTGGTGCTGGTGGATGATGACGTGGTGGAACCGAGCAACCTGCATCGGCAGGTGGCGTTCCGTGATGAGGATACGGGTCGGCCCAAGGCCGAGGCCCTGAAGGCACATTTGCTGGCGCTGAATCCGGAGATTGCGATCCAGGCCCATAGGCTGCGAGCCGATACGCACTGGCTGGATCGGCAGGTGGCCGAGGCCAGTGTGGTGCTGGACTGCACGGATAATTTTGCAACGCGTCAGCGTATCAATGAGGCCTGTGTGGCTCACCGGAGGCCGCTGGTGAGTGGTGCTGCCATCCGCATGGACGGTCAGTTGGCGGTGTTTGACCTGCGCCAACCGGGCAGTGCCTGCTACGCCTGTGTCTACGGGGAGGGCTCGGACGGTGATCTGGCGTGCAGCCAGGCGGGTATCCTGGGGCCGGTGGTGGGCATCATCGGCACGCTGCAGGCGTTGGCGGCCATACAGGTGCTGCTGGGGACATCCCTGCCTGCCACCCTGCGGCTGTTCGATGGCCGCACGCTATCCTGGCGGGAGATGCGTTTTCAGCGAGATCCCGCTTGTCCGGTCTGCTCCTCCCGCCAGATCCCTCCGGCGTGATACGCCAATAGCCTCATTGCCCCTGGGGGCGCGCAGGCTCATCGTCCTGAGCCGGCGCGGAATCCTGGGACAGGGTCTGTTCCGGCGCCATGTTCAGGGTCGGGTTGCTGGTCTCGGGGTCCGGGTCAGACAAGAAATAGACGGCCACCAGAATCAGTAGGCAGAGAATGATGGCTATGGAAAGGATGTGTCGCATGGTCCTGGCCTCCCTGGCTGAGCACAAAGGTCGACCCTGCGAGAAGGTGTTCAGGCCAACCTCCTTACTGCCAATATAGGCCCCTTTGCCGAGGGGGACAATGCACCTGACTGGGCCAGGCAGCGGCACTCACGCGGACAGCTGGACCACCTGATTATTGAGATCGGTGATTTGCCGGGCCATATCGGTAAGCAGGCTGTGAATCATGCCGGGATTGGTGCGGATCAGGTTTTTAAACTGGTGCTTGGGCACCTTGACCACGGAGCACCGGTGTTTGGCGCGCACCGTAGCACTGCGCGGGGAATGGGTGAGAAGGGCAATGGCGCCCAGCACTTCCCCTTCACTGACATGGCCGACCACAACGTCGTCTACCAGCACATCTGCCTGACCCTCGAACAGACTGAACACGTAATCCGCCGGTTCACCCTGGCGGATAATCACGTCACCGGGCTCGAAATAGGCAAACCCGGTGGTGGTATGGCTTTCTTCCGGGACATGGGCCGCGAGCAGGCGTAGCAGCATGGCCTGCTGGATGGTGAGAATACGGGTCCACAGCCGCGCCAGCCGCTCGTCGGCGAGGACGGTTTCGACCAGTTTCACGGTGGGGTAAGCGGCCAGCAGCACGGCACTTTCCGCGTAGTAGGTCACTTCGTCGTTGCCGGCGGCATCGGGCAGAATCATGTCCCCCTCATCCCAGGTAAACAATTTGCGTTCCTGACAGCGCATGCCCAGCATGCCGCCTTTCACGACGTAGGTGGTGTCAGCACACATGCCTTGCTTGAAGGCATTGTCTGTGGGTGCCAGAGGGAAGGACTGGGGTTGCAGTGGTAGCTGACCGATGAAGTCATCGACCAGGCGTTTGTACATGCGGGTCAGAGCGGAAAAGCCGCCACTGGCTTCGGCCACGGAAATCATGCAGTGCCTCAACAAACTCGTATTTTCGCCTGAGTATGCAGCAAGTTGAGGCTACGAAACAGGGCTGAGTTGTCAGGTGCCGGGGGTGCCGGTCGGGGGGCAGGTGTCCCTGTCTTGCCCCCACCGGTATGGGGTATCAGTAGTCCCGTTCCCGCGGACCAAATTGCGGAGCTTCCTTTTTCTGTCCCGCCTGGAGGGCGCGACGATAGTTCTTGCCGCGTAGCAGCTTGAACTGAAGTTTGCTTTCCGTATCGAATGCCTGGGTTTCCGGCACGTTCCAGGTTTGCTGGAACAGGGCCTTGGCAGCGCTGATGCCATCCGGGGAGCGAGTCTTGATCGCCTCGGCCAGTTGCTCCGCTTCCGCCAGCGGGTCTTCAGCCACCCGGGTGACCAGATTCAGGGCTTTGGCCTCTTCGCCCTTGAACAGGCGACCGGTCATGGTCAGTTCCTTGGCCACATCCATGGGAACCAGTTCGCGCAGGGTGACACTGCCGGTCATATCCGGGATCAGCCCCCACTTGATTTCCATGATCGACATTTCACAGTCCGGCGTGCTGATCCGAAAATCCGCGGCCAGGGCGATCTGCATGCCGCCGCCGTAGCAGTAACCGTGCAGCACCGTGATGACCGGAATGGGCAGCTCTCGCCAGCACCAGCAGACTTCCTGGAACAGGTTGGTTTTCTTTACGCCGTATTTGGTGAAGCCTTTCAGCAATTTCAGTGGCTGCTTCATGACGGTGCCGAAATCCAGCCCGGCACAGAACGCCTTGCCTGCGCCCTGCATGATCACCACGCGCAGGCTCTTGTCTTTGCGTACGGCTTTGGCAGCTTCCACCAGACCTTCCATCATGGCGAAATCCAGGCCGTTGTATTTTTCAGCGCGGCTCAGCGTGACATAGGCGATGTCGTTTTTCTTTTCCAGGGTGACGCGGTTCTGGAAGGTTTGAGTGGTCATGGAGCACCTCGGGTGGATACCTGTGCTGCAGGAGCCATGCTCGCATGGCGAACACCCGAAGGGGGTGCGAGCAGATTCGCCATGCAAGCATGGCTCCTACGGATAGGGTGTTATTGGAGTTTCTCTCGCAGCAGTTGATTCAGTTGCTGCGGATTCGCCTTGCCCTGTGTCGCTTTCATTGCCTGGCCCACAAAGAAACCGATTTTTTTCTTTTTCTTGGCATCATCAGAGTTGCGGTAATCCTCAACCTGGGGCGCGTTATTGGCGATGATGTCATCGACAATTTTTTCCAGCTCACCGCTGTCGCTCATCTGTTTGAGGCCCTTGGCCTCAATGATGGTATCCGGGTCACCTTCGCCGGCCCAGCAGGCTTCAAAGACCTGCTTGGCAATCTTGGAACTGATGGTGCCGTCTTTCAGTCGGGCAATCAGCTGGCCCAGTTGCTCGGCGCTGACCGGACTGTCGCTGATATCTTTGTCTTCCGCGTTCAACCTGGCGGCCAGTTCGCCCATCACCCAGTTGGCTGCCAGCTTGGCGTCACCGCCGGCCTTGGCGGCACCTTCAAAGAAGGTGGCAGTGGCGATGGAGCCGGATAGCAGATCCGCGTCGTACTCGGACAGCTGATAGTCGTCCATGAACCGTGCCTTGCGCGCATTGGGCAGTTCCGGCATGGCCGCTTTCAGTGCTTCCAGGTCCGCATCGGTGATAGCCACCGGTAGCAGATCCGGGCAGGGGAAATAACGGTAATCGTTGGCGTCTTCCTTGCTGCGCATGGAGCGTGCGGTGTGGGTGTCGCCGTTGTACAAACGGGTTTCCTGCACAATCTCGCCGCCGTCTTCCAGCACATCAATTTGCCGTTCCACTTCCAGCTTGATGGCCCGTTCCATAAAACGGAAGGAATTCAGGTTTTTGGTTTCGGTGCGGGTGCCCAGTTCATCACCGGGCTTGCGAATAGATACGTTTACATCGAAACGCATGTTGCCCTGGGACATGTCGCCATCACAGATACCGATGGAGGTGACAATCGCATGGAGTTTGCGGGCAAAGGCCACCGCTTCTTCGGCGTTGGACATATCCGGTTCCGTGACCACTTCGATCAGCGGCGTACCGGCCCGGTTCAGGTCGATGCCGGTCATGCCATGGAAGTCTTCATGTAAAGATTTTCCGGCGTCTTCTTCCAGGTGCGCATGATGAATGCGCACGGTTTTTTTCTCACCGTTTTCCAGCTGGATTTCTACCTCGCCGGCACCCACGATGGGCTCGGCCAGCTGGGTGGTTTGATAGCCTTTCGGAAGATCCGGATAAAAATAATTTTTCCGTTCAAACACACTGTGACGGCAGATATCTGCGTTGATGGCCAGACCAAATAGCGCCGCTTTGCGCACTGCTTCCTTGTTCACCACCGGCAGGGTGCCGGGCATGCCCAGATCCACCAGCGATGCTTGGGTGTTCGGCTCGGCACCGGTGGACAGTTTGCTGCCGGAGAACAGTTTGCTGACGGTGTTGAGCTGGACGTGAATTTCCAGACCGATCACGACTTCCCAACTCATTGCTCACCTCCAAAAAACGGAGCCTGTTTATGCCAGTCGGTGGCCTGCTGATACTTGTGCGCCACGTTGAGGATCTGACCTTCGCGGAAATAGTTACCGATGATCTGTGTGCCGGTGGGCAGGCCGTTGATAAAGCCGGTGGGCATGGACAGGGCCGGCAGGCCGGCCAGGTTAACCCCGATGGTGAAGACGTCGGCCATGTACATGCTTACCGGATCGTCTTTCTTGGCGCCCAGTTTGAAGGCGGTTTCCGGGGCGGTGGGGCCCATCAACACATCGACTTTTTCGAAGGCGCGTGCAAAGTCGTCACGGATCAGGCGGCGGACCTGTTGGGCGCGACGGTAATAGGCGTCGTAGTAGCCGGCGGACAGGGCGTAAGCGCCGACCAGAATGCGGCGCTTAACCTCATCACCGAACCCTTCTGAACGGGAGCGTTTGTACAGGTCTTCCAGATCTTTCGGGTCGTCACAGCGATGGCCGAACCGCACGCCGTCGAAGCGGCTCAAGTTGGAGCTGGCTTCCGCCGGGGCGATCACATAGTAGGCCGGTACCGACAGTTTGACGCTGGGCAGTGATACCGAGACCACCTTGGCGCCCAGTTTTTCCAGTTCGCGAATGGCGTCGCGGCTGTTGTCGGCGATGGCGCCGTCCAGGGTGTCCGGGAAAAATTCTTCCGGGATACCGATGGTCAGGCCACGGATGTCGTTGTTCAGGGCGCCGAGATAATCATCCACCTTTTCATTAAGGCTGGTGGAATCACGATGGTCGTGACCGGCCATGGCCTGCAGCATCAGCGCGCAGTCTTCTGCACTCTGGGCCATGGGGCCGGCCTGATCCAGGCTGGAGGCAAAGGCAATCATGCCCCAGCGGGAAACGCGTCCGTAGGTGGGTTTGAGGCCGGTAATGTTGTTTAGGGCCGCCGGCTGGCGGATCGAGCCGCCGGTGTCGGTGCCAGTGGCGCCGGGGGCCAGACGGGCACCGAGACAGGCCGCCGCACCGCCGGAGGAGCCGCCGGGGACCCGTTCCAGGTCCCAGGGGTTCTTCACCGGGCCGTAGTAGCTGGTTTCGTTGGAGGAGCCCATGGCGAACTCGTCCATGTTGGTCTTGCCCAGCATGACGGCACCTTCGGCGGCCATCTTTTCCACCACGGTGGCGGTGTAGGGGGCAATAAAGGAATCCAGCATCTTCGAGCCGCAGCTGGTGCGCACGCCCTCGGTGCAGAAGATATCCTTGTGGGCGATGGGCAGGCCGGTGAGGAGGGCAGTATTGCCGGCGGCAATGGCCTGATCAGCGGCATCGGCCTGGGCCAGGGCCTGCTCGGCGGTCACGGTAATGAAACTGTTGAGTTCACTGTCGTGTTGCTGGATGCGGGCCAGGAAATGCTCGGTGAGCTCCCGGGAGGAGAAGTCCCCGGCAGCCAGACCGGCCTTGAGTTCTGTCAGTGTCTTGTTGTGCATGGCGTTGCTCATCACCTGTTTACTCAATCACCCGGGGAACCAGGAAACAGCCGTCTTCGGCGGCGGGGGCGATGTCCAGTGCCTTGTCGCGCACGTTGGGCTCGCTGACTTCGTCTTCTCGCAGGGGCTGGGTCACGTCCAGCGGGTGGGCCATGGGCGCCACATCAGTCACATCGGCCTGCTGCAGCTGGTCCACCATGGCCAGGATGTCATTGAGTCGGTCGGACAGGGCAGCGCTGTCTGCCTCGTCCACTTTCAGGCGCGCCAGATGGGCCACCTGGGCTACCACCTTGGAATCAATGGCCATGATTCTCTCCGTTGGGATTCTCTGCGGTGGGCAGAGATAAGCTAATGCGGGTCTGGAAAGCCGCAAAAAGTACCATAGACCGCCTGTCCGGGGCCACTGCCAGCCAGTGTAAAAGGGCCAGTGTCAGCTTGCCCAATGCCCCTGCCGTTGCTAGAGTTGCGCCATCTTGTGAGATGCCCGGTTTTTTCCCGCCCGGTGTCGTTTTTTCGCGAAAATTTCAGGAAACACGCCAGAGATGTCCATGATCAAGCGTATTCGGGGGATGTTCTCCACCGATTTGTCCATCGATTTGGGGACCGCCAACACCCTTATATATGTACGTGGCCGCGGCATCGTACTGGACGAGCCGTCCGTGGTGGCCATTCGCCATCATGGTGCCCAGAAGAGTGTCGCTGCCGTGGGGGCCGATGCCAAGCGCATGCTGGGCCGGACTCCCGGCAATATCACTGCCATCCGTCCCATGAAGGATGGGGTGATCGCTGATTTCGATGTCACCGAAAAAATGCTTCAGTACTTCATCAAGAAGGTCCACGACACCGGGTTTTTCCCGCCGGCGCCCCGGGTGCTGGTCTGTGTCCCCTGTAAATCCACCCAGGTGGAGCGTCGGGCCATCCAGGATTCGGCCTATGGCGCCGGAGCCCGCGATGTGTACCTGATTGAGGAGCCCATGGCCGCCGCCATCGGTGCCGGCCTGCCGGTAGAGGAAGCGCGCGGGTCCATGGTGGTGGATATCGGTGGGGGGACCACCGAGATCGCCCTGATTTCCCTGAACGGCGTGGTGTACTCCGAGTCCGTGCGTATCGGTGGTGACCGTTTTGACGAAGCCATTGTCGCCTTTGTGCGCAAGGAATACGGCTCGCTGATCGGTGAATCTACCGCTGAGCGTATCAAACACGAGATTGGTACCGCCTATCCCGGTTCCGAAATCCGCGAGATCGATGTGCGTGGCCGTAACCTGGCTGAAGGGGTGCCGCGCAGCTTCACCCTGAATTCCGAGGAAATCCTGGAAGCGCTGAAAGAGCCGCTGGCGGCCATCGTCAATGCGGTGAAAAATGCGCTGGAAGCCTCGCCGCCGGAACTGGCCTCCGATATCGCCGAGCGTGGCCTGGTGATTACCGGTGGTGGCGCCCTGTTGCGTGATATCGACCGGTTGATCAGTGAAGAAACCGGCCTGCCGGTGATTGTCGCGGATGACCCGCTGACCTGTGTGGCCCGTGGTGGCGGCAAGGCGCTGGAGCTGATGGACAGCCAGGGTTTCGATATGTTGGCCATGGGCTAATAACCCATGGCTGCACCGGCCAATCCCACCTATCGACTCCTGATCGCGCTGGTTCTGGCCGTCATCATGATGGTCCTGGACCAGCGTACCCCCTGGGCTGCGCCGGTACGGCATGTGCTCGGCTATCTCACCGCTCCGATCCATTACCTCGCCCATCTTCCGGTGGATTCGGGGGAATGGTTGTCCGAGCAGACCCAGAGCCGTGGGGCCTTGATCGATGAAAACCGGCGCTTGCAGAGACAGGCGCTGATTCTTGAGCAGCGCGTCCAGCGGCTGGCAGTGCTTGAAGCGGAAAATGTGCGTCTGCGCGAATTGCTCAATTCCTCTGCGGATCTGGATGCCAATGTGCTGGTGGCGGAGATCATTGGTGTGGATCCGGACCCCAACCGGCAAGAGCTGGTGATCAACAAAGGCAAGGGCGAGCAGGTTTTCCGGGGTCAGGCTGTGCTGGATGCCCAGGGGCTGATCGGCCAGGTCGTGGATGCGGGCCCGCTCAGCGCCCGGGTCCTGCTGGTGACCGATGCCAGCCATGCAATGAGTGTGCAGGTGAATCGCAACGGGGTCCGTGCGGTGCTGGCCGGCACCGGGCAGTCAGATGGTCTCAAGCTTCTCTACGTGCCCGATACCGCAGATATTCGCGAGGGCGATCTGCTGGTCAGTACCGGGTTGGGGCAGCGCTACCCGCGCGGCTATCCCGTGGCGACAGTGACCAGCGTGCGCCATCAGTCCGGCGCACCTTTTGCTGAAATCGCTGCCCGTCCCACTGCGCGCGTGGATCGTGCCAGTCATGTCCTCTTGGTGCAGTCCACCGATGAGCCCCTGATTCCGGTTCCCGACCCGGAGGCCGCCAATGATCCATGATCGTCCCGCCGGTACAGGCGTCATTGTCGTTACCTTGCTGATCGCCGCATTGCTGGAAGTGGTTCCTCTGCCTGATAGCGTTAACTGGGTGCGCCCGGAGTGGATGCTGCTGGTGCTGGTCTACTGGGTGCTGGAATTGCCCAACCGCATTGGCGTGTTGTGGGGCTTCTTTGTTGGGCTGTATCACGATGTGCTGGTCGGCACCACGCTGGGACAATGGGGCCTGGCCTATGCCCTGGGCGCCTTTGTGATGCTGGCCGCCTATAAACGCATGCGGGTGTTCACCTCGTTGCAGCAGTGTGCCGTGGTTTTCCTGCTGGTAGGCACCGTCAGTCTGCTGGCCTATCTGGTGCAGGAATCCGTGGGTCGTACCCTGTATCCGCCTTACACCATTCTTTATGCTTCCCTGACCAGCGCGGTGCTTTGGCGACCGGTCTGTGCGCTGTTGCGCTGGGTACAGCTGCGTTTTCTAGTACGATAAACACCAATTAATAATTAATAGTGAATAATTAATAACGACGCGAATCTGGCAGGGAAGCAAATAGACAGCTTTGGAGTCGCGCTCTGGTGACGTCAATTATTCATTATTCACTATTAATTATTCATTGATCCTATGATTCTTTACCTCGCCTCAGGTTCGCCTCGTCGGGCAGAGCTGCTACGGCAGATTGCTGTTCCCTTTTCCATGCTGTCCGCCCCGGATATCGATGAAACCCCGTTGCCGCAGGAGCCGCCCCTGGAGTATGTCTGTCGTATGGCCCGGGAGAAGGCCCTGGCCGGTGCAGCGGGAGCCGGTGATCTGCCGGACGGTGCTGTACTGGGGGCTGATACGGCGGTGGTGTTGGGGGATGAGATTCTTGGCAAGCCGGCGGATGAGCAACAGGCGCTGGCCATGCTCAAGGCGCTCAATGGTGCCGAACATCAGGTGATGTCTGCGTTGGCATTACTGCACCGGGACCATATGGCGGTGCGGTATTCCATCACCCGGGTGCAGTTTCGCCAACTCAGTGAGGCGCAACTGCAGGCCTATGTGGCCACCGGTGAAGGCGCTGACAAAGCTGGCGGGTATGGTATTCAGGGTCTGGGCGCGGCGCTGGTGGCTTCGCTGACGGGCAGTTACAGTGGGGTGGTCGGCCTGCCGCTGGAACAGGTGGTGGCATTGCTGGATCAGGTCGGCATCCGTTACTGGCAACCCAATTGACTATGGCCTCAACTCGACCGAATCGCTGGCATCGACTGTATCCCCCTCTCTGGTGGTTGATTGTGGCGTTGCTGCTGTTGATCGCCACCTATGTGGTAGTCGGTCGCCAGTTGATGTTGCTGGTACCGGATTACCGGGAACGGCTGGAAACCCTTTTTGAAGAACGTCTGCAGACGCCGCTGACCATTGCCGAACTGGACGGACAAATGTCCGGGCTGGTGCCCCAGTTTATCGCCCGTCAGATCCGGCTGCCGGCTCCGGAAGGGGATACTGCCCTGGAACTGGACGAAGTGGTGCTGGGTGTCGACGTATTCCGCTCCTTGTGGCATCGGGATCTGGTGCTCAAGGAGCTGCGCATTCAGGGCGTTGAGCTGAATCTGGTGCGTGGCGAAGACGGCAGCATACGCCTGCGTGGTCTGGATGCCCTGGGCAGCAATGACCCGCAACAACGTCCGCCGCTGGAGCGCATCCTGACCCTGTTTTACCGCCAGCAGTTGCTGGTGATCAGCGATGCCCGTCTTTCTCTGGACTGGCCTGGCATGCCGCCACTGGCAGCCTCCGAGCTGGAGGCCACCTTGATAAACCGCGGAGACGAGCATCGGTTGGCGGTGAATCTGGAAGCCCGGGACCGGCCCTTGTCGGTTCAGGCACGCATTCATCTGCATGGTGATGCGTTTTCCCTGGAAGACGTGGAAGCGGATCTCTACGCCAGTCTGAAGGGGGAGCAGCTGCACGAATGGCTGCCCGGTGACCTGGGCTGGTCGATGCAGCTTGCGGGGCTTGATGGCCGTTTGAAGGTGTGGTCTACCTTGAGGAAGGGGCAGCCCTACGATGCCTTCATCAATCTGACCCTGCCCACACTGACCCTGGAGCAGGGCGATATCTCCTGGCCCATGACGGACTTGTCAGCCCGCTTGGCGTTGGTCAGGGACGGGAAGCAGGCGACACTGTCGTTGTCTCGCCTGTCCGGTGATTCGCCGGCCGGGGCGCTCAGTCTGGGAGATATGGCGCTGCGTTGGCAGACCCGGGGAGAGCAACGCCAATGGCAGTTCCGGGGAAGTGAACTGCCCCTTCATGGCCTCAGTCAGCAGTTTCAGCAGTGGCCGTTTACCTTGCCCGACAATGTGCAGCGGATTCGCGAACGGCTGGCGGACCAGTCACCGCGTGGTCTGCTGGACGGCGTCTATGTGCAGGGCCGTGCCAGGCAAATGGAGAAGTTCCAGTTACGTTTTACTGACCTGTCGAGTCAGGCTCAGGACCGTACACCCGGTGTCCAGGGGTTGTCCGGGTGGGTGTCTGGCAGTGCGACCGAAGGGTTGGCGCACCTGCACGGTGACAATCTCAGCCTGCAATTTCCGCGGCTTTATGATCATGCTCTGGCGGGACAGATCAGTGGCCTGCTGAGTTGGCAGCGCCATGGCGAGGCGCTGAGGGTGCGCTCGGGACGGTTGCGGGTGGTCAATCCGGATGCCCATGGCGAGGCGATGATGCAGCTCAGTCTGTTGCCGGAACAGGTTCCGCAATTGCGTCTGGCGGCAGAAATCTATGAGGGTAACGGCACCCGTGCCAACCATTATATCCCGCTCAAGCGATTGCCCGAGGGGCTCTCGGGCTGGCTTGGGCAGGCGATCCAGGGCGGGCACTTGCAGCGCGGACAGATCCTTTACCAGGGGCCGGTGAAGATCGACAAGAGTCAGCAGCAGGACCGGACCCTTCAAATGCGTTACCAGGCCCGCGATGTGCGCCTGTCTTACCTGCCCGACTGGCCGATGGCCAGCGGGGTGTCGGCGGATGTGCTGATCAATGGCCGCCAGGTGCGTGGTCTGGCTCGCACCGGCAGGATACTGGGCAGCGATCTGAAAGCCGTGCATGTGGATGTGGCAGACGTTGAAACCGGTGAGACGCCCCGACTGGTGATCTCCGGGCAGGCCCGTGGGCCGATCCAGGATCTGGATACGCTTTTTCAGGACACGCCACTTCGCAAACCCCTGCCCGACGAGTTGCTGGACTGGCGTTTCCGTGACGGCAGTATGGCCGGCTACCTGCTGCTGGACATTCCCTTGCAGAAAGACAGCGGCGCACCGGTGGTGATTGTGGATGCCCAGGTCAGCGACGCCACCTTGCACAATGCGCCGCGGAAACTGCAGATCACGGATGCCTCGGCACCGGTCTATTTTCACTCGCGCAATGGCATGCAGATTGACCAGCTGCAGGCCCGGGCCCTGGGTGGGCAGTTTGCGGGCCAGTGGCTGACCCGCGATGGCCGCAGCCGTCTTCAGCTCGATGGCAGTGTGCCCATGAAGCAGGCCGCAAACTGGCTGGGGTTCCCCTGGTTGGCGCCGTTGTCCGGGCAGTTGCCCCTGGGACTCACCGTCCAGATTCCCTGGCAGGGAACGGCGTTTTTTTTGCGTGCGGCATCGTCCTTGAAGGGGATTACCGTGGACGCACCGGCACCCCTGGGCAAGTCTGCACAGGCCACCCGCCCACTGGATATCCGCCTGAGCAATCCCAGGGGACGTTTGTCGCTGGAGTTGGACTATGGCGGTCTGCTGCAAGGGGCGTTCCGCATGGATAAACGCCTGCGAGGGGATCTGCTGCTGGGTAGCGGCTCCCCGCAGTTGCCTGATGAAGGGGTGCAGGTTCGCGGTCGTTTGGCTCAAGCCAGTGTGGAGCCCTGGATAGACTTTATTGGTGATCGACTGATGCCCTCGTTGAAGGCGAGACGGGGGGGGGGCAGCGGTACCGGCCAGGCGTCGCTGAGCAAGGTCAGTCTGCAGGTGGATCGTCTGGATCTGTTTGGCGTTGATGTGGCGGATACCCGCTTGTCGGTACTGCCTGCAAATGCCGGTTGGGATATGGCATTGAGTAGCCGGGCGGTAGCGGGGTCTGTGAGGATTCCGGACGGTTTTACTGCCCGGGGTGAGGCGCCGCTGGCCCTGTCCGTGTCCCGTCTCAATCTGACCCTCCCCGAAGGTGCCCTGGGGAACAAGGGCCAGTCTGTGCCGGTTTCTCCGTTGACGCTGCCGCCGGTGGATGCGGACTTCAACAATATCGTTATCAATGGCCAGGACTATGGTCAGTGGCAAGGTAAGGTGCGGCCCGTCAAAGAGGGGGTGCGCATTTCTGAGCTGGATGGCCGCTGGCGATCCAGCCGCTTTCAGGGCACGCTGGACTGGACCGAGCAGTCCGGTAAACCCTACAGCCGCTTCAATGGCAGCCTGTCCTCTGACAACCTGGGCCAATCCCTGAAAGCCTGGGGGTTACCGGCACTGATTGAGTCCGAGGATGCCCGTGCCCAGGTGGTACTGGGTTGGGCCGACTGGCCCCTCAACATGGATTATCTGGCACTGGAAGGGCAAACCCAGGTGGATATCGGCGAATGCCGGATTCCGGATACCGACACCCGAACCTCTTTCCTGCGTTTGCTGGGGATTCTCAACATCGGCACCATCCAGCGTCGCCTGCGGCTGGATTTCTCGGACCTGTACAAGAAGGGAATGAGCTGCGACAGCATTACCGGCGATTTCTCGATTGATGGTCCGCGCGTGGCCACCTCCAATCTGGCCATTGATTCGCCGTCCGCGGCGATTCGTGTGAAAGGTGCCATTGATCTGGAAAAGGAAACCCTGGATCACAACATGGAGGTTACCCTGCCATTGTCCAGTAACCTGTATGCGGGATGTCTGGCCGGGCCCGCTGCCTGTGCCGGCATTTTTGTGGTGGAGCGGATCTGGGGCGACCGGCTGGACAAGACTACCACCATGGAATACCGGGTAACCGGCAACTGGAGCAGCCCGCAGGTGAAAGAAACCGAGGGGATATTCGAATGACGTCAATGCGCTATTCGGTAGCGGCCATCCAGATGACCAGCAGCAAGCAGCCGGACGATAACCTTCGCCAGGCGGGTGCATTGCTGGCAGAGGCCCGGCAAAAAGGGGCCAGCCTCGCCGTGCTGCCGGAAAACTTCGCTGCCTATGGGGGAGACTATCGTTCCCTGGGCGAACGTTACGATGAACTGGTGAGCTGGCTGTGTGATCAGGCCAGGTCCCTGGATATGGCCATTATTGGTGGCAGCCTGCCCGCCCTGCAGCGGCCGGATGGCCGGCCGGTACCGTCGCCCCTGGTGCGAACCTGCTCCATCGCAGTCAGTGCCACGGGGGAGCCCCTGGCCCGTTACGACAAACTGCATCTGTTTGATGCGGATGTGCAGGATGCCCAGGGGCGCTACCGGGAGTCGGATTTCTTCGAGCCCGGTCAGGAAGTGGCCACCGTCTCTGTGGGCGGTCTGCAGGTGGGCATGGCGATTTGTTACGACCTGCGCTTCCCGGCGCTGGCGCAGCGGCTGGTTAACGCCGGCGCACAGTTGCTGGTGTACCCTTCCGCCTTTACGGCGGTCACCGGGGCAGCGCACTGGCAGCTGCTGCTGCGTGCCACAGCGGTGCAGACCGGTTGCTATGTACTGGGCGCCAACCAGTGTGGCCAGCATGGCCCGCGCCGATCCACCTATGGGCATTCCATGCTGGTGGATCCCTGGGGCACAGTGGTGGACAGTCTGGGTGATGCTCCCGGTGCCCTTGTGGCGGAGCTGGACCTTGCTACCATGAGCGAGCTTCGGCAAAGAATGCCGGTTCAACAGCATCAACGATTCCGAATTGAAGGACCCTATGACACATAACGACGCCCTATCCATTGCCGAGTCTGTCCTGCTGGCGCCGGCAAACCTGCACACCCCGCAATTGGCGTCGCTGCTGAACGGCAAGCTCACCGGCCAGGCAGACTATGCCGACATGTATTTCCAGCACAGTCGCCATGAGGCCTGGGTACTGGAAGACGGCATCGTCCGCGATGCCAGTTTCAACACCGAACGCGGTGCCGGGGTGCGTATTGTCCAGGGCGACAAGACCGGATTCGCCTATAGCGATGACATCACTCTGGATGCGCTGCAGCAGGCCAGCGGCGCCGCCCGCGCCATTACCCGCCAGGGCCAGGATCGGCAGATTCAACTTTCCAGCCGGTCGGTGCCGGCCCGTTATGCGGCCATTGATCCGCTGTTGGGCTGGCCCGCCGAAGACAAGGTGGCCCTGTTGCAACGTATTGATGCCCTGGCCCGTTCACTGGATCCGGCCATCGTCGAAGTGACTGCCAGCCTCAGTGCTGAACAGGATGTGATTATGGTGGTGGCCAGTGACGGCACTCTGGCCGCCGATGTGCGGCCGTTGATCCGCTGCAATGTCAGTGTCATCGCCGAGCGCAATGGTCGCCGTGAGCGCGGCAGTGCCGGTGGCGGTGGCCGGGTGGCCTATGACTGGCTGTTGCAGGAAGAGCGTATCGAGACCTGGGCCCGCGAAGCGGTGCGTGGCGCCTTGCTGAATCTGGAAGCGGTAGCGGCACCGGCGGGGACCATGCCGGTGGTGCTGGGGCCGGGCTGGCCCGGTGTGCTGTTGCACGAAGCCGTGGGCCATGGCCTGGAAGGCGATTTCAATCGCAAGGGCACCTCCATGTTCGCCAAGAAATTTGGCCAGCAGGTGGCATCGCCCCTGTGTACGGTAGTGGATGATGGCACCCTGGCGGATCGCCGCGGTTCCCTGACCATCGACGATGAGGGCACCCCCACCGCCTGCAATACCCTGATCGAAAACGGCAAGCTGGTGGGGTTCATGCAGGACAAGACCAACGCTCGCCTGATGGGTGTGGCGCCCACCGGCAACGGTCGTCGGGAATCCTATGCGCACCTGCCCATGCCACGCATGACCAACACTTACATGCTCCCCGGTGAAAGTGACCCGCAGGATATCGTTGCCAGTCTCGACCGGGGTATCTACGCGGTGAACTTCGGCGGCGGCCAGGTGGACATCACTTCCGGGCGTTTTGTGTTTTCCACCAGCGAAGCTTATCTGGTGGAAAAGGGCAAGATTGTCTGCCCGGTGAAAGGCGCCACCCTGATCGGTAGCGGGGCGGAGGTGATGAGTCGTATCTCCATGGTGGGCAATGATCTGGCCCTGGATAGTGGTATCGGTGTCTGCGGCAAGGATGGCCAGTCCGTGCCGGTGGGGGTGGGTCAACCCACGCTCCGCGTGGACGCCCTGACAGTGGGGGGCACTGCCTGATGTCACAGGTCATGGATGTGCTGTCACGGATGCGTCTGTTCGCCGGGCTCAGTGATGAAGAGCTTGGGGTGCTGGAGAAACTGGTCTTTGTGAATCGGGTTCCGGCGGGCGAGCCGGTGTGCCGGGAAGGGGACCGCAGCGATTTTGTCTGCTTCGTGGTGCGTGGCTGCCTGGATATCGTCAAGAACAGCGAGGCTGGCGGAGAGGTGGTGATTGCCCATCTGCGCCCGGGGGACTCCATGGGTGAGATGGCACTGGTTGACCACGAGCCCCGCTCGGCGACAGTCCGTGCTGCGGAGGATGCCACCCTGATCGTGCTTACCCGTAAAGGCGTGGAACAATTGCGCAAACGCAGCCCCCATGCGGTCAGTCTCATCATGGAAAACATTGCCCGCTTGTTGTGCCTGCATCTGCGCCGCACTTCCTCACAGCTGGCCCAGTTCAAACTGCCGGTTGGGTAACGTCATCAACTACGCGGCGGGCTTGTCGATGAAAGTATGTTGCCTGGTAATGGTTCTTGTCTCGCTGGCGGGCTGTGATCCGGTGCAGTGGCCGGCGGAGGTGCGTTTGCCGGACGGGGCCGTGTATGACGGTGAGACACGGGATGACCTCTTCCATGGAGAAGGGACGCTGACCTGGCCGGATGGCCGCTACTACGAGGGGGCTTTCCGTGAAGGACGGCTCCATGGACACGGCAAGCTGGTGGACCGGCGGGGCTGTGTTCAGGAAGGCCAGTTCGTCGACGGCGTTCTGCACGGGCAGGGGCAATTTACCTGTGACGAGGCCACCTGGCAGGGCCGGTTCGAACAGGGGGAGCTGGTGGAGGGCTCCGTCAGCTATACCGAAGGGGGCTCATATCAGGGGGAGTTTCATGATCTTGCTCCCCATGGCCAGGGGCTCTGGGTCACCGAGGCGGGACAACACTATGAAGGCCGTTTCGAGAATGGTGAACTGGTGGAAGGCCGTTACCGGGATGAGGAAGGCTACCAATATGAAGGGCAGTTCCGTTATTTTTCCTTCCATGGCCAGGGCACGCTGACCCGTCCGGACGGCGTGGTGATCCGTGGCGAGTTTGAAAACGGTTATGCCCACGGCAACGGTACGCGCACCCGTCCGGCGGAGGGTGATTCGCAAGCGCAGGTGGAAAAAGGCTATTTCGTGCGTGGCCGTTACTATGCCAGCGAGGAGGCCTATCAGAAGAACCGCCACGCCCAGGCGGCGCAAATTGAAGCGCGTTTATATACCGAGTCCAGCCGCTTGCAGTCAGTGTTGTCATCCCTTGCCCCACAGCGTCCCGGCGTACGTGATGTGTACTTGCTTGTGGTGGGGGGCGATGGCACGGAAGGTGTGTTTGCCCGCGAGGTGGATTGGGTGGCAGAGCGGCTGGGATCCGTGTTCGATCTGAAACGTCGCCATGTGAAGCTTGTCAACGGTGGCAGCGACGACCTGCCCCTGGCGACCCGAACCAGTGTGCGTGAAGCCCTCGAAGCCCTGGATGCGTTAATGGATCCAAACGAAGACCTGCTCATGGTGCATCTGGTCAGTCACGGTTCCCGGGAGGGCGCCCTGTTGCTGGATGACCATAATCTCACGCTCAATGATCTCAGCGTGGCGGATGGAAAACAGTGGTTCAATGCCCTCAAGGCCAGGCACCAGTGGCTGGTGGTGTCGGCCTGTTATTCCGGCCAATGGGTGGAGGCCCTGGCTTCCCCCCGGCGGGTGATATTCGCCTCCGCCGCATCGGATCGCACATCTTTTGGTTGCGGGGATGATTCTGATCGTACCTGGTTCAGCAAGGCGCTATACGGTGAAGACATGGCGGCGGGCATCGACGACCCTGCCGCCTGGTTTGCCGCGACCAGCGTTAAGGTGACCGGGATGGAGGAAGAGCAGGGCATTGATGGTGAGGAGCACTCCATGCCGCAACAGGCGGTGGGAGAGGCGTTCGTTCGCTGGTGGCAGGGCAATAAAGCAGTTAACAGTGAATAGTTAACAGTTAATAGTGAAAACCTGAACCTAGTATGAGGGTAGGGTGCACTGAGCCAAAGGCGAACTGCACCAATGAACGTTGGGCCGAGAAACAATGCAAGGCCGCTGCAGTTCGCCTTAGGCTCAGTGCGCCCTACGCCAGCTGGTTGGCTTGGTGTGTAGGCGTAAGCGTCTCTCAATACAGAGGCGCGGTTTTGTCCAGCTGGTTCAAGTAGCTCATCAGCTTGCGCCGCTCGCGTTTGAACTTGTCTTTTTCTGCGGCAGACGCTGTGGCCGGGTCGGCCACGCGGGCCTTGAGCGCATTACGGCTCAGGTTTCGCAGCTGCTGGCGCTCACCGTGAGGAAAGAATTCCAGGACTTGCTGCAGGGTGCTTTCAGCGTCCCTGGGCTGATCGCAGGCCATGATCTGCTCCACCCAGTTGGTCAGCCGCTGCTGGCGGAACGGATCATGAAACGCTTCCAGGGCCTGGATGATCTGCTCGCTGTTGGATTCGCGCATCAGGCGACCGATGTACTGGGCATGGCGACGGCGGGCCTCGTGGTGATTGATACGGCCGGCTTCGTCCAGGGCCTTTTTCAGTTCATCGCCCAGGGGCAGTCGCTCTCGCTCCGCCGGCTTCATGTCCATCAACGAGAGTCCCAGCTCCTGCAAAGCACTGTCATCGCGTTTTTGTTGTGTCTTGCTGGTCAGCAGGTCGTCGTTATACTCGGTCATTACATTTTCTGATTCTGGTTACGGAACCGCTATTTTATGTCTGATTCCCCCGCAACGACAGCAGTACTGGATATTGCCCAATTACGCCAGGCGGAAGACACGGCCGCCTGGGTGCTGGAAGAGGCGAAACGGCAGGGCGCCGATGGCGTGGAAGTGAATGTGAGCTTGTCCCAGGGGTATTCGGTGAATGTGCGCCAGGGCGAGGTGGAAACCGTGGAATTCCACCGCGACCGGGGGGTCTCGGTGACCGTGTTTCGTGGCCAGCGCAAGGGGCATGCCAGTAGTTCCGATGACAATCGGGATAGCCTGCGCGATACCATCCAGGCGGCGGCCTCGATTGCCCGCTACACCGAGGAAGATCGTTATGCGGGCCTGGCGCCGGCTTCCATGCTGGCCCGGGAGGTGCCGGATCTGGATCTGTATCATCCCTGGGCAATGGATACCCAGGCGGCCATTGACGAGGCATTGCGCTGTGAAACCGTGGCTCGCAATGATGCCCGCATCGTCAATTCCGAAGGGGCGTCCATCAACAGTGGCGCCAGTCTGCGGGTCTTCGCGACCTCTGAAGGTTTCTTGCATGGCTATCGTGGCACCCACCACAGCCGGGTCTGTAGTGTGGTGGCGGAAGATGAAAACGGCATGCAGCGCGATTACTGGTATGACGGCGGGCGTATTGGCGAGCGACTGGCCGCTGCCGAGGAGATTGGCGAGAAAGCCCGGGAGCGGACATTGGCCAGGCTGGGGGCCAGCATTCCCGAAACCGGTGAATTACCGGTGATCTTTGCGCCGGAGGTGGCCTCCGGCCTGTTGGGACACCTGGTGTCGGCGATCAGCGGCGGCGCCCTTTATCGTCGTAGTTCCTTTCTGCAGGACAGCATCGGCAGCAGCGTGCTCCCCAAGGGGTTCTCGCTTACAGAGAATCCTCATCTGGCTGCCGGGAATGCTTCCGCGCCGTTCGATGGGGATGGGTTGCCCACCCGGGCCCAGTCTTTTGTGGAGGATGGCGTGCTGCGACAGTATGCGTTGGGTCTGTATGCCGGTCGCCGTTTGCAGATGGACCCCACCGGCAATGGGGGCGGGGTGCGCAACCTGTCGATCACGGATACCGGCGAATCACTGGCAGCCTTGATGGCTCGTGTACCCAGGGGGATTCTGGTCACTGAAGTGATGGGGCAGGGGGTGAATCTGGTGACCGGTGACTATTCCCGTGGTGCCAGTGGTTTCTGGTTTGAGAACGGCGTCATACAAGGCGCCTTGCAAGAGTTTACCATTGCGGGGCATCTGGGGGAGATGCTCAGGGGTATTCAGGGGAGCGGCACCGATGTGGATTATCGGGGTAACATTGCCAGCGGCTCGCTATTGCTGTCGCCCATCAAGATCGCCGGGCGATAGCGTATCCAGGCATTTTCAATGGATGAAAATTTTTTTCGGTAAAGGAGTAAACCGTGAGTGAAATCAATCCGTATCAACAGCCCAAGGCCGAGTTGATTGACGACAACAATCCACCCGCTCAAGCGCTGACCATTTTGTCAGAGCCACGCAGTATCAGTGTGGGGGATGCCCTGGGCTGGATCGGTAGTGGCCACAAGATGCTGCCGGGGCACTGGGGTGTGGTTCTGGGGGCGCTGGTGGTCACCGTGCTGATCACCTCTGCGTTCCAGATCATTCCGCTGCTCGGCATGATCGCGCAAGTCCTGGCAACGCCCCTGCTCTATGCCGGCATCGTGAAAATTTTCCATCGCATGGAAACCGAGGGCAAGTCGGATTTTGCGGATCTGTTTGCCGCTTTCTCCGAGCGCACGGCACCCCTCATTTTGATGGCTCTGGCCCAGCTGGGCGTGATGCTGCTGCTTGGGGTTGTCTTTGGTGGTCTGGGCTATGCCATGGGGGTCAGCGGCGGTGCCAGTACCGGGGCGATGGTAGTGATCGGCCTGTTGGGTCTGGTGGCCATGTTTGGCTTTATCTACCTGTTCTACTTCACCGTGCCATTGATCTTCCTGGGCAACAAGGGCGTGGGGGAAGCCATGAAGCTGAGCATTGCCGGTTTCACCCGCAATGTGATTCCCTTGATTGTGTACCTGTTGGTAACCATGGTGATCGTGCTGGTGGCGGCCTTGCCGTTACTGCTGGGTTGGCTGTTCGTCATGCCGATTCTGGCCGGCGCCTACTACGTGTCCTTCCGGCAGATTTTTGTGGAGTAATGTCCGCCGGAAAGGCTTAAAAAAAAGGCGCCAATCATTGGCGCCTTTTTTTTGTGGGTGAAAATCTCAGACCAGCAGATGGGCATAAAGCACGGTGGCCAGGCCCAGGAAGGCAAAGAAGCCCACGATATCGGTGATGGTGGTAAGCACCACGGAGCCGGCCAGAGCCGGATCGATACCCATCTTCTTCATGATCATCGGCAGCATGGCGCCGGCACAGGCGGCCATGATCAGGTTGATGATCATGGCGGCAGCGATGACCATGCCGATACTGGGGTCGTCAAACCACAGTGCTGCCGTAATGCCGATCACCGTGGCCCAAAGCAGGCCGTTCAGTGCGCCAACAGACAATTCCTTGACCAGCAGATAGCGGGTATTACTGGACTGGATCTGTCCCAGTGCCATGGCCCGGATCACCAGGGTCAGGGTCTGACTGCCAGCGATACCGCCCATGCTGGCAACAATGGGCATCAGGATGGCCAGCGCCACCACTTTTTCCAGGGTGGCTTCAAACAGACCGATCACGGCGGAGGCGGCCAGGGCGGTAAGCAGATTGATGCCCAGCCAGACAGCCCGACGCCGCGCCGTTTGCCAAACGGAGCCAAAGGTGTCCTCGTCCTCATCCAGACCGGCCATGCTCATCAGTGAGTGGTCCGCTTCCTCGATGATCACGTCTACCACGTCATCAATGGTAATCCGGCCGACCAGCATGCCGTCTTCGTCCACCACCGGGGCGGTTACCAGATCCTGGCGTTCAAAGATCTTGGCCACTTCGTGAGCAGGCAAGTTGGCGGGAATGGATTCGGTATCAGTGATCATGGCCTCGCGCACGGTGGTGCCGGGATCACTGATCAGAACCTTGGTCAGTGGTAACAACCCGATAAACTGATTACGGCGATTGACCACTGCCAGGTTATCGGTGGTACGAGGGATTTCCCCCCGGCGGCGCAGGTAGCGTTGCACCACTTCGAAGGTGATTTCCGGGCGGATGGTGATCACATCCGTGTTCATCAGGCCCCCGGCGGTATCCTCCGGGTAGCTCATTACCTGTTCCAGCCGGTCGCGATTCTGCTCGTCCAGGCTGGCCATGACCTGGCTGGTCACATGCTCAGGCAGCTCCTGCAGCAAGTCGGCAAGGTCATCGGTGTCCAGCTCTTCCACCAGAGAGACCAGCTCATCAGTGCTCAGGTTGCGCAGTAGCTCAACCCGCACTTCCTCACCCAGATACTGGAGAACCTCGCTTTCCTGGTCCTTGCTGAGCAGTTGCCAGAGAATCTCCCGTTCCCGGGGCGGAAAGGATTCCAGCAAATGCGCCGCTTCCGCACCGGGGAGATTGTTGAACAACTGTCGCACCTGCGTATAGGTGCCGCTGGACAAGGCGCGGTTGATGACTTTGTGGTGCTGTTGACTACGGCTGGTATCGGCGGGCATGGAATATAATGAATAGTTAATAGTGAATAATGAATAACTCTCTGGATGGTACCCCAAATCCTGCGCTATTAATTATTCATTATTAATTATTCATTGCCTTTTACTCTTCTTCATCAAAGCGGCGGGCGAACAGGTCGGTGAGTTCGTCCATGGCGGCGGCTTCATCATTGCCTTCCACCTGGAAAACCACGCTGCTGCCTTTGGCGGCGCCCAGCATCAAAAGGCCCATGATGCTTTTGGCATCGATGGGTTTGCCGTTATGAATAACGTGGATGCGGCTCTCGTATCGCGATGCCACACTGACCACCTTGGCGGCGGCGCGGGCATGAAGCCCGAGTTTGTTGATGATATCCAGTTTTGTTTCGATCATTGCGCGGCTGAGGCCTTAATCCAGTTCGCGGTGGCGTACCTGCAGGGTGGTGCCCTCATCACGCAGCCGTTTTGCCAGTTGCTCGGTGATAAACACCGAGCGATGGCGACCGCCGGTACAGCCAATGGCCACCGTCACATAGCTGCGGTCGCTCTCGGCGAAAGCCGGCAGCCAACGTCTCACGAAGTGATGGATGTCCTCCAGCATGTCGTGGCTGGCCTGGTGTTCCTTGAGGAAATCGATGATGGCTTCATCGCGCCCGGTAAAGGGGCGAAGATCTGCGCGCCAGTGGGGGTTAGGCAGTACCCGTACATCAAACACCAGGTCGGCATCATTGGGCAGGCCATTTTTGAATCCGAAGGACTCAAGCTGAAGGGAGAGGGCGGCGCTGCGATTGGCGACCCGCTCACGCATCAGATTGCGAAGGCTGTGTACGTCGTAATTGCTGCTGTCGATCACCAGATCGGCACGCAAGCGGATGTTGGCCAACAGCTCCCGTTCATGCTGGATGGCGGATTCCAGTGAGCCCTGTTGCGCGCCGAGGGGATGCCGGCGGCGGGTGGCACTGAAGCGTTTCAGCAGAGTGCTGTCGTCCGCATCCAGATAAATGATTTCGGTCTTGACCTGCTGCTGATGCAGCGCATCCAGAATGGCGTCAAAAGCCAGCAACTGGGTAGGCAGGTTGCGGGCATCAATGCCTACCGCCGCCCGCTCAATGGGCAGCTCTCCCTGGCTCAGCTGCTCTGCAAGAGTGGGCAACATGCCTGCCGGCAGGTTGTCGACGCAATAGTAGTTCTGGTCTTCCATGGCCTGCAGGGCCGTGGTCTTTCCCGAGCCGGAGCGGCCGCTGATGATGGTGAGTTTCATGGCTGCACCGCGCCTCTGTCATACACCACACGCAGGCATCCACGGTCAGCAGAGGAGGGGCGGTGGCTCTGACGCACTATGCCCGAAAGCTTGATGGGTAATGTCATGATGCCAGTCGCAGCTCCGCTTCGGATTCCACGGCAGTGTGATACAGGTGGTGATTGTCCTTGCTGAGTCGCAGCTCGGCACGGTAGTCGTCGTCGTTGAACAGGGAGGCCAGGTGGCTGAGGGTTTTCAGGTGCTGTTCCGGGTTTTCCTGGGGAACGAGCAACACAAACACAAGATCCACGGGGCGACCGTCAACGGCATCAAAATCGATGGGAGTGGACAGTTTCAGCAGCAGCCCGATGGGTTGCTGGCAGTGACCGAGACGACAGTGAGGAATGGCGATGCCTTCGCCGATGCCCGTGGAGCCCAGCTTTTCCCGGGCTACCAGGGCGTCGAAGACCTCCTGTTCGTTGAGGCTGTCGCAGCCGGCCGCAGCCAGCTGCGCAACCTGGTCCAGCAGCTGTTTCTTGCTGCTGGCCTGCACCTGATTATGGGTGCGTGCTTCGGTGAGTAGTTCGCGAACTCGCATAATTGTCGCTTTGGGGTCAGTGGCCGTGCTTGTGGCTGACGGCCTTTTCCTTGTGTTTGAGAATCTGGCGGTCGAGCTTGTCCGTCAGCTTGTCGATGGCAGCGTACATGTCCACTGCCTCAGCGGTGGCGAAGACGTCAGCCCCGGAGATATGGATAGTGGATTCCGCCTTGTGGGTCTTGGGTTCCGGGGAAAGAATCACCTGGACACTGGTAATCTGGTCGAAATGCCGTTCAAGACGGGAAAACTTGTCTCCCACATAGGCTCGCAAAGCGTCGGTAATTTCCAGGTGATGACCGCTGATATTAATTTGCATGTCTGGCTCCTTTACCTGCTCTTGGGCCGTCCCGGCGCCTACACCAAACGCTTGCGGGCGCTGGATGACGGTATTCTCATCGCCTCTCTGTACTTGGCGACTGTCCGGCGCGCCACGTTGATTCCCTGCTCATTCAGCAAGCTTGCCAGCTTGTTGTCGCTGAGCGGCTTGCGGGGATTCTCTGCAGCGACCAGCTTCTTAATAATGGCACGAATAGCGGTGGAGGAACACTCACCGCCGCCGTCTGTTCCCACGTGACTTGAGAAGAAATATTTCAGCTCAAAGACGCCGCGGGGTGTCATCATGTATTTCTGGTTGGTGACCCGACTAATGGTCGATTCGTGCATCTCGACGGCATCGGCAATGTCGGCCAGAACCAGGGGTTTCATGGCCTCCTCCCCATAATCGAAGAAGTCTTGCTGGACTTCAACAATACGGGTGGCCACCTTCAGCAGGGTGTCGTGGCGGCTTTGCAGGCTCTTGATGAACCACTTGGCCTCCTGCACGCAGTTGCGCAGGTACTGACCATCCTCTCCCCCGGCTTTGCGGGCCATGGCGGCGTACTGCTGCTGCAGGTTGACCTTGGGCAGCACCTCCTCGTTCAGGCTCACCTGCCAGTGGCCCTGGTGCTGGCGCACGATCACGTCCGGGACCGCGTAATCCACCTGGCTTTCCCCGATCTGCTCACCGGGGGCAGGATCCAGAGTGCGCAGCAGGGAGAGGGCATCAAGCAGATTTTCCTCGCTGATCTGCAGGACCCGCCGCAGGGCGGCATAGTCGTGTTTTTCCAGTAGCTCCAGATGCCCCAGCAGGGCCAGGGCATACTCCAGGAAGGGAGTGTCCGTGGGCAGTTGGCGCAGCTGCACGCGCAGGCAGTCGGCCAGATCGAGACTGGCCACGCCCACCGGATCAAATTGCTGCAGGCGATGCTGCACCGCCAGTACCTCATCGGCTTCCAGTTCATCGCCTTCGGTGAGCAGGTCCTCTTGAGCATTCATCATCGCCACGATGTCGTCCACGGACACGGTCAGGTAGCCGCGATCGTCCAGGGATTCGATGATGGTCATGGCGATAATGCGGTCCACATCGCTCATGGGAGTCAGGTTCAGTTGCCAGAGCAGGTGGTCCTGCAGGTTGCCGGCCACACTATGGCGTTGCTGCCAGTCGTCGGCATCGTCGGGAAGGGCGGCGGAGGCGCTGCTGGTCTGGCCGGAATAGACATCGTCCCATTCCGTTTCAATGCCTGGTTCGTCGTCCACGAACTCTTCCAGGGCATCTTCCCGTTCGGTATCCAGCTCCTGCTCGTCCTGACGGTCTTCGTCAGTGTCAGGCAGGGATTCGTCGCCAAAATCGTCAGCCAGCTCCAGCAACGGATTGCTTTCTACTGCCTGCTGAATTTCCTGGCGCAGGTCCAGCGTGGACAGCTGCAAGAGGCGAATGGCCTGCTGCAGCTGCGGTGTCATGGTCAGCTGCTGGCCGATTTGTAGTTGTAGGCTTGGCTTCATACTGCTCAGGCTGATTGGTCCCCAAAACCTGAGAATAACAGCCTATCTATAAGGCAAGCAATATTTGTGCCAATGGTGGTTCTGTGCTAGGGGAGGCAATTAATAGTTAATAATGAATAATTAATAACGTCGCGGAATAGCTTGTCTTTTTTTCAAGGTAAGAGGCCGCGCTCATGCTTTGGGCGCGGCCTAATCGCTTGCAAACAGTGCAATCGGCTGTCGCGTAGCTATTAATTATTCATTATTAACTATTAATTGCCTTTTACAGCCTGAAATCCGCCCCCAGATACACATCCCGCACCTGTTGGTTGCCCAGAATGGTGTCTGCATCGCCGGAGGCGATGATATGGCCGGCGCTGACGATATAGGCGGTATCGCAGATATCCAGCGTTTCACGCACGTTGTGGTCAGTGATCAGTACACCAATACCGCGCTCTTTCAGGTGGCGAATGATGCCCTTGATGTCGTTCACGGAAATCGGGTCCACGCCGGCGAAAGGCTCATCCAGCAGAATGAAATCCGGGTCCGTGGCCAGGCCGCGGGCAATTTCCGCCCGGCGCCGTTCGCCGCCGGACAGGCTCATGCCCAGGGAATCGCGAATGTGGGTGATATGGAATTCCTTGAGCAGGCTTTCCATGCGCTCGTGACGTTCCGCCTTGCTGAGATCCTTGCGGGTTTCCAGGATCGCCATGATGTTCTCTTCCACGGTCAGGCGGCGGAAGATGCTGGCTTCCTGGGGCAGGTAGCCGATGCCGCGCTGGGCGCGACCATGCATGGGCAGATGGGTGATGTCTGCGTCGTTGATGTCGATGCGCCCGGCATCGGCTTCCACCAGGCCTACGATCATGTAGAAGCAGGTGGTCTTGCCGGCACCGTTGGGCCCGAGCAGGCCGACGATCTGGCCGGCTTCCACATCCAGGGACACATCTTCGATGACCCGGCGGCCCTTGTAGCTTTTTGCCAGGTGGTGGGCGCGTAAATGGCTCATGGGGTGTTTGGCTCCGCCTCGGGGGAGGGCGCCACAGGCGCCTCGCCGTTTGCATTGTCGTCTGCCGGTGGGGCTTGTTCGGTGCCAGGAGTCTGGTTCTCGGCGGGGATCACCAGTCTCACTCGCTTGTCGCCTTCACTGCTGGCGTCGACTCGCTTGGAGTCCAGGCTGTATTCCACCCGGGCGCCCTCGAAAGTGTTGCCCAGATGTTCAATGTAGGCATCACCGGTGAGCACCAGGGTGCGTTTGCGGATGTCGTAGACCAGGTTGTTGGCGTGGGCCTGCAGGTCCTTGCCTTCTTGCATGCGTACCGGGGTGCCGGAGGCCTCCACGCGAGTCAGTTCGCCATTACGGGTAAACAGGCGCATTTCATCGGCAAACAGTTTGCGCTTGCCCTGTATCAGCTCCACATTGCCGCGATACAGGCCGCTGCCAGCGTCCTGCTCAAAGCGCCCGGAATCAGCGGTGACAGACACGGGCATTTGCGCAGGCGCCGCCAACGCCGTCACCGGCAGGGCAGCGGCAAGGGCGATGGTTCTAAGAAGCCGGTGCGTCAAACTCACTCTTTACTCCTTTTTCAAGGGTCAGGATGCCCTTGTCGAGATCGGCCTCCAGCGCTCCCGCGCGGGTGGTGCCGGATTCAAATTCCAGGTCCACATTGTCGGGAGAGCTGGCGATGTTGGTGTCGCTGTAAAAGCGCAGCTCCTGGGTATCCAGGGTAATCTTCTGTTGCTGGTTCCGGGCTTTCACGTCGCCGGAAAATACGATCAGGTCGCCATTTTCCTTGACGACGCCCTGCTCGCTAACGATGGTCCAGCTGCCCTTGTCGTTGGCCATTTCCAGCTCCGGTTCCTGCATCTCCGTGAGTGGATTATGGTCGTACTGTGTCAGGGTTTTGGCGGTCAGATAGTACTGGAGACGGCCGTCCTCTTCACTAAAAGCCCGCGCCGTAATGTCTTTGGCAACAATGGCTGGTGCCGTGAGGATGCCATCCTCCTGCCCGGGGAGAGTGTCATCCCACTCGTGGAGCGTCATCAGCATCACCAGTCCCAGCATCAGGACACCGGTGGCGCTGAGCAGGCCCTGGCGCTTCATGCCGGGCTCCGCTGTGTCAGGATGGCGTCGCAAATTTCCCGCACCGCGCCCTCGCCGCCACGCCGTTCGGTAATGTGGTTGGCGGCCGCCTTGGCGCAATCATGGGCATTGGCCGGGGCAAAGCTGAGCTGGGCCCATTCCAGGGCGCTCACGTCTGGTTCGTCATCGCCGGCATAGCCGGTTTCGCTGGCGGCAATACCCAGCTGGTTCGCCAGGTCGGCCAGGGCGACACCCTTGTCCTCGCGGCCCTGAATCAGATGGTTAATGCCCAGGTCGGCGGCGCGTTTGGCCACCATGGGAGTGTTGCGGCCTGTGATGATGGCCAGGGTCACGCCGCTGGCGGCCAGTTTCTTCAAGCCGTGGCCGTCCAGGGTGTTAAAGACTTTGAGGGTCTCGCCGTCCGGGCTGAAGTAGATGCGTCCGTCGGTCATCACTCCGTCCACATCGAAGGCCATCAGGCGCAGTTTCTGGGCATCAATGGAAGACAGTTGCATTGGCATTTACACCACCCCCGCGCGCAGCAGGTCCTGCATATTGAAGGCACCCAGTGGCTTGCGGTCCTGGTCGCAAACCATCAGGCCGTTGATCTTGCGGCTTTCCATGATCTGCAGGGCTTCTGCGGCCAGGTGGCCAGGTTCAATGGTGATTGGCTGGGCCACCATCACCTCGTCGATGGTGGCCTTGCGGATGTCGATGTTGCGGTCCAGCATGCGGCGCAGATCGCCATCAGTGAAGATGCCTGCCAGGGTACCGTCCTCCCGGGTGATGGCTGTCATGCCCAGGCCCTTGCGGGTCATTTCCAGTAGCGCTTCGCTGAGCGAGGCGCCACTGGCTACCACCGGCAGTTGTTCCCCAGCGTGCATGATGTCATCCACCTTCAATAGCAGGCGACGGCCCAGGCTGCCGCCGGGGTGGCTCATGGCGAAATCTTCGGGCGTAAAGCCACGGGCTTCCAGCAGGGCGATGGCCAGGGCATCGCCCATGGCAAGGGCCGCTGTGGTGGAGGAGGTGGGGGCCAGATTGTGCGGGCAGGCTTCTTCGCTGACCGCCACGGTCAGGTGCACATCGGAGAGCTGCGCCAGGGCAGATTGTGGCCGGCCGGTCATGCCAATCAGGGCGGTGCCCTTGCGTTTGATGACCGGGAGGATGGCCAGTACTTCGGCGGTTTCTCCGGAGTTGGACAGGGCCAGCACCACATCGTCCGGGGTGATCATGCCCAGGTCGCCGTGGGACGCCTCCCCCGGATGCACAAAGAAAGAAGGTGTGCCGGTGCTGGCCAGGGTGGCGGCCAGTTTGCTGCCCACGTGGCCACTTTTCCCCATGCCGGTGACAATGACCCGTCCGCGGGCGGCCAGCATCAGGTCGCAGGCGGCGGAGAAGCTGTCATCCAGGCTGTCTTTCAGGCAATCAACGGCTCTGGCCTCGATGTCCAGTACCCGCCGGCCCACGTCGATGTGATCGTGACTCATTCATCTCTCCTCTGGTCGAGGTCGATTATACATTGCTGAGGACGCCTCGTTGACCCGAATTCTGTTTCATTTGGAACCGTTGGGACATCTTGTGACTCCAACAAAGCAGATGCGGTTCAGTGTGTTACTGGACATCAGCGGTATAAAACCGTAAAACCGCCGGACATTAACAGGGAGTTTTCTATGCATTTGCAGCGTGTTATCCGGATCTGGCTGGCAATGGTGTTTACCGCCATGGCCTCTTTGGCGGCGGCGGACAGCGATCCGCGGCAGGTGGTGATGGAAGCGGTGGAGCGTATGACCTCCCGTATCGAGGCGGAGCGGGAGCAACTGGAGGCTGATCCGGACCGGGCCAAGGAGCTGGTGCGCGAGGAGCTTGGCGATCTGGTGGACTTCAAGCGTATCACCCGAATGGTGATGGGCGATTACTTCGGGCCGTCCAGCAAGGAACAGAAGTACCGGTTTCTGGACGTGTTCAAGAATAGCCTGATCAATACCTATGCCTCCGGTATTACCCTCTATGAAGGCCAGAAGATTACTACGCTGCCCATGCAGGAAGGGGATCGCAAAGGCGATTATGCCCGGGTACGCATGGAGGTGAAGACCAACTCCGGCAAGACGGTACCGATCTACTACACCCTGTTCCTGCGTGATGGCCAGTGGCGGGTAATCAATGTCTACGTGAACGGTCTGGATCTGCGCGATACCTTCCAGAGCCAGTTCGCCCAGGGCATGCAACAGTACAACGACATCGACAAGGTGATCGACAACTGGTCTGCAGACGCCAAGATTGATGCGGGTATCAAGGACAGCGACCCGAAGAGCTGATTCTTCCGGCGGTGCCGCCGTGGCAAGGGGGCGTCGGCTCGCGTATTATTGCCGTTTTCACCGAGGAGCGGGTTAATCCCGCTCCTCGCTGTTCGGGCCGCTGTCGGCCCCGATGAGGAGCGAGCATGAATCCGGAAGAGGTAAAAGCACTGGTCGAAGCCGGTTTTGACGATGCCGATGTGGCGGTGGAAGGCGGCGGCGACCGGTTCCAGATTCGCGTCATTTCCACGGCCTTTGAAGGCCTGATGCCGGTGAAGAAGCAGCAACTGGTCTACGCCACCATCAACGAGCAGATCCAGAGCAACACCATCCACGCGGTGCAAATCATTACCTATACCCCGGCCGAGTGGGAAAAAGCCCAGAAGATGGGTATCGGCTGAGGCATTGCGCCTGGCCCTCTGACAAGTCTAGAGACAGTTCATGGATAAATTGATCATCACCGGTGGCCGGCGCCTTGACGGCGAAATCCGTATTTCCGGCGCCAAGAACGCGGCCCTGCCGATCCTGGCCGCCACCCTGCTGGCCGACGAGCCGGTCACCGTGGGTAATCTGCCGCACCTGCAGGATGTCACCACCCTGATCGAGCTGCTGGGCCGCATGGGCGTCCACGTGGTGATCGACGACCGCATGAACGTGGAAGTGAACGCCACTACCATCAAGGAACTCACCGCGCCCTACGAGCTGGTGAAGACCATGCGGGCCTCCATCCTGGTACTGGGGCCCATGGTGGCTCATTTTGGCAAGGCGTCCGTATCGCTGCCGGGTGGTTGTGCCATTGGTTCACGGCCAGTGGACATTCACCTGCGTGGCCTGGAAGCCATGGGCGCTGACATCGAAGTGGCGAACGGCTATGTCCATGCCTCCGTGGAGGGTCGCCTCAAGGGTGCCCGCATCGTTATGGATACGGTTACCGTCACCGGCACCGAAAACCTGATGATGGCCGCTGCGCTGGCGGAAGGGACTACCTACCTGGAAAATGCCGCCAGGGAACCGGAAGTGGTGGATCTGGCCGACTTCATCAACACCATGGGTGGCAAGGTGCGCGGTGCCGGCACCGACACCATCACCATTGAAGGGGTGGAGCGTCTCCACGGCGGTCATCATGAAGTCATCGCCGACCGTATCGAAACCGGGACTTACCTGATTGCCGCTGCCATTACCGGTGGCCGTATCAAGACCAAGGACACGGTGCCGGGTATCCTCGATGCAGTGCTACAGAAACTGGAAGAAGCCGGTGCCAAAATCACCACCGGTGACGACTGGATCGAGCTGGACATGGAAGGCCGTCGGCCCAAGGCGATCTCGCTGCGAACCGCCCCGTATCCGGCCATGCCCACGGACATGCAGGCCCAGTTCATGGCCCTGAACCTGATTGCCGAAGGGACAGGCACCATTGTGGAAACCGTCTTTGAAAACCGCTTTATGCACGTGCAGGAAATGAACCGCATGGGCGCGGATATCGAAGTGCAGGGCAATACCGCTATTTGTCGCGGTGTGGATCAGCTCACCGGCGCGCCGGTGATGGCCACCGACCTGCGAGCGTCTGCCTCCCTGGTGATCGCGGCCCTGGCGGCGGAAGGGGAAACCACGGTAGACCGCATCTATCATATTGATCGCGGTTACGAGTGCATCGAAGAGAAACTGCAATCGCTGGGTGCGGTGATTCGCCGCGTTCCGCGCTGATCGGGAAAGTAATGACCAAGCCGTTGACCATCGCCCTGTCGAAGGGGCGCATCCTCAAGGAAACCCTGCCGTTGCTGAAAGCGGCGGGCATTGAACTGCTGGAAGATCCGGAGGCCTCGCGCAAGCTGATCTTCGATACCACCCGCGATGATGTGAAGATCATTATTATTCGCGCCACGGATGTTCCGCCCTATGTGCAGCACGGCGCGGCGGATATCGGTGTGGCCGGCAAGGATGTGCTCATGGAGCACGGCGCTGATGGCGTGTTCGAGCCTCTCGATCTGGATATCGCCCGCTGCAAGTTGATGGTGGCGGCGGTGAAGGATGCCCCGGAAGTAGGCAGCCGCCTGCGTGTGGCCACCAAGTTCGTCAACGTGGCCAAGGCCTACTATGCCCAGCAGGGCAAGCAGGCGGAAGTGATCAAGCTCTACGGTGCCATGGAACTGGCTCCTCTGGTGGGCCTGGCCGACCGCATTGTGGATATCGTGGACACCGGCAACACCCTGCGCGCCAATGGCCTGGAGCCCACCGAGCTGATTGCCCATATCTCCACCCGGGTGATCGTCAACCGCGCCAGCATGAAAACCCGTCACGGGGATATTCAGGGAATCCTGGATCAGCTGGCCGAGGCGGTGGCGGCTCGCAAGGCGGGCTAACACCTTTCACCACAGTGGTCACAATGCGCGCGAAGATAACAGCCCATTGGTTGATGGGGCGTTGCGACAGGCGTTGTTGATCTTGGTGATAGAAAAAGACCCGCCTTCTCCTCACTGAATCCTGTGCCCTTTGTGGTAAAAACAGATTGTGACTTTGACTACGGTGCCAACCATGGAAACCACCTGGCTTAACGCCCAAGACGCGGATTTCGATGCCAAGCTGGCTGCGCTCACCGCCTGGTCCGAAGAGCGGGACGAGGAAGTAGCGGATCGGGTGCGCGGTATTCTTCGTGATGTGGGCAAACGCGGCGATGCGGCGCTGGTGGAATACACCAACCGTTTTGACCGTCGCGACGTGGCCGCCATGGATGCGCTGGTGGTGGGGCATGACCAATTGCAGGCAGCCCTGGAGCGTATTCCTGCCGAACAGCGCCAGGCGCTGGAAGCGGCCGCCGAACGGGTGCGTCGCTACCACGAAAAGCAGAAGCAGGATTCCTGGCAGTACCGGGAAGCGGATGGCACATTACTGGGCCAACAGGTGACACCGCTGGATCGGGCCGGTATCTACGTGCCCGGCGGCAAGGCCGCCTATCCCAGCTCGGTGCTGATGAACGCCTTGCCGGCCAAGGTGGCAGGTGTGGGTGAAATCATCATGGTGTCGCCGGCCCCGGATGGCGAAATCAACGACATGGTGCTGGCGGCGGCGGCCATTGCCGGGGTGGACAAGCTATTCACCCTGGGGGGCGCCCAGGCGGTAGCGGCACTGGCCTACGGCACCGAGACGGTGCCTGCGGTGGACAAGATCGTCGGCCCCGGCAACATCTATGTGGCGGAAGCCAAGCGCCAGGTATTCGGCAAGGTCGGCATCGACATGATCGCCGGGCCGTCGGAAATTCTGGTGGTCTGTGATGGCAAGACCGATCCGGACTGGATCGCCATGGACCTGTTTTCCCAGGCAGAACATGACGAGGAAGCCCAGGCCATCCTGGTCAGCCCGGACGGCGACTTCCTGCAACAGGTGGCCGAGTCCATGGAGAAACTGGCGGTGACTCTGGAGCGAGAAACCATTATCCGTACGTCCATGAAACATCGCGGCGCCATGATTCAGGTGCAGGATCTGGAGCAGGCTATTGCCCTGGCCAATACCATTGCCTCCGAGCATCTGGAGCTTTCCATTGATGACGCCGAGCAATGGGCAAAACAGATTCGTCATGCCGGTGCAATCTTCCTGGGCCGTCACACGCCGGAAGCCCTGGGTGATTACTGCGCGGGCCCCAATCACGTGTTGCCCACCAGTGCCACGGCACGGTTTTCTTCCCCTCTGGGTGTGTATGATTTCCAGAAGCGTAGCTCACTGATCGGTTGCTCCCCGGAGGGCGCCAGTGAGCTGGCGAAAATCGCCTCACCCCTGGCCCGCGGCGAAAGCCTCACCGCCCACGCGCGCAGCGCCGAATACCGAATCAAGAAAGCGTCAGACGTCTGACCTCGGACGACAAAACTATGAGCAAATACTGGAGCGACTTCGTTCACCAACTGGAACCCTATGTTCCCGGCGAGCAGCCGAAGATGGACAGGTTGGTGAAGTTGAATACCAATGAGCACCCCCTGGGTCCGTCGCCAAAGGTGATTGAGGCGATTCGTGGGCAAGCGGACGAGCGCCTGCGTCTGTACCCGGATCCGGACAGTGGTGAGCTCAAGCAGGCCATTGCCGATTACTATTCTGCTCAGGGCCATGCTATCCAGCGTTCCCAGGTGTTCGTCGGCAACGGTTCCGACGAGGTGCTGGCGCATCTGTTCATGGGTTTTTTCCGCCAGAACCAACCCTTGCTGTTTCCGGACATCACCTACAGCTTCTACAAGGTCTATTGCGGCCTCTACCAGATCGACCATGAGCCGGTAGCGCTGGACGAGACGCTGTCCATCAATGTGGAAGACTACCTGAAACCCAATGGCGGCATTATTTTCCCCAACCCCAATGCCCCCACCGGCAAGTTAATGCCGCTAAGCGATATCGAGCGTCTGCTGCAGGCCAATACAGAAACCCTGGTGGTGATTGACGAAGCCTACATCGACTTCGGTGGCGACACGGCCATCAGCCTGGTCAACCGCTACCCGAATCTGTTGGTCACCCAGACCCTGTCCAAGTCCCGCTCCCTGGCCGGTTTGCGTATCGGTCTGGCCGTGGGCGATGAGGCGCTGATTGATGGTCTGAACCGCATCAAGGACAGCTTCAATTCCTATCCGCTGGATCGCCTGGCTATCGCCGCCGGTGTGGCCGCATTCCAGGATCAGGCATGGTTCGAGCAGGGCTGTGAACAGGTAATCCACCAGCGTGACTGGCTCAACGAACAGCTCTCCCGGCGCGGCTTCGACAGTCTGCCGTCGGCGGCCAACTTTCTCTTCACGCGCCACCCGCAACACAGTGGCGCCTCCCTGGCTCAGGGCCTGCGCGAGCAGGGCATCATCGTGCGCCACTTCGGCAAGCCTGAACGCATCGCCGACTACCTGCGCATTACCGTGGGCACTGCAGAGCAGAACCAGGCGTTGATCGACGCGCTGGACACCCTGCTCTGATCTCCGCCGCAGCAAATCTGATTTTTACCGCAGAGGGCACAGAGCACACCGAGAAAAGCAAGGGCTTCTGTGTTTTCTGTGGTGAAACGGGTTTTGCTCAGACTCTGGAATCGCGCCGCCAGCGACGCTCCTACGGACAGTGATCGTAACGTAGGGTGCACTGAGCCTAAGGCGAACTGCACCATTGCCCAACCCATCCGGTGCAGTTCGCCTTAGGCTCAGTGCACCCTACGCGGGCCACCGGAGATTTGGCTTTTTCTCAGTGATCTCTGTGTTCTCTGTAGTAAATAGTCTTTTTCTGCACAGGAAGATCGCGCAACCAGCGCCGCCAGGCTCGCCGCTTGAACCTTTCCCAATACCTGCGGTACTAACAGGTATCGTCCAACGGAAAGGACCCGAATAATGAAACGATCGTTGCTGCTTGCCTGTGCGCTGTTGCCCACGTCCCTTTTGGCCGCTGATTTCAACCTCACCGCGCCGGTGAGCGAGGCGGTGTTATTCCCCTCCCAGGCCCATCTCACTCGCACTCTCAGTCAGTCCCTCTCCGCTGGTGAGCACCAACTGGTAGTCAGTGGTCTGCCGGAGCTGGATCTGGACAGCTTGCAGGTGACGGTGAAGGGCGCTCGCTTGCAGGGTGTCCGCCAGGGATTTGCCATCAACAAAGCCGATGTATCAGCCCGGCGGGCCGAGTTGGATGCGGCCATCCTCGAACTGGAGCAGATCATGGCCGCCGCCAAGGCAGCGGATGCATTGGATCAGCAACAGATTCACCATCTGCAGTCGCTAATGGGGCAGGCTCCCCAGGGGCAAGCGGTGTTTGCGCAGGTGCCGGTAGAAAAGTGGTCCAGCGCCTGGGCGTCCATCGGCAAGGCGGTTGAACAGCGGCAGGCGGCCATCAACCAGCGGGCAGTGGTACGTCACGACCAGCAACAGAAACTGGACGCCCTGCGCCAGGAACGCCAGCAGTTGGGGCAAGGACAAACCCGCAGCCGCGAACTGGTTCTCACCGTCAGCGCTGACAAACCGTCAACGGCGAAGGTTGAGCTAAAGTACTTTACCGGGCAGGCGGGCTGGCAGAACCAGCTGCGGGTGGATCTGAACAGCCGCAATGAAAACGTGGCGGTGACCGGCATTGCTCTGATCCATAACCGGACCGGCGAGGACTGGCAGAATGTCCGCGCTACCCTGGGTCTGGTGCCGGCCGGTTACCGCCACCTGCCTGATCCGACGCCCTGGATTGTACGGTTGGCAGCCCCTCAGCCGGAGATGCGAAAGCAATCATTGCGGGCGGTGATGGCGGAGCCGGCGGTGTATCAAGCTGATATGGCAGAGAGCGTCAGCGGCATGCCGGTGGCGGCTCCTGTGGCACATGGCTTTGATATGCGGGTACCGCTTTCCGCGCCGTTGTCCCTGGCCAGTGGTGATGCCAGTGCCCGGGTTTCCTACCAACAGGCAGAATTACCGGTAACCCTGAGCCGGGAAAGTTACCTGTGGCAGCAGCCCGCAGTGCTGCTGGTGGGGGAGTGGGACAATACCAGCCCGCTTCCCTGGCTGGCGGGCAGTGTCACCCTGCTGCGTGATGGTCAGCGTCTGACCCGCTACCATCGCCAGCAAAGTATCAAGCAGGGTGAAAAGGTGAAAATGAGCTTTGGCGACGATCCGCGCCTTCAGATTACCGTGACCCGGGAGCCTTCCCGGGAAGGGGAAACCGGTCTGATCAGCAAGGAAAGTACCCTGTCAGCGATCAAGAACATCACCCTCCTTTCCCATTACGACAAGCCGATCACGGTAAACCTGCTGGATCGCCTCCCCGTGGCCGGCAACGACGATATTACCGTTACCGCCAAGGGCAAGGCCGCGGATGCACAGGATGTGGATGATGTGAAAGGCCTGCAACGCTGGCAATTCACTCTTCCCGCGGGGGGCGAAGAACGCTTCAAGCAGGGCTTTGAGATTCGTTATCCGGCAGGGGAAAGTTTGAGTGGGGTGGAAGGGCTTTGAATGCAGTTAACAGTGAATAGTTAACAGCGGCGGGACAGCCCGCTGGGTTGACTTGAAACGCAAGAGGCCGCGTCCATCGCTTGGGCGCGGCCTCTTGCGTTTCAGAGACAGATAAGCGCTCACGCGCACTCTTCACTGTTAACTGCTTTATTCCGTTTCTGCCGGCGGCCGTGTACCAATCACCACATCTACGGTCAGCGGTTGGCGGTTACGGACGATGTTCAGACTGACTTTCTGCTCTGGCTTCATGCCGGCAATGCGGTTCATGGCTTCGTAGCCGTCGGCCATGGCGGTGCCGTCGATGCCCACCAGTACGTCGCCGGGCTGCAGGCCACCCTTGTGGGCGGGGCTGTCGATGACCACTTCCGTGATCACACCACCGCGCACTTCGTCCATGCCGAAGGTCTCGGCCAGGGATGGGGTAATATCCTGCACGGTAACCCCCAGATAACCACGAATCACCCGGCCATGGTCGATCAGGTCACGCATCACTTCCCGGGCGATGGAGGCCGGGGTGGCAAAACCGATGCCCTGCCAGCTGCCGTCAGCGGAGAGGATGGCGGTGTTGATGCCGATCAGGTGGCCACGGGTATCGATCAGGGCGCCGCCGGAGTTGCCGCGGTTGATGGCCGCGTCGGTCTGGATGAAATTCTCGAAGGTGGCAATGCCCAGATGGCTGCGCCCGGTGGCACTGACAATCCCCATGGAAACGGTCTGGCCTACGCCAAGGGGGTTGCCGATGGCCAGTACCACATCGCCCACCTGCACCGGTCCGTTACCGTTGAGTTCCACTTCCGGCAGGTTTTCCAGTGCCACATGAAGCAGGGCCAGGTCGGTCTCCGGGTCTGTGCCCACCACCCGGGCCGGGGCATCGCGGCCGTCACGCAGGGCCACCAGGATTTCGTCTGCGTCGCGGATCACGTGATAACTGGTAAGGATGTAGCCTTCGTCGTCCACGATAACCCCGGAACCCAGGCTGTTCAGGGCCCGTTCCCGGCGGGGTTCTTCCATAAAGCGGTTAAACAGCGGGTCTTCCGGCACGTCATCGCTGGTGAGGATTTGTGTGGTGTAAATATTGACCACTGCCGGAGCCGCATGGTTGACGGCACCGGCATAACTGGCGGTGCCGCTGTCGTAGCGCCCGGGGCGAGCGTTCGGACCCCACTCATACCACCACAGCACGGCCAGGCCCACGGCCAGGCCCGCCAGAATCGGTCCGGCAAAAAAACGAAAGGCTCTGATCACCGACAATGCCCCCATGCGCTTGCTTTGGCCCGTGCCATTGCCTTTCGCCCGCCACCGGGACGGGGACGAACGAGACAAGCCCGGGTCTGGATAGGTAAACTGCGCGCAATATTATCAGATCATTGCCCGGTAGGTGTCATGCTCAAGCGCGATTACATGCTGACCTTGCTCGACCAGGAGCTGGCTGCGGATCACTTTCAGGACTACTGTCCCAATGGATTGCAGGTGGAAGGCCGCGAACAGATCCGCCGTGTGGTCAGCGGGGTCACCGCCTGCCAGGCCCTGATCGATGCGGCGATCGTGGAAGAAGCGGATGCCATTCTGGTTCACCATGGTTATTTCTGGAAAGGTGAGGATCAGCGGGTTCGCGGCATGAAAAAGCAGCGCCTGCAGACCTTGCTGCGCCACGATATCAATCTGTTTGCCTATCACCTTCCCCTGGATGCCCACCCGACCCTGGGCAATAACGCCCAGCTTGCCCGGCGTCTGGGGTTCACTGTGGAGGGTGGACTGGATGATGCGCCGCGGCCGATCGGTAATGTGGGGCGGCTCGACAGTCCCATGTCGGCGGCGGAGTTCGCTGCCCACGCGGAAGCCGTGCTGGGACGCACCCCGTTGCATGTGGGCGACCCGGGCGATGAGATTGAAACCATCGGCTGGTGTACCGGTGGCGCCCAGGGCTTTATCGACAAGGCCCAGACCCGGGGGATGGATGCCTACCTGAGCGGCGAGATTTCCGAGCCCACCACCCACTTTGCCCGGGAAACCGGCATGCACTATTTTGCCTGTGGTCACCATGCCACCGAACGCTATGGGGTACAGGCCCTGGGGCAGTGGCTCAATGAGCAGTTCGGTGTGGAACATATCTTTATCGACATCGATAACCCGGCCTGAGCAGTACGAGGAACACCCTGATCCCATGAAGATTACTGTTGTATACAACCCGACCGCCGGGGGTGGCCGGGAGACCCTGCTGTGCCGTTTTGTGGCGGAGCTGGAGAAACTGGACGCGCGAGTGCGTCTCTACCACACGCGAGGGCCGGGTGATGCCACCGCGTATCTGCAGGCCCTGGAAAATCAGGGCGATTGCGTGGTGGCGGTGGGCGGTGATGGCACCACCAACGAAGTCCTCAATGGTCTGGCTCCCGGAGTGTCCCTGGGGGTGTTTGCCACCGGAACCGCCAATGTATTGGCAAAGGAGCTGCAGCTGCCCAAACAGCCGGAGCAGGCGGCCAGGATCGTGGTCAATGGCAAAAATGTGCCGGTCACCCCGGCCCGGCTCAACGGGCGCCGTTTTATCATGATGTGCGGCATCGGCTACGACGCCTGGGTGGTGGATGGGGTGAACCTGTCGGTGAAGGAACGGTTCGGCAAGCTGGCCTATGTCCAGTCCATGCTTGCCCAGATTCGCCGTTACGGTCAGCGCCATTACCGGGTCATGGTCGATGGCCGGCCGCTGGATTGTTTTTCTGCCATCGTCACTAACGGCCGCCACTATGGCGGCAGCTTTGTGCTCAGCCGTGAGGCCAATATTCTCCGGCCCCAGGTGCAGGTATTGCTGTTCCAGAAGCCGGGCGTCAGCTTCCTGTTGCGCTGTCTCGCCGCGCTGTTGCTGGGGTGCATGGAGCGGGTGGATGGTGTGGCCAGCCTGCGTGCCCAGCGGGTGGAGATTCGCTGCGAAAATGCCGATGAGCCGATCCAGGCCGATGGTGACCCGGCCGGGAAACTGCCGGCGGAGATTGTGGTGGAAGAGGAGCCTGTGCCCATGCGGGTGGCGCAGACCTTTCAATAAGCCCCCTTCACCCGCCCGGGTTGCAGGGCGTGAATACAAGGTTGATGCCCCCCTGCCGTTGGAGCTTTGCTCGCAAAGCGAAGGTTACCCGCAGGCACGTCGCGGGATTTCGGACTTTCGCCTTGCGAGCAAGGCTCCAACGGGGAAAGGGGCGCCTGAGCCGGGGGTGCCAAGGCAGCGCCAGGAATTCGCTGGCGCTGGTTTGGGGGCGGTGTCGTCAGCGGTGTTTCATTTCTTTTCTTGCGGTGGGCAGCCCTGCTCGTCGCAGCCTTCCGCGTAGTCGCGGGGAGGCTCCACGATATTGTCTGTGACCGGGTTGTCCGCCACGTCCACGGGTTTGAACGGCCCGGTGGTTTTCTGGCGCAGACCGAAATCTTCGGCCAGGGTGCCGCCCTTGGCGCTGGGGGCATAATCCAGCGGCGGAGCCACCGGCTCGTCACTGCCTTTCTGCGGGGCAGAGTCCAGGGATTTTGCCACTGCCCGTTTGCGACCCACTTCGGAACACAAGGCCTGGGCACCTTTGGAAAGGTGCTCGTGGACGGAGCGATAGGCCTGGGTCATGTCGTTGACCAGTTCTGCGGTATGCAGAAAATGGTCATCCACCTGATCACGATAGTGATTGAGGGCCTGACGGGCTTCGTCACGGTCACGAATCAGCTGGCCGGCCTGACGCCGTGCCGGTAACAACCAGAACAGTAATCCTGCGCCCACTACCACGCCGGCGGCGAAGCACAGCACCCCAGTTGTCAGCATATCCATGGCATACTCCTTCTGAATTCCTGCTATTGCAGCACAGTGCCGGGCGGTCGCCAAGGGTTAGAGCCTATCCAGGGTCTCTTCACAACCGCGTTGCCGCTAAAAATGGCTCCAGGCAATACTCGCAGAGCACAGAGGGCACGATACCGCAGTGCCTGACGGGTCAAGTTCAAGGTTCATAACACAGCATGGGGCCATTTTTAGCGGCAACCCGAAGGGCCGGGCCCATTCTTTTCAGGTGGAGAGTGCCGCCAGCCCGCGACGGCGCTCGTTCATGTAGAATGACTACGCTACACAATCGCCATCACGAGCTGGCGACCCGCTTTACAGGTTAAGGAAGGACTCCGGCGCGGTTGTGAAGAGACCCTGGATAGGCTCCAAGGTGTAAGAGACTGTTGATACTCTTGATGTCCTTGATGCGGCGTAGGGTTTTGCGTCCGGGTGCAGCAGCGGGTCGGCAGGGCAAGAAATGCGACAGGGGTGGAATATGGCAGCACAACAGCGACAAAGTCTCTCCGGTCCGGCGGGCAACCTGGAGGCCGTGGTGGAGCAGGGCAGTGAAACGCCGTCGTTCGTCGCCATTATCTGCCACCCGCATCCCCTCTTTGGTGGCACCATGGACAACAAGGTGGTGACCAGCCTGAGCCGTCTGGCCCGAGACCAGGGGGCTGTGGTGGTGCGGTTCAACTTCCGCGGCGTTGGTGAAAGCCAGGGAGCCTATAGCGACGGCATCGGGGAAACCGAAGACCTGCTGGCCATACACAGCTGGCTGACCCATGCCTGGCCCGATCTGCCCCTGTGGTTGGCCGGGTTCTCCTTTGGCAGTTTTGTGGCCGCCCGCGGAGCAGAAATTTTCAAGGCCAATGGCATGCCGGCCCGGGAGTTGCTGCTGGTGGCGCCCCCCGTCCACCATTACCCCTTTGATGAGATCGAACAGACCGGCTGCCCGGTGACCGTGGTCCAGGGTGAGGATGATGAAGTGGTGCCGGCGGAGCAGGTGTTTCGTTGGGTTGACGCCACGCCGCTGGCGCCGGATCTGATCCGTTTCCCGGATTGCGGGCATTTCTTCCATGGCAAACTGGTGGAGCTGAAACAGGCTGCCGCCAGCCATTTGCCTGCCTGATGTTGTCAGCCAGTCCTTGCGACGCTACATTGCCCCGTCCGAGCAGCAGGCCCCGAGTCCCATGACGCCTCTTGAACAGTACCAAGCCGATCTCCAGCGTGACGACTTTTTCCAGGACCCGGCCCAGCAAAGGGCGGTGGAAGAACTGGATGCGCTGTATCACCGCTTGCTGGCAGAGCCGGCCGGCGGTGGCTTGTTGTCACGTTTTCGCAAGCCCCGCGCGCTTACCGGCCTGTACATGTGGGGAGGCGTCGGTCGCGGCAAGACCTACCTGATGGATGTGTTTTTTCAGGCGCTGCCGTTCAAGGAAAAGCGCCGCATGCACTTTCATCGCTTCATGCAGAAGGTGCACCGGGAAATGCGAGAGCGCCAGGGGGAGAAGAACCCGCTGGTGAGCATTGCCCGCAAGTTCGCCAGCCAGTCCCGGGTGCTGTGCTTTGATGAGTTCTTCGTCACTGATATCACCGATGCCATGATTCTGGCCGGGCTGATGGGGGAGTTGTTCGCCAATGGCGTGACCCTGGTCGCCACCTCCAACATCGAGCCTGATGGTCTTTATAAAGACGGCCTGCAACGGGCGCGTTTCCTGCCGGCCATCGATCTGCTCAAGCAGTACACCAAGGTGCTCAACGTGGATGGCGGCAATGACTACCGTCTGCGGCTACTGGAACAGGCCGAGCTGTACCATTGTCCGTTGGGCAAGGCGGCGGATGAATTTCTCCGCGAACGTTTCCGTACCCTGGAACCGGATCATTCCCGACATCGTGATCACGGCAACGTGCTGATCGAGGGGCGCAAGATTCCCTCGGTCATGTGCGCGGATGATGTGGTGTGGTTTGAATTCAAGGCCCTCTGTGATGGTCCGCGTAGCCAGACCGATTACATCGAAGTGGCGCGGGAGTTTCATACCGTACTGGTCTCCAATGTGGAGCAGATGGGGGCCGGCAAGGATGACATGGCCCGGCGTTTCATCAACCTGGTGGACGAGTTCTACGACCGGGCGGTGAAGCTGGTGGTTACCGCAGAAGTGCCCATCGAAGATCTCTATGCCGGTGGGCGCCTGGACTTCGAATTCGAGCGCACCCGTTCCCGTCTTCAGGAAATGCAGTCCTCCGAGTATCTGGGGCGTGAGCACCGGGCCTGAGGGCAAGTCGTCATTGGCCGGAATTGTCATCACGGTCCGGTGGTGAACATTTCGGTCATTGCCCGCTGGCAGCACCAGTGCACAGAATGCGTCATTCTGTGCCCCGGCCGAGCCCGGTATCGGGGCTACCCCTGATAACCTGACTCCGGAGAGCATCATGATTCCCCGTACGCTGTTCAGTTCCGACCATGAAACCTTCCGCGCAACCGTGCGCAAATTCCTCGAAAATGAGGCAGTACCTCATCACGAAGAGTGGGAGCAAACCGGTGTTGTTCCCAAAGAGGTATGGCTCAAAGCGGGTGAGCAGGGTTTTCTGTGCCCCATGGTGAGTGAGGAGTACGGCGGTATCGGGGCCGATTTTCTCTATAGTGTGGTGATTGGCGAGGAAGTGTCCCGGCTGGGTCTGACCGGCATTGGCTGGGGGCTGCACACGGAAATCGTGGCGCCTTACATCGAGCACAATGGCTCTGAAGTCCTCAAGCAGAAATACCTGCCGAAAATGGTCACCGGTGAAATGATCGGTGCCATCGCCATGACCGAGCCGGGTGCCGGTTCGGATCTGCAGGGCGTGAAGACCTCTGCGGTCAAAGAGGGCGACCACTACATCCTGAACGGCTCCAAAACCTTTATCACCAATGGCCAGAACGCGGATATCGTGATCGTCGTGGCAAAGACGGATCCGACCAAGGGCGCCAAGGGTATCAGCCTGTTTGTGGTGGAAACCGATTCCGAAGGTTTCGAGAAGGGCACCAACCTGAAGAAAGTGGGCATGAAAGCCCAGGATACCTCCGAATTGTTCTTCCAGGACGTGAAGGTGCCAGCCGAAAACCTGCTGGGTGAAGAGGGCATGGGCTTTATCTACCTGATGCAGGAATTGCCGCAGGAGCGCTTGGGCATCGCCATTGGTGGTCTGGCAATGGCGGAAGCGGCCCTGGAACATACCATCAACTATGTAAAAGAACGTAAAGCTTTTGGTAAGCCGGTGGCTGCTTTTCAGAACACCCAGTTCAAAATTGCCGAGATGCACACCAAACTGGAAGTGGCCCGCGCCTATGTGGACCGCTGCCTGGAACTGCATCTGAAAAAGGAACTGGACATCCCCACCGCTGCGGCCGCCAAGTATTACATTACCGATCTGCAGTGCGAGGTAATTGACGAATGCGTGCAATTGCACGGTGGATACGGCTATATGTGGGAGTATCCGGTAGCGCGCATGTTTGCCGATTCACGGGTGCAGCGGATCTATGGCGGCACCAATGAAATCATGAAAACGATCATTGCCAAGGCCGTTCTGGCGGACTGAAACCGGTCGTGTGATTGTAAAAAAAGAAAGGGCAGCATTCGCTGCCCTTTTTTCTTCTCCCTGCTGACGTGAAAGCCTGACTGAACGCGATTCCTTGCTTGTATCATGGCCTATTGTGTATAAGTGGGCTGCTGGTCTTTTACTTATAACGACAGCATTACTTTGCGAGGAAGAGGGAGAGAAATCATGAAAAAAACAGGTGCCGTACTTGTCGGTTCCGCATTGAGCCTGGTTGCCGGGCATGCGGCGGCAAGTGGCTTTTCTGTGTCCTACCAATCTGTGTCCGCTCTGGGTACCGCTTACGCCGGTGCCGGTGTGCTGAGCGAGAACGCCTCTAACCAATGGTACAACCCGGCTACTCTGGCAGGGCTGAAGCAGGCAGAGCTTTCTGCTGCAGTTCATCAGGTGTGGATTGATACCACTTTCAAAGGCGATGCTTCCACAACGCCTTTTGGAAATGCACCGGGAGACTTTGATGATGTGGAGCCATTCGTGGGCAGTCTTTTCATGGCTGTGCCGATCAGCGACATGATGACCTTTGGTTTGGGGGTGAATGCTCCCTTTGGTACCAAAATCGAGTATGAAGACAACTGGGGTAATGCCATCAGCCCCTTGGGCACTGGTAGCGGTGATTTTTACGCAACCGAGTCAGACCTGAAAACTTACAACGTGAATCCGTCTCTGGGTATTCAGGTGACAGATAACCTGAATGTGGGTGTAGGTGTCAGCTATCAGCGTCTTGATGCCGATATTCGTAATGCCGGAACACGACTGGAAGGTGACGATGATAGTTATGGCTGGAACCTGGGGCTGACCTATAGCCCGGATGACAACAACCATTTCGGTGTCGCATACCGCTCCAAGATTGATTATGACGTGGAAGGTGATATCACTTTTAACCCGGTGGTTGCGGGTCCCCTGGCAGGAACCTACGAAGGTGAAACATCCGTAGATCTGCCAGCTTCCCTGCAGCTTTCCTATGCGGGTGATCTGTCTGATCGCACCCAGATCCTGATGGGTGTTGAGTGGATGGAGTGGAGCAGTCTGGACAAGCTGGAAATTGATCATGCTGGTCCCGCTCCGCTCCCGAACCCCGCAGTGGAAACCTTCGATTGGGAAAACACTGTCCGTTACTCCCTGGGTGTTCGTCACGCCATGAATGACACCACGGTACTGCGTGCCGGTGTGGCGCAGGAGGAGTCCACTCAGGGTACGGATAACCGCTCAGCCATCTCTCCGGATTCTGACCGGGTCTGGTTGACCCTGGGTGCGGGCTTTACGCCGGTGGAGAACATGACCATCGACGTGGGTTATGCGCATATCTTTGTGGAAGATGCGGATATCAACCGGGCGGACAAAGGAGGCGTGCCGCTGAAAGGCACCTACGAACTTGATGCGGATGTGATCGGCGCGCAGCTGAGCTACCGCTTCTGATCGCTAGCTTCGTCCCACCCAAAAAGGCCCTGCTTGCAGGGCCTTTTTTATGTTCGTCCATCACGGGGAATCTGCTCTACTTCGCCGTCTGCAGTCTCGCCGTCAGTGCTGGCGCCAGCGCGGTGGCCATGGCCTGGTATCCCGTGATGCCCGGGTGATAGCCGTCTTCGGCCAGCAGGGTCGGATCCGTCATTGCCGGATAGCCCAGATAGATAAAATCATCGGGCTGCTCTGCGGCCAGCTTCCGCTGAATGGCATCCAGTTGTCTGGCCCGCCAGCCCAGTAGCTGTCGCAGGGGCGTGGGCAGGGCGGTAAAACGGTGCATGGGCGGTACGCTAAGCAGGAACAAGGGGCCAGGCAGTTGCGCGCCCAGGGCCAACAGCTGTTGACGGTAACGGCGCCTGGGTGTCAGCCCGGTGGTGTCATTGACGCCCATGCTGAGCAGGATGGCATCTGCCGGCGCCAGTTGGATGGTTTTCAGGTGGTCCAGCAGGGCCTGCAGGCGAATACCGTTAATGCCATGGCTGCACCAGCCAATGGTGTGCCGGTTTTGTTGATGTAATTGCCGGGCCAGCTGGCTGGCCAGGCCATCTTGATGATGCGTTACGCCTACCCCGGCAGCAGTGGATTCGCCGAGCACCAGCAGTTGCCATGCAGGATTCCCGTCACCGTACTGGCCGTGCGGGTCGCCGTGGGCCTCCGGCAAGCGTGGGGTGGTGCGGCGGGTCCGTTGGCCCTGCCAGACCAGCAGCGGCGCGAGCAGGGTGGTACTGATCCAGAAGGGCAGGTGCATGGGTTATCCCACAAACATTTTCTTGGCCAGCGGCAGCCCTTTCAGACCGCTCACGGCAACGGTGGTGAGCAGGCCGCCGATCATGGCGCCAACCACGCCGCAGGTCATGATGTCCTGGCCGGTCAGGTAGAGGCCCGGGAGGCGGGTTTTCGGTTTCAGCCAGTCCTGCTCAAACCGTTCTGGCGTGTGGTCCAGTCCGTAGATCTCGCCGGTGCTGTAGCGGCAGAAATAGTCCGTGGACAAGGGCGTGGACAGTTCGTAGTAATCCACCTTGCCACGTAAATGGGGCATCTTTTCGTAGAGCTTTTCCAGCAGACGCTGGGCATAGGCGTCCTTCTTTGCCTCGTAATCCTGCCCGCGTTTACCCCAGGGCTGGTCCGCCCAGTCCTGATACCACTCGAATGGCCCCGGTGCCACGATCTCGATAGTGGCCCGGCCCGGGTAGCGCTCCGCGAAGCTGGGATCCTTGGCGGAGGGAAAGGAGATATAGGTGAGCGGAATATCGTGGCTGTCCGGGGCGGCGAGAAAATTCTCAACCTGGCCACGGTAATCTGCACCCGGGTAGATCCAGAAGTTGGTTTTCGGCAGCGCCAGGTTCTCCGCCGTGTCCTGGAGGCCAATATACAGGCAGACGCTGGCCATGGAGCGTTGCACCTGCCCCAGTTTGTTCTGGTAGAACGCCTTGTGGGGCGCGTTATCCGGCAGCAGTGGCCCGAAGGTATTGAAGACGCCGGCGTTGCTGATCACGGCGGGGGCGTGGATGGCCTGGCCGTCGGCCATGCGCACCCCCACGGCCTTGCCGTTTTCGACCAGGATTTCCTTCACGTCCGCATAGGTAAAGACTTCGCCGCCGCCTTGCTGGATCACCGGGATAATGGTCTTGGCCATTTCCGAGGCGCCACCCACCGGATAGTAGCCGCCGTAGAGGTAATGCCGGGCAATCAGGGCGTGGATAATAAAGCTGGAGTCATCGGGCACCAGGCCGTTGTCGCCCCACTGGCCGGTCAGGGCAGCGATCAATTCCTGGTTGCCGGTGAGGGTTTCCAGTACTTCCCGGGTGGTGCGGTTGAGAAAGTCGGGGGCCTTGCGGCGGGCCAGATACCGGAACGGGCCGGCCATCAGGTTCGGCAGTACCTTGGCCAGGGTGACACCGGGCATGGCCTTTGCCACCCGGGAGAGATAATCCAGATAGCTGTCGATGGCCTGCTCTTCACCGGGAAACTGACTTTTCAGTTCCTTGGCAAAAGCCTCTGGCCCGGCGACCAGATCGATCTGGCGATCGCCGATAAAGAGTCGGTCGTAGTGATCGTCCATGGCCGCCCATTGCAGTTGGCCGTCGGTAACATAGTCAAACAGGCGGCGGGCCAGGGTATGTTTGGCGCCCATGTCGCCGATGTAGTGGACCCCCACATCCCATTCGTAGCCATTGCGGTCATAGCTGTGGGTGAAGCCGCCGGCGGTGTAGTGCTGTTCGAGCACGATTACCTTCTTGCCCATTTTGCTCAGGCAGGCGGCGGCGGTCAGGCCGCCAATACCGGAGCCGATGACGATGGCGTCATAGGGGCCTTCCAGGCGGTTGGCCCGGTAACGTCGACCAACGCGCAGGGTACTGGGTGTGGGGCTGCTCATGGGTTGGGTTCCTTGTTGGTAGTCCGTTCAATGCTGCCGTCCAGTAGCAGGGCGGTGATGCCTGCGGCCAGTTGCGGTTCGCTATCAGGGCCGGGCAGATGCCCGTCGATGGTTAGTTGCGACAGTCCGTGTACCAGGGACCAGGCGGCGGCGGTGAGCAAGGACAAGGGGGCCGCTTTCAGATAACCCCGCTGCTGGCCGTTTGCCACGGTGTCTTCCAGTACCTGGAAGGCGGCCAGTCCGGCCTGATCCAGTCGCGGGTGGGCGCCGCGCGGCAGCACCCGTCCGCCGAACATGAGCCGGTACAGGTTGGGCTCGTCGCGAGCGAAGGCCACGTAGGCCAGGCCGATACCGATAAGGGCCTTGCGGCTGTCTTGCTGGTTGACCGCCAATAGCCGCTGACGCAGGGCCTGGAAGCCGCTGATGGCCAGTTCGGCCAGAAGACTTTCCCGGTCGGCATAGTGGCGGTAGAGCGCCGGCGCGCTGACGCCAAGCTGCCTGGCCAGGGCGCGCAGGCTGATGGCGCCGTCGCCTTGCTCACGCAGGGTCGCCAGGGCCTGCTGGTGGGCCTGCTGGGATAGATCGCCATGGTGGTATGCCGTGCGTGCCATGATTTCTCGTTTGCCGAAGTTAACGCCGTTAACATTGGCATGGCTGATGCTGTATCGTCAATGGTTATTCGTTAGCTGGGAGAGGGTTGTGGCTTCGCTGTAGGAGCGGCTCTCGAGGCGCGAACCACGCGCTAGCGTGGAAATCGCCCGCAGGGCGATCAGGGATGTCAGCGCTCGACAGGTTTCTGGAAGAACAGGGTTTTTGAAACCGCTGTTGCCTCGCTGCGCTCGGTTCGTCCCCAGGATGGGAACTCCTACAGTGGAGGTGTATTAAGGCCTTCAGGCGTGAAACTCCGCGTCCACGAATTGGACGCGGAGGGTTGCCTGGTATCAGGGCGCCGGGTAAGGGAAGCGGGTATGGATGGCATCGAGCGCTTTTTCCAGCTCCCGGTCCCAGGGCAGATCGACACTTTTCAGGTTTTCTTCCAGCTGGGACAGGCTGGTGGCACCAATAATATTGCTGGTGACAAAGGGGCGGGTGGTGACGAACTGCAGGGCCAGCTGGGTGGGGCTGAGGCCGCGCTGCTCTGCCAGCTGGCAGTAGGCCTCGGTGGCGGCGCTGGCCTGATCGTTGGTATAGCGGCTGAATTGTTTGACCTCGGTGAGCCGGGCCCCCTTCGGCCACTGGTTGTTGCGGTATTTCCCGGTCAGCATGCCAAAAGCCAGGGGAGAGTAGGCCAGTAAGCCGACGTGCTCGCGATGGGCGATTTCCGCCAGGCCCACTTCAAAGCTGCGGTTCAGCAGGGAGTAGGGGTTCTGGATGCTCACCGGTGGCGCCAGACCGACTTTTTCGGCTTCGCGTAGAAAGGTCATGGTGCCCCAGGGGGTTTCATTGGAGAGGCCCCAATGGCGGATCTTGCCGGCATCCACCAATTGCTTGAGGGCGGCCACCGTGTCGCTGATGGCAATACCGTCCTCCCCGTCCCGGTGCTTGTAGCCCAGCCGGCCAAAGTAGTTGGTGGTGCGCTCCGGCCAGTGGAGCTGGTACAGGTCGATGACTTCGGTCTGCAGGCGCTTCAGGCTCCCTTCCACGGCACTTTGCAGGCTCTGCGCACTGAAACGGGGGCCGCCGCGGATATGCTTCGCATAGTCGCCCGGGCCGGCGGCCTTGGTGGCCAGGATCACCTTGTCCCGATGGCCGGTGCGGGCAAACCAGTCGCCGATGATGGTTTCGGTGCGGAATGAGGTCTCCGGGCTGGCCGGCACGGCATACATCTCGGCGGTATCAAAAAAATTGATGCCGTGGTCCAGCGCCATGTCCATCTGGGCATGACCCTCTTCGGCAGTGTTCTGGCTTCCCCAGGTCATGGTTCCCAGACACAGACTGCTGACCTTCAGGTCGGTGCGTCCAAGACGGCGATATTCCATGGTGTACTCCTTATCCTTGCAAGGGGGCCGGTAGGCACGGGTAGAATGGCCGCTCATCTCACCATGCTGTTTGTCAGCGCACAATGGTGGGAACCGACCTGCGATCAGGTCGTTAATGTCATCTCAACAAAAGCCCCTGAACCGCTTGTGTTCTGAGGGGGGCTTGGGTAGAATTCGCGCTCTCTTGCCCGGCGGAACTGTCGCCGGCGGGTGTTTGCTACCCGTAACATATTGAATTTAGGGCAGAATTCCATGAAGACCTACAGCGCAAAACCGGAAAGCGTAAAGCGCGACTGGTATGTGGTAGACGCCTCCGGCAAAACGCTGGGTCGGTTGGCGACCGAAGTCGCCAGCCGTCTGCGCGGTAAACACAAGCCGGAGTTTACTCCACACGTCGATACCGGTGATTACATCGTCGTAGTCAATGCCGATAAAGTGGCCGTTACCGGTAACAAGGCAAATGACAAGATGTACTACCGTCACACCGGTTATCCGGGTGGCCTGAAAGAAGCCAACTTCTCCACTCTGCAGGCCGAAAAGCCTGAAATGATCATTGAGAAGGCGGTGAAGGGCATGCTGCCGCGTAACCCCCTGGGTCGCGCCATGTTCCGCAAACTGAAAGTTTACGCAGGCACTGAGCATCCGCATACCGCTCAGCAGCCGCAGCAGCTGGAAATTTAAGGGGTTAATTGATGGCAACTGTAGAAACCAACTACGGAACCGGTCGCCGCAAGACCTCTTCCGCTCGCGTTTTTCTGCGTCCGGGCAGCGGCAAGATTTCTGTCAATGGCCGTCCGCTGGATGTGTACTTTGGTCGTAAAACCAACCAGATGGTTGTTCGTCAGCCGCTGGAATTGATCGAAGTGAGCGACAAGTTTGACGTACTGGTTACGGTCAGCGGTGGCGGCAACAACGGCCAGGCTGGCGCCATCCGTCACGGTATCACCCGTGCACTGATGGAATACGACGGTGAGCTGCGTGGTCAGCTGCGTCGCGCCGGTTACGTGACCCGTGACGCCCGTGAAGTTGAGCGTAAAAAAGTGGGTCTGCGCAAGGCGCGTCGTCGTCCGCAGTTCTCCAAGCGTTAAGCTTTACAACAGCTGTTCACAAAAAAGCCCAGCAATGCTGGGCTTTTTTGTGTTCAAATCAGGCGTTTAGCGACTCTGGCCGGGGAATAACCGGTTGTCAGGTGTGGGCTTTTTCTTTACCATTTGCGCCGCCTTACTCCGCCCGGAGCGCGAGGTAGTACCTCGAGTCTCGGACTATTCCCGAGCGTGGGATCCAAGGGGAGAATAACTGAATGAGCAACGACGGCGTTAATACCAGCCGCCGCACCTTCTTGATCGGCTTGACCTCGGCTATTGGTGCCGCAGGTGCAGTTGGCGCGGCTGTTCCTTTTGTGAAATCCTGGCAGCCCAGTGCCAAAGCCAAGAATGCCGGTGCGCCGGTAACCGTGGATGTTGGCAAGCTGGAGCCCGGTCAGCGTGTGGTTGAGGAATGGCGAGGCCAGCCCGTTTGGGTGGTGCGCCGTACCGACGATATGCTGCAAACCTTGTCGCAGCTGGAAGACAAGCTTCGTGACCCTGCGTCCGAAGCGGACCAGCAGCCTGCCTATGCCCAGAACGAGTGGCGCTCGATCAAGAAAGAGCTGCTGGTACTGATTGGCACCTGTACGCATCTGGGGTGTTCGCCGTTGTACGAGGACGAGCCCACAGTGGAGCTGGAGCACGGCGGCTTCTTCTGCCCCTGCCACGGTTCCAAGTTTGATCTGGCCGGTCGCGTCTACAAGAGCGTACCCGCACCCACCAACCTGGTGGTGCCGCCGCACTCCTATCTGAGCGAAGGTGTCATCATTGTGGGTTCTGAAGAAGGGGAGACCGAGGCATGATGGGAATGGTGAATCGTGTTGTCGACTGGGTAGATGCCCGTCTGCCCGTGGTGGACGCTTACAAGCGCCACATGTCCGAATACTACGCCCCGAAGAACTTCAACTTCTGGTACTACTTCGGTGTGCTGTCTCTGGTGGTGCTGATTAACCAGCTGCTCACCGGTATCTGGCTGACCATGTTCTACTCCCCCAGCGAAGGTTTTGCCTCGGTGGAATACATCATGCGTGATGTGGAGTGGGGCTGGTTGATTCGCTACATGCATGCGGTGGGGGCGTCCGCCTTCTTCGCTGTGGTCTATATCCACATGTTCCGCGGCCTGATGTACGGTTCCTACAAGCCGCCGCGGGAGCTGGTGTGGATCTTCGGCATGCTGATCTACTTGGCGTTGATGGCAGAAGGCTTCCTGGGCTATGTGCTGCCCTGGGGCAACATGTCCTACTGGGGTGCTCAGGTGATCATTTCCCTGGCGGGCGCCATTCCCTTTGACCTGCTGCCGTTTATCAGTGCTGCAGAAGCGAAGGAAATCGGCGAAGGCCTGACAACCTGGGTACGTGGTGATTATCTGCTGTCCACGGCGACGGTGAACAAGTTCTTCGCCCTGCACGTGGTGGCTATCCCCATCGTGCTGCTGGCGCTGGTGGTACTGCATATCCTGGCACTGCACGAAGTGGGTTCCAACAACCCGGATGGTGTGGAAATCAAGCAGAACAAGGACGAAAACGGTATCCCGGTTGACGGTATTCCATTCCACCCTTACTACACCGTGAAAGACCTGCCGGGCGTGATCGTGTTCCTGATGATCTTTGCCGTGGTGATCTTCTTCTTCCCGGATGGTGGGGGTTACCTGCTGGAGAAGCCGAACTTCGAGCCGGCCAACCCGCTGAAGACCCCGGATCATATTGCCCCGGTATGGTACTACGGTCCGTACTACGCCATGCTGCGTGCCACGACCCTGGATATCATCATGTCTTCCAAGGCCTGGGGTCTGGTTGCCATGGGTGGCGCTATCGTGATCCTGTTCGTGATCCCCTGGCTGGATCGCCACCCGGTTCGCTCCATCCGCTATCGCGGCTGGTTGAGCAAACTGTTCATGGCGATCTTTGTGGTGGACTTCCTGATTCTGGGCTATCTGGGGACTCAGCCGGCAACGCCGGGTAAGACCATGCTGGCGCAGTTCGGTACGGTGTATTACTTCAGCTACTTCCTGCTGATCATGCCGTTTGTTCACAAATTCGAAAAATCCAAGCCGGTTCCGGAACGGGTAACGGGGGGTCACTGATGAAGAAATTAGCGGTCGTTCTTTTCAGCTGCCTGCCGTTGGTTGCCTTCGCGGCCGGTGGTGGCAAGAGTGAGTACGAAGTGCCGGCACCGGTCAATCTGCAGGACAAGGTAAGCCTGCAGAATGGTGCCAAGCTGTTTGTAAACTACTGCATGGGCTGTCATGGTCTGCAGTACCAGCGTTACAGCCGCCTGGCTGAGGATCTGGAGATTCCGGAAGAACTGGTGCAGGAAAAGCTGAATTTCACCACCGACAAGGTGGGTGATCAGATGCGTACTGCCATGGACCCGGAAGATGCCAAGGCCTGGTTCGGCAATGCGCCGCCGGATCTCACCATGGTGACCCGCTATCGTTCAGAGGATTGGGTGTATTCTTACCTGATCAACTTCTACGAAGACGAGTCCCGTCCCTTCGGTTACAACAACCGGGTGTTCGAAAACGTGGGTATGCCCCATGTGATGGCAAGCCGGGAAGCTGAGCTGAGCGAAGAAGAGTTCAAACAGGAAATGGGTGATATCACCAATTTCCTGGCATACACCGCTGAGCCGGTCCGTCCGTTGCGTGAGCGTCTGGGTGTGTATGTACTGGTGTTCCTGGGCATTCTGTTTGTCCCGGCATACCTGCTCAAGAAGGAATACTGGAAAGACGTGCACTAACCATTAGTGCCGCTTTTCAGCGTTGAACAGGGTATCCGTGTAAGCGGTTACCCTGTTTCTGTTATATAGCTATTAGTGCGGAGATGATTCGACAATGGGTGTGGTGACCAAGCGTTCTTCAATGACTTTCTTTTCTTCCCCGGAAGATCATTACAGCCATCGCGTGCGTATCGTGCTGGCAGAAAAAGGGGTCACAGTCGATATCGTTGATGTGGACAACAACAACAAGCCGGAAGATCTGGCGTCGCTGAACCCCTACAACGAAGTGCCTACCCTGGTGGACCGTGAACTGACTCTCTATCAGTCCACCGTCATCATGGAGTACCTGGATGAGCGTTTCCCCCATCCGCCGTTGTTGCCGGTGTACCCGGTTGCCCGGGCACACAGCCGTCTGCTGATTCACCGGGTAGAGCGTGACTGGTGCGGTCACGTTGATGCCATTCTGGCCGGTGAGGAAAAAGAAGCCAGCCTCAACAAGCGTCGCAAGGAGTTGCGTGAAGCGATTATTGCTACCGCGCCGATCTTCAGCGAGCTGCCGTACTTCATGAGTGAAGAGTTCACCCTGGTAGACTGTGTGGTTGGCCCCATCCTGTGGCGGTTGCCTGCCCTGGGTATCGAGCTGCCGGCGAAACAGGTCAAGCCGTTGCTGGACTATGCCGAGCGTCTGTTTGACCGTGATGCCTTCCAGGCCAGCCTGACCGACGCCGAGCGCGAACTGCGCAACCCGCTGTAATCATGTCCGATATGTCGCCCAATCGCCCGTATCTGATACGGGCGATCCACGAATGGATCTGTGATAACGGTCTGACGACCCACCTGGCTGTAAACGCCTCTTACCCCGGGGTGGAAGTGCCCCAGGATTTTGTTCAGGACGGCCAGATTGTGCTGAACATCGCGCCCCGGGCAGTGACGAACTTTGTTGCGGGCAATGAGGAAATCACTTTTTCCGCCCGTTTCGGAGGTATGCCCATGACTATCCGGGTTCCCGTGAATGCGGTGGTGGCGGTTTTCGCCCGGGAGAACGGTCAGGGTATGGCGTTCGATCCGGCGGAGCCGCCGCCCGAGCCCACACCACCGGAGCCGGAAAAGGATGACGGCAAGACTAAGGTCAGCCATCTGAAGGTGGTTAAATAAAAAAAACGGCGAAATCCGGTTTTTTTGCTGCCCCAGATGCCTGGTTGCTCTCTACGGAGCCGCTGTAGGAGCGTCGCTTGCGGCGCGACCTTGCCTTGGCAAGGAATCGGCCGCAGGGCGATCAGGAATGTCAGGGCTCGACAGATTTCCGTCAGTGTTTGATTAGGCCTGAATCGCGCCGCCAGCGACGCTCCTACACTTGCAACTGCCTTCAGTCGATATACTCAATAATCTTCACGATCTTCTGCACACCGTAAACCTTTTGTACCTGCTCAACGACCGCATCCGCTTCCTCGTGAGTCAGCAGTCCCATCAGGTAGACCACGCCGTTTTCTGTCACCACCTTGGTGCGCCAGCCCGGGGCCTCGCCATTGATCAGCAGACGGCTTTTGACCTTGCTGGTCAGCCAGGTGTCATTGGTGCGGGCCAGGAAGGAGTTGGAGCCCACCACTTGAAGCTCGTTGTGTACGTGGCGGACGTGGCGGACCTGCTCGGCGATATTGCCTGCCTGGGCCTTCAGATCGTCGTTGGCCACTTGCCCGGCGAGCAACACATTACCGTTATAACTCACAACCACGATGCGGGATTCGTCCAGCTCGGCGCTGGCGCGGGCCAGATTCACAGCGACCTTGCGCTCAATATTGCCGTCCTCGATAAAGGCACCGAAAGTGCGTTTGCCGTGGTTCTGATCGACGGGTTCCTCGGACATTCCCTTGGACAGGGATGCGCACCCGGAGACGGTGGCGAACAGGACAAACAGGGTCAGGACGTGGCTGAATCGAATGAAGCCTGCGGCCATTTATTGGCCTCCAAACAGTTGCTGATCGATGTAATCGCACAGGGAGTGAATCACCAGCAGGTGGACTTCCTGAATGCGTGCGGTGGAGGCGGCCGGTACCCGGATCTCAATGTCGTTGGGCCCGTACAGGTTGACCATTTCGCCCCCTTCCTTGCCGGTCATGGCGACCACGCGCATTTCCCGGTCATGGGCAGCCTGGATGGCCTGGATGACATTGGCGGAGTTACCGCTGGTGGAGATGGCCAGCAGGATGTCGCCGCTGCCACCGAGAGCGCGAACCTGTTTGGAGAAGATTTCGTTGTAGCTGTAATCGTTGGCAATCGAGGTCAGCGTGGAGGAATCGGTGGTAAGCGCGATTGCCGGGAGTGCCGGGCGCTCCATCTCGAAACGGTTAAGCAATTCGGAAGAAAAATGCTGGGCATCGCCGGCAGAGCCGCCATTGCCACAGGTAAGAATCTTGCCGCCGTTGAGCAGGCATTCCACCATGGCCTGACCGGCGGCTTCGATGACGGTGGGTAGCACTTCCCCGGCTTTGGCTTTGGTTTCAATGCTTTCGGCAAACAGTTGCCGGATACGGTCCACGCTCATAATTACCTCATTGTTCTGCGCGTTCGAAGATTGCGTGCAGCTATTCGCTGTAGAACGCGTTTTGTATCCACTGATACCGGACAGTGTTGTTATTGTCCGGTTCCATTCCCAGTACATCAAAGCGGCAGGGCCGATCATGGTATTGCGGGTGGCGACCCAGATAGTGCCGGGCTGCCAGTATCAGCCGGCGTTGCTTGTGGTGATCCACAGAGGCCAGAGCGCCGCCATGGCTGGGATTGCTGCGCCAGCGCACTTCCGTGAACACCAGGGTGTCGCCGTCCTGCATGATCAGGTCGATTTCCCCCTGGCGGCAGCGAAAGTTGCGTGCCACAACAATCAGTCCCTGCTCTGTGAGCCAGTGTGCAGCCTGTTTTTCCGCTTCGCTACCGGAATCTTTGTTACTGCGCGGTAATTTCACGGGGCCTGCCATTCTTTGCCGGCTCGGATACCTTGGGGAGAGCGCGAGCTTCACCATTGATAAATACACCCCAGTTCAGCTCGCGCACAATGCGTTGCTGTTCCATGCTCAGGCGGCCGGTGACGCCGGGCAGCTCACTGGATGGAAGGGTGTTTAACAGGTAAAGACGGCCTTGTAGCCGGTAGGCATCAATCCCCATGGCAAACAGGCGCTCGTATCGGCCGTGCCCTTCGGGCCATTGGGTGTCGGCCATACGGCGCAGCTCGGAATCTTCCTTGCTGAGCATCCAGGGCATGTCCACAAAGCGCACCCCATTCAGGTCCTGGTCGCGACGAGGATTGGACTCACCGCTATGAATCAGTGCCGTGGAGTACACCGGCAGATCCTTGGCGTAATGGAAATTCAGTGCCGGTTTCACCTGGCGGCCCTGATCCGGGCTGGCCAGCAGAAACAGGAAACCCATGTCCTGGCGGCGGCGTGGCTGAATGTCCATGTCCAGGCTGGTGAAACGGCTGACCGCCTGGCCGCGACTCTGGCTCTGGGCCACCAGCAGCAGCTCCTTGACGGTATCCCCCAGAGTGGGGCCTTCCTGGTAGGTACGGGTCACGGTCACCGTGCCGCCGAGGGATTGCCATTCTTCGGCAAACGCCTGGGCAACCCGTTCGCCCCATTCTCCCTGCGGGTAAAGGATGCCGGCCTGGCTGGCCCCCTCGCGGGCGCCTTGCAGCGCAATCTGGCGGGCTTCATCTTCCGGTGCCAGGCCGAACTGGAAAAAGTTCTCGGGCAGGTTGTCCTGATCAATATAATTCAGGGCCAGGGTGGTAACCGGCAGGGTGCCCTGGTTGGCAATGGTGGCTGCCTTTTCCTTGGCCAGTGGGCCGAGGACAAAGTCGGCACCGTCCTGTATGGCCTGCTGATAAAGAGCCAGAATGTTGTCGCCGCCAGAATCATAGAAGCGCAGTACCGGCGGATTGCCATTTTGCTTGTGCTGGTAGTACGCGGTCATGATGCCTTCCTGAAGAGCCTTGCCGGCATTTTTCAGGGGGCCTGTTGTGGGGAGCAGAATGGCTACCTTGCTGGGCCTTTCGTTGGCGGCTTTTTCCAGGGCGTCGAGAATATCAGGAACATCCGCCGTTGCCGGATGGGTTCGCCATTGGGCGCTCCAGCGATTCAGTCGGTTTACCTGGGCGTCCAGGTCGGCAATGGGGTCCCGATACAGCTGTGCCAGGGTAAGCCAGCCACGCAGGTCGCCGCTGCTGCCCTCTACGGCGTTGGCCAGTTCGGTGTTGGACAGCTTCATCAGAAGCTGCCAGATCATGCCGTGGTTATAATCCTGGTCGTCTTCTTCCAGCAGAGGGTGAGCCGCCACGCGCTGCTGCAGGCTGCTGATCAGATCACCTTTCATGGCGAGGGCGTCGGCTCTGAGCAAGTCCAGTCTGGCTTGCTGCTCTGCGGGATACTGGAGAATCTCATCCTCATAGCGTTGCAGCAGCGCCAGGGCCTGATCTGGGCGTTGGTCGCCAAGCTGGGCTCGACCGCTGAGCAGAATCCAGGCGAAACGTTGCGCGTTGTCCATGGCTTGTGGATTCAGATCGGCAAGTAGCTGACCGGCATCAGCGGCACGCTGCTGATCCAGATATGTCTCAGCCCATTGCAGAGTGGCGCCAATACGCGCCTCCGTTGTCATGGTGGCCAGTTGGGTGCGGGCGGCCGTCAACGCCGCGGGAGCGATGCCAACCTTGGGTGCCGACGGTTGTTCATAAACCGTGGTGCGCGTAGGAGTTGTGGTAGAACAGCCAGCGATGACTGCGGCAGCAAGCAGGGCTGCCAAACGGGCCTTTCTGAATTCCATGGCGACAGGTTCGTATTACCAGAATGAAGCCGCTATTGTAGGCGCTTCATTGGAGCCTCACCAGTTGAGTCGTGCACAGATATGAGTGGAACTTTGTATATTGTCAGTACGCCGATCGGAAATCTGGATGACATCAGTCGTCGGGCGATAGCGGTACTGGATGAGGTCGACTGGGTGGCTGCAGAGGATACCCGGCACAGTCAGCGCATGCTGGAGCAGCTGGGAATCCGTAGTCGCTTGATCAGCTGTCATGATCACAATGAAAGTGCCCGCAGCGAAGAGTTGGTGGCTCGTTTGCAGTCAGGTGAGCAGGGCGCCCTGATCAGTGATGCGGGCACGCCACTGGTCAGTGATCCCGGCTACCGTCTGGTGCGCGCCTGCCACCAGGCCGGTGTGCGGGTGGTGCCGATTCCCGGCGCGTCGGCACTGCTGGCAGCGTTAGCCGCGGCGGGGCAGCCGTCTGATCGTTTTCTTTTCGAGGGTTTTGTGCCTGCCAAGGGAGCGCCCCGTCAGCAGGCCATCGAGCGCCTGGCAGGGCTGTCAGTCACAAGTATTATCTACGAGGCTCCCCATCGGGTGCTTTCCTTCCTCGAGGCGCTAACGCCCCTGGTTGAAAAAGATCGTGAAATCTCGCTCTGTCGTGAGCTGACCAAGCAATTTGAGACCATTCGCATGGGAGCCGTGGCGGATATCTGTGACTGGGTGGCATCAGATCGCAACCAGCAACGCGGCGAGCTGGTGCTGGTGTTGTCGCCTTGCGCGCACACCGCCGACTGGAGTGAGCGGGATCAGGCCCTGGCAACGTCCCTGCTGGCGGAATTGCCGGTGTCCCGGGTGGCGAAAATCATGGCCGCCCATACCGGCCTGAAACGGCAGGCGGTGTATGCGCTGTTAGAGGCAATGAATAATTAATAGTTAATAATGAATAACTCGCGATCCGGTTTGGTCGTTTTTCAGGCACAAGAGGCCGCGCTCAACGTTAGCGGGCGCGGCCTCTTGCGTTTCAAGATCAGAAAACCCGGTCCGCGCAGCTATTAATTATTCACTATTAATTATTAACTGTTTAGACTCCGCCCCGGATCGGTCAGACAGTCGCTGGCGGCGTAGCCGCTGGAGGAAAGTCCGGGCTCCACAGGGCAGGGTGCCAGGTAACGCCTGGGGGCCACACTGGTGACGGTGTGGCTACGGCTAGTGCCACAGAGAAGATACCGCCTGTTCCTTCCTCGTGTCGGAACCGGTAAGGGTGAAAAGGTGCGGTAAGAGCGCACCGCGCCGCTGGCAACAGTGGTGGCAGGGTAAACCCCACCCGGAGCAAGACCAAATAGGGATCCTATGGCGTGGCCCGCGCTGGATCCGGGTAGGTTGCTAGAGGTTTGTGGCGACGCAAGCCCCAGATGAATGACTGTCCACGACAGAACCCGGCTTATCGACCGATCCACTTTATTCAGTAACGATGCGCGAGTTGCGAGAAGCGAAACCCAAGACGGGTTTTGCCTTTCGTGACTCGTGGCTCGCTCCTCGTAATGCCTTATCTTCTTGATCCCGCTCGTTATCCCATCATGCGAAGACCTCAGACTTGCCGTGCTTGCAGCCTGGCAGGTTGGCGCAGATCAATCCCTCTGTCTCGACAATGACCAACATGTGCTGCGCTTTTCCGATCGGGTTGATGGCACTGGGGTGCGGCGTCGGCCTGCCGGATCGTCAATCCTGTCGCTGGCCCGTGTCCGAACAAGGCCTAATCCTTTAGATGTGGAATATAAATAAAGTTAGTAATAACTAATCCGTCTAACACTTAAAGTGCTTTCTCACTTGCGCGTTCCAGCGCTCTGATTCGTCTCGAAACTCCCTCCGTTCATCCCTTTGTTCATTCTCTGTGATACCGCTAACAGGCTGATTTGTCTGGAAATTCTTTTACGTTTGACCGGGTGCTCACGCTTGACTTGGTGTTCGCAGTGGCCCTAGAGTGTCCCAATGTGGTGAAAAGTGGGAAAAAGTGGGATTTTCTTGGCGGCCGGTGTCGCGAAGTGGGGCAACAAGAGCCCCGGGAAGGAACCAAACAATCGAGCATGAGGACGGCCAGTGTTTACTGGGAGCACATCACTCAATCTGGATGCCAAGGGGCGGCTCACCATGCCGACCCGCTATCGCGCTTCGTTAAACGAAGCCTGCGGCGGCCAGCTTGTGCTTACCCGTCACCCTTATGACGAATGTCTCGCGCTTTACCCCCGTGATGAATTTATGGAAACCGCCGGCAAGCTGTCTGCGCAGAGAGACTCCAGCCCGCAGGTACGCCAGTTGAAACGCCGTTTTCTTGGCCAGGCGGTTGAAATCGATATGGATAGCAATGGCCGGCTGCTGGTGCCGCCGGAGTTGAGGGCGGCGATCGGCCTGGAGAAGCAGGCCATGCTGATCGGTCAAATGCACCGTTTTGAAATCTGGAAAGCAGAAAGCTGGTTGGAAGAGGATGGCACCCTGGATCCGGAGGCATTGCCGGAAAGCGTCCAGGAGCTGTCTTTCTGATGACCGACAAAGGCGCGCAGTACGAACACCAGCCAGTCATGCTGGAAGAGGTACTGGATATGTGGTTCAGCCGTGGTGATGGATTTTATGTCGACGGCACCTTCGGGCGAGGGGGCCACAGTCGTGCGCTGCTGGAAAAACTGGATCGCCAGGGCCGCTTGGCCGGTATCGATCGTGATCCCCAGGCTGTTGCCGCAGGCGAGCAGTTGGCGTCGGAAGATGATCGTTTCCGGATAATCGCCAACCGCTTTGACTGCCTGCCCGAGGTGGTGGCCGAAGCCGGGCGACCCATTGATGGGCTGTTGCTGGATCTGGGTGTGTCGTCACCGCAACTGGATGATGCCGCCCGTGGTTTCAGCTTCCTGCGAGACGGGCCGCTGGATATGCGCATGGATCCCACTCGAGGGGAAAGCGTGGCGCAGTGGCTGGCCCGGGCCGAGGAGCAGGACATCGCCAATGTGTTGTACCGCTACGGCGATGAGCGTAAGTCGCGGCGAATTGCCCGGCGGATCTGTGAGGAGCGGGTGGAGCAGCCGATCACACGTACCTTGCAGCTTGCTGATCTGATCGAATCGGCCATCGGCCGTGGTGAGCCGGGCAAACACCCGGCCACGCGCAGTTTTCAGGCGTTGAGAATACATATAAACGGGGAGCTGGATGCGCTGAACAAAGTGCTCGAACAGTCCCTGGAGACGCTCGCCATCGGCGGGCGTCTCGCCATTATCAGCTTCCATTCTCTGGAAGACCGGATCGTGAAGCTGTTCATTCGCGATCACTCCGGCCGGGCACCCAAGGGGCGCGGTGGTTTGCCGTTGGGCGATGAAATGCCGCAGCGGCTGGAGCCGGTTGGCAAGGCCATTCGCGCCAGCAAGGCCGAGTTGAAAGTGAATGTGCGCTCGCGCAGTGCGGTACTGCGAGTGGCGGAGAAGGTGGCATGAGTGCCCCCTGGCTGATCCGCACCCTGGTGGTGCTGATCGTGATCTCCGCGCTGGCAGTGAGTTACAGCGTTCACGAGGCCCGTCGACTCACCGACGAGAGCCAGAAATTACAGCAGCAGCAGACTCGACTGGAAAGCCAGTGGAGTCAGTTGCTGTTGGAGCACAGCACCTGGGGCAGCTATGCACGGGTGGAGCGCCTGGCTCGCGAGGAGCTGGGAATGAAATTACCGAAAACCGATGAGAGAGTGCTGATCCGGCCATGAAACGCCAGGCTCGCAAGACACGGCAACCCAATCACCAGATGCGCTGGCGCTTTGTGCTGGGTTTCTGGTTGGTGTGTGCCTGTGTGTTGGTGGTGCGGGCGGTGGATCTGCAAGTGCTGCAGCATGATTTCCTTGCGCATCAGGGGGATATTCGCAATCTGCGTGTGGAGCCATTGGCGGCGCACCGGGGCGTGATTCGTGATCGAGATGGGCGCCCTCTGGCGGTGAGTACACCGGTGGTGACGCTTTGGGCCAATCCCCGTGAAGCCCTGGAGAATCAGGAGCAATGGACCCGGCTGGCGGGAAACCCGGTGCTCAGCCAGCAGGAGTTTGCCCGCAAGGTCCGTCGGCACGAATCCCGGGAATTCATCTATCTTGGCCGTGGCCTGGCGCCGGAAGCGGCCAAGGCGGTGCTCGATCTGAATATCCCCGGCATCCATTCGCTGACCGAATACCGCCGTTACTACCCGGCGGGCGAAGTGACCAGCCATGTGGTGGGGTTCACCAACATCGATGATCAGGGCCAGGAGGGGGTCGAGCTGTCCCTGGAGTCCCACCTGTCCGGCCAGTCCGGTCGCAAGAAGGTGGTGCGCGATCTGCTGGGTCGGGTGATCCAGGATATTGAAGTGCTGGAGCCGGCCCAGCCCGGTGAAGATGTGACGTTGAGTATCGACCTGCGTCTTCAGTATCTGGCGTACCGGGAGTTGCTGGGTGCCGTGCAGCAATTCAAGGCCAAGGGCGGTAGCGCGGTGGTGCTGGATGTGCGCACCGGCGAAGTGCTGGCCATGGTGAACCAGCCCGCTTACAACCCCAATAATCGTGGCAACCTGGATACCGCCGCGCTGCGTAACCGGGCGGTGACCGACCTGTTTGAGCCCGGTTCCACCATGAAGCCCTTTACCGTGGCGGCGGCCATGGAGATGGGCATGGTCACCCCGTCCACGACCATTAATACCCACCCGGGCACCATGCGTGTGGGCAGCAAGACCATCCGTGATCACCGTGATTACGGGATCATTGATATCACCACCGTGCTCACCAAAAGCTCGAATATTGGCACCAGCAAATTGGCGCTGGCCATGGAGCCGCTGGCATTGCCCACCTATCTGGAGCGTTTCGGGTTTGGCGAGGCGACCGCCATTGATTTTCCGGGTGAAAGCAATGGCATGCTGCCTTTGCGGAGCCACTGGCGGGACGTGGAGCGGGCCGCACTTTCCTATGGCTATGGTTTGAGTGTATCTGCGGTGCAGCTGGCACAGGCCTATGCGGTCATTGCCAATGATGGCGTCAAGGTGCCGTTGACCCTGAAGAAAGTGAAAGACAAACCTGCCGGGCAACAGGTGCTTGGCAAGCAGGTTGCCCGGCAGCTGGTGCAAATGCTGGAAACCGTAGTCAGCCAGGTGGGTACCGCCAGCCGCGCTCAAGTGCCGGGTTACCAGGTGGCCGGCAAAACCGGCACGGTGCACAAGGTGATTTCCGGTGGGTATGCGGATGACAGCTATATCGGTCTGTTTGCCGGCCTGGCGCCGGCCACGGATCCTCGTATTGTCACTGTGGTCGTCATCGATGATCCGCGTAGCGATGCCTACTATGGCGGCCTGGTTGCTGCACCGGCCTTTTCCCGCATCATGGGCGGGGTATTGCGGACCTTGCACGTGCCACCGGACAAGCCTGAAGGGCTGCTGGCCGGTGGCCCGGATACGGAGGATCGCTCATGATGCGCCTCCAGCAACTGCTCCCCGAGCACAACCTGCCTGCCCAAGTGGCAGGTCTTGCCATTTCAGGTCTGCAGCTGGACAGCCGTCGGCTCCAGTCCGGTGAGGCGTTTGTGGCCGTGCCCGGTGTGACCAGCGATGGCCGTCATTTCATCAGCCAGGCTATCAGTGCCGGTGCCGCCGTGGTGCTGGCGGACGCGGAGACCTTTTCCGTGGACCTGCAGGAAACTGTGCCGCGCGTGAATCTGCCCGGGCTGGCCCGGGGGGTGGCGGATCTGGCCGCGCGCTGGTTCGGCGAGCCGGCCAGCCGCTTGCGCATCACCGGTGTGACCGGCACCAATGGCAAGACCAGCATTTCCTGGTTCCTGCGCGATGCCCTGAACGCACTGGGTCACCGCTGTGCCCTGGTGGGCACCCTGGGGCTGGGGCTGAAAGGGCAGGAGCAGACCACGGGTCATACCACGCCGGACCCGATCACCCTGCAGGCCGGACTGGCAGCAGTCCGTGATGCCGGCGCCGATACCGTGGCCATGGAAATTTCTTCCCATGCCCTGGATCAGAACCGTCTCGGTGGCACCCTGGTCAGCACGGCGGTATTCAGCAATCTGAGCCGGGACCATCTCGATTACCACGGTGATATGGAATCCTACCTGGCCGCCAAGGCCATGCTGTTCACCCGAAAAGGGGTGCAGCTGGCAGTGATCAACTGTGATGATCCGGCGGCGCAGACCCTGATTGCCTGTCTGCCCAATGGCGTTCGATGCGTCACGTTCGGTAGCCAGCAGGGCGCTACCGTGCGCTGTGAGTCTCTGCAATACACGGCAGAAGGGATTACGGCCAAGCTGTTTGTTGGCGGCACGGTGGTGTCGTTGAGGCTGCCCCTGTTCGGTCATTTCAATCTCAGCAATGTCATGGCCGTGGCGGCCATCCTGCATGGCCAGGGTACGCCCGCCGAGGCGTTGAGTGGGGCGCTGGCTGCGATTACGCCCGTACCGGGGCGTATGGAACCGCTGCAGGCCGACGGCTGTCCGACGGTGATCGTCGATTATGCCCATACCCCGGATGGGCTGGAAAAAGCCCTCCAGGCATGTCGGGATCATTTCCCTGGCCGCTTGTTCTGTGTGATCGGCTGTGGCGGCGACAGGGATGCCGGCAAGCGTCCGCAGATGGCAGCGGTGGCGGAAACGTTTGCCGATAGCGTGGTGCTGACCAGCGATAACCCGCGCAGCGAAGACCCGCAAACCATTATTGACCAGATGCGTGCCGGCCTGACCGATGCGCAGGCGGTCCACGAAAACGTGGATCGTGCCGCAGCGGTACAGGAAACCGTCCACCGTGCCCAGCCAGGGGATGTGATTCTGCTGGCTGGCAAGGGCCATGAGGATTATCAGGAAATTAACGGCGTGCGTTACCCCAGTGATGACAGAGACCTTGCCCGCCAGGCGCTGACCGCCCGGGGAGGTGCCTCATGATGTGGTTGTCGCAGATCGCCCAGTGGACCGGTGGCACCCTGATCGGGGAAGACCGCAAAGTGAATGCGGTGGTCACCGACACCCGTGACATGGAGCCGGGCTGCCTGTTTGTGGCGCTGAAGGGTGAGCGTTTCGATGCCCATGACTTTCTCGCCCAGGCTGCCGACAGCGGCGCCGTCGCTGCCCTGGTGGACCGGGAGCAGAATGACTTTGCCAGTGCCGTGCAGGTAGTCGATACCCGCCTGGCGTTGGGGCGCCTGGCCAGCGGCTACGCGGATCAGTTTACCTCTGAGCGACTTGCGGTGACCGGCAATGCCGGCAAGACCACCGTCAAGGAAATGGCGGCGGCCATGCTGGGTGAGGGCACCCTGGCCACCCGTGGCAACTTCAACAATGACATCGGTGTGCCACTGACGTTGCTGCGTCTGTCCGGCGAGCACCGCTATGCGGTCATTGAGCTGGGCGCCAATGCCCCCGGTGAGATTGCCTGGACCAGTTCCCTGGCCAAGCCGAAGGTGGTGCTGGTGACCAATGTAACCGGCGCCCACCTGGAAGGATTTGGTTCCATGCAGGGTATCGCCAACGCCAAGGCGGAGATCTTTGGTGGTTGCCAGGCTGGCGGTCAGGCGATCATCAACAATGACGACAGTTTTGCTGATTTCTTTGCCGCTGAGGCTGAAAAGGCGGGCCTCCGCCTGATTCGTGTTGGCAGTCAGGCGCCGGCAGATCTGTATGCGGAGCATATCCAGCTCCATCAGGACCGGGTGGAATTTGTGCTGCAGCCGTTGGGCGAAGCGGTGACCGTTCCCCTGCCCGGAGCCCATCAGGTCAGCAATGCCCTGCTGGCCTGTGCCGCCGTTCGTGCCCTGGGGGTGAACCTGGGCCAGGTCCTGCCACGGCTGTCACAGCTGAAACCGGTGCCCGGGCGCATGAATCTGCATGCCCTGGCCGGCGGTGTGCTGGTGGATGACACCTATAACGCCAACCCCGGCTCCGTGCGTGTTGCCATTGACTGGCTGGCGGCCCAGCCGGCGCCGCAGATGCTGGTGCTGGGCGCCCTGGGCGAACTGGGGCCGCAGGCGGAGCAACTGGTCGAAGAGCTGGGTGGCTATGCCCGCCAGGCGGGGATCAGTGACCTGGTGGTGATGACCGGCGCCAGTGCCGCCGCCAAAGGGTTTGGTGACGGTGCCATGACGGCAGAAAACGATCAGCAGGCGGCAAGCTGGAGTGCCCCGGTTCTGCAACAGGGTGGAACCGTGCTGGTAAAAGGCTCACGTAGCGCCGGTATGGAAGCGGTGGTGCAGCGACTGATCATGGGCGCAGGCCCGCAAAAACCGGAACAGGGGGCACACTGATGTTGCTTTGGCTGGCCGAGCTTCTGGCAGAATTTCATAGCGGTTTCCTGGTGGTGCAGTACATTACCCTGCGCGGCATTCTCAGCGTACTGACGGCCCTGTTTATCGCTTTCTGGGTGGGCCCGATCATGATCCGCAAGCTGCAGGAAAAGCAGGTGGGTCAGGCCATTCGAGATGATGGCCCGAAGAGCCATCTGAGCAAGGCTGGCACCCCCACCATGGGCGGGGCGCTGATCCTCATTGCCATCGTCATCTCCACCCTGCTGTGGGCCGACCTGAGCAACCGCTTTATCTGGATCACCCTGGGTGTGCTGTTCGTCTTCGGTGCCGTGGGCTGGGTGGATGACTGGCGCAAGGTGGTGGAAAAGAATCCCCGCGGCCTGCCGGCCCGCTGGAAATATCTGTGGTTGTCCGTGGGTGCGTTGGGGGCAGCCTTTGCCCTGTACTTCACGGCCCAGAGCCCGGTGGAAACCCAGTTGATCGTGCCCTTCTTCAAGAATGTGGTCATCAATATGGGCTGGTTCTACATCGTGCTGACCTATTTTGTGATCAACGGCACCAGCAACGCGGTGAATCTGACCGATGGCCTGGATGGTCTGGCGATCATGCCGGCGGTATTGGTGGGCGGTGCCCTGGGCATCTTCGCCTATGCCGGAGGGCATGCGGAATTCGCGCCGTATCTGCAGATTCCCTATGTGGCCGGTGCCGGCGAGCTGGTGATCATTTCCGCCGCCCTGTGTGGTGCCGGTCTCGGATTTCTGTGGTTCAACGCCTATCCCGCCCAGGTATTCATGGGCGATGTGGGCGCGCTGGGCCTGGGCGCGGTACTGGGTGTGATGGCGGTGATTGTCCGTCAGGAAATCGTGCTGTTCATCATGGGCGGGGTGTTCGTGATGGAAACCGTCTCGGTGATGCTGCAGGTGGGGTCGTTCAAGCTCACCGGTCGGCGGGTGTTCCGTATGGCGCCGATCCATCACCACTTTGAACTGAAAGGATGGCCGGAGCCGAAGATCATCGTGCGCTTCTGGATCATCACCGTAATTCTGGTCCTGGTGGGTCTGGCGACCCTGAAAATCCGATAGGGGATTGAGTTAATTTTATGGCGAAAGACGGGTTTGATCTGGTCATTGGCCTGGGAGTTTCCGGGCGTTCCGTGATCCGTTATCTGACGGACCAGGGGATGCCTGTGCGCGCCTTGGACACCCGTGCCGAGCCCGCCGGCCTGGAGGCGCTGCGCGCCGAATTCCCCAATGTGAAAATTCATACCGGCGGTTTCAAGTCCGGCTGGATGAACAATGCCCGTCGCCTGATCGTCAGCCCCGGCGTGGCCGTGGCCACACCAGCCATTGCCGAGCAGGTCGTTGCTGGCAAGGAAGTGATCGGTGATGTGGAGCTGTTTGCCCGGGCCGCCAGCGAGCCGCTGGTGGCAATTACCGGTTCCAATGCCAAGAGTACCGTGACGACCCTGCTGGGGCAGGTGGCGGATGCCTGTGGCATGAATCCGGGCATTGGCGGCAATCTGGGCGTGCCAGCCCTGGAACTGCTGGACGACAAGGCCCGCCTGTATGTGCTGGAGCTGTCCAGTTTCCAGCTGGAAACCACCTACAGCCTGAGTGCGGAAGTGGCCACCATCCTCAATGTGTCCCAGGACCATCTGGATCGTTACGCCAGCTTTGCCGATTACGTGGCCGCCAAGCAGCGCATCTACGATGGCTGCCAGGTGGCAGTGTGGAACCGGGATGATCTGGCCACTCGCCCTCCTGCCGGGGTGGCGCGGCAGGTGACCTTCGGTGCTCACCCAGAGGCGGACTATCGGCTGGATAGTGAAACCGGGCAGCTGCAGTATCGGGGCGATACCCTGTTGTCCCTGTCCGAACTGGCACTTACCGGCCATCACAACGCCATGAATATTCTCGCCGTGCTGGCGATCAGCGATGCCCTGTCCCTGAACCGGGACAAGGCCCTGGCCACCGTGAAAGCCTTTACCGGTCTGCCGCACCGTTGCCAGCTGGTGGCTGAAGCAGGGGGCGTGCGCTGGTTCAACGATTCCAAGGCCACCAACGTGGGAGCTACCCTGGCGGCCCTGACGGGGATCGGTGAAAGCATTGAAGGCAAGGTGATCCTGATCGCCGGTGGTCAGGGCAAGGGGCAGGATTTCTCGCCGCTGGCGGAGCCGGCGCGACAGTACCTCCGTGCCGGTCTGTTGATGGGCGAAGATCGCAGCACCCTGGCCCAGGGCATGTCGGCGGCACCCTGTGAATTGGTGGCCGACATGCAGGCCGCGGTGACCCGGGCCCATGCCCTGGCACAGCCCGGTGATGCGGTGCTGTTGTCTCCGGCGTGCGCCTCTTTTGACATGTATTCCAGCTTTGTTGCCCGTGGCGATGATTTTTCCGCCCGGGCCCGGGAGGTGTGCCATGACTGAGCGCATGATCCTCAAGCTGGATAACCGGGGTCTGGACAAGCCCCTGATGTGGACGGCCATCCTGCTGGCTCTGGCTGGCCTGGTCATGGTTTCCTCGGCCAGCCTGCAGATCGCGGAAACCCGGCTGGGCGATCCGTTCTACTACGCCCTGCGTCATGGCATCTACCTGGCACTGGGCCTGGGGGCCGGGGCGTTTGTCTATTTCGCGGTACCGCTGGCGCTGCTGGAACGGCTCCGTTTCCTGATGCTGCCGGTGGCCCTGGTGGTGCTGGTGATGGTGTTTATTCCCGGGCTGGGACGGACCGTGAATGGTTCCACCCGCTGGATTGCCCTGCCGGGCCTGACCATTCAGGCCTCGGAAATCGTCAAACTGTGCTTTGTATTGTATCTGGCAGGCTATATCGCCCAGCGCAAGGCGGCTCTGGAAACCGAGTGGAAAGCCTTCCTGCTGCCGTTGGCGTTGCTGGGCGTGTTGACCGTGCTACTCCTGCTGGAGCCGGACTTCGGGGCCGTGGTGGTGCTGGGTATCACCGCCATGGGCATGCTGTTTCTTTCCGGTGTGCCGACCCTGCGCTTCCTGCTGATCGGCCTGGCTGCGGTGGCACTGGGTGCGCTGGTAGCGTTTGCCGAGCCCTACCGGGTGGCTCGTCTGATGACCTTCACCGATCCCTGGGCAGATCAATACGGTTCAGGGTACCAGCTGACCCAGAGCCTGATTGCCTTTGGCCGCGGGCACTGGAGCGGCGTGGGCCTGGGCAACAGTGTGCAGAAGCTGTTCTATCTGCCGGAAGCCCATACGGATTTTGTTTACGCGGTTATGGCGGAAGAGCTGGGGCTGCTGGGCAATCTTGCTCTGATCGGCGGCTTCGTGCTGCTGGGCTGGCGCGTGTTCCGGCTGGGTCACAGCCTGGAAACCCGCGGTCTGCTCTATCACGCCTATGTGGTCTACGGTTGCGCCTTTGTCATGTGCTCCCAGGTGTTCATTAATCTGGGCGTGAATATGGGGCTGCTGCCCACCAAGGGCCTGACCTTGCCGTTTATCAGTTATGGCGGTTCTTCACTGTTGATCTTCTCCGCCATGGTGGGCTTGATCCTGCGCGCCGGGTCAGAAGCCGAGCAGCTGAAAGCGAGAGGGAGGGCGGCACGATGAGTGGCACCATCCTGATCATGGCGGGCGGCACCGGTGGGCATGTGTTCCCGGCACTGGCAGTGGCGGATCAACTCCGTGAGCGCGGTTTCCGGATCCTCTGGCTGGGCGCCGAGAACGGCATGGAAGGCAAGCTGGTGCGCCAGTACGGCTATGAGATTGCCGAACTGGCGGTATCCCGGCTGCGTGGCGGCGGGCTCAAGCGCAAGCTTACCGCGCCGTTCAATCTGCTGCGTGCGGTCTGGCAGGCGCGCAACCTGATCAGCCAGCGTCAGCCCCTGCTGGCGGTGGGCTTTGGCGGTTTTGCCAGCGGCCCGGGTGGCCTGGCTGCGCGCCTGTGCAAGGTGCCGGTGGTGGTCCACGAACAAAATGCGGTGCCGGGGCTGACCAACCGGCTGTTGTCGAAAATGGCCACCGTCACCCTGGAGGGTTTCCGGGGAGCGTTCGGCTCCCAGAGCGCCTGTTGGGTGGGCAATCCGGTACGCGCCGAGATTGCCAATCTGGACGACCCGGCCCGTCGCTATGCCCAGCATCAGGGTGGCTTGCGGGTGTTGGTTCTGGGCGGCAGCCAGGGGGCCCTGGTGCTGAATCAGGATCTGCCGGAACTGCTGCTGGCCGTGCTGGGCCGGGAAATTCAGGTGCGTCACCAATGCGGTGCCGGTCGCACCGGGGAAGCCGCGCCGATTTACCAGGCGTTGGGCATGCAGGCCCGGGTGAGTGAATTTATTGACGACATGGCGGAAGCCTACGGCTGGGCGGATCTGGTGATCTGCCGGGCCGGGGCGCTGACCGTGGCGGAAGTAGCGGCCGCCGGTGTGGCGGCCCTGTTCGTGCCGCTGCCGAGTGCGGTGGACGATCATCAGACATTGAATGCCCGCTGGCTGTCAGACCGGGGCGCGGCCCTGTTGCTGCCCCAGCGGGACATGAGTGCCGCCAGCCTGGCGGGCACATTGAAACCGGTTGCAGAACGCGGGTTGCTGGCGCAAATGGCGCAGCGGGCTCGCGAGCAGGCCGTGGCCGACAGCGCCGAGCGCGCGGCCACGCTGTGTGAGGAGGTGGCCAATGGCCGATAACGACAACATCCATATCGTCCCCGAGATGCGGCGCATCAGCGGTATCCACTTTGTGGGTATCGGCGGCGTGGGTATGTGTGGCATCGCCGAGGTGCTGGCCAATCAGGGCTATGCCATCAGCGGTAGCGACATCAAGGAATCGGCGGTCGTAGAGCGCCTTCGTGGCCTGGGTGTGCGGGTGGAAATCGGTCACCGGGCAGAAAATATCGATGGCGCTGACGTGGTGGTAACGTCCACGGCGGTGACCACGGAAAACGAGGAAGTGGCGGAAGCCCATGCCCGCCGGATTCCGGTGGTGCCGCGGGCCCAGATGCTGGCTGAGCTGATGCGCTTCCGTCACGGCATCGCCGTGGCCGGGACCCACGGCAAGACCACGACGACGTCTATGACCGCGGCCATCATGGCAGAGGCGGGTATGGACCCCACCTTCGTGATTGGCGGGCGATTGAACAGCGCCGGCACTAATGCGCGGCTGGGGCAGAGCCGTTATCTGGTGGCGGAAGCGGATGAATCCGACGCCAGCTTCCTGCACCTGCAGCCCATGAGTGCCATCGTGACCAATATCGAAGCGGATCACATGCACACCTACGGCGGTGACTTTGCCCAGCTGGAGAACACCTTTATCGAGTTCCTGCACAACCTGCCGTTCTATGGCGTGGCAGTGATGTGTGTGGATGACCCGGTGGTGCGCAAGCTGCTGCCACGGGTCAATCGCCAGGTAATCCGTTACGGCTTCAGTGACGATGCGGATCTGCGTGCAGAGAACGTACAGCAGCAGGGTATGACCACGTCTTTCCGGGTGATCCGCAAGGAAGGTGAGCCGCTGGATGTGGTACTGCACATGCCCGGCAAGCACAACGTGCTCAATGCTCTGGCGGCCATCGCCGTGGCCGCCGATGAAGGCGCCAGCGATGAGGCCATCATTCGCGGCCTGAATAACTTTACCGGTGTTGGCCGTCGCTTTGATGTGCAAGGCGAATATTACTTCGACGGTGGCAGCGCGACCCTGGTGGATGACTATGGTCACCACCCCAGCGAAGTGGCTGTCACCATCGATGCCATCCGTGCCGGCTGGCCGGGTCGTCGTCTGGCCATGCTGTTCCAGCCCCACCGTTATACCCGTACCCAGGATCTTTACGAGGATTTCGTGGATGTGCTCTCCGGGGTGGATGTGTTGCTGATGCTGGAAGTGTATGGCGCCGGCGAAGACCCGATCCCCGGGGCCGATGCTCGCGCCCTGTGCCGCAGCATCCGCAAGCGTGGGCGAGTGGAGCCCGTATTCGTGGATGATCCGGCCAAGCTGGCCGACATTCTGGCCACCCAACTGCAGGACGGTGATCTGCTGGTGACCCAGGGCGCCGGCAATGTGGGAGCCATTGCAAAAGAACTGGCTGAACAGGGAGGCGCCAAGCGTGGATAAGGTGCTGCTGAAGAAGCAACTGGCCAGCGTTGGCCGGGTAGCGGTACTGGCCGGCGGCAATTCCGCCGAGCGCCCCGTGTCACTGAAAAGTGGTGCGGCGGTCCATCAGGCGCTGCGCAATCTGGGGCTGATCGCCGAGCTGGTGGACCCGGCACACAAGAGCGTGGATACCCTGAAAGGGTTTGATGCGGCCTTTATCGCCCTGCATGGCCGGGGCGGCGAAGACGGCGTTATCCAGGGCGTCCTGGAACACCTGGGCATCCCCTATACCGGTTCCGGGGTGATGGCCTCCGCCATCGGCATGGACAAGGTGCGCACCAAACAACTGTGGAAAGGCGCCGGCTTGCCAACCCCGGCGTTTTATGTGGCCGGCCGTAATGATATGGACCTGGGCTTTCCACTGATGATCAAGCCGGCCCATGAAGGCTCGTCCATTGGCATGGCCAAGGCGGATAACGCCGAGCAGCTGGCTCGGGCCCTGAAAGAAGCGGAAAAGTTTGATTCCGATGTGCTGGTGGAAGCCTGGGTGAACGGCCCGGAATACACCGTGGCCATCCTGGGTGACGAGCCGTTGCCGGCGATTCGCCTTAAGACACCCAATGCGTTTTATGACTTCGAAGCCAAGTACCAGTCCAACAGCACTGAATATTTGTGCCCGGCGGGGTTGGATGAGGCCGATGAGCAGGCCCTGCGCCAACTGGCTCTGACCGCCTTCCGGGTGGCGGGCTGCCGGGGCTGGGGCCGGGTGGATGTGATGCGTGACGAGCAGGGACACTGGCAGTTGCTGGAAGTGAACACGGTACCGGGAATGACCGATCACTCCCTGGTACCCATGGCAGCCAAGGCCGCCGGGCGGGATTTCGACACCCTGGTGGGGGAAATCCTGCTGGATGCGCTGGAACGGAGTGATGGCTAAGCAGGCCGTGACCCCGCGCGGGGCCCGCCGCAAGCCGGTGAAGAAAGCCGGCGTACCGCTCAGCGAGCGGTTGGCGGCAGCGGTGCCCTGGATGCTGGTAGGAACGGTGGCGGCGGTGTTGCTGGTCGGTGTGATCTATCTGCCGGCGGCACTGGATGGTTATCCGGTGCGCAAGGTGGGAGTGGATGGTGTCACCGATGTGCGCCGTCAGCAGCAGATCCAGACCGCCCTGGCGGCGCTGGTTCGCGACGAAAATTATTTTTCCGTGCCGCTGGAGGAAATCTATCAGCAGGCACAGGGCCTGAGCTGGGTGGAACGGGTTTCCGTTCGCCGGCAGTGGCCCGACACCGTGGTGCTGACCGTGGAAGAGCGGCGCCCGGTGGCGGTGTGGAATGACACCGTGCTGATCTCGGACAGCGGCGAGCCGTTCAAGGCGCTCAAGCAGTACGACCTGGCCGGATTGCCCCGGCTGAGCGGGCCGCAACAGCGGCTGGAAGAAGTGATGGGGTTCTATCACAGCATGGGCAAGATGCTGGCGGATGTGGACCTGGGTATTCGCAGTATGGAGGTCAACGCGCGACTGACCGCGCGACTGACCTTGAACAACGATATGCAGCTGGTGGTAGACCGTGAAGCGTACACCAGCAAATTGCGCCGCTTTGTGCGGCTCTATCGCGGTGTGCTGAGCACGGACAGCCGCCGGGTAACCCGGGTCGACCTGCGTTATGCCGATGGCATGGCGGTGACCTGGGGCGAGCAAAGCTAGTTTTAGGAGAATGGATGACATGGCAAACGCATCAGAAAACATGATTGTCGGACTCGACATTGGCACCTCCAAGGTGGTGGCCATCGTCGGTCAGTCATCCGCCGATGGCACCATGGAAATCGTCGGTATCGGCTCCCAGCCGTCCCGGGGGATGAAGAAGGGTGTGGTGGTGGATATCGAAGCCACCGTGCGCTCCATCCAGCGGGCGGTGGAAGAGGCCGAGCTGATGGCTGGCTGCCACATTCATACGGTGTATGCGGGCATCGCCGGTTCCCATGTGCGCAGCCTCAATTCCCACGGCATCGTCGCCATCCGCGACCGGGAAGTGGCCCAGGCAGATATCGACCGGGTGATTGACGCGGCACAGGCCGTGGCGATCCCGGCGGACCAGAAAACCCTGCATGTGCTGCCCCAGGAATATGTGGTGGACAACCAGGAAGGGGTGCGCGAGCCCATCGGCATGAGCGGTGTGCGCCTGGAGGCCAAGGTGCACCTGGTGACCTGCGCCGTGAACGCCGCCCAGAACATCGAGAAATGTGTGCGCCGCTGCAACCTGGAGGTCGATGACATAATCCTTGAGCAGTTAGCGAGTGCTCACGCCGTTCTCACTGAAGATGAGCGTGAACTGGGTGTCTGCATCGTGGATATCGGTGGCGGGACCACGGATATCGCCATCTTCACCGAAGGGGCCATCCGTCACACCGCCAACATTCCCATTGCCGGGGATCAGGTGACCAACGATATCGCCATGGCCCTGCGGACCCCCAAGCAGCACGCGGACGAAATCAAGATCAAGTACGCCTGCGCGCTGACCCAGCTGGCCGGTGCGGACGAAACCATCAAGGTGCCCAGCGTGGGCGACCGGCCGCCCCGTACCCTCAGCCGCCAGAATCTGGCCGAGGTGGTAGAACCTCGCTACGACGAACTGTTCACCCTGATCCAGGCCGAGCTGCGTCGCTCCGGCTTCGAGGATCTGATTCCCGGGGGCATCGTGCTCACCGGGGGCTCCTCCAAGATCGAGGGTGCGGTGGATCTGGCTGAAGAAATCTTTCACATGCCGGTGCGTCTGGGGTCCCCTCAGGGTATCTCCGGCCTCACCGACGTGGTCAGGAACCCGATCTATTCCACCGCGGTGGGCCTGCTGCTGTATGGCCAGCGCATGGAAAAAGACGGTACCAGTGCCCGCGCCCTTGCCGGTGGCGGGGAAGTGAACTGGGTAGAGCGTTTCAAAAACTGGTTCAAGGGCAACTTCTAGTTTCTCGGGCCGGTTAGCAGTTTTAGCGGAAGCGGCAGTTCCGGGCCGCGGCAACATCACCGGGACAATTCGACGTTAAATAACGTTCAAAGTAGTAACAGGGAAGCAATAACGGGAGATCAACCATGCAATTCAAACTGGAAGACAGCGTACCGCATGGCGCGGTCATTAAAGTGGTAGGTGTCGGTGGCGGCGGCGGTAACGCCGTGGATCACATGGTGCGTTCCGGTGTGGAAGGGGTGGATTTTATCTGCGCCAACACCGACGCCCAGGCACTGCGAAATGCCTCCTCCAAAACCGTGATTCAGCTGGGCAGCCAGGTGACCAAGGGGTTGGGTGCAGGCGCAAACCCGGAAATCGGTCGTCAGTCCGCCATGGAAGACCGTGACCGCATCGCCGAGCTGCTGGACGGTGCCGATATGGTATTCGTTACCGCCGGCATGGGCGGTGGCACCGGCACCGGTGCGGCACCGGTGGTGGCAGAAATCGCCAAGGAGCTGGGTATCCTGACCGTGGCGGTGGTGACCAAGCCGTTCCCCTTCGAGGGCAAAAAGCGCATGCGCTCCGCCCAGGAAGGTATCGAGGAGCTGAAAGAGCACGTTCACTCCCTGATCACCATTCCCAACGAGAAGCTGCAAGCGGTGCTCGGTGGTTCCACCAGCCTGCTGGATGCGTTCAAGGCGGCCAACGAAGTGCTGCAGGGGGCCGTAAAAGGGATTGCCGATCTGATCGTTCGCCCGGGCATGATCAACGTGGATTTCGCTGACGTGCGCACCGTGATGAGCGAAATGGGTACCGCCATGATGGGTACCGGTACCGCCAGCGGCGAAGGCCGGGCGGCAGAAGCGGCCCAGGCAGCCATTTCCAGCCCGTTGCTGGAAGATGTGGACCTGCGTGGCGCCCGCGGTATCCTGATCAATATCACCGCCAACGAGTCCATCGCCCTGGACGAGTTCTCTGAAGTGGGTGACATTGTCAGCGAGCTGGCCAGCGATGATGCCAACGTGATCATTGGTACTGCCATCGACCCGGATATGGGTGACAACATCAGCGTCACAGTGGTGGCCACCGGCCTGGGTGCTGCCCAGCAGGAACTAAAAGTGGTACGCGGTCGTCAGACCCCCGTTACCGCGGATGGCCGGGTGGACTACAACGACCTGGATCGCCCCGCCGTGGAGCGCAAACGCGCTGCCCAGCAGGCGGCCAGCGGCCGCGGTCAGCAGGCGGTGAACACCGCGGAAGATCTGGATTTCATTGATATCCCGACCTTTCTCCGTCGTCAGGCCGACTAACGGTCTGGCGGCCGGGTTGGCCGTAAAGGTGCAAAATCTGGGCATTGCAGTATAATTCGGCCCTAATTTTGTGTTGAGGAAAGCGGTATCCTGCAGGATACCCGCAGCTGTGTGACAGACTGATGATCAGACAACGAACGCTGAAAAACGTGATCCGCGCCACCGGCGTGGGGCTTCACACCGGCGAAAAGGTCTACATGACCGTGCGCCCGGCACCCGTGAATACCGGTATCGTGTTCCGGCGTGTGGACCTGGACCCGGTGGTGGAGATCAAGGCGTCAGCCGATGCGGTCCGTGAGACCACCCTGTCGTCGACCCTGGTTCAGGACGGCGTCAAGGTCGGTACCGTGGAGCATTTCCTGTCCGCCATGGCCGGGCTGGGCATCGACAACGCTTTCGTGGAGCTGTCTGCGCCGGAAATGCCGATTATGGATGGCAGTGCCGGTCCTTTCGTGTTCCTGCTGCAGTCTGCCGGCATCAAGGAGCAGGAAGCGGCCAAGAAGTTCATCCGCATCAAGAAGGAAGTGACGGTGCGTGAGGGTGACAAGTCAGCGACTTTTGTCCCCTTTGATGGCTTCAAGGTGACCTTCTCCATCGAATTCGATCACCCGGTGTTTGAAGAGCGCAACCAGGTGTCCAGCATCGATTTCTCCACGACCTCGTTCGTGAAGGAAGTGGCGCGGGCCCGGACGTTCGGTTTCATGCGCGATATCGAGTTCCTGCGCAGCCAGAATCTGGCGCTGGGCGGCAGTGTCGATAACGCCATCGTGGTGGATGAGTATCGCATCCTCAACGAGGACGGCTTGCGTTACGAGGACGAATTCGTCAAGCACAAGATGCTGGACGCCATTGGCGACCTGTATCTGCTGGGTCACAGCCTGATCGGCGAGTTTATCGGTCACAAGTCCGGTCATGCCCTCAACAATGCCTTGCTGCGCGAGATTCTCCGTCAGGAGGACTCTTACGAGGTGGTGACCTTCGAAGATGCCACCGACGCCCCGGTATCCTACATGCGACCGGTGTTGGCGGCGGCGGAGTAGTCATACTCGGCAGTACCGTTCAAACGTCGAAAAACCCTGTTGCCACCCGGCGGTTCTCCCGCCGCCGGGTGGTTTTTCGTTTATGGGACACGGGATTTATTCGGATTCCCCGCGGCTGGCCAGCCGTTGCAAGGAGGCCTTGAGGCCCTCGTCCTCAATGCTGTCCGCCAGATCTGCAATTTGCCTGGCACTTTCCCTGGCCAATCTGGGCTTGTCCTGTTGATTGGCACGAACATTGCTGCTTTGCATCTGGCGTTTGCCGCCGACCATGATCTTGATCTGCTGGCCGGGCAACGCCTGTTGTAGCTTCGGTAAATGAAAGCGCAGCAGCTGTGCGGTGGCGCTGGTTTCGGCAATGGCCAGCCAGCGCAGACTGTCTTCCTCCAGGGTGACACGCTCACGCAGGGCCGGTGGCAGGCAGTCCAGAGGGTCTGCCATAGCAGGAGTCTGCGAGTCATCACTGGCCGCTTTCCGGGCCTCCCGGGTCAGGCGGGAGAGGGTCGGGTTACCACTCAGCAGAGCGAGCAGGGCTTTGGGAGAAGTTGTCTTGCTCATGGGTTTTACTTAGACTAGCCTGCAATTGTAAAAAATAATCAAGAAAACCAGTGCAACTATTTGAATTATTTCATTTTTAGTCGGTGCGTTACACGAATCTATGAATATCTTAGTCATTAACAGCAAGCGTGGCCATTCGCGAACACTGCCGGTGCCCCGTCATTGGCCCTGGTTGCTGGCTGCTATGTTGGTGGTAGTGCCGCTGCTCTCGGGCGTTGGCGGTTACCTGCTGGTATCGCAACTCAGCGAGCAACCTGAGTATACGCCAGTAATGACCGAACGTTTCTCCACCCATCTGGAGGAACAGCAGAAAGCCCTGGAATCGCTGGATCGTCTCAGCCAGGAACAATTCCGGGCGCTGACCCTGAAACTGGCCCAGGCCCAGGCCCGCCTGGTGCGACTGGATGCGTTGGGCGAGCGGTTGGTGGAAGTGGCGGATATTGATGGCGATGAATTTGATTTCAGCACCGTGCCAGGGCTGGGTGGGCCGGAAGGCTCGGAAGAGGGTGCCAGCTACGAATTGCCGTCCTTTATGGAAGCCGTGAACCAGATGGCGGAGACCCTGGAGCGTCGGGAGCGTCAGCTGGAAATTCTCGAAAACCTGTTGGCCGGCAAGCAGATTGAAGATCAGACCTATCTTTCCGGTCGTCCGCTGGCCAAAGGCTGGATGTCCAGCCGTTTCGGGCGCCGTTCGGACCCGTTCACCGGCCGCGTTGCCTGGCACAAAGGGGTGGACTTTGCCGGCAAGGAAGGGACACCGATTATTGCCACCGGCGCCGGCGTGGTCACCTACTCCGGTGATCGCTCAGGCTATGGCCTGATGGTGGAAATCAATCATGGCAATGGTATCTCTACCCGCTACGGTCATGCCAAGGAGCTCTTGGTAGACGCCGGGGAGATTGTCCGCACCGGGGATGTGATCGGCAAAGTGGGCAGTTCCGGCCGCTCCACCGGGCCGCACATTCATTATGAAGTGCTGAAAAATGGCACTCAGGTGAACCCCCAGCCTTATATTTACCGTGCGCGACGCTAACCGGATCGCTCCAAACGGCCCCTTGCGGGGCCGTTTTTCGTTCCGGGCCCTTGATAACCGGGAATACCACCTTATCTCTTCAATCTATTGTGTTTAGAATGGCTAACCTTTTCTTGCCAGAGTCCGTTGTGACGCTGCCGTCGGAGCCATGCGAGCATGGCAACGCTTGGCAGGCTGCCGACTTTATGGCCTGACTGTTTACTGAACCGGAAGTTGTATGCTGGGTACCATCGTAAAAAAAATCATCGGCACCAAGAATGATCGTGAGCTGAAACGCATGGGCAAGTTGGTCGAAACGATCAACAGCCACGGGGAAGCGCTGGCACAGCTCAGTGATGCGGACCTGCAACTCAAGACCCGCGAATTTCGTCAGGCCTTCCAGGACGGCAAGACTCTGGATGAATTACTGCCTGAAGCCTTTGCCGTGGTTCGTGAGGCGTCCACCCGGGTCATGGGCCTGCGCCATTTTGACGTCCAGATGGTCGGTGGTATTGCCCTGCATGAGGGGCGGATTTCCGAGATGCGCACCGGTGAGGGTAAAACCCTGACCGCTACCCTGGCAGCCTATTTGAATGCCCTGTCCGGTGAAGGTGTGCACGTGGTCACCGTGAATGATTATCTGGCCGAGCGGGACGCCAACTGGATGCGTCCCTTGTACGAATTTCTGGGTCTCAGTGTCGGCGTCATTCTTTCCCAGCAGCCCACGGACCAGAAACGGGAAGCCTACGCCGCTGATATAACCTACGGCACCAACAACGAGTATGGCTTTGATTACCTCCGGGACAACATGGCGTTCCGGCTGGAGGATCGGGTTCAGCGTAGTCTCAACTACGCCATTGTCGATGAAGTGGATTCCATCCTGATTGATGAATCCCGTACTCCGCTGATCATTTCCGGTCCGGCGGCGGATTCTTCCGAATTGTACGTGGCCGTGAACCGCTTGATGCCCAGTCTGTCCGCACAGTCCGAAGAGCAGGACGGCGACTTCTTTGTTGATGAGAAGCAGCGTCAGGTGGAGCTGACTGAAGACGGGCATCAGAAAATCGAGGCCCTGCTGGTCAGTAATGGTCTGCTGGAACAGGGCGAGAGCCTGTATGCGGCGCACAATCTGGCATTGTTGCACCATGTGCATGCTGCCCTGAAAGCCCATGCCCTGTTCCATGTGGACCGTGACTACATTGTGCAGAACAATCAGATTGTGATTGTTGATGAGCACACCGGCCGTACCATGCCCGGTCGTCGCTGGTCCGAGGGCATTCACCAGGCCATCGAGGCCAAGGAAGGGGTGAATATCCAGCAGGAAAACCAGACGCTGGCCTCGACCACGTTCCAGAATTATTTCCGTCTCTATAACAAGCTGGCGGGCATGACCGGTACGGCGGATACCGAAGCCATGGAGTTCCGCCAGATTTACGGCATGGACGTGGTGGTGGTCCCCACCAATCGGCCCATGGTGCGGGTGGACGCCAATGATCTGGTGTATCTGACCCTGGAAGAAAAATTCGACGCCATCGTCAAGGAAATCACCGAAGCCGTTGCCAAGGGCGCGCCCGTGTTGGTGGGTACCGCCACCATCGAAGCCTCCGAGTATCTTTCCAAGCGCCTGAAGAAAGACAAGATTGCCCACGAAGTACTGAACGCCAAGTTCCACCAGCGCGAAGCGCAGATCATTGCCCAGGCGGGTCGTCCCGGCGCAGTGACCATCGCCACCAATATGGCGGGTCGGGGTACCGACATCATGCTTGGCGGTAATCCGGAAGAACAAATCAAGCACATGGATACCCCCTCGGACAGCGAGGCGGAAAAAATCCGTGCCGAGTGGCAGGCCAACCATGACAAGGTCATGGAAGCGGGCGGCCTGCATATCATCGGTACCGAGCGTCATGAATCCCGTCGGATTGATAACCAGCTTCGGGGTCGTGCCGGCCGTCAGGGGGATCCGGGTTACACCCGTTTCTTCCTGTCCATGGAAGACGATCTGATGCGTATCTTCGCTTCCGACCGGATCCGCAATATGATGCGCTCGCTGGGGCTTGAGAACGGTGAGGCCATCGAGCATCGCTGGGTGACACGTGCCATCGAGAATGCCCAGCGCAAGGTGGAAGGGCGCAATTTCGATATCCGCAAAAATCTGCTGGAATACGACGATGTGGCCAACGACCAGCGTCGGGTTATCTACACCCAGCGTGACCAGATCCTGGAAACCGAGGATCTGCGAACGTCCGTGGAAGGCATTCGTTATGATGTGGTGACCGAGCTGGTGCACAGTTATCTGCCTCCGGGTTCTGTGGAAGACCAGTGGGATGTGCCGGGCCTGGAGAAAACCCTGGAAGCGGAATTCCAGTGTAATGCGCCGGTTGGCCAGTGGCTCAGCGAAGACAACCAGATGCATATCGATGGGGTCATCGAGAAGCTGGTGGAAACCCTGGAGCAGGACTACCTGCGCAAGGAACAGGAGATCGGTGTCGAGGATCTGCGCAAGATCGAGAAGCACCTGATGCTGCAGATTCTCGACCGTCACTGGAAAGAGCATCTGGCCAATATGGATCATCTGCGTCAGGGGATTCATTTGCGTGGTTACGCCCAGAAAAACCCCAAGCAGGAATACAAGAAAGAGTCTTTCGAACTGTTCCAGGGGCTGCTTAACCAGATCCAGCATGAGCTGATCCGTGTTCTGCACAGCTTCCAGGTGCGTCGTGATGACGAAGTAGAGCGCCTTGAGCAACAGCGCCAGGAAGAAGCCCGCCGGCAGGCTGAAAAAATGAAAATGCAGGCGGCTCCCGAACCGGGCACTGATGGAACCGCCGGTGAGAGTGACCAGGCAGGGGCCCCGAAGACAGTGGTACGAGAGGGGCGAAAGGTAGGTCGCAATGAACCTTGCCCCTGTGGCTCGGGCAAGAAATACAAGCAGTGCCACGGCAAGATTGAATAGAGTCTAGCTACGAGCTTCCAGCGACGAGAAATACAAAAGCACCGGTTTTCACCGGTGCTTTTCGTTATTATGGCTAGTAGCTCGTCGCTTAAAGCTAGTAGCTGAATTTTCAAGGAATGGGTTATGACACAGACAGAATGGTTGCCTGTCCCCGGTATCCGTCTTGCGGCTGTTGAGGCTGGTATCAAGAAGGCTAACCGGAAGGATCTGGTATTGCTGGAATTGGCCGAAGGCAGTCGTGTCAGTGGTGTTTTCACCCTGAATCGTTTCTGTGCTGCGCCGGTGCAGGTGGCAAAAAGTCGTTTGGCCGCAGAAGCCCCCAAGTACCTGATGATCAACACCGGCTATGCCAATGCGGGTACCGGTAAAAAGGGGATGGAAAACTGTCTGGCCAGTTGCCGCCTGTTGGCCGAGGCGGCGGGTTGTCGTGAAGATCAGATCCTGCCGTATTCCACCGGGGTGATCGGTGAGCAGTTTCCGTTACCGGCATTTGAAAAAGGTCTTCCCAATGCTCTGGCCGTGCTGGATGAGCATCACTGGGGACGGGCGTCGGAAGGCATCATGACCACCGATACCTACCCCAAGCTTACCAGTCGTCGCGTGGAGATCGACGGTGTGCCGATCACCGTTACCGGTATGGCCAAGGGCTCGGGCATGATCAAGCCGAACATGGCCACCATGCTGGGTTTTATCGCCACCGATGCGCCCATCGCCAAACCTCTGTTGGACCAGTGGGTGAAAACCCTGGCAGACAAGTCTTTTAACCGGGTCACGGTGGACGGCGACACCTCCACCAATGATGCCTGTATGCTGATCAGCACGGCTACGGCGCAGATGCCTGAGATTCAGGCGCTGGATGATCATAGCCAGTTGCTGTACCAGGTCCTGGAAAGTGTGTTCGTGGAACTTGCCCAGGCACTGGTGCGCGATGGAGAAGGCGCCACCAAGTTTGTGGCAATTACCGTGGCCGGTGCCGCCAGCGAATCCGATGCCCGGACCGTGGCGGAGACCATTGCCCATTCTCCTCTGGTAAAGACGGCGCTGTTTGCCTCAGATCCCAACTGGGGCCGTATCCTGGCTGCCATTGGCCGGGCTCCTATTGCGTCCCTGGACGTGGACAAGGTCAGCGTCTGGCTGGACGATCTGCTGTTGGTAGAGCAGGGCGGCGTGGCGGACAGCTACGAAGAGGCGAAAGGGGCCGAAGTGATGGCCAAGCCGGAGATCCACATTCGTGCGGACCTGGCCAGTGGCGATGCCGAGTGCACTGTGTGGACCTGTGATTTCAGCTACGACTACGTGAAGATCAACGCGGAATACCGCACATAATCTGAATGCCCGACGAATCACCGCTGTAGGAGCTATGCTCGCAAGGCGAACCGGCTCGCGACGTTCATCCGTTGTTGCGCCTGCGCGCATGGCACTTCCGAGGCTCCCCAAGAAACGTTGTTTATGACCGAAGCCACCACCCCCGCCATCACCGTCGTTGCCGCCATCATCCGCGGCAACGACGGTCGTATCTGCCTGAGCAAACGTCCGGACCACAAGCATCAAGGGGGGTGCTGGGAGTTTCCTGGCGGCAAGGTAGAGCCGGGAGAGTCACTGTCGGTGGCCCTGGCCCGGGAGCTGGAGGAGGAACTGGGCATGCAGGCGGCGATTTCCTCTCCGTTCATGACGATTGCCCACCAGTACGAGGATTTGCACGTCACCCTGCATTTTCGCGATGTCACCGCCTGGCAGGGTGAGCCTTCGGGCCGTGAAGGCCAGCCGGTGCGCTGGTTCGAGATTGCCGAGTTGCCGACGCTGGAATTTCCGGCGGCGAACCGGCCGGTGGTGACGGCAATAACATTGCCTGCCCGCCTTGCCATCGCGCCGGATAACCAGGATCTCGACGCTCTCAAGGTGGGCATCAATCGTCTGGATGCCGCTTCCACGGGGTTGTATCTGCGCCAGTGGAGCGAGCATGCGGCACTGCCGGAGCTCCTGGAGCTGTGCCGGAAGAAGGGTATCAAGGTATGGTTGCGGGCTTTATCCGCAAAATGGATGGAACAGGCATCCTTGCAGGGTGTCTTCGGGCTGCACCTGCCCGAATCGGTATTGATGGATTGCCGGGAGCGACCGGGTTTTCCCGGTGTGGTATCGGCGGCCTGCCACAGCCGGGACGCCCTGGCAAAGGCGGTGTCTCTGGAGCTAGATATGGTACTGGTTTCCCCGGTAGAGACCACCGCCAGTCATCCGGATCGTCCCCCTCTGGGTTGGCAGCAAGCAGGGCAGTGGATTACCGGGTTGCCGCTGGGCTGCTATGGGTTGGGCGGTGTCTCGCCAGCGGATCTGGAAAAGGCCCGCCAGCATGGTGCCGTTGGCGTGGCGGGAATTCGTGCCTTCTGGCCGGGCTCAGTGGCACCCTAGGGTAGGCGTTGGCTTACGCCCCTGTTAGAGAAAGAGGCACGGGTTTATTCGCACTGCTGCACGAGCAGCCCAATCCGCAGCTTATCCCGTCAGACGATCAAAACTCTTCGAAATCCCCGGGTGCATTGTCATCACCGGGAATTGCATGGCGCTCCGCCGCCCAGTCGCCCAGATCAATCAGTTTGCAACGTTCGGAACAGAAAGGGCGCCAGGGGTTATTGTCCCAGCGGGTAAGCGATTTGCATTGGGGACAGGGATAGGTACGGGTGGTGTTATCGGTATCAGACATGTTCAGAGTGCGTTGGCCATTTTTAGATAGCGTTGATGCAGGTCTGTGAGTTGCTCATGAAATGCCTGCAGCGACCCGTGATTCTCAATCACATCGTCGGCCTGGTCCAGGCGTTTGGTCCTTTCCATCTGGGCTTTCATGATGGCGGCAACCTGGTCTTCAGGAACATGGTCGCGGGCCATGGTGCGCTGCACCTGCAGTTCTGCGGGGGCATCAACCACCAGAATACGATCCACCAGGTTTTTCTGGCTGGTTTCCAGCAGTAGCGGGGAAACCAGGACGGTATAGGGGGACTGGCTGGCCGTAATCTGTCGTTTCAGCTCTTCCCCGATGGCCGGGTGAGTAATGCCTTCAAGAACTTTCAGTGCGCTCGCGTCCGCAAACACGATTTCGCGCAGGGCGCGGCGGTCAAGGGCGCCTTCCTCAGTGAGAACATGCTCACCAAAATGCTCGGCGATACGCTCTAGCGCGGGCTGGCCTGGTTCTACCACCACCCGGGACGCCAGATCTGCATCGACAATGGTAATGCCCTGTTGGGCCAGGAAATCCGTGGCGGCGGTCTTGCCGCTACCAATGCCACCAGTCAGGCCGACTACGAACATAGGGGGGAACTCCGAATTCAACACAGTCAATTAACGGATGGCTGTGATGCAATAGCTTATTGGGGGAAGAGTTGACAGTTGATAGTGGACAGTTGACAGCGAAAGCTCAAACTCGTCCAAGCTTTAGGTTTTGCTTTTAGCTGTCAATTATCAATTGTCCACTGTCAACTGATCTTAAACATCCCCAGATACGAACTGACGATGGTATCGCCCCACAGCAAGGCAATCCAGCCGGCGGCGGCCAGATAGGGGCCGAAGGGGATCTGGGTGCGTTTTTCACCACCGAACAGCGTCGCGAGAAGGGTAAACACCAGTCCCACCACGGAAGACAACAGGATAATCAGCGGGAGATATTGCCAGCCCGTCCAGGCCCCCAGGGCGGCCAGCAACTTGAAATCACCGTAGCCCATCCCTTCCTTGCCGGTGAGCAGCTTGAACAGCCAGTACACGCTCCACAGGGAAAGATAGCCCGCCATGGCGCCAGCCACCGCATTGGGCAGGGATACCGGTGATACCCCTAACAGCGCTGCCAGCAGGCCGGCCCACAGCAGCGGATAATTCATGCTGTCTGGCAGCAGGGTGGTATCCGCATCAATCATGGCCGCTGCGAGCAGGGTCCAGGTGGCAAACAGCATAAAGAGCAACCAGGGGCCGTAACCGAAATGCCAGGCACACAGACCGGCAAGCAGACCACTGGTCAGCTCAATAACCGGATAACGCTTGCTGATTGGCGTATGGCACTCTCTGCATTTGCCTTTCAGCACCAGCCAGCTAATGACCGGGATATTCTCGTACCAGGTAATGGCATGGTTACACTTGGGGCACCGGGAGCGGGGGGTGACCAGATTGAAAATCTCGCCATCCTCCTCCGGGGGAAGCTCCAGAATTTCCCGGGCCTCCTGCTTCCAGCCGCGCTCCATCATTACCGGCAGACGGTAAATCACCACGTTAAGAAAGCTGCCGACCAACAGGCCCATAAAGACACAGAGCCCAACCAGAAGGGCTGGGCTTGTGGAAAGAAGATGAACAATATCGGACACGTTATACCACTTGGCCAAGCTGGAAGATTGGGAGGTACATAGCGATAATCAAACCACCAATAAGGACGCCGAGTACCGACATAATGAGGGGCTCCATCATGCTTGTCAGGCCATCAACGGCATTATCAACTTCGTCTTCGTAATAGACCGCGACTTTTTCCAGCATGGCATCCAGTGCACCGGACTCTTCGCCGATGGCTGTCATTTGCAGTGCCATAGCAGGGAATACGCCGGTAGATCGCATGGCAAACTGAAGTTGCTGGCCGGTAGTGACATCTTCCTTGATTTGATAAACCGCCTTCCGATAGACCACATTGCCTGTTGCGCCAGCACAGGCCTCAAGGGCCTCAATTAATGGTACGCCTGCCGAGAATGTGGTAGCTAGGGTTCGCGCATAACGTGCTACTGTTGCTTTGAATGTGATGTCGCCTACGATAGGCAGTTTTAGCAGGGTGCGATCAATCATATTTCGAACAGCTTCGGATCTTTGTCGAGCTACATTGAAAATCACGCCAAAGGCAATCAGGCTAATCAGAATACTAAAGAAGTTGTTCTGCAAGGCTTCAGAAAGGCCAATTACAAACTGGGTGAAGGCGGGTAGCTCTGCTCCAAACCCTTCGAAGAGTTCTTGAAAAGTGGGAACTACTTTGGTTAGTAGTATGACAGTAACAACAATGGCAACACAAACTACTGATATTGGGTATTTTATGGCCTTTTTAATTTTTAGTTTGAGGGCTTCGCTTTTCTCTTTATAGAGAGCCACCCGGTCCAGCATTACCTCTAGAGCGCCGGATTGCTCACCAGCATCAATAAGGCTGCAATATAGATCGTCAAATAGAAGTGGTTGTTTTCTTAGAGCTGAGGCAAAATTACTTCCACCTTCCACTTCGCTTTTAAGCTTCAGTACCACATCTTTCATGCTGGGGTTTTCCAAGCCATCCGCCACAATCTCAAAGGCTTGTACGAGTGGCACCCCGGCTTTCATCATGGTTGCCATTTGTCGCGTAAAAATGGCAATGTCCAATGGTTTAATCTTTTTCTTGCCGCCAAGATTGATTTCCCGTTTCTTGGTGACTTTCTTGGCGCTGATGCCTTGTTTTCGCAGCTCAGCCCGGACTAGGGCAGGGCCTTTCCCTACGGTTTCTCCGCGAATTTTTTTTCCTTGACGGTCTGTGCCCTCGTAAACGAACGTGGCTGCTTTTTTTTGTGGTGCTGTTTTAGTCGCCATAATTAATGTCCGCTGGTTACACGGTTAACTTCTTCCAGGCTGGTGACGCCATGCATCACTTTTTCCAGACCGGAGCGGTAGAGATCATTGAATCCTTCCTTTCGGCACTGGTCGCCGATTTCGATGGAGTTTCCCTCTTCCATAATAATGCGGGCAATGCCATCGGTGATTTTCACTACCTCGTAGACCCCCACGCGACCCTTGTAGCCTTTCTTGCATTTCTCGCAGCCCTTCGGGCCGTAAACAGTAAAACCGGAATCGATGTCTGCTTCCGTGAAGCCCATCTCAAGCAGTGACTGTCTGGGAATATCCTGTGGCTCCTTGCAGTGTTCGCACAGTCGCCGGGCCAGACGTTGGGCAATGATCAAGATCACCGAGGTGGCAATATTGAAAGAGGGTACTCCCATGTTGCGCAAGCGGGTCAAGGTCTCGGGGGCGCTATTGGTATGCAAGGTAGAGAGCACCAAATGCCCGGTTTGTGCAGCTTTGATCGCAATGTTGGCGGTTTCCAGGTCCCGGATTTCCCCCACCAGAATCACGTCGGGGTCCTGGCGAAGAAAAGCGCGCAGGGCGGAAGCGAAATCCATGCCCTGCTTGGGGTTCACGTTGACCTGGTTGATCCCGTCCAGGTTGATTTCCACGGGGTCTTCCGCGGTGGAAATATTGCGCTCCGGGGTGTTGAGGATGTTGACCCCGGTGTAGAGCGAGACGGTTTTTCCCGAGCCGGTAGGCCCAGTGACCAGAATCATGCCCTGGGGCTTGTGCAGGGCGTCCATATAGAGCTGTTTCTGATTATCTTCGTAACCGAGCGCATCAATCCCCATTTTGGCAGATTCCGGGTCAAGAATCCGCAACACGATTTTTTCGCCGAACAGGGTGGGGCAGGTATTCACCCTGAAATCGATGGCGCGGGTTTTGGAGATTTTCAGCTTGATGCGCCCGTCCTGGGGCACCCGGCGTTCCGAAATGTCCAGTCGGGCCATCACCTTGAGACGGGCGGCCAGTTTGCTTGCGATATTCAGGGGCGGCTTGGACACCGGCTGGAGGATGCCGTCCTGGCGAAACCGGACCCGGTAGGACTTTTCGTAGGGTTCAAAGTGCAGGTCCGAGGACCCGCTCTTGATGGCATCCAGCAGTAACTTGTTGACGAAGCGTACGATGGGGGCATCATCAGAGCCGGACTGAGTGTCGTCCTTGGCGGTGTCTTCCCCACCGCTCACATCCAGGTCGTCCAGGCCGTCATCCAGGTCGTCAAAGGCACTGTCTTCAGCCTCGGACTCCTGTTGCTCAATCCACTGGGTCAGCTTGTCGTGCTCGACCACCACCGTTTCCACATTGAGTCCGGTGTTGAAGCGGATTTCCTCAAGGGCGGGCAGGTTGGTCGGGTCGGAAACGGCAACAAACAGCCGGCTGCCGCGGCGAAACAGGGGCAGCACATGGTGTTTGGTAATCAGTTTGGGGTCGACAAGTTCCTTGATCAGGCTGTCGCGCTGGAAAGCGCTCAGGTCCAGCATAGGGTCGCCAAACTCCTCGGCAACCGCCAGGGCGACAGTATTGGCCGCCACCATGCCGCTGGTGACCACGTGGTGAACCAGGCTGACACGGTTTTCCCGGGCATCCTTGAGGGCGCTCTGGGCCTGTTCGGGCGTGAGCAGTTCCTGATGAATCAGGCGGCGAGGAAGGCCGGTAAAATGGGCTGTCGGAGTCGTCATGGCAACCTGCTTGTTTATGCTTAGTATGGTCGGTTAGCCCAACACTTTTTTCGTAACATACCGTGGGAGGGCGGCGCTGGGAAGCCCGCAAATCGAAAAATCAGCACCTTGCGGAGCATTTCTCACTTGGAAACTCAACTTGTGACTTGTCTGGCTCTTGATACCAGTATGCCTGTTTGCTAGGAGCGGGGCTCCGGCGCAGCGATGATGCAGATGATCTTCAATAGCTAAAGCGCGGGGTGTGACTGGATCTGACTGTGGCTGCCTTCCCGTACCTGTTTTGTTTTTTCTCTTCCGCCTCGTTCCCCCTGTAATTGGCACAGTGACGTTGGGTGTCTATTGCTGGGCTCCTGGGTGACAAATAATGTCGTCGACTGACAAAAACTGTGACCCGCGTCACCCCCGGTAAACAAGAGGGAAGGTGTTGCCGGGCTCTCGAAAGACGCCGGATTCTAAGCGGTTCAGACGATTTGGATGGCTACGAAAAAAAGTTGGCCTGCTCTGTGCATTGTCTAAGCGCAGATGCTCGCCAAGGGTGGGCTCAATCAAATTTGCCAATGTCTGGAGAAAACACATGAAGAAGCAAATACAACAGGGTTTCACCCTTATCGAACTGATGATTGTAGTAGCAATTATCGGTATTCTTGCTGCTGTAGCTGTGCCTGCTTATCAGGATTATGTTGCGCGTTCGCAAGTGGCGGAGGGTATGGCAACTGCTGGTGCGGTTAAGACTGGTCTTTCTGAATTCTACGCGACTAAAGGAGAGTTCCCTCCTGCAAACCAATTTGCTGAGACTGCGGGCGGGCGATACACCGCAGGTGTAGCACATGATGATGCTGGTGTGATGACCGTGACGCTCAGAAATGCTGCCCCCGTTAACAATGCGGTTCGCGGCTTTACATTTACCCTTACTCCGACGGTGACTAACAATGCTATTGTAGATTGGGTTTGTGCAACAAGCGGTGATGCAAAATATCTGCCATCAGGTTGTCAGTAAAATCCGATTATAGTCATAACTGGTTTTTTGGAGGGCGCCCAGCACCATTTGTGTTGGGCGTTTTCATTATTGAAATCAGGCCAGCCCTTTAAGGGAGAAATGCCGATGGCTGGGCTTGAAACTCAAGAGGATATCTGACCTCTTGAGGGGGGGCGGTTGTCGCTTGCGAAAGTTTGGTATCGCTTACATAGGATGAGGGTTTTGCTGGGGTCGGGAGGGGCGTGTTTCGGAGTATTGTCATTGTCATCTGAAGTGGGGGTGAAATGACCGATAAGAATAAAGCGTTTCCCGATGATGATCTTCTGGCCGGGTTTGAGCAGTCATTGCCCTGGGGAGGTATTGAGGCGTAGCCAAATATCCACTTCGTTTTTGAGAGTCCTAGTCAGTGGCGGTGACCTCTGTCGGTCTTGCCACGTATTTATCTTGTGCAGCGGGTTGGTGGTTTGTCATACCCAGTAATGGTGGATGTCTTGCGCGGATCCTTGTCTGTGCGCCAGGTTGTCAGGCTTTCATGGTTTGCCTTACCTTCCGTAGAGCAGCTCCGCAGTTCTCTTTGCTTTAATGGAAAAGCATGGTTACGACAAACGTTTGCTGGAGATGGTGGAGATGACGATGACTCTCCCAGACAGGACGGCGGGGAGCTAAATCACCTTGGTCCGTGGCGGTTGCATCCATGCTAGCTCCCAGGACTTCAGTTGTGCCTCGCACAAGATGGGATTGTACAAAGAGCATGGGTCACTTGGCGGAAGCCGTTCTGCTGATTTCCTCCCGGTAATCAGATTGCAGTCGCAGGGACAGGTCCGTTGCCGTGACATGTTTGGTCAGCGCGCCCGATGAAAGAAACCACTGCCTGTGTTGTGGCAGGGCTGAGGCATTATCCACAGTAAGATTACCTGAGACTTCCAGGGCAGATTCGGCAGGGCTTTCTGCTGCTGTCTGTAGCATGTCTGCGCTGAAATTATCCAGCATAATCTGATCCGGCTTCAGCGCTGCCGCTTCTTCCAGCTCTGCCAGCGTTTCCACTTCCACAATGATTTTCTTTTCCGGCGCCAGTGCCCGCGCCCGCTCAATGGCGGCGGTGATTCCTCCGCAGGCCGCCACATGGTTTTCCTTGATCAGAAACGCATCGTACAGCCCCACCCGATGGTTCTGGCAGCCGCCGCAGAGCACGGCGTATTTCTGGCCAGCTCGCAGGCCGGGCAGGGTTTTCCGCGTATCCAGAATCGTCACGGTGGTGCCTGCCACAGCATCCGCATAGCGGCGCGCCGTGGTGGCGGTGCCCATCAGGGTTTGCAGGAAGTTCAGCGCAGTACGCTCGCCGGTGAGAATCTGGCGGGTATTGCCTCTCAGGGTGCACAGGGTGGTGTCCGCAGTCAGTCGATCACCATCCTTTACATGCCACTCAATCTGCACATCGCCCAGTTGCCGGAACACTTCATCCGCCCAGGGAATGCCGCACATGACGGCGTTTTCGCGCGTGATTATGGTGGCGGTGCTTTCGCTATCGGCGTCGATGAGCTGGGCGGTGATGTCACCGCTGCGGATGTCTTCTTCCAGGGCAAAGCTTACGTTGCGCTGAATGTCGTCACGCACATAGTCGGGCAGGGTGATGGTCATGCTGTTCTCGGTGCTGAACTCAATGAAAGACCTCGCAGGCAGGCCTGCGGGGTCGTGTTATGCGGCGATGGTGCCGTCAATCCGGGCGGTTGGTAAAGAATTCCCGACTCAGGCGGACCACCACGGGGGACAATAATAACAGAGCAATCAGGTTGGGTATCGCCATCAGGATATTCATGATGTCTGCCAATGCCCAGACCAGGTTCAGGCTGACCACGGCCCCCAGGGGCACCGCCAGTACCCAGATGACCCGAAAAGGCAGAATGGCCCGGTCACCGAACAGGAACTGGGTGCAGCGTTCGCTGTACAGGCTCCAGCCCAGCAGGGTGGTGAAGGCAAAGATCGCCAGCCCGCCGGCCACGATCACATTACCGAAGTCCCCGAACGTGGAGGAAAAGGCCAGGGCGGAAAGCGGCGCGCCTTCCTCGCCGCTGGTCCAGGCGCCGGAGGAGACAATGGCCAGGCCGGTGATGGAGCAGACAATGATGGTATCGATAAAGGTGCCCAGCATGGCGATGGAGCCCTGGCGGGCGGGGTGGTCGGTATTGGCGGAAGCATGGGCAATGGGGGCGCTGCCAAGGCCTGCTTCATTGGAAAAGATGCCACGGGCGATACCGAAGCGGATGGCTTCCTTGACCAGGGCGCCGGCGAAGCCGCCAGCGGCGGCGGTGCCCGTAAAGGCGCTTTCAAAGCACAGGGCCAGAGCCGCGGGCAGTGCGTCAGCATGGTCCACCAGGACAACCAGGCCGGCCAGCAGATAGGTCAGCGCCATGAACGGGACGATGAACGTGGCCACGGAGGCGATGCGTTTTACGCCACCCAGGACGACCAGGCCAACCAGTACGGCCAGGGTTACCCCGGTAATCCATGCCGGCAAGCCAAAGCTGTCCTGCAGGCCGTGGGCCACGGAGTTGGCCTGGACGCTGTTACCGATACCGAATCCGGCCAGCATGCCGAAGATGGCGAAGGCAATGGCCAGCCAGCGCCAGTTACGGCCCAGACCATTCTGGATGTAGTACATGGGGCCGCCAACATATTGTCCGGCGGCATCTTTTTCCCGATATTGCACCGCCAGAACGGCTTCCGCGTATTTGGTGGCCATGCCGACCAGAGCGATCAGCCACATCCATACCAGAGCTCCCGGGCCACCGGAATGAATGGCGGTGGCGACCCCCACGATGTTACCGGTACCGATGGTGGCGGACAGGGACGTGGCCAGGGCAGCACCTGCGCCGATGGTTCCGACCCCGGTCTGGGGGCCGAACATCTGTTTGAAACCGAATCCCAGCTGCCGCAGGGGCAGGAATCGCAGTATCAGGGTCAGGTAGATGCCGGTACCGGCAATCAGAATCAGTGCCGGCCATCCCCACAGGAAACCGCTGATCTGTTTAAGAATGGTAACCGCTTGCTCCATGGCTCTCGTCCATTTCCCCAAAAGGCCTTAGGCTATGGGAATTTAGCGGGCAGGGAAAGCTGGCGACGTGTTTGTGGTGGCTTAAACACAAAGTTTGACGTGCGAACTAGTTCAAAATTCGTATGCAGCTAGTGTGGTAGCGTAGTAAAGTATTAAAACCACAGTCCCATTTACTGAACGGGTGAAGTGCTATCCCCGGGGGTGTCATGGCCAAGGTTACCCAGCTCAAACCGGTTGCCGGCAAAGCAGCTGTCAACAGCCTGCCCAGACCTATCGAAAAAGTCCGTGACCGCTATTTGTCAGTGGCCTCTTCCTACCTTGAGGACATGCTGGATGGTGCGGACGACCGGCTCTACGATCTGGCCGAGAAAGAGACCGACAGCGAGCGCGAGCGCTATTTTGATGCCATGCGGGAGCTGCGCGTGCAGCGAGCCGGGCTTACTGCCGGCTTGAAACAGGCCATACAGCACCAGTTTGCCTGCCTCGGGCAGGGGCAGGAGCAGGCTGAGTCCCTGGAAAATGCCAAGTTTGATCTGGACTCCCTGGCCCTGGTCAACGAAGAAGAGCTGGAAACGTCGGTGGCACTGGACAATATGGCCCGCAGAGCCCGCAACGGCTGCGCGGAACAGCTGAAAGTGTTGTGTCATCGCCTGGAGTACTTGTTCGAAAGCAAGGCGGAGATCACCGAGCGCAACAACCCGCTGGAACCACGCCAGTTGGTGGATGCATTCAACCAGGGGCTGGAAAAGCTGTCTCTGGACATCAAGGCCAGGCTGATCATTCTCAAGCTGTTTGAGCGTGAGGTGATGGCGGAAACCGGCTTTATGGTGTCCGAAGCCAACAAGGTGTTGGTGGATGCCGGGGTCCTGCCGGACATGAAAACGGCGCCCATCGCGCCTGTTCGCAAACCCGGGAACCGTTCTCTGTCGGGGGGGCAGTCGTCCTCCTCCGGTGCTGGCGCTGGCGGTAACGACCAGATGTTCGGCTTGCTCCAAGAGCTGTTGGTTACCATGCGGGGTATGCAGGGCGGTGTTGCGCCGGCGAACGGCGCCGCGCCCGCCGTTGATATGAACGCGGCCATGGCGGTCATGCAGAATGGTGTGCCCTATCTGAATGGCGCCCCGGTGGCCAATGCGGCCTCCGTTCACCAGGTCAGCTCCGATGATTTGATGGGGGTGCTAAATCGCCTGCAGCGGGTGGAGCGAAGCCTGAGTGAGAAAGACGGCGAGCGGGCCAACCTGAAGGAAGATCTCTCCGAATTGCTCGACAGTGAGCATGGTGAAGCCATCCATGCCCTGGATCAGGCCGATGACGATGTGATCAACCTGGTGTCCCTGCTGTTTGATTTTATTCTTGATGACGAGGGCCTGCCCTCGGAGATCAAGGCGTTGATCGGCCGCTTGCAGATTCCCCTGCTGAAAGTGGCAATCACCGACAAGACCTTCTTCAGTAATGACAATCACGAAGCCCGGCTGTTGCTCAACATGCTGGCCCGGGCGGGTAACCAGTGGGATCCGCAGCAGGGCATTCAGGATGACCTGTATCAGCGTATCAACCATGCAGTACACCGCATCATCGATGATTTCGAGGATGATGCCAGCCTGTTTGCCACCCTGCTTGATGAATTCCAGGGCTTTTTTGATAGTCAGCGCTCACGTTCAGAACGGGTGGAGCAACGTGTCCGAGAGGCGGAAGAGGGCAAGGCCCGCGCCGAGCAGGCACGCCAGGAAGTGGTGGCCGTGCTGGACAAGCGCATGGCAGGGCGTCAATTACCGGATGTGGTGGTACGTCTGCTCCGGCAGGGCTGGCAACAGGTGCTGTACCTGACCTGGTTGCGCGAAGGGGCTGACAGTGAAGCCTGGCAACAGCAGGTCAAGGTCGTCGACGGCGTCGTCTGGAGTGTTCTCCCGCATCGGGATCAGGGCGCTCTGGAAAAGCTCAAGGCACTCAGCCCGAAACTGCTCAAAACCCTCCATAATGGCCTGGGTCAGATCAGTTACGATGATGCCGAAGCGAAGCAGCTGCTGACCAAATTCCGGGATGTACACCAGCAATTGCTCAAAGGCCTGGAAACCGAGCGCGTGGCGGTGCAGCCGGAAATGCCGGCCGCGGAGCCTCAGCAGCAGGAACAGAGCGCGGCCTTACCGGAAAACCATTTTCTGGTGAAAAAAGCCGGCCAGCTTTCTCCGGGTCAGTGGATTGAAATTGTCGAGGGTGACGAACCTCGCCGGGCCAAACTGGCAGCCAACATCCGTGGCGGCGTCAAGATGGTGTTTACCAACCGCCGGGGGATCAAGGTGGAAGAGTTTACCGCTTACACCCTGGCCGTTGCCCTGCATGAAGGGACTGTTAAACTCATCGAAGAGGGAGCCCTGTTCGATCGGGCTCTGGAAGCGGTTATTGGCGACCTGCGCCGTATGCAGGCCAACGTTCAACATTAGGTTGGCCCGTACCGCGCAGGCATTAAGGAGCTTGCGCGGGTGCTCACCCTCAACGAACACCGGGTTGACCAGGCACAATGGTGTCCATCACCCAATTTCAACCTCCGGCCCGACCCCGATGACATTTCCCTGCTGGTGATCCATAACATCAGCCTGCCGCCGGAGCAGTTCGGCGGTGATTATATTCAGGCCCTGTTCCAGAACTGCCTGAACCCGGACGACCATCCCTACTTCCGCGAAATCCACCAACTTACCGTGTCGTCTCACTTCCTTATCCGGCGCGACGGCAGCCTGTTGCAGTTTGTTCCCTGCGACCAGCGTGCCTGGCATGCGGGCATATCCTGCTTTGCCGGGCGGGAAAACTGTAATGATTTTTCCATCGGCATTGAGCTGGAAGGCGCAGATACTGTCCCCTATGAAGAGGCACAGTACGCGACATTGACGGAGCTGACCTGGCTGTTGCAGACCCATTATCCGGCGATTGACGATACCCGTATCACCGGCCATGAACATATTGCCCCGGGTCGCAAGACCGACCCGGGGCCCGCTTTCGACTGGGCGGATTACCGGGCCCGCCTGGCTGCATTCAAGGAGGAAATGGCATGAAATTTCTGGTGCTGATACTGGTGCTTGGTCTACGCAGACTGGATACCAGCTGGCCGCTATGGATAAGCAATCCGCAGCGTCATCAGGGCTGGTTGCAGCAATGGAGCAATCGCCTGGGGCAAGGACAACGGGTCTGGTGGCTGGCGGTGCTGTTGCCGGCAGTGCTGATTGCGGCCCTGACGTGCTGGCTGGATGGATTCTGGGGGCAGCTGCTGGTGCTGGCATTGGGCATTGCACTGATGCTGTGGCTGGTCGGTGGGCAAAGCGAGTTTCGTCATGTGGATGAATTGCTGGTGCGTGGCCGCATGAACGACCCGGAAGGCTTTGCTGCTCTGGCCACGGATGAATTCGATGTGACCGGAACGCCGGGGGACCCTGACTACCAGAGTGCCCTGACGGAAAGAATTCTGGCCCGGGAACAGGGCCTCTTTGTGGCGATTTTCTGGCTGGTGCTGCTGGGTTTCGGTGCGGCATTTCTGGTGGTGCTGAACCGGGCCTGGTTGAGCCGGGCCGGTGAAGAGCAGGGCAATAGCTGGCAGGCCCGCCTGGATGGCTGGGCCTGCTGGCCGGCGAACAGATTGCTGGTGTTGAGCATGGCGCTGGCCGGCGACTTCACCGCAGTGATGGAGAAAATGCGGGGCCATTGGCTGCGTCAGGAGCATAGCGGCGACTCCCTTCAGCAGGTGGTCAATGTGGCACTGGAAACGTCACCGTCAGGGGAGCCAGGCTCCCTGTCTGCTGCCCTGGATCATCTGGAGTCACTGCAGGGGCTGCTGCTGCGCTGTGTTGCCATCTGGCTGATCCTGTCAGCGCTGTGGATCATCGTGATCTGACGATAATTACCCAAGGTGTTCTGGACATGCTTAGGCTCAGTGCACCCTACGGGAAGTGTCGAAATATTTTTCTCTCGATCAGACTTAGGTCTGATTTCGTCCTGTAGCGGCAGTGGTCATGCTGAAAGGGATCTTGCCATACCAAAACATCCGCCTGTGACCCGCCTCTGGTGATTATCGTCATTTGACCGGCCAGTCATTGCGGCTAGTATGGAAAGTGCTTGTAGTGGCTCGCCCAACACCCCCGGGCGTTTATTTCTGCGGTGCTGCAGTGATCCTGTCGTGCCGCCTGGCAACGCGAAAAAGGACGCACGCCCATGCACAAAAGAAGTTTCTTTGATGATATGGACCCGGCGGAAACCCGGGAGTGGCTTGAAGCCCTGGAGTCCGTCGTCGAGCGCGAAGGCCCGGAGCGGGCCGCCTGGTTACTGGATACCATCACCAATGAGGCCCAGGAACAGGGCATCCACCGAACCCACCTCAATACCCCGTACCTCAATACCATTCCCGCCAAGGACGAAGTGCCGATTCCCAGTGATATTTTCATGGAACGCCGGGTGCGTTCTCTGGTGCGCTGGAATGCCCTGGCCACGGTGATGCGGGCCAACATGAATGACGACGAACTGGGGGGCCATATTGCCTCCTTTGCGTCCTCCGCCACCCTTTACGATGTGGGATTCAATCATTTCTTCCGGGCCCCCAGCGATAAAAACGAAGGGGACCTGGTGTTTTTCCAGGGCCATTCCGCGCCGGGGGTGTATGCCCGCGCTTACCTGGAAGGGCGCATCAGCGAAGAGCAGCTGGACAACTTTCGTCGGGAAGTGGATGGCAAGGGCCTGTCCTCCTACCCGCACCCCTGGTTGATGCCGGATTTCTGGCAATTTCCCACCGTGTCCATGGGGCTGGGGCCGATCCAGGCCATCTATCAGGCCCATATCATGAAATACCTGCAAAACCGTGAATTGATCCAGAAGGATGACCGCAAGGTATGGGCCTTCCTGGGCGACGGCGAAATGGACGAGCCGGAGTCCCTGGGTGCCCTGGCCCTGGCTGGCAGGGAGAAACTGGATAACCTGATTTTTGTGGTCAACTGCAACCTGCAGCGGCTGGATGGCCCGGTGCGCGGTAACGGCAAGATCATTCAGGAACTGGAAGGCGTATTCCGTGGAGCCGGCTGGAATGTGATCAAGGTGGTCTGGGGACGACTCTGGGATCCGCTACTGGAACGGGATAACCAGGGCCTGCTGCGCCGGCGCATGGAAGAGTGCGTGGACGGGGAATACCAGGCCTACAAGAAAAACGGCGGCGCCTACACCCGTGAGCATTTCTTCGGTGAGTACCCGGAGCTGAAGAAGCTGGTGGAGCATATGTCCGACGATGAAGTGTACCGCCTCAATCGTGGTGGGCATGATCCGTTCAAGGTATACGCGGCCTACCATGCGGCGGTGAACCACACCGGTCGGCCCACGGTGATCCTGGCCAAGACCGTAAAAGGGTACGCCACCGGTGCCGGTGAAGCGGTCAACAAGACTCACCAGATGAAGAAGCTGGATCTGGAAAGTCTCAAGGAATTCCGTGATCGCTTCGATATGCCGTTCACCGACGAACAGCTCAAGGACGTGCCCTATTATCGGCCGGACGCCGACTCTCCGGAAATGCGCTTCATGAAAGAGCAGCGCGACCAGCTGGGCGGTTATATGCCGGTGCGTCGCCAGCAGGCCAGCCAGGCGCTGACTCTGCCGGGGCTGGATATTTTTGCCAACTTCCTGGAAGGCAGTGGCGATCGGGAAATTTCCACCACCATGGCGTTTGTGCGCATGATGAGCGCGCTGATCAAGGACAAGCAGATCGGCGAGAGAGTGGTGCCGATCGTGCCCGATGAGGCGCGTACCTTTGGCATGGAGGGGTTGTTCCGGCAGCTGGGGATCTACTCCTCCGGTGGTCAGAAATACGAGCCCGAGGATGCCGGCCAGGTCATGTATTACCGGGAAGACAAGAAGGGTCGTATCCTGGAAGAGGGCATCAACGAAGCGGGCGCCATGTCCGGCTGGCTGGCTGCCGCCACCAGCTACAGCGTGCACGATTTCACCCTGATCCCGTTCTACATTTATTACTCCATGTTCGGTTTCCAGCGCGTGGGAGACCTGTGCTGGGCCGCTGGCGACAGTCAGGCCCGCGGTTTTCTGCTGGGCGCCACCGCCGGACGCACCACGCTCAATGGGGAAGGGCTGCAGCATCAGGATGGTCACAGTCACATCCTGGCCAGCACGGTCCCCAACTGTGTCAGTTACGACCCGACCTACAGCTATGAGCTGGCGGTGATCCTCCATGACGGCTTGAAACGCATGTATGAAGACAATGAAAAGGTCTTCTATTACCTGACGCTGATGAACGAAAACTACGTGCACGGTGCCATGCCGGAGGGGGCCGAAGAAGGTATTCGCCGGGGCATGTACCTGTTGCGTGAAGGCAAGGGAAAAACCAAAAAATCCCCCCGCGTGCAGTTGCTGGGTTGCGGCACCATTCTGCGCGAGGTGGAAGCAGCGGCGGAGCTGCTCCGGGATGACTTCGGTGTGGCGGCAGATGTGTGGAGTGTCACCAGCTTCAACGAACTGCGCCGTGAAGGTCTGCGTCTGGATCGGGACGACATCCTCCATCCGGATCAGGAGCGTGAGACTACCTGGGTAGAGAAATGCCTGGATGGCCGCGAAGGTCCGGTGATTGCATCCACCGATTACATGCGTGCCTTCGCCGATCAGATTCGCCCCTGGGTGCATGCGCCCTATACCGTGCTGGGCACGGATGGTTTTGGCCGCAGTGATTCCCGTCAGAAACTGCGACACTTCTTTGAAGTGGACCGCTACTTTGTGGTGCTGGCGGCACTGAATGCGTTACGCAAGGAAGGCAAGGTGGATGTGGCGACCGTGAAACAGGCCATCGAAAAATACGGCATTGATACGGATAAACCCTATCCGGTGATGCATTGATCGCACCCCAACGTGATCTCATAAAAGGAGACCGGTGTGAGTAAGACCATGATTCGTGTTCCCGATGTGGGCAGCAGTGATCCTGTTGACGTCATCGAGATCAGCGTGAAAGTCGGCGATACCATCGCCGCAGAGGACACCATTATCGTCCTGGAATCTGACAAGGCCACGGTGGAAGTGCCCGCACCGCAAGCGGGGAAAATTACCGCCATCAGCGTCAAGGTGGGCGACCGGGTCAAGGAGGGCGATGACCTGATGGAAGTAGAGGCCGACGGCGAGTCGGAGAATGCCTCTTCCGCAGAATCCGATGCGACCCGTGATGAGTCGTCAACCACGGAGAACAAAACAGAGCCGGAATCAACGCCGCCGGAAACGGATGCGCCTGACACGCCGAAAGCACAAGGGAGTGGTGGCAGCGAGACCGTTACCGTGCCGGATCTGGGCGATATTGATTCCGCCGAAATCATCGAAGTGAATGTGGCTGTCGGGGACAGTCTGGAGGCGGAACAGGTCATCGTGGTACTGGAATCGGACAAGGCGTCCCTGGAAATTCCTGCACCCTCCGCCGGCAAGGTCGAATCGGTGGCCGTGAAAGTCGGAGACAAGGTGGGTACCGGTGATACATTGCTGACCATGGCTGTGTCCGGCGGCCAGCCGACAGCGGACCAGCAAGGCGAGGCAGACGAGAAGCCAGAGGAACCCGTGACAGCGCCGGCTTCACAGCAAGCTCAAACTGCGCAGACGCAAAAGCCGGCACCGGCAGCCTCATCGTCGCCAGCGGCAGATTCCGGGGCTCCTTCCAAATCCGTGCATGCCGGACCCGCGGTGCGCAAGCTGGCCCGGGAAATGGGCGTGGATCTGGCCCAGGTCCATGGCAGTGGGCCCAAGGAACGTATCCTCAAGGAAGACGTGCATGCCTGGGTGAAACAGCGCCTTGAGGGTGCGCCGGCTGCCTCCGGTGGTGGCCCGGCCGTGGCGTTGCCAGAAATTGATTTCAGCCAGTTTGGTGAGGTTGAACGGCAGGAATTGAACAAGCTGCGCAAAGTGTCCGCCCAGAACCTGACGCGCTCCTGGCTGACCATTCCCCATGTCACCCAGCATGACAATGCGGATATCACTGACCTGGAAGCTTTCCGCAAACAGCAGAACAAGGCCCTGGAAAAAGAGGGCGTCAAATTGACCATGCTGGCGTTTCTGGTCAGTGCCTGTGCCAGGGCCTTGAAGGAATTCCCCCGTTTCAACAGCTCCCTGGAAAACAGTGGTGAGGCGTTGATCCAGAAGCGCTACATCAACATCGGCATCGCCGTGGATACGCCTAATGGGCTGGTGGTACCGGTGATCAAGGATGCAGACAGGAAGGGGCTGAAGGCCATTGCCCTGGAAATGGGCGAGCTGGCGGAAAAGGCGCGTAACCGCAAACTGACACCGGCGGACATGAAGGGAGGGACGTTCAGTATCTCCTCGCTGGGAGGCATTGGCGGTACGGCCTTTACCCCCATCGTGAACTGGCCGGAAGTTGCCATCCTCGGGGTGAGCCGGTCCGACCTGCAGCCGGTCTGGGATGGTGAGCAGTTCCAGCCCCGGCTAATGCTGCCGTTGAGCCTGTCCTATGATCACCGGGTGATTGATGGGGCCGATGCGGCCCGGTTCACGACCTACCTGAGCCAGTTGTTGACAGATATGCGACGGGCGTTGCTGTAGGAGCGTCGCTGGCGGCGCGATTGGCTACGTTGGAATCGCGCCGGGAGCGATGCTCCTACGGCAAAGAACGGACATTATCCCAGGTCTTTAATGGCCGGGTTTTGTGTATCGCGCGGGATAAGGCATTAGCGCGGATTACTCTCCGCGCTTGCCCTTGTTTTCCTTCCAGTTTTCCTTGCGTTCTTCCCAGCGTGCCTTGCGTTGCTCTTTCATCTCAGCCAGCTTTTCCTGCTGCGCCGGGGTCAATACCTGGTTCATCTTGCTTTGTGTTTCTTCGTGCAAGGCTTTCATCTTTTCGCCCTGCTCCTGAAAAATCGCTTTGAGCTGGGTGCTTTGCGCTTCGCTCAGTTCCAGTTTCTTTTCCAGGCGCTCAACCATTTGCTCCCCGCCTTTATGACCGGGGCCATAGGCAAAAGCGGAAGTGGTAAAGATAGCCAGGGCAACGATAGCCAGTTTTTTCATGATGCTCTCCTTGTGACTCTGTGAGTCCCTGTGAATGTGTGGGATCAGTATGGGCGGGAAGCGTGCAAGGAATATGCAGGAAAAAAGGAAGAAGCAGTGACAAGCTACAAGCCTCAAGCTGCAAGCTAAAACGCGAATCCTGGATTCTGTGCTTTTCAGCGCTGAGGCCGCGCCCAAAGTAGGGGCGCGGCCTCAGCGGTTTTCGATCATAAAACCTTTCACCATGTTGCAGCTTGAGGCTTGTCGCTTGCGGCTGTTATGGCTGCTCCAACCGGTATCCCACTCCGTAAACACTGCCGATCCAGTCATGGGATGCGTCATCCCCGTCGCTGAGTTTGCGGCGCAGTTTGCGGATGTGGCTGTCGATGGTGCGGTCGGACACTACCCGGTGATCCTGGTAGATTTCATCCATCAACTGGTCCCGGGACCAGATACGGCCGGGGTGGCGGGCCAGGGTGGCAAGCAGGGCAAACTCAATGGCGGTGAGAGCGACCCGCTGTGAACCCATGACTGCCTCATAACGCTCCTCGTCCAGAGTCAGGGTGGGGGTGGAACTGTCTTGTTGCGGATTGGCCCGGCGCAATACCGCCTTGACCCTGGCCACCACTTCCCGGGGGCTGAAGGGCTTGCAGATATAATCATCGGCGCCCAGCTCCAGGCCCAGCAGACGATCCACTTCATCCACCCGGGCGGTGACCATCAGGATCGGCACCTGGCTGTGTTGGCGAATGGCCTTGCACACTTCCATACCATCACCATCCGGTAGCATCAGATCCAGCAGAATGGCCTGAAAGTGTTCCTTTTTTGCCAACGCCATAGCCTGCCTTGCGCTGTCAGTCTGCTCGGTGTGAAAGTGCGCGTGCTGGAGATAGTCCGCCATCAGTTGTGACAGGCGGGGCTCGTCTTCCACGATCAGGATGCGATTCATGGGGCGCCTCCCGGCAGGGTAATGCAGATGCGAACGCCGCCCAGAGGACTGTGTGCTGCCGCAATGGTGCCGCCATGGGCTTCAATAATCCGCTGGCAGATAGCCAGCCCCAGGCCGGCCCCCCCCGTGCGGCGGTTGCGAGAGCTTTCCACCCGGTAGAGATGATCGAACAGGCGGGGCAGGGCATCGTCGGGCACGCCGGGGGCGCTGTCGTCGACAAGGAGTTCCCATTGGCCTGACTGTTGTGTCAGGGACAGGCTCAAGGTCCCGCCGCTGGCCGTGTACTTGAGCGAATTCTGCATCAGGTTGTCCAGCAACTGGCGAATACGCACCGGGTCCATATCGATAACGGCTCGGTCGGGAAGATGGGTTTCCAGGCTGATGCTCTGCTGGCTAAAGCTGTTGCGATAACTGTCGACCACCTCGCCAAGCAGGTCCGCCAGATCGTCTCGATGGAACTGGTAACGCAGATTGCCACCGTCGGCCAGCGCCAGATCGTGCAGGTCGTTGATCAGGTGGGTGAGCTGGGCCACTTCTCCTTCCAGGGACTTGATGAACGCCGGGCTCAAGGGGCGAATGCCATCGCTGATGGCTTCCAGTTCCCCCTGCAGGATTGCCACCGGGGTGCGCAGCTCGTGGGCAATGTCCGAGAACCAGCGTTGACGGGCTTGCTGCCCCTGATCCAGTCGTTGTGCCAACTGATTCACCTGGTCGGTGAGCGTACCCAGTTCGTCCCGGCGCCGGCTTTCCAGACGGGCGCTGTAATGGCCTTCCTGGAGATCGCGGGTGTGCTTGGACAGGGCCAGAATCGGAGCCACCAGGTGGCGAGCCAGCAGCCAGGAGACCAGCAGTGACAGCAAGACACCGACAAACAGCATCCAGCCGATGAAGCGCAGTTGGCGGCCCATGAAGCGCTGGTCCAGCTTGTCGCGGATGGCTTCCTGGTCCGGGTAAGTCAGGTAGCCAACGATACCAGGGCCGACCTGGACGGGGATTTCCGAACGGAATTTCGGTGGCACCGGTGGGCCCAGCAGCCGCTGCCGATGTGCATCCAGCAGTTGCAGGTGGCGGTGATCAGCACGGCTGTCCCGGTCATCATCCCGGTCGCCGGCCAGCCGGTAGAGTCGTTTAAGCAGGCGGGGATCGTCCATCAGGAATTGCCAGCCGCCACGTTGCTGGTAGAGCAGACCCAGATGATCTGCCAGCCTTTCTACCTGGGCCTGCTGGCGTTCATCCAGATAGGTTTCCAGGCTGCCCAGAAAGGCCAGGTAATAGAAACCGCTGGCCGCCAGGGTGAGCACCAGGAAGGTGGAAAGGAAAATGACAAAGAGTTTGTTGCGGATGCCCATGGCAAAACATCATCAATCCGGGCTTACAGTGTAGCCTGGGCCTCTGCTTTTGCGTCAGGGTTGCACAATGTTTTCACAATGGCCGTTGCAACTTGTTCCTCAGCCTTTCGGCGTCCAAAGCGTCTCCGGTGATTCCTGGCGCAGATTGATCACCCGGGCCATCACGAATAGCAGATCAGAAAGGCGATTGATCAGAGCCAGGCTGACCGGATTGACGGCGTCTTCGTCGGCTTCCAGAAGGGCAACAAGGTGGCGTTCGGTGCGCCGGGCGACCGTGCGACAGTGATGGCACCAGGCGGCATCCGGGTGGCCCCCGGGGAGAACGAACTCTTTCAGCGGCGGCAGCTCCGCATTGAAGGTATCCGCCCGGGATTCCAGTTCCACCAGATCGTGATCGTCGATGACCCGGCGACCGGGGATCGCCAGCTCGCCACCGATATCGAACAGCAATTGCTGGGCCAGGCCGAGCACGGTATCCAGATCCGTATCCAGGGACCGGGCTCGCAGTACCCCCAGGGCGCTGTTCAGCTCATCCAGCTCACCCAGTACCTGAATGCGCGGATGCCATTTGCTCACCCGACTGCCATCGGCAAGCCCGGTGTCGCCACGGTCGCCGGTGCGGGTAATTACCCGGTTGATGCGGGTCTTGTCCTTGTCGCTCATGGTGGCTCCTGATGGGGGCGCGTATCACTCTTTTCCCGTTGGAGCCTTGCTTGCAAGGCGAAGCGTTAACCTCATTCGCCTTGCGAGCAAGGCTCCAACGGGGTTGGGGTATGACCTTAGAATTCCATGCCAAACGCGGCGCGGTAATGACGTTCCGGTAACGGATACAGCGTGGCCGTGTTTGTGGTGTTGCTGAAGTTACCGTAATCCACCACCTGGTGATCTTCCAGGTTGTAGACCCCGGCCTTGAGGTACATGGCCCGGTAGCGAGCAGTCAGCTGCAGGTCCGTGGTGCGGTAGTGGTCCAGTTTGCGGAAGCGGTTGTCCAGGTCCCCGTCGAACCGTCGATCCCCCACATAGCGGTGGCTGATCTGGGTGGACAGCCAGGACAGGGCCTGCCAGTCGGCAATCAGTTGCATCGTCTGTTCCGGCACCAGCGGGACGTCGTTGCGGTCGAAGGGGCCACCGTCGAAGCGGGCCTGCTGGGCGCTGGCATTGATGGTCAGCATCAGGTCCTTGTCCAGCCGCCAGCGGGAGTTGATGCTGACGCCCTTGTGCACGGTGCGATCTTCCAGGTTACGGTTGCTACCAAAGGCACCGACGGTTGGGTCGAAGACGATCTCGTTGTCGATCTCGGCCCGCCAGAAAGTCAGGGTGGAGTGCTGACGTCCCTGGGACCAGCTGGCCCCGGCGGTGTAGCCCTTGCCGGTTTGCGGATCAATGGGGGGATTGAAAGGACTCAGTTCATCCACATTGGCAATACGCACACTGCGCTGGGCGCCGGCGAACAGGGCCAGGTTGCCGGTGAAGGTATAGCGAATCCCGCCCTCGTACATTTCGCCGTCCTGCTCCTTGTCTTGTCCTTCGCCGCTAAGGGTGCTTTCCAGCTTGCGGGCCCCGGCGCTGACGGAAAGTTTCGGGGTCAGGCTGACCAGGTTGTGCAGATACCAGGCCCGCTGGCTCTGTTCCAGTTCCCGGTCACCGAAACTGGTCTGGCTGTCGTAGTCGTATTCGTTCAGATCCAGACCCAGGGTCCAGTTGTGCACTGCGCTACCGGTGGTGTGCTGACCTTCCAGTTTGGGGGTGACGCTGATGCTCTCAACCACGGTTTCCCCCACGCTGCCGCTGGAAACGTATTCAAACGCCTGCTGCTGGCGGCGTTTGCTGGCTTCCAGGGTCAGCGCGGTGTTACCGCGCAAGGCGATGCGCAGGCCCGGCATCAGCCAGTAATTGTCCTGTTCGGCATTATCGAAGGGAGTGTCGGTCCCCTGTGGGTCATTGCGAAATTGCGCGTCGGTGCGACCGCCGGGCAGGCCCAGTTCCTGGTCTTCGCCGCTGGCGGTGAAGTAGGCTTCGATACCTTCCTCCTGGTAGCGCACATCGGCGAAGGCGCTGTGATTGCGCACCGCGTTGTTGTCCCGGTACCCGTCGCTGTCCAGGGTGCTGATGGCCACGGCGCCGCTCAGGTTGCCCTGCTGGCCAGTGGCATAGCCGCTGCCGCCAAGGGTGCCATAGCTGCCGCCATTCACTTCCAGCCCGGCGCTGTTTTCATAGCGGCGGCGGGTGATGATATTGATCACCCCGCCCACGGCGCCATTGCCGTACAAGGCTGCACCCGCGCCAGGAAGGATCTCGATACGCTCAATGGCGGCCAGGGGAATGCCACTGAGGAAGGGGCTGGCCAGATCAATATTCGAGAGGCGGCGACCATTGAGCAGGATCAGGGTGTTCTGGTTGGCGGTGGCGCCAAAGCCCAGCAGGTCCAGGCTGGCCTCGCTGCCGTTAATGCCAAAGAGCTGACTGGCCTGCAGGCCGCCCACGGTATCCAGCACTTCCGTCAGGTTGCTGGCGGGCATGCTGGCCAGGGTTTCCCGGTCCAAGGTCAGGGTGCCGGTGGGCAGCTCCCCGGCCAGGCTGGGATGACTGGCGCCACTGACTTTTACCGCCTTGATTTCGTTATCAGCCAGGGTCAGGCCGCTGGAGGCAATCAGGCCTATGGCCAGAAGATGTCGAGGTTGCATCGGTGTTCCACGAATCCGGAGAAGTGCCCGCTACGATGGCGAAAAACCGCGTCTAATTCCAGTGCTGATGGGTAAAAGCCGCAGCGGTCGGGATGACTCAGAAAGGGTAGGGCGGGGGGCATTGAGGTTCGAGGTTCGAGAAGCGAGTTTCGAAGAGCAAAACCATGACCGCCGGGAAAGCCTGGTTGTCGCTTCTCGAACCGCATATTTCGTCACGGTTTTAGCGCACCGTTAGTGCCGTGACCACCTGCCTGTTGGCGGGAACTGCCAAGCCCAGTTTCTCTGCCTGCTTCACCAGCCAGCCATTGATGGCATCCACCTCCGTGGGAGCGCCCCGTTGCCGGTCAGCGCGCATGGAGGAGGTGTTGCCGGCGGTGGCCCGGGCCACGGCGAGCACATTGTCCATGGAATGACCGGGCCATGCCGGATCCAGGTGCTGCAGTATCTGATCTGCTTCCCGGCAAAGTTGCTGGGCCTGTTCGCGCAGGACCGGGTCGTCACTCACCCGGCCATTGGGCACATCGTGGAGGGCGGTCAACGGATTGATTACCGCATTGGCGACCAGCTTGTGCCACTGGCGCGGGCGGATATCGTCCTCCCAGTGCAGGTGGGCCCAGTGTTTGGCCAGGGTGGCAAACCAGTCAGGCGGGGGGCTGCTGCCACCCAGCCAGGTGGCATTTTCCGCCACCACGGTATGGGTGGGATGTTGCCCTTTGACGGCGCTGGTGGTGATCGCCTCCATCAGCTGACAGCCCGCTGGCAATAAACCGTCCAGGGCGCCGATGCCGTTCTGAAAACGCAATACCCGGGCGCCGTTATCGAGACGGTCAGCCACGGTCGCCATCGCCTGGCGGGTATATGGGGTTTTGACGGCTACCAGTAAATGGTCGATCCGGTCGGGCAGGGCGGCAGGCGCCAGCACAGGCAGTGAAAAGGCGTGCGGCTGTCCGTCCGGCAGCCAGAGCGTTTTTTTCAATGGCGAGGCGGTGGCGTCACGAATCACGGTGATCCGGTGCCCGGCCCGGGTCAGATACCAGGCCGCCAGCGAGCCCATATTGCCGGCCCCGAGCAAAAACCAGTGGGGAAGAGTGTGTGGCATGGTGTCCAACCGCAAAGAATGGTTTTGTACCACAGCCGGCACAGAGAGCACAGAGATCGGGGAGATTGTTGTCGGCGGATGGCCGTGAGCGGCAATATCAGATTGGAAGCGGGAACCGGGTGTCGACGCTCAAATCGGGACGCGGTGGGGCGGCGTCAAGTCACACGTTGGCGGTGGCCGAGACAATGCGTCGTTCGCTGAGGGACTGATCCAGCTCCACCAGGGCCTGGTCGAACATCTGCTCGGCACTGCCATGGCCTTCGGAGGCAGCGATTGCCATGCTTACCTGCAAGCTCAGAAAGCCGGCAGCGGTCTGGTAGGCCCGGTGGTTGAGCCCTTCATACAAGCGCCGGAAACCGGTGGGATCGCAATGGCTCAACTGGGGTTGCCAGGTGATCAGGGCAAACTGGTCGGTCTGCAACCGGCAGAGATGATCCATGGGACGCACCGACTGGCGCAGGCGCCGGCTGAACGCCAGGACCCCCTGCTGCATTACCTTGTCGCCCCGCTGGGCACGCAGGGCCTCGAAGTCTTCCAGGCGCAGCATCAACAGGCAGGCGGCGCCGCCCCGTTTTTCTGCCTGCTTGAGGGTATTCTGCAGGGCGCGCAGGGCGTCCTGGCGATTACCGAAACCGGTGAGGGGATCGATGAGGGCGTGGCGTTTGAGCTGACGGTTTACGGTCAGCATGCGCTGGTAGTCGGTTTGTATGCGGTTGTGACGCTGAATGATCCGGTCTGCCGCCATCACCCGGTGATGCAGTTGCTCGGTCATGGCGGATTTGGACACAAAATCGTCCACGCCCTGGTCAAAGGCCTGTTGCAAGGCCGCCACGCCTTCGCGGGCGGTGAGTAGCAGCACATAGGTGTAGCGATTGCTGGCTTCGTCGTTTTGACGAATGCGACGGGTCAATTCCAGGCCGTCCATGCCGGGCATCAGCCAGTCCGCCACCACCAGGTCGGCGGGTTGTTCGGTCAATTGGCCGAGAGCGTCCTGGGCGCTGTGGGCGTGGCGAATGCGGGTATAACCGGCAGTGGCGAGGGTACGATTGACCACCGCCGCCGAGAAGCGGGCATCGTCCACCACCAGAATATCGAGTTCCGAGTCACTCATCCGTGTGTTCTTATTGTTGTTTTTTGTAAGTGTCCACTATAGCCGGTTTGTCAATTGATTGAAAAGTATACTGTCTCCCTGCCGGGTCGGGGCGCAGCCTTACTGCCGGAAGGCCTCATGGCGCTGGATCAGATAGATCAATCCCAGCACCGGCACGCCCATCAGACTGGCCAGCAGGAAAAAACCGGGATAACCCAGATTATCCACCATGCTGCCGGAATAGCCGCCAATGGTTTTGGGCAGGAGCGTCATCAGGGAGCTGAAAATGGCGTACTGGACGGCGGTGAACGACACATTGGTCAGCTGGGAGAGGAAGGCCACAAAGGCGGCGCTGGCCAGGCCAGCGGTCAAGTTATCGGCAGAGATCACCGCATACAAAATGCGGATATCGTGGCCCGCGAAGGCCAGCCAGAGAAACAGCAAATTGGTGGCCACGGTCAGGAATGCCCCCAGGTAGAGCACGCGTATGACCCCGTGTCGGACCGCCAGCAGCCCCCCCAGAAAACCGCCTGCGATGGTCATAAACAACCCGAAGGTTTTTACCACCCCGGCAATCTCGGTTTTGGTAAAGCCAATATCTTCAAAGAAGACATTGGAAATCACCCCGAGAACAATATCCGAGATGCGATAAAAACCGATAAACACCAACAGCAGTAACGCCAATCGTTTGCCGTAACGCTGGAAGAAATCTCTCACCGGTTCCAGGTAGCTCTCGGTGACCAGACGCTTTTCATACAACGGTGTCAGCGAGAGGGCCTTGATTACCACGGCAACCGTCAGAATGGCCAGGGTAAGGCGAAGTGTCTCCACGATCAGCCCGGACAAGACCCCATTGTGGAGAAGGTCAGTCAGGGTGGTGCGCAGGGCCGTGGCGAGCTCGGCGGTCATGACGTAGACGCTGATAAATGTGGCAATACCGGCCACAAAGATGGTCAGGAATTTCAGGTATTGGCTGCTGCTGTACTGGTAGGGCGATGTTCTGGGATTGTCAGGCTCACGAATAATCAAGGTGGTAATGGCGCCAACCAGCATGGTTAGGGCCATTAACGCATAGGTGGTTTGCCAGGCGGGATAACTGTAGGCCTCGCTGGTTGAGCCCAGCCAGCTTGCCAGTACCAGGGAGCCGGCACCGGAGGTGAGCATGCCTATCCGGTAGCCGGCGATATAGGACGAGGACATCAGCGCCTGTAATTCTGCCCCGGCAGACTCGATGCGATAGGCATCAATGACAATATCCTGCGTGGCTGCGGTAAACCCGAGCATTACCACGGCAAAGGCCATCAGATTCAGCGCGCCGGGTTGTGTGGGATCCACCAGAGAGATACTGAAGACGGAAATGGCCACCGTGGCCTGGGCTACCAGCAGCCAGGCGCGACGGCGTCCCAGCCAGCGTGTCAGGCCGGGGATGGGTAAGCGGTCAATCAGCGGCGCCCAGAGAAATTTGAAGGAATAGGCCAGCGCGGCCCAGCTGAAGTAGGTGACGGTGGAGCGATCAATGCCCGCCTCGCGAAGCCACAAGGATAACGACGAGAAGATCAGGAGTAACGGAATGCCTGCAGAAAACCCGTAGAAGAACATGGTCACTACACGGGGGTGCAGGAAGGCTTTCAGGGATTGCTGCCAACTGGTCGATTGTGGGGGCATAAGTCTCTTGGCGGATGTTGCCGATGGGCGAAGGGCTCATCATAGACACTTTGTCCGCAAGGAGCGATGCGGGGGCATTACCGGCCCAGGAAATACTGGCGGGGTACCCGGCCGCTCAGGACGGTGACATTTTCGTTGCGCAGTCGCTGTACCTGTTCTTCCCCTGCCGGCGTGCCTGCCAGTGCTATCCGGCCGTCTCCACGCAAGACCCGGTGCCAGGGCAGACGGGTGTCGCTGGGCAACTGGCTCATCAGCCGACCCACAAACCGGGCATGGCGGGGAAAGCCCGCCTGCCGGGCCACGGCGCCATAGCTGCTCACCGCGCCAGACGGAATGGCGGCAACAATCTGGTAGACGGCGTCTCGGAATGCAGGGTCCATGGGGGGAGCATTGCGTGCAAAGCAGGATGCTGCAACCTGAAATCAGGCAGTGGCGTAGAAACTAGCTTGGCCTGGAGCAAGGCGAGTAACGAGAAGCGGGTTTCGAAACGCAGTCACTCTGTTCTGCGGGGCCTGTCGTTACTCGTTACTCGAACCTGGTGTGTTACCGCAACCCGCCATCCATATCGATACAACGGCCGGTGAAGTAATCGGTCTCGAAAATAAAGGCCACGGAGCGGGCGATGTGTTCCGCTTCACCCAGACGCTGCAGGGGCACGGCCTGAATCAGGCGTTCACGGGCTTCCGGCTTCATGGCGGCCAGCATGTCGGTGTTGATGGTGCCGGGGGCCACGGCGCCGGTACGGATGTTGTAGCGAGCCAGTTCCTTCGCCCACACCTCGGCCAGGGCAACCACCCCGGTCTTGGCGGCGGCATAGTTGCTCTGGCCGAAGCTGCCCTGGCGAGCCAGGGAGGAAATGTTGACGATGACCCCTTCCTCGACACCCAGCTCCAGCATTTTGGCTGCCGCTTCGCGACCACACAGGAACACGCCGGTCAGGTTCACGTCGATCACCGCCTGCCATTGTTGCAGGCTCATCTTGCTGACCACTTCTCCGTCCTTGGCCTTTACCAGCAGACCATCGCGGGTGATGCCGGCATTGTTGACCACACCGTGCAGGGTGCCGAAGTCGGCCACCACATCATTGAACAGTTTCTCTACCTCTTCCTCCTTGGCCACATTGGCCAGGTAGGCACGGGCTTCACCGCCAGCGGCTTCGCAGGCCGCCACAGTGGCGTCCAGGTCTTCCTGGCTAAGGTCCACGCAGGCCAGGCGGGCGCCCTTGCCGGCAAAGTAGGTGGCAATACCCCGGCCCAGGCCTCGGCCGGCGCCGGTGACAACAACCACTTTCTGCTTCAGATCCATGGTGATTCCTTGCAATGTCGGTTCACGATGGCCCGGATTATGGTGGGCAGCCCCGGTCGGGCCAATGACCGGATTGCTCAGAGACTCGCAAAAACGGCAAACGGCACGCCGGGGCTACCTTGTCCGGCAAAGTATTTTTCTTCGCCGCCCCCTTGAAACCCGGGGCTGCGGCCCCACTCCTGTGTCCTGCAGGCGGTCGCGGGACCGGCGCTTTCAAAGGTCACATTCCCTATTGACTGCTCTGGCATCATTACTATGATTAGCACTCGACTCGTTAGAGTGCTAATTGCGACTGTCGAGCCCTGCCCGCTGGGGAAGCGGCTCGGGTGTCAACCGAACTAACTGGGAGTTTAAGGAAAAATGAGCATCCGTCCTTTGCATGATCGCGTGCTGGTTCGCCGTGAAGAGGAAGAAACCAAGACTGCTGGCGGTATCGTGCTGCCCGGTTCCGCTGCCGAGAAGCCGTCCCGCGGCGAAGTGATCGCAGTGGGTAACGGCAAGATCACCGATAGCGGTGATGTACGTCCGCTGGACGTGAAAGCCGGTGACAAGGTGATCTTCGGTCAGTACGCCGGTAACACCGTGAAGGTGGACGGCGAAGAACTGCTGATCATGAGCGAATCCGAAATTCTGGCCGTGGTCGAAGGCTAAGCGCTGAAGACCGGGTACGAGAGCCAAGAAAGAACACGAACGCCCGCAAGGGTATTCACCCCATTCCGGGGTAAAGATTTGCAGAGGTAAAGAACCATGGCGAAAGAAATTCTGTTCCGTGACGAAGCCCGTCAGCGTATGGCCAAAGGCGTTAACATCCTGGCCGACGCGGTCAAGGTAACCCTGGGCCCGAAAGGCCGTAACGTGGTACTGGAAAAATCCTTTGGCGCGCCTGCCATCACCAAGGATGGCGTATCCGTAGCCAAGGAAATCGAACTGGAAGACAAGTTCGAGAACATGGGCGCCCAGATGGTGAAAGAAGTGGCGTCCAAGGCCAACGACGAAGCTGGCGACGGCACCACCACCGCCACCGTGCTGGCCCAGGCGTTTGTTAACGAAGGCCTCAAGTCTGTCACCGCCGGCATGAACCCCATGGACCTGAAACGCGGTATCGACCAGGCTGTGGCCGCCGTGGTGGAAGAGCTGAAGAAGCTGTCCACCCCGTGTGACAACACCAAGAGCATCGAGCAGGTGGGCACCATTTCCGCCAACGCCGATAAATCCGTCGGTGAGATCATCGCCCAGGCCATGGAAAAAGTGGGCCAGGAAGGTGTTATCACCGTTGAAGAAGGCCAGTCCCTGCAGAACGAGCTGGACGTGGTTGAGGGCATGCAGTTTGACCGCGGTTACCTGAGCCCCTACTTCATCAACAACCAGGAGAAGATGCAGGTCGAGCTGGAAGACCCCTACATCCTGCTGGTGGACAAGAAGATCTCCAACATCCGCGAGCTGTTGCCGGCCCTGGAAAATGTGGCCAAGGCAGGCAAGCCGCTGCTGATCATCGCCGAAGACATCGAAGGCGAAGCGCTGGCGACCCTGGTAGTGAACAACATGCGCGGCATCATCAAGTGCGCCGCCGTGAAAGCGCCGGGCTTCGGTGACCGTCGCAAGGCCATGCTGCAGGACATCGCCATCCTCACCGGCGGTACCGTGATCAGCGAAGAAGTGGGCCTGAGCCTGGAAAATGCGTCCCTGGAAGATCTGGGTACCGCCAAGAAAGTGAACATCGACAAGGAAAACACCACCATTGTTGATGGCGCTGGCCAGCAGGCTGATATCGATGCCCGCGTGGAGCAGATCCGCAAGGAAATCGAGAACTCTTCTTCTGACTACGACAAGGAAAAACTGCAAGAGCGCGTGGCCAAGCTGGCCGGCGGTGTTGCGGTGATCAAGATCGGTGCGGCCACCGAGATTGAAATGAAAGAGAAGAAAGCCCGTGTGGACGATGCCCTGCATGCGACCCGTGCGGCGGTAGAAGAGGGTGTGGTACCGGGCGGCGGTGTGGCCCTGGTTCGCGCTCTGGCCAACGTCGGCACCATCAAGGGTGACAACGACGAGCAGAACGCCGGTATTGCCCTGACTTTCCGTGCGCTGGAAATGCCCCTGCGTCAGATCGCCTACAACGCCGGCGCTGAAGCTTCCGTGATCGTACAGGAAGTGCGTAACGGCAAAGGTAACTACGGTTACAACGCGGCCACCGGTGAATACGGTGACATGCTGGAAATGGGTATCCTGGATCCTGCCAAGGTAACCCGTTCCGCACTGCAGGCAGCGGCCTCCATCGCCGGCCTGATGATCACCACCGAAGCCATGGTGGCGGACAAGCCGGAAGAAAACGGCGGTGGCGCCCCGGATATGGGCGGCATGGGTGGAATGGGCGGTATGGGCGGCATGATGTAAATCATCCCCCTCGTCACACGCTCCACAGAAAACCCCGCCTTGTGCGGGGTTTTCTTTTATGGGGCATCTGTCCTGAACCCACCGTAGGAGCGCCGCTCGCGGCGCGATAACCAGCTCTGGACCAAAAGCACTTTTACCACAGAGCGCACAGAGATCACCGAGCAAACCTGTTCTTTTACTCGGTGATCTCTGTGCGCTCTGTGGTAAATCTGTATTTTCAGACTTTGGGTTATCGCGCCGCGAGCGACGCTCCTACAGGGAGGCTGTTGGGGCTCGGCTTGGGTTGCACCTTCTATTGCCGCCTCCCCATAATGTCTGCTCTCTTTCAGCCGGTACCTCCATGCAACCCAGAGACAACAAACTCCGCCTGCACTTCGCCCTGATGGTGATCCTCATGGTGGTGTTGGGTCTGGCCCATGCATGGGTTAACCCCTGGCTGGGGTTTGACCGTGGGGCCATCGAGCAGGGTCAGATCTGGCGGCTGCTGACCTGCCATCTGGTGCATCTCAATCACTGGCATATGCTGCTCAATCTGGCCGGGCTGGTGCTGTGCGGTTATTTCTTCACGGACCTGCTGGATCGAGGGCGTTTCTGGGGCTGGCTGCTGTTCTGTGGGTTGGCAACCGGCCTGGCGTTGTATTTTCTGGATACCGGTTTACAGCACTATGTGGGCCTGTCCGGTATTCTTCATGGCTTGCTGGTTTTCTGTCTGTTAATCGGCTGGCGGGGTAACCCCTGGTTGCATTCGCTGGTGTTACTGGTGATCGCCGGGCGCATTGTCACTGAGCAGCAGGCAGGCTATGACGTGGATTATCTCCGTAGCTGGATCGACGGGCGGGTTTATGTGAATGCCCACCTGTACGGTGCCCTGGCCGGAGTATTGTTGTTTGGGGGAATCACCGGTGTCGAATACCGCAGAAAAAACAGAACAGGACACGCAGAAAGACGATAAGGGATCAGGGTGTATGACCATCCTGTTTCCCGGAGTTTTCCTGGTGGCAGGCCTGGCGGTGATGTTCTTTGTGGGACTCAAACCCGTCTTTCAATACTGGCAGTCCGGTAGCTGGGACAGGGTGCCGGCCACCGTGCTTAGCAGTACTCTCAATCGCAGTTATTCTGACGGTTCCACCACTTACAGCGTCAGCGCCCGCTATCGTTATGACTATAACGGGCGAAGCTACGCCAGCGATACGGTGAGCCAGTATGGCGGCAGCGATAATTTCGACGATTACTGGCAGCGTCTGGCCCGCCGTCTGGAGTCGGCTCGCACCCACGGACGCACTGTCTTGGCCTGGGTCAACCCGGCGAATCCCTCCGAGGCGTTTCTGGATCGCACTCTGCGTTGGGGCTCACTGGTGTTTGGCCTGGCCTTCGGTGGTGTCTTTGCCTTGGTGGGCGGCGGCCTGATGTTTCTGTTTAACCGGGACAGCAAGGGCAAGGCCGAGCTGGCAGATGGCGGCCAGTACCACAGCAATGAGAAATCCGGTCACTGGTTTCTGGTGGGGTTTGGCGCCATTTTCATCCTGCTGCCGTCGCCAGCGTATCTGGCTGTCTGGGACAAGGTCAGCCGGGGTGACTACGCGATTCTGATGGTGCTGCTGTTTCCCGCCGTGGGCGCCGGCATTGCCTGGGCAGGCTGGAAAATGCGCCGTAATTACCGGTTTTTCGGCCCCACTCCCCTGGAGCTTGACCCGGAGCCGGGCCATGCCGGGGGGCAGGTGGGTGGCGTCATCCGCCTGGGCAAGGCACTGCCCCGGGAGACGGACATGGACGTATGGCTAAGCTGTATCCGTGGCCGGGAAAGCGGCAGCGGCAAGGACCGCAAGACCGTGGAAGACATTCTCTGGCAGATTGACCAGCGGGCCTTTTGCCAGCCCACCCAGCAAGGCAGTGATATTCAGTTCTGTTTCGATGTGCCGGCGGAGCAGCCACCGACCTCCGGGAGTGGCCGCAATTATATCTGCTGGCGCGTAGAGCTGGAGGGCAGGGTAGAAGAGCGCAAGCTGAAACGCAGCTGGGATATCCCGGTGGTGGCAGGGCAGGGGGAAAGCCGTTTCCGTCTGCCGGAATCCCATGTCATGGCCGACCAGCGCGAGCGTCAGGTGGACGCGCTGGAGTCCGCCAACGAACAGATCCGGGTGGCGCAGACCGGCCAGGGTCTGCACCTGGAAAGTCGTCCGGGCCGACACCTGGGCATGAAGCTGGCGCTACTGGTGTTTGGGGGTATTTTCGCCGCCGTGGGCACCGGGCTGTTTATCGCTGCCGCCAGCGAAGGTTTCATGCTGTATGTCATGGGCAGCATCTTCGGGTTGATTGGCTATGCCATTGTCGGCAGCACCCTCTTTACGCTGGGGCGCGGACTGGATGTGTGGATTCGCGGTGGCGAAGTGCGCAGCCTGCGCCGCTGGCTGGGTGTGCCCCTGTTTACCCGCAAGGGACAGCTGCTTAGGGCGGAGCAGGTCGTGCTCAAGAGTGGCATGAGCAGCACCACCAATGGCCGCCGCACCGAGTACATGACGCTGATCGCCGAGGTGGATGGCAAAAAGATTCGGTTGGCAGAGGGAATCGCCGGGCGAGAGGCGGGAGAGGCCCTGCGTGAAGCCGTGCTGCGCACCCTGCGACTGGTGTAGAATTCAGGGAAACCCCAACGACAAATCACCGTAGGAGCCATGCTCGCATGGCAAAGAGGCTTCGGGTTGGCAACTGTGTGGCAGGAAACTTGCCACCGTCGTTCGCCCTGCAAGCATAGCTCCTACAGCTCGGTGAGCTGGATGGCTCACCCGCCAGAGAGAGACCCCGATGAGCAAAGAACGCCTGATTATTTTCGATACCACCCTGCGCGATGGCGAGCAGAGCCCCGGCGCCACCATGGACCAGGACGAGAAGCTGCGTATCGCCAAGGCCCTGGAACGGATGAAGGTGGATGTGATCGAAGCCGGCTTCGCCATCGCCAGCCAGGGGGACTTTCTGTCGGTGAAGGCCATTGCCGACACCGTGCGCGAATCCACCATTTGCTCCCTGGCCCGTGCCAAGGCGTCGGATATCGACCGGGCGGCAGAAGCCCTGGCCGGGGCAGAATCCGGGCGCATTCATACCTTCCTGGCGACCAGCCCGATCCATATGCAGCACAAGCTGCGCTTGGCGCCGGATCAGGTGGTCGAGCATGCGGTGGCGGCGGTAAAACATGCCCGCAATCATATGGGGGATGTGGAGTTTTCCTGTGAGGATGCGGGCCGTTCCGAGCTGGATTTCCTGTGCCGCATCATCGAGGCAGTGATCGATGCCGGCGCCACCACCATCAACATCCCTGACACAGTGGGCTATGCCATTCCCGAGCAGTTCGGTGACACCATCGGCAAGCTGCTCACCCGCATTCCCAACGCGGACAAGGCGGTGTTCTCTGTCCATTGTCACAATGACCTGGGGTTGGCGGTGGCCAATTCACTGGCCGCCGTCCAGGCCGGTGCCCGGCAGGTGGAGTGCACCATCAACGGTCTCGGTGAGCGGGCGGGGAATGCCTCACTGGAAGAAATCGTCATGGCGGTCCGTACCCGCCAGGATCTGTTCAACGTGGACACCGGCATCAACGCCAAAGAGATCGTGCCCACCTCGAAAATGGTGTCGCAGATCACCGGCTTCCCGGTGCAGCCCAACAAGGCCATCGTCGGCGCCAACGCGTTCGCCCACGAGTCCGGTATCCACCAGGACGGGGTACTCAAACACCGGGAAACCTACGAGATCATGTCCGCCGAGGATGTGGGCTGGCATACCAACCGGATGGTGCTGGGCAAGCATTCCGGCCGCGCTGCCTTCCGCGCTCGCCTGGACGAGCTGGGCATCACCTTTGCGTCGGAAGCCGCCATGAACGAGGCCTTCCAGCGCTTCAAGGATCTGGCCGACAAGAAGCACGAAGTGTTTGATGAGGACCTGCAGGCGCTGGTCAGCGATACCAAGAAAGCCGCCGAAGAAGAACGTTTCAAACTGGTGCTGCTGGAAGCCACGGCGCGCACCGGCGAAACCCCGGAAGCACGTATCGTGCTGACCATTGATGGTCAGGAGCGTGAGGCCACCTCCACCGGCGCCGGTCCCGTCGACGCGGCCTTCAAGGCCATCGAGATGCTGGCGGAAAGCCACAGCACCCTGCAGTTGTATTCGGTGAACGCGATTACCGCCGGCACCGACAGCCAGGGTGAGGTAACGGTGCGGCTGGAAAAGGGCGGGCGAATCGTCAATGGTCACGGTGCCGATGTGGATATCATCACTGCCTCGGCCAAGGCCTACCTGAATGCGCTGAACCATTTTGCGGCGGGCCTGGAACGGGCCCACCCGCAGGCGGCGGATGTATGAGTCTCTGGTCGGACATCCGACCGGTGCGGAGCGCCCTATGAATGAAGCCCAGCGACAACATTACCTGAAAGCCCTGGGGCTGACCCCCTGGGTGGCCCGGTCCCCGTTGCCGGGTGCGGCATCGTCGCCGCTGCTGGACTGGGACGAGGAAAACGATCAGCCGGTGACGCCGGCGGCATCGCCAGCAGAGGCTGCACCTTCTCCGGCACAGCCGCAGACCGCGGCGCCGGTGGTCAGCGAGGCACCGGTTGCGACGGCTCCACAAAGCCAGAGCCCGGAAGCCCCCACGGAGGCCCCGGAGCCCGTTTCGGCGGCACCCGCGGTCGAGAAAGGCAGGGGGCTGACCTTTACCCTGGAGGCCCATCTTGGCGGTGATACCTGGTTGCTGTGCGCCCAGGAAGACAGCCAGGCACCGGGGCTGGGGCGGTTTGAAGCGCCGCTGATGGCCAACCTGCTGGCGCTGTTTCAGGCGCGCCCCCAGCGTCCGCGACGTTTCTTCTGTCCGCTGACCGACCAGCCCATGCCGGCAGCAGAAGCCTCACAGGCCCTCTCGGCGTTTATTGCTGGCCTCTGTGAACAGGCTGGTGGCGAGCGGGTGCTGCTGTGCCTGCCGGACAGCCTCTGTGATGCCCTGTTTCAGCAGCCTCGCTATCAGCCCTTCCAGCTGGGGGGCCGACCGGCGCTGGTGGTCAGTAGCCTGGCGGAAATGCTGGCAGAGCCCGCCGAGCACAAGAAGGCCAGCTGGCAAGCCATGCAGGCCAATGGTTTCCATGGCGAGTGAGCCCGCCCGCGAGGAGCTCATCCGCGCCATGGAGCTGGAAGATCTGGATGCGGTCATGGCCATCGAAACCGCGGCCCAGTTGACTCCCTGGAGCAGCGCCCACTTTCGCGATTGTCTGGGCAACGACAACTATCTGTGTCAGGTGGCCACCGTGGACGATGTGCTGGTCGCCTTCCTGATCCTCTCGCGCATCCTCGACGAAACCCATGTGCTCAACATTACAGTGGCGCCCGCCTGGCAACGCCGAGGTATCGCCCGAAGGATGTTGCAACAGGCCCTGGCGTCCGCCCGGGCCGATGCCATGTCGGTGGTATATCTGGAGGTGCGCGAAAGCAATCAAAGCGCCCAGGCACTGTATCGTCAGCTGGGGTTTGAGGTCTGTGGTGTGCGCAAGAATTATTACCGCAGGGGAGAGGGCCACGAGAATGCGGTACTGATGCAATGCCTGCTCTCCGGCGGGCATAAATAACAAGCTACGAGCTACGCTCGCTGGATAGGGAAAGGTTCCTTGGGCATTGGCATTTCAACGAAGCTCCTACAGAAAGACCATAACCCTCGCCAAGGCTCGAATCGCGCCGCCAGCGGCGCTCCTGGATTCGGTGTTGTGACGTTGAGCGCGGGCATGGCACGATTCGATTAGTACGGCCCAACCCGCCTTGCAGCGTGTAGCTTGAGGCTTGCCGCTTCTCGTTATTCCTGGATCGGCATCCAGCCGTTTTCGGAATCCCGGAAGGTGATCACGCGCTGGCGCTGGAAAGTATCGCCCTTCTTGAAGTTGCCGTGCTCCATGCGCAGGGCACTAAGGGTCATGATCATGGCAAAGCGATCCATGCCGGACAGGTCTTCCTGGCCCTTGATCTGGTCGGTGTAGCCGCTCAAATCCTCTTTCGCCTTCAACTGGTAATCCACCTCTAACGTGTAACGGCCATCACCATCGTCGTAACCATTGCGCTTTTCCACATCGGTGACCGCCAGCAGGCCGGCCAGGTGGGCATTGTCCAATTCCGCCTCCAGTGCGTTGCGGGCATCACCCGCATCCGGGGTACGGCTGCAGGCCACCAACAGCGTGGCAAGAAAGAGGGCAGCGAAGGCGCGAAGATAAACGGGCATGGTCAGGCATCCTTGTTGTTCTGGAACCGACACTCTAGCACTGCTTTCCGCTTGCCCTGAAGTGTTTGGGAGCCTGCAGTAGACACTCGAGAGTAAATCCACAAGGATACGGTTATCACGGAAGACCTGTTAATGAGGACCAAGCCTGTGTCAGAGAAACTGTTTCGTCGATTGTTATTGCTGGTGGCACTGAGTTTTAGCGCGGTGTTTGCGGTGCTGATCATTCCACCGCTGCTGGCCAACCCGGACATTATCGCCGCTGCCGCCGGGGGGTTTGTGAATCCTTTTGCCGCGGGCTATGCCACGGATGTGATTCTGTGCTGGGTGGTGCTCGCCATCTGGGTGATCTTCGAGCGCCAGCGCTACCAGATTCGCGGTGGCTGGCTGGCGTTGCTGCTGGGGGTGGTGCCCGGGGTTGCGGTGGGCTTTGCCCTCTATCTGCTGATGCGCCAGCGCCAGCTCAAGGGCTCCGGTATCGTCTGACAGCGCGGTGCTACCCGCTGATACGGATTCGCAAGGCTGCTATACTCGCGCCTCGCAAATATCCAGTCAGAGTCGGAACCCCATGAGCCTGCAAGACCAGGTGGCCAAGCGCCGCACCTTCGCGATCATTTCGCACCCGGACGCCGGTAAAACCACCATTACCGAAAAGCTGCTGCTGTACGGAAACCTGATCCAGAGCGCCGGTACCGTTAAGGGCAAGAAGTCCGGCAAACACGCCACCTCCGACTGGATGGAGATGGAGAAGGAGCGGGGCATTTCCGTGACCACTTCGGTGATGCAGTTTCCCTACAAGGGGGCCACGGTCAACCTGCTGGATACCCCCGGCCACGCCGACTTCTCCGAAGATACCTATCGCACCCTCACCGCCGTCGATTCAGCGTTGATGGTGATTGATGCCGCCAAGGGCGTGGAGGAGCGGACCGTCAAGCTGATGGAAGTGTGTCGCCTGCGTGACACGCCGATCCTGACCTTCATCAACAAGCTGGACCGGGATGTCCGCGACGGCATTGAAGTGCTGGATGAAATCGAGGACGTGCTCAAGATCGAGTGCGCCCCGGTGACCTGGCCCATCGGTATGGGCAAGAGCTTCAAGGGCGTCTATAACCTGCTCACCGACACCACCGTTCTCTACAAGACTGGCCAGGGCCACACCGTGCAGGACGTGCGCGAAGTGAAAGGGCTGGACAATCCTGAGCTGGACCAGGCCGTCGGCGCGGACTACGCGGAAGAACTGCGCGAGACACTGGAACTGGTGCAGGGTGCCAGCCACGAATTCGACCTGGAGCGTTTTCTGGCCGGCAAGCTGACCCCGGTGTTCTTCGGTACCGCCCTGGGCAACTTCGGTGTGGATCACATGCTTGATGGTCTGGTGAACTGGGCGCCGCCGCCCCAGCCCCGGGACGCCACCGCACGTACGGTGGCCGCCGACGAACCCAAGATGACCGGCTTCGTGTTCAAGATCCAGGCGAACATGGACCCCCGTCACCGGGACCGTATTGCCTTCATGCGCATTTGTTCCGGCAAGTACCAGAAAGGGATCAAGCTCAAACAGGTACGCACCGGCAAGGACGTGCGCATCCCCGATGCGTTGACCTTCCTGGCCGGTGAGCGGGACAACGTGGATGAGGCTTTCTCCGGCGATATCATCGGCCTGCACAATCACGGCACCATCCAGATCGGGGATACCTTCACCGAAGGGGAAGAACTGGCCTTCACCGGCATTCCCCACTTCGCCCCGGAACTGTTCCAGCGCGTGGTGCTCAACGATCCCCTGAAGAGCAAGCAGCTGCACAAGGGGCTGACCCAGCTGGCGGAAGAGGGGGCCACCCAGGTGTTCTTCCCGCTGCGTAACAACGACGTGATTCTCGGCGCCGTGGGCACCCTGCAGTTCGATGTGGTGGCAGCGCGGCTGAAAGGCGAATACGGCGTGGATTGCCGCTATGAGCCGGTGAGTGTGGCCACTGCCCGCTGGATCGAAGCCGACAGTGATAAAGAGCTGGCGGCCTTTGAACGCAAAGCTTATGACAACCTGTCCCGCGATGGCGCCGGTCACCTGACCTATCTGGCGCCGACCCGGGTGAACCTGCAGCTGGCCCAGGAACGCCATCCGGAGATTCTGTTCCGCGAAACCCGGGAAATTTCCTGATAACGGGGCGCATGCCTGCCCCATCGCGAGCCTGCGGCGTGCCAGTTCCGGGGCGCCAATGGGCTTGCGGTGGTGTTTTGAGCATGGCTTTCATGGCGCGAGGCTGTTCATCGGGTGACATTATTTTTCATTAACCCGGGCATTCCCCGCTGCAGGGTTGTCGCGATCCTTTCCGCAAGCGGGTAAACTCTCGGCCTGTTTCGGCCCCACCTCACAAGGGTACTGTCGAAGCTCAAGACCCCGGCTACCCGCCGGGGTTTTTTATTGGGCGGATGCGCCCGGGGCCCGGGCAACATGCTCATCAGTGCCCACCTGTTGTTCCGGTGCAAACGACCGGTTGTGCGGTAGGCGGTGGGTAACAGGGGCGGTATCATCTCCATGGCCGTTGCTGCCAACGCGACACGGACAGGCGACGGTTTCTCAATGGCCGGCCAACCAGGACACCGGAATCATGGACGTAAAAGCCGCTGAAGCCTACCTGCTGAGCAAGCCGGAAGCGCGCAAGGATTTTCCCTTTGGGCCGGATGTGGCGGTCATGAAAGTCCGTGACAAGATGTTCGCGACGCTGAGTGAAGAGCAGGGCCAAGGGCGCATGAATCTCAAGTGCGACCCGGACCAGGCCCAGGCGCTGCGGGATATTTTCGCGGCGGTGACTCCCGGTTACCACATGAACAAGAAACACTGGAATACCCTCAAGCTGGATGGCTCCATCCCGCGCGGGGAAATCGAGCGCATGATCGACCATTCCTACGCCCTGGTGGTGGGCGGCTTGCCGAAAAAAGTGCGCGAAGGCATGGCGGTCCGGCACGGCCGTGAGGCACTCTACGGACAACAGGAACAGGAGCGTTAACGGTGGCAGTGATTATTGGTGGTCTGATCGTTATCTGGCTTGGCCTTGGCATGGGCGGCGCCGTTCTGCGCTGGCTGGGCATTGAGCTGCATTACCCGGCTCGGTTGGCGGCCCCCTTGTTGCTGGCAGTACTGGAGACCGTGCTGTTCCTGGTGTTTGTACCCGGCACCGACCTGCTGCCGGAAACCTCGGGCTGGCCCATGGCCGGCGGCCTGGTTGCCGCCGCCTGGTTGATCAATGGAGCGGTCTCTGGCCTCGACTGGCACCGCAACCGCCCGGTGAAAGAATCCTCGGCGACGGAATAGATCCTCGTTTTCTGTAGGAGCGTCGCTTGCGGCGCGATAACCCAGCGTATGGAATCGCGCCGCAAGCGACGCTCCTACTGGGGCCTTTGCGATTACAAAGAACGCGCCTTGTTTTTCCTCAGTGTCCTCTGTGCCCTCTGTGGTAAAAAAATCGCCTTTGCCCTAGAAACTGCTCCACCCGGTAAACTCCATTACCCGATACACCCAGTACTTCCAGCTTGCTTCGTCCGCGTACACCCCGTAATCGGTACTGTGCTTCTCCCCGTCACGATTGTCCCAACGTCTGGCAAAGGCGGATCGGGCATTCACCATGAACGCGTGATCCGTTTTCGCCAGCACCCGCACGCTGCTTTCCAGGTTCAGGTTGTCCAGATTGCGGCGGGTGAAATTGGCGGAGCCGATGATCACTTCCGAGCGTTCAGCGCCTCTGCGCAACAACATCTTGGTATGGCACTGCTCGCCCTGGGTGTTGCACCAGCGCACTGTAATGCCCGCTGCATGGAGTTCTGCGCCCACCTGGCGGTTGGGGATGCCGTTTTTCTGGCGGCCGAATGCATCCTTGTTGGGGTCCAGCAGCACGCGTACGGCAACGCCTCGCTCATGGGCTGCCAATAGCGCCTTCACCAGGGGACGGTGGGACAGGTAGAACACCGACACATCCAGCGCTTCACCGCGCTGGCTGCGGGACACGGCGGCCAGCAAGGCGTCACGGATGGCGCCCTCGGTGAGTACCTGCAGCTGGGCGGCGGTGGTGTCCGCTGTGGGACCGGTGGGGACGGGGGGCAGATCCGGGAGCGGAACGCCTGCCATGCGAACCACCGCCAGTTCGCTGTCCAGCAGTTCCGCCACGGCCGGGCCCTGGAAAGTGAGGCCCAGATTGCTGTGGGCACTGCTGGCGTCGTGGGGGTTGGCGGTGGTGACCAGAGCGGTCCACCGGTCGCCTTCATCCACCACCAGGGTCTTGCGGTGGTTGGCCTTGAAATTGAGCAAGGTCAGGTAGCTGCGCAGGGTGACCTGGCCGGGCCCCATGGGGTTGGGCAGCCAGCCCCCCTCGTTGCTGTTGCCCAGCCACTGACAGCAGATCCGCCAGATCCCGGACCAGCTCGGATTGGAGTCGCGTAACCGTGGCAGGGGCGTGGTGGCCACCACCACCCCGGCGTTTTCCAGGCGCTCCAGGTGCTCGCTGTGCAGGCCGCCGTAGAGGGTGTTGATGGGATCGGTGATCATGACAACGGGTAGATCCGGTTGCTGCTGTTTCTTGGCCACCAGTGCCCGGGTCAGCTGCTCGGACAGGGGCCGGTAACTGGCATCATCGGCGCCCTGAAAGGCGTTGAACAAGAACATGTCCACCACCACCAGTTGCCGGGCCTGTTCGATCAACCGCAGGGCCTCGTCGAAAATGCGCTGACGCATGCCCCGGCCGCCATCGGCGGTTTCCCAGGTGTCATCCACCAGCAGATTCAGCCCCATGGCAGGGAGCAGCGGTGATTCATGGGCGAGACCGTCCGGCAGGGGTTTGTACCGGTGCCAGAGGGCGGTGCAGGCGATCAGCGCCAGCAGCAAGAGCAGGGCAAGTTTCAGTCGGATCATGGGCGGTCCATCCAGAGGTTGCGGCTACCTTAACAGCCTGGCTCGTGGGGCTGAACCTTGGCGGATTATAGTGTGGTACATTCGTGCAACATTCTGCAAAGAATGTCCCCTCCTGTTAACTATCGCGCAACCGCACATCAACAGTAAGTCGGCCCCCGGTCCTCGAGAATGGGTTAACACTGATGTTAATAACAATAAGCCGGTCAGCGCGCCGGCCTGGAGTCTCCCATGAAATCCCTGTCTCGTTTGCTGGCGGCCGTCCTGGTAGCCCTGTTGGCGGCTTGTGGTGGTGGCGGTTCGTCGTCGCCGGCGGCCAGTAATCCGGTTCCGAATACCCCCGATCCGGACCTTCCCGAAACGCCGCAGGCGGGAGAAGGCGATATCCGTGTGCTGTCCAATCGCGCGGACCTGATCAGCGGCGGTGATGCCCTGGTGGAAATTACGGTAGACGATAGCGCCCTGTTGAGCGGGGCAAAGGTCATGCTGGGTGATCGGGAGGTGACCGAGCACTTGACGACAACCAGCGAGGGCACCCTCAAGGGCTTGCTGGAAGGCATGGCGCTGGGGGCCAACACGGTCACCGTGGTGCTGGCGGATGCGTCGGTGCTGGAGCGGCAGATCATCAACCACCCCAACGGCGGTCCGGTGTTTTCCGGGCCCCAGCTGCAGCCCTGGCAGTGCACCAATGAACAGGCGGTGGATGCCCAGTGTAATCAGCCGCCGGAATACACCTTTCAGTATGTGCCGGCCAACAAGCTGGAAAACCTGCTGACCAACTTTGATCCGGAAAACCCCGGCTTGCCGCAAGCCTTCCAGCCCTACGACCCGGCAAATCCGCCTGCCGATGACAGCATTGCCCGCATTACCACGGATGAAGGTATGGAAATGCCCTTTATCGTGCGCATGGAAGAAGGGGTCATGAATCGTGACCGTTACCTGATCATGACGCTCTATCAACCGGATCAGCCCTGGACCGCCCTGGACCCGCAACCGCAATGGAACGGCAAGCTGCTGATTCATCATGGCGGTAACGTGGGCGTCAGTTATGGCATGGGGGAGGTGCCCCGTGGTGATATCGCCGGCACTGCCCCCGCGGGCGCCGAGCTGTTGCTGGGTGACAGCATCACTACCGCCCTGGCGCGGGGGTTCATGACCCTGTCCACGGCCCAGGCCAACCTGGGGCATAACGCCAATCTGGCAACCGCGGCGGAGTCCCTGATGATGGGGAAAGAGCGGATCATCGAACAGTATGGGGAAATCCGTTACACCATCGGCACCGGTTGTTCCGGTGGTTCCATTACCCAGCACCACGTGGCCAATGCCTACCCGGGCATTTATCAGGGCCTGATCGTGCAATGCTCCTACCCGGATGTCTGGACCACCGCCACCCAGTTCGCGGATTACAACCTGCTCAGTAATTACTTCGGCAACCAGCTGCCTACCGATCCGCAAGGGTTTCAGGAGGTGGTTACCTCGCTGCTGACCTCCGGGGTGATTCCGGCCGCGCAGTGGTCCGCCTTCTATGGCCACTTGCCGTTGAATCCGGTGGTGTCCGACCTGGCATTCTTCCCGTCCGCCTACCCGGACCAGGAGGATTGTCCGGGTCTGCAGGAAGGGGTGGCGGTCTATGACGCCGAGTCGCAGCCGGACGGACTGCGTTGCGGCTTGCTGGATTACATGATCAACCAGTTTGGGCCCCGTGAACCGTCGGTATGGACCCGCAATGAACAGCTGCTCGGTCGCGGTTTTGGTGGTATTCCGCTGGATAATGTGGGCGTCCAGTATGGGTTGAAAGCATTGCAGAACGGGGTGATCAGCGGCGAACAGTTTCTCAAGGTGAATCGGGAAATCGGCGGTTTGAGTGTGGATATCGACTATCAGGCCGAGCGCACCGTGGCGGACCCGCAAGCCTTGCGAAATGCCTATCGGACCGGCGCCATCAACACCGCTGAGCATCTGGCCAATGTGCCGATCATTGATCTGCGTGGCCCGGACCCGGGCATTGCCCATGACGCCTACCATTCCTGGCAGATGCGTGCGCGGCTGGAGCAGACCCAGGGACACGCCGATAACCATGTGATCTGGTATGGCCCGGCGCCGCTGTTTGGCGATTCGGTTTTCACCACCGAAGCCCTGCTGGTCATGGACCTGTGGCTGTCCGGCATCGAGCAGGATGCCACGGCCACGCCGGTGGCCGAAAAGGTGATCGCCAACAAGCCGGTTTATGCCCGCGACCGGTGCCTTTCCGTGTCGTCCCTGTTCGGCCCTGAAGGTCCCATCGTGCCGCTGACCGGCAATCTGTTGTACCCGGACCCGATCCTGCCGGGGCTGGATCTGTCCCTGCTGCCGCCGGCACCGGCGGAAGCCGGGGTGGTGGTGGATGCGCTCACCGGTCAGGTATGTGGTCTGGATATCAGCGCGCTGCCGGTGGTGTCCGAGCTGCCGGTGCTGGGTGAGTTACTGGGCACCCTGGGTGAGTTGCTGGCACCGCTGACCGATCCGGTTCTGGGCCTGCAACAGACCGTGGTGCAGACCCGTTTCGGGACGCCACGGACCGTGGCCGGTGACAGCATCCAGACCCTGACCAACAAGTGCCAGCTGAAACCGGTGGATCCGGCGGATTACCCCACGGTGCTGGATCCGCAGGCTTTCGCGGACCAGGTGGCGGAGATCTTCCCGCAGGGCGTCTGCGATTACAGCAAGCCCGGCGAGGGGACCATGCCTACCCGGACCTGGTTGCAGTACGGTGATGCGCAGCAGGTCATTTACGGCGGTGCCCCCTTGGCTGATGGTATGGCCACCCGTCCTCAGGGCTGGGCGTCGCCGGCCTTCCAGGTGGAGATTCGCTGATTTTCAGTCGCTGGGGATGCTGAGTGACGAGTTGCGAAGACCGGGAAAGGTTTTCGTAACTCGTAACTTATACCTCGTTACTCACCCTTTCCCATCCGAGTAGCGCTAGAGATTGATTTGGTAAGCCGCCAGGCCGTTGTCGTCGTCAAAGGGCATGGTGGTGCCGCCATTGAGTTGCATCGCATCCCCGGTCAGCGTCACCGCTTCATCTCCCATTACCCCCTCGTTAAACCGGTATACCGGTTTGGGGGCTTCGTGCAGGCAGCGGTCGCGGAAACGGCTCTTGGCCTGCAGCACCGTGTCACGGGCAGTTTGCCAATGGCTGATGGCTTTGCTGCCATGGCGTTGTTGCAGCATGGCCTCGGTGACCCGAGCGGACAACGCCACAGCAGTGGCGTTGTTGCCTCCAAACCCCTTCGAGTTGATCAGGCTGGCTTGCAAGTCGTCGCGCGGGACGTGGTCCATGGCGAAGTCCAGGTGCTGGCGGTGCACATCACTGGCAATGTGGTCGATGGTGCGGATGCCCGGCAATATCCCTTGCGCGAAGCTACCCAGCGTCGCGGCCAGCTGGTCGCCGCCGGCACTGCCCAGGGAGTGTCCCACAAACGCCTTGATGGCCGTCACCGGCCACTGGCGGACACCGAAGGCCTCGGCCACCCGGTCCAGAATCACCGATTCGGTGACCCGGTTCTGGGGGGTGCCGGTACCGTGGGCATGAACAAAGCTGTGCTCGCGCAGGCCCTTGTCGCCGATCAGCTGACGGGTCAGGGCGGCGGCTTTACCCACGGTCAGGTAGTTACCCACGCCGGGGGCGGAAATGGATTTCTTGGCCCCGTCCGCATGGATAAACACATCCGGTACGGCGCCGAGAATATCGGCACCCAGTTCCAGGGCCAGGGCATCATCCATCAGCACGGTGAACTGGGCGGACTCGGCCATGGTAAAGCCGCAGTTGTCGGAAAACGGCCGGCAAGCGCGGCGCACATCTGCTTGTTGGGCACCGTCCAGAGCGGCCAGGTCCTGGTCTTCTGCCAGCGCACCCATGGCCCGGTACCCTTCCATGACTTCTGCCACCAGCGGGGCTTCGCTGGTGCCGACGATGGCCACCCGTACCTTGCCGCTGCGAATGGCCTGCACCCCTTTTTCCAGGTTGTAGAGGAAGGTGGCGCAGGCGCCCAGCATGCCGCCGGTGGTACCCACCGAGTGCAGCACATAGGCATTGAGAAAATCCGCGGTCATCTCGCCCAGCCCCAGCGGCACCTGTTTGGAGGTGATGCGCTGGCCATTGGGCGGAAAGCGCATGACGCCGCCCAGGCCATTGTCGTCCAGCTGGGACATGGCGTTGCTGGCGTAAACGGCGACCTGATCCGGGCGCACCTTGCCGGCCACGGTGGCCCAGTCCATGCCCAGATCCCCCAGCGCATCACTGATACCGAAGATGGCCATCTGCAGGGCCCGGGGGTGGTTGCGCGAGGCATACAGGGCGCCGGGGTCGAAGCCATCCGGCAATTGCCCGGCAGCGCTGACCCGGCGCGGACCGTCATGGGGAACACGCAGATCCAGCCCCGCGGGCAGGGTGACCTGGCAGCGGCGCTTGTCGATAGGGGAGACCTGCCAGCCAGCGGGTAGCGGGTCAGGCAGGTCCATGTTGCGCATTTCCAGGGTAACGGGAATGTCGCTGGTGCCGCTGATGGCGGCGTGGAGACGGTGGGAGTCGGGCAGGGCGCGAATCAGCGTGGCGGCCAGCTGCTGGTCCATGCTGCGGCCGGTCAACTGGCCCAGCGAACGCAGGGTGTCCTGGCGGCCGGCATCCGGCAGGGCGTCAAATACCAGCCGTTGAAAGCCGAAATGCAGGGCGCTGCGGCCGGCCGCATTGATGCCGCCCATGGCGGTGATCACGGGTAATGCTGTCATGGTGCTCCCGGGCCTGCGCCCAATCCAAAACGGTGACTAGCCGGTCAGGGTACAGATGAAACCCTGTTTTGCGTATACGACGGAGGGCGAATCCGGTCAGGAAAGTGCAACAGAATTTGAAAGTGAAAGCGGATGTTTCAGGAGCGGGGACTGTTGATAGTCGATGGCGAATGCGGTTCCGGCGGTCGGTGGTGAGGAATCAAGGGGATCGCGAGGTACGAGTTTCGAGTAGCGAAAAGCTTTTACGGGTTTCGTCACTCGCTTCTCGTCACTCGCTACTTGGTCATTTCCCTACAAAAACGGGGCCCGAAGGCCCCGTTTGGTCTGGCATCGAGCGTTGTACCTATTACAGCAGCTCAACAGCCACCGCAGTGGCTTCGCCGCCGCCGATACACAGGCTGGCCACACCGCGCTTGCCGCCGGTGCGCTTGAGCGCGTGGATCAGGGTGAGGATGATGCGCGAGCCAGTGGAGCCCACCGGGTGGCCCAGGGCACAGGCGCCGCCGTGGATGTTCACCTTTTCGTGGGGAATGCCCAGGTCAATCATCGGCATCATGGCCACCATGGCAAAGGCTTCGTTGATCTCGAACAGATCCACATCGTCCACGGTCCAGCCGGCTTTTTTCATGACCGCTTCGGTGGCACCGATGGGCGCAATGGTGAACTCGCTGGGGTGTTTGCTGTTGGTGGCGTGGGCCAGGATGCGGGCCAGCGGTTTCAGGCCGCGTTCATTGGCCACGGACTCACGGGCCAGTACCAGCGCGGAGCCGCCATCGGAGATGGAGCTGGCGTTGGCGGCGGTGACGGTGCCGTCTTTGGCGAAGGCCGGACGCAGGGTCGGGATCTTGTCGATGTTGGCGTTGCCGGGCTGCTCGTCGGTGTCGACAACCACTTCACCCTTACGGGTTTTCACGGTCACCGGCACGATCTCGTCCTTGAACCAGCCGTTCTCGATGGCTGCCTGGGCACGCTTCAGGGATTCGATGGCGTAGTTGTCCATGTCTTCCCGGCTGATGGAACGCTTGTCCGCCACTTCCTGGGCGAAGGAGCCCATCAGGCGGCCGGTTTCTGCATCTTCCAGCCCGTCCAGGAACATGTGGTCATAGACCTGACCATGACCCATGCGCATGCCGCTGCGGGCCTTGTCCAGCACATAGGGCGCATTGGTCATGGATTCCATACCACCGGAAACGACGATGTCGTTGGTGCCGGCCTTGATGGAATCGTAGGCGAACATGGTGGCCTTCATGCCGGAACCACACAGCTTGTTGATGGTGGTGGCGCCGGTGTTGTCCGGCAGGCCGGCCAGACGCATGGCCTGGCGGGCGGGGCCCTGCTTGAGGCCAGCGGGCAGTACACAGCCCATGATGACTTCCTGTACGTCTTCCGGCTTCAGGCCGGCACGGGACACGGCTTCACGGATAGAGGCGGCGCCCAGTTCGGGAGCGGAGACCGCAGACAGGGAACCCTGGAAACCACCCATGGCAGTACGGGCACCATTTACAATTACTACAGCATCATCAGACATCGTTTTCTCCTGCCAAGCACGCAGTTATCAAAATTTGGGGCGCATTGTACTTGAAACAAGGGGCAGACACCCCATCTCACAGGGACCTGCCGGTCACGGATCAGGCATTGGCGATAGAAATCGTCTATTGCAGCCAAAGGCAATCATGGTAAACCCCTGGTCCGTGGTGGAGATTGCCGCCGGTAGCTTGTTATTATCATTCAGCCGTTGGCGACAGGCATGCCGCCAGCGGGGAATTTCTTTCTGTTGCCGAGCCGCAACAGAACAACATGATGTCAGGGGAAATGACTATGGCTTTTGAATTACCGCCGCTTCCGTTCGAGAAAAATGCACTGGAACCGCATATTTCTGCAGAGACTCTCGAGTACCATCACGGCAAGCACCACAATGCCTATGTGACCAAGCTGAACGAAATGGTTGCCGGCACTGACAACGAAGGCAAATCCCTGGAAGAGATCATCAAGAGCGCTGAAGGCGGTCTGTTCAACCAGGCGGCCCAGGTGTGGAACCACACTTTCTACTGGAATAGCCTGAGCCCCAACGGCGGTGGCGCCCCCACCGGTGATCTGGCTGCGGCCATCGACAAGGCCTTCGGTTCTTTCGACGAGTTCAAGTCCCAGTTCAACGCCAAGGCTACCGGCAACTTCGGCTCCGGCTGGACCTGGCTGGTGAAGAACAGCGATGGCAGCCTGGAAATCGTCAACACCGACGATGCGGATACCCCGATCGCCCACGACAAGGGCCAGACTCCGCTGTTCACTGTGGACGTGTGGGAACACGCCTACTACGTGGACTACCGCAATGCCCGTCCCAAGTATCTGGAATCCATCTGGAACCTGATCAACTGGGACTTTGCCGCCAGCAACTTTGCCGGTTAAGACGGTCTATCCCTGCGGGGATACCGTTCAGGTAACGAAAAAGGCCGCCTTCGCGGCCTTTTTTGTGTCCATATGGCGGCGATCAGGGAAGTTTGGTAGCGTCCCCAGCCTGGGATATTGTCGGCCGTTGTGTGGTCCAACCCCCAAGCGAATGAAAATAACAGGTGTAATGTATGCGTTTTTTGGGAATCTTTTTTCTTGTAATGGGGCTGTGGGCAACCAGTGTCACGGCTGAGGAGGCCCCTGCCGCAGCGGCTGAAAAGCAACAGAAAAGCCCTGAACAGCAAGCCATGGACCAGCTGGCTGAAGCCGGCCTTCGCCAGGCGCTGAAAGCCATCCAGCGCTCCGGCGGGCTCTATCCTTTCGGTATGATTCAGTCTGGCGATACGGTTCGGGCGGTGGGCTATTCCGGGGATAAGGAAGATGCGCCCAGCGCGGAAGAGTGGGCACAGGGCCTGTTCATGCAGTTGCGCAAGATCGGTAAAGAGCAGCCGGACATCGAGTTGATGGCGCTGTTCCGTCTCCATGAGATTACCGCTGAAAATGGCGACAAAGTCACCGGGGTGTGGGCCCAGGTGGATCACCGCGATGTTCGCCCCTGGGTGATCTTTCTGCCGCTGCTGAAAAATGAGGCAGGCAAGCATGAGCTCGGTGATATGGTCTACTACGCCACCGAGCAGCCGCTGTTCGAGAAAGGCGGCGAATAAACTTTCAAAAACAGGCAGACCAGGGACCGCGGTGAGCGCCAGCCGTTCTCCAGGGGCTCCCCGGATGAAATGGGGGCTGCTTGGCAGCTATGCGGCCCCGCCTGCGGCACTATCCAACCATCGCTATCAACAGGGCCATTAGCCGGGATTGCAGGACACTGGAATGACGCGAGATCGTGAAGTAAATCTGGGTAACTTGAATGACGTCACCGTGGATGACCATGGTGATACCGGTCGCCGCTCTTCCCCCGCCGGAGCCGACAACAACGGCAAGGGCGAGGGTAAAGGCAAGCCTCCCAAGGCCCCCAAAAAACCGGCCCCGAAAGCCCATAGCAACGGAGGCGGTGGCGGTGGATGGATGATCGCCTGTCTGGTGCTGGTGGTTCTGATTGCTGTGATGGGGGTCTGGTTCCAGAAACAGATGACCGTGCTGCAGGCTCAGATGGATGAGCGCATTTCGGAATCCAGCCAGAAACTGGGCAATCTCCAGTCCCGGCTATCTGCCACCGACGAGAGTCTGAATCAGTCCTCCGGTCAGCTGCAGGACACGGTCCGTGCCCAGGGCAAGAAGCTGGAAGAAAACAACACAGAAATCCGTAAACTCTGGGACCTGAGCAATAAACGCAATCGGGCGGATATTGCCGAGCAGAGCAAGAAACTGAATGCCCTGTCCTCCACGATAAACGAGGTAAAAAAGGCCCAGGCCGGTGTCGATGGCAAACTCCAGGGTATCGGTAAAGACACCGCCGCCCTGAAAAAGCAGGTGGACAGTGCGGTCGCCGCAGTGAACAAAAGCAGCGAGCAGTGGCAGACCCGCATCAGTCAGATGCAGACCCAGCTGGATGTGCTGGTGGAAAACATCAATCAGCTGGAAAGCCAGCAGCAAAACCTGAAAAACGCGCTGGCCAAAGTGGAGAAAGGCCAGGCCGGGTTGGCTGCGCTGAAAGACCGGGTGGATGAAACCGAGGCAGCCATTGCGGCGTTTGACGCTTATCGGCTCCAGGTCAATAGTCGGTTGGATAAACTGGAAGGGCGTTGATCGAACCCGGGGGGGTAGGGATCAGCGAAAAACAATAATGATAAAGAGCGTCTTGCCATGGCCAAGTTGCCGGAAAATAAAGAGCGGCGTCTACAGGGATTGAATCAGGATGTGCTGGCGGTAACCGCTCCACTACCGGGGCCGGATAGGGAACCGGTAGCGCTGCGTCCCCAGAACAAGAGCAAGCCGGTATCGGTCAGCGAAGGCGGCCATTCCGGCTTGCTTTGGCTGTCCCTGGTGCTGGCGGTGATTGCCCTGTTGTTGGCGGTCAGTCAATGGATGGCTCACGGTGACATCCGCCATGAGCTCAGCGAGCTGCGTCAGCAATACTACCAACTGGCGTCTGAACGCCAGCAGCAGGAGGAGCGCAGCATGGCAACATTGCCGGCGACGGCAAACCTGGAAACCTCTCCTGCTCTGGCTCCCCTTCGTGAAGACCTGCGTGAGCTAAATGCCAAGGTGCGTGGTCTGACCGTGGCATTGGCCAAACAGCGAGGCAATGGCCCGGAAAGTCGCGAATGGGAAACCCGGCTGGATGCGCTGGACAGCAGATTGAGCGGTTTGTCCTCACGGATCAGCAACCTGGCTGCCCGGCCGCAACCCGCTGCACCGGTGGCGCAACCGGTATCAGACAACAGCGCCGAGCTATCGGCTCTGGCGAGCAAGGTGGAGAAAGTCGACAAGGACCTGCAGGCACTTTACCGGATTCTCCAGGGCGGCTGATGCCGCTGGTAATTAACGATTAGCCTGCTAGAATAGCCGCCCATTGCGCCAGTGGTGGAATTGGTAGACACGCCAGATTTAGGTTCTGGTGCCGAGAGGTGTGGGGGTTCAACTCCCTCCTGGCGCACCATCTCAACGAAAGGCCGTAACGGCATTGCTGTTACGGCCTTTTGCTTTTCTGGGCGCTGCAGCGCCTCGGCATTGCTGCTATCAAGTTAATTTCATTACCTTCCAGGTTTTACCTTCTTTTCATTCTTTTCGCCGCTCAGATCCCTACTATTCCCCGCTGTCGAATCCGCGAATCGGGGAAGGGTATGCGGTATTACCTCAGCAAGATCCAGGCTGATGATGACACTTGGGAAATTCACACGGTGAATTGCCGTCACTTGCCCAAGGAAAATGACCAGCGAATTTATCTGGGCGATTTTTCCCACTGTATTCATGCCTTGCCGGTGGCAAAGCTGTATTTCCGTAGCTTGCGCTTTTGTCCGGAATGTTCCATCAACACCTGACCCCCGCTTGCAGGTTCACCCCTCGCCGCGTAGAACTAAAGGGGAGGTGTACTATGCGAGAGCACACACAAGATAAACATCGAAACGCCGGTCACTTTCCTGCGGCACGAAAGCTTGAAGCCGATCGTGTGCGCCTGTTGGCGCTGGTCGTGTTGGCGGCGGGGGCGTTAATTCTGGGTGGGCTGATCTATGCAGAGGGGCAGGCAACCCAGGGGGCCCTGCATGAGATCAAGGCGTCGCTCATGGAGTCGGTGAACTCACTCTAGGATGATGTGGGGAGCCCGGCGAGCCCCCCCCCACGTTTCCTGACTACAGCGCGGCCTGAACCGTTTTGGCCGTGGTCTCCAACGCCGTGTCCAATACCCGACGCCGCCGGGTTGGATCCATCATGTTGAACCCGAAAGCCTTCAGGTCCTCGGCATTGGGTTCCAGGCGAATCACCCGCTTGCCAGCCTTTTCCAGTTTGTTGACTTCCTTATCCACGATGCGGGTCATGTAGCGGCGTACCCGCCGCTCGATGGCGGCCAGGGGGGAGCGCGGCCGGTCCGGTTGCCGTGAGGCCATGGGAGCAAGAATGATGACCTCATCCACGGCACTATCCACCAGAAGGTCTGCGGAGGTGGGGGACGCCACGCCGCCGTCGATGTAGGTGCGGCTGCCCAGGCTTACCGGCGGACACCAGACGGGGACCCCGTAGGACGCACAAACCGCATCGCGGATATTCGCCTGTGGCGCGCCGCCTTTACCGAAGGGCACCCGTTTGCCGCTGGTGGTATCCACGGCCATGATCCAGGTGGCCGGGTGGGCCACCCAGTCCGCGCCCCCGGTGGCGTCGTCCACCAATTTCCGAAAGGGCGTCATGTCAAACTGGCCCCGGGGCAGTAGGCCGCAGAAGGCGGTCAATGGCGAGACGTCTCCACGCAAGCCCTTCAGAGCAAGTTTGGCGCCGGTGAGACTGGCCGCGGGTAGCGGTGGCAGGGCACCGCCGGTATCGCTGTCGTGATTCCAGCGGCATTGTTGACGGGTGCCCTGCTGGCAGGCCAGCAGCTGATCCACGCTGACGCCGCTCCCCAGCAAGGTGGCCAGCACCGCGCCTGCCGAGGTGCCGATAAGGATATCGGCGTCGCGGGCGTCCCAGTCCAGTTTCTGCTCTAGATGGTGCAGGGCGGCAATGGACCAGGCGCCGCCGGCGACACCGCCGCAGCCCAGTACCAGGGCGCGACGGGGAGATGGAGTGTTGTTTGTCATTATTCGGGCCTGTTCACATTAAAAGACGGGTTGGCTGGCGGGGGTGAGCGAGTAGTTTTCCGCATCAAAGTCCTTGAGCAGACGCTGCATTTCCAGGGTACTCCAGGGAAAGCCCACACTGTTGAAGCCGTTCTTGTCCAGGTAGTAGCTGGAGCAGCCGCCGGTGTTCCAGACGGTGCCCTGCAGGTCTTTCTGGACCTTGCGATTGTAGGTTTTCTGGCTATCGGCTTTGACTTCCACCCGACTCAGCTGCTGCTCGCGCATGGTTGTCAGGGTGCTGAGGATATAGTTGATCTGCGCTTCAATAACGATAAAGGCAGAATTGTGGCCGATACCCAGATTGGGCCCCAGCACCATGAAGGCGTTCGGCAGGCCGGCAATGGTGGTGCCGCGGTAGGCCTGCATGCCGTCCTTCCACATCTGGCTGAGTGAATCGCCAGCATCGTTATAGATGTGATCGGCAATGGGCGGCTCGGTGACGAAGAACCCGGTACCCAGAATAATGGTGTCCACCTCGCACTCGCTGCCGTCCTGGCCCACCAGGGTATTGCCGCGCACCGCTTTCAGGCCGGTGGCGAACACATCCACATTGTCCTGATTGAGCGCCGGGTAATACTGGTTGCTCATCAGCACCCGCTTGCAGCCCAGGGTGTAATCCGGGGTCAGCTTGGCGCGCAGGGCCGGATCCTTGATGGCCAGGCGAATATGCGCCTCGCCCAGTTTCTGGATCTGCCGCAGCAGGGCCGGTTTGCGAAAGCCGATGCCGAAGGTTTCAAAGCCGCCGTAAAGCATCTTGCGCCAGGCGTTCAGGGTGAACGGCAGGCGGAAGAAGTTTTCCTCGATTTTCGGGATGGGGTGATCCGGCTTGGGCAGCACCCATTGCGGGGTACGCTGGAACAGGGTCAGGTGCTGCACCTTGGGCTGGATCTCCGGCACAAACTGGATTGCCGAAGCGCCGGTGCCGATCACCGCCACCCGTTCACCACTCAGGTCGTGGTCATGGTCCCAGCGGGAGGAATGGAACAGCTTGCCTTGAAAATCCTTCAGGCCGGGGATGTTCGGAATGATGGGTTCATGCAAGTAGCCGGAGCAGGCCACCACGGTACGGGCCCGGTAGAGCTGGTCCCCGGTCTGCACTTCCCAGAAACTTTCCCGCTCCCGCCACTGTGCCCGTTCCACGCCCTGATTGAAACGAATGAAGGCGGGTATGTTGTGGCGGTTAGCCGTTTCACGCACATAGTCGAGAATTTCCGCCTGGCCGGCGAAGGCCCGGCTCCAGTCCGGTTTCTGGGCAAAGGAATAGGAGTACAGCGCCGAGGGCACATCGCAGGCACAGCCCGGGTAGGTATTATCCCGCCAGGTACCGCCCAGGTCCGCGGCTTTTTCCAGGATCACAAAGTTATCGAAGCCGGCTTCGCGCAGGCGAATGCCCAGGCCGATGCCGCTGATGCCGGCGCCCACAATCAGGACGTCATAAAGGGGAGTGTTGGCTTGCTGTGTCATGGGAATGTCCGGGGTCACTGGTTCGGTTGCGGGCTGAAGAAATCCATGGCCCGGTTGGTCAGATTCAGGTTGGCGACCTGTTTGGCCAGGGCGTAGATATCCGGGTAGATCACCCGGGCGCCACCCTTGCGGAAGGTGCGGTAGATGCGCTCGGCCAGCACCTCCGGCTTGCCGGTGGGGATATAGCGGGACACCGGGCCTTTCTTCACCTGGCTGCGGGCATGGCTTTCCAGGCCGGAATGGATCGGGCCCGGGTAGACGGTGATCACATTCACGCCCTGCTTCTTCAGATCCAGCCGGGCGATTTCCGAGGCCAGGCCGATGCCGGCCTTGGCGCCACCGTAGTAGCTGCAGCCACGAATTGGCATGCGCCCGGCCATGCTGGCCACATTGATCACGCAACCGTTGCGGGCCTCCACCATGGTTGGCAATGCCAGGTCCATCAGCCGCATGGGGGCAGTGAAGTTGATATCCAGCAAACGTTTGCCCTGCTCCCAGCCGGTGCCGGTGATGCTGATGATGTCCATGATGCCGGCACAGTTGACCAGCACATCCACCGGCCCGCGACGGTCAATCAGCGACTGCCACCAGCCAGGCAGGGCGTCGATATCGGTCAGATCGCAGGTTTCCGCGTGAGCGCCGTGCTGGTCGGCGGCCAGGGCGAGGGCTTCGGCATTCAGGTCCACCAGGGTGATGCGTGCGTCCGGGTGATGCTGACGAAACTGCCCGGCGAGCTGGCCGCCAATGGCGCCGGCACCGCCGGTAATCAGGATATGTGTGGGTGTCATGATTGCGTGCCTTTGTTGTTGTGATTGGCGATGGCGAGCCAGCAGGCATCCCGTGCCCGTGTCAGGTCGTCATCATCCAGGGTCAGATAGCCCAGGCGCTCTGCCTTGAAGACACCCACGAAAGCTCCCCAGAACAGGGCGATGGCCAGATCCGGTTTCATGATGTCGTTGAGCAGGCCGGTGCGCTGGCCGATGACCACCATCATGCCCAGGGGAATCAGCAGGGCCTGCTCCTGATGGCGGCTTTCCGGATCCAGGTAGCTGTGGTGATCCTGCATCTCCAGAAAATGAAAGGCGTCCGGCTCTTCGCGGGCAAAGGCGGTAAGCCGGGCCCAGAGGGTATCGAACAGACTGCGGGAGGGGTGTAGCAGGTCCAGATCGCTGAGCAGGCGTTCCTTGAGGCGGCGCTTGCTGTCCCGGAAGACGGCGTTGATCAGCGCTTCCTTACTGTCGAAATAGCGATACAGGGTACCCACGCCGACTCCGGCCTCCGCGGCGATGGGTGGTACCGGCGTGCCGTGCAGGCCATGCTCAGCAAACACCCGCAGCGCGGCCTGGATGATCTGGTCGCCTTTGCGAGCTTCCTTGTTATCGGCCGGCACAGTCCGGTCAGCGAGGGTCATGGCAAGTCTCACTCAGTGATTGAATGAATGTTCATTCCGTAACTGTGCCATTGAGTGATGTTTGTATGGAAGGGTCATTTCGGGACAAATGATAGCGGCTATCCGTAGGAGCCTCGCTGGCGGCGGGATAACCCAAAGTTTCGAGTTGCGAGAAGCGAGTTTCGAAAGGCAAAGCCCAAAACACGGGAACGCCCAATGATTTTCGCTTCTCGCAACTGGTTTATCGCGCCGCCAGCGATGCTCCTACGAATGGAGGAGGAGGGTCAGATCAAGCCCTTTTCCCGGGCGGCCAGTTCGGTGAGTTCTGCTGCGAGGGTGACCGGGCGGGCGTAGGAGCGGTCGTAGTGGGCCTGGGCCAGGGCGTGGCATTCGGCGCTGATCTGATCGTAGAGCTCACGGGGCAGCAGGCCGCGGGTCGCGGGCAGGGGGTGCAGGCCGAACCGGTCATAGGGAATCGGTTGTTTGCCGGCGGCCTTGAGCAGCTCCGGCACCCAGCCCTGGGGGGAAAGCTGGGTCTGGTAACGCAGATTCTGGAAGTCCATCTCCGCCGCCAGCCGGTTTGCATCGGTGACCTGGAAATAGTTGTCCACTACCTGGCAAAGCAGCAAATTCAGGCGTTTCCAGACGATTCGCTTCTCTTCGTTGGTGTATCCGTTCCAGTGCACAACCTCGTGGCTGAAGCGGCGACAGCCACGACAGACCGTATCACCGAAAACGGTGGAACAGACGCCGATACAGGGGGTGTGGATACGATTGACTGCCATGGCCGAAGACTACCAGAAAACCCCGGGCAGGGAAGCGCGAGGGGACGCCGTTTGGCGGGAATTTGAGCGTTTGCTGCTATCTTGAGCAATGTCGGCAAATCGGCCATAGTTAGCACCTGAATCCGTGGCTTGATCGCGGCGCCTGACGCAAGTCTTTGTCGCCACAGAGTTGTTGTTTTCTCAAGAGCGCCTTCAGTGGAGCGTATTTGCGACGACGCTTCTGCAGAAAGCACCCTGTGGCAACCGATGCTTGCGCCATGCACCCACGCTGAAGTCACAGACTCAGGTGGCAACGAACAAATGCTCTGTCTTGCGCGAAATAATAAACAGGGTCGCCCCGGATTAACGGGAAGCGGCATCACTGGAGAATAATAATGCGATTGGCTGTGTTGCTGGCAGCTTGCCTGTGGATGCTTTCCGGATGTTCCAGCCTGGGTGTGGGCGTTCCCTCAACCCCCGGTGCTTTTATCCATGCCCCCCAGGGCAAGACCTTCAAACCCATGGATACGCTGGATCCGCGTAATGCCATGGTCTATATCTACCGTCCGATTACCCGCTGGGGCTACGAAGAAGTGCAGGCGCCGGTGTTCTTCCTGGATGCCACGCAGCTTTTTGGTCTCAAGGCCGGTGCCTACAGCTGGCTGGAATTGCCCGCCGGCACCCACGACTTCTATGCCCGCCGTCCGCTTAGCGTGCTCTATCTGAAGATGGTCTTCGAAATGCCGCTGGAAGTGGAAGGGGGCAAGGATTACTACTTCCGCTACTCGGAAACCCGTCCGCTGGATATGGAAGAACTGGTTGCCGACCCGGAGAACTACCAGCAGGCCGGCCCCTTGCAACAGGTTCCCCGTGCCGTGGCACTGCGGGAAATCGCCGATCTGCGTCTGGATGAGCCTGGCGTCTACTATGCCGGCCGCGACAGCAAGGTGCCGCGCTGGGCACCGTTTTATACCTATACGATGGAGTGAAGGCAGCTGCGAGTGGCTAGCTACTAGCTTCTAACAGAAACAAAAAAGCCCCGGCATGCCGGGGCTTTTGCTGTCTGGAGAGGAATAACCTTTCTACGAAGCCGCTGTAGGAGCGGCGCTTGAGCCGCGAACCTCGCGTAGCGAGGAAATCGCCCATAGGGCGATCAGGAGTTTCAGAACTCGACAGGTTCCAGAAAAATAGCGGGTAGACCTTGATCTCCCCTCGCCAAGGCTCGGATCGCGCCGCCAGCGACGCTCCTACAGCGGATTTTTCTGTTAGCTAGTAGCTAGCAGCTCGTATCTAGTCACTCTCCGTCAGCCGCCGCTTGGTCTGCAGCAGTCGCTTCCATTGTTCCACGTACTCCGGCAGGGCCGGAGAGGTTTGATTGAAGCCGGTAATTTCCTGCAGGGTCTGGGGGCTGATGGATTTGCCGCCATACACATTGGCCACCCGCAACAGGGCATGGGTGTGCAGTTTGCGCTGGGATTCGAAGCGCTGATCGTAGTACACGTATTTGTCGTCCCAGCCGAGAATGCGGGTATGCACCTGGAATTGCTGGTACGGGCGCAACTCGCGGATATAGGAAATCTCGGTATTGGCAACCACACCGTTACAGCGCGCTTCGATCATGCGGTTGAGCAAGCCGGTAACCACCGCGTGCTCCAGCCGGCAGCGATCCATGAACTTCAGGTATTTGGCGTTGTTCAGATGCATGTTCAGGTCAATATCCAGCAACCCCACCCGGTATTCCTGGGTGACAACATCAAATAGCTGGTGTGTGGGCGGCCGTTTACGACGGCGAGCCGCGCTGATCAGTTCGAGCATCCGATCTCCCTATGGCACGGTGGTCCGTGACCCCTTTTATTCTTTCGAAGACTGAATCGGCAAAAAAACGCGATTCAGTATAACGGTACCAGTGCCAGTTCACACTATTCGCTGATATCAAAGTGCTCAGTTTTACAGTCTTTGCAATCCTGTCCCGCGCCAGGCGTGGGTTTCGGCGCGTGATGCCCTGTGTGCAGGGGGCTGCAACGGTTACGCACAGGCCAGATGCAGACTGAACAGGCTGTCGCTATCCGTCCAGCACCCGGATGGGGAAAAACCGGCGGCAACCAGTTCGGCGGAGAACCCTTCGATGGTGAATTTGTAGGAGTTTTCTGTGTGAATACGGGTGCCGGCAGTAAGTGTCAGACTGTCGTCGCCAAGGCGGATGTGCTGATCCTGCAGGCACTCCAGGTGCATTTCGATACGGCTTTGCGTGCTGTTGTAGAACGCCAGATGGCGCACGGTATCGGTATCGAAGCCGCAATCCAGTTCCCGGTTCAGATGGTGCAGGGCATTCAGGTTGAAGGCGGCGGTCAGTCCTTGCGAGTCATTGTAGGCGGCATGGAGCTGCTCAGAGGGTTTCTGCAGGTCCGCGCCAATCAGCAGGGCGCCACCGGGTCCGGCCAGTTCCCGCAGCCCGCGCAGAAAGCTGGCTCGCTGGGCCGGTTCAAAGTTGCCAATGGTGGAGCCGGGGAAAAAAACCAGACGGCCCGGCTGTTGTAATCCCTCGGGCATGGCCATGGCCTGGCAATAATCCGCGCAGACCGCACTGATGTGAATCTGCGGAAAGTCGTCGGCCAGGCGCCGTGAGGCGCCAAGCAGACACTCCCGGGAGATTTCCAGCGGCATGTAATGGGCCGGTTGCCAGGCATCCAGCAACACCCGCACTTTTTCGCAGCTGCCTGCACCAGGTTCGGCGATGGTGTGGGTGTTCTCCAGGCGCGACTGAATATCCCCGGCATAGCGACGCAACAAACGGGCTTCCGTGCGAGTGGGATAGTACTCCGGAGTGCGGGTGATGCGGTCGAACAGGGTGGAGCCGGTTTCGTCGTAGAAGAACTTGGGGTGCAGCGTCGGCGTGGTTGCTCGCAAGGATTCACTGACCTCGGCAAGCATGTCGGTGGTCGGCGGGTGGAGGTCGAAGAAGGTCAGGTTGGGGCCGAGCTGTTGTTGATTCACGATGGCTCTCCCGCAAGCCGGATACCACTGAATTGCCAGCGATGGTGAGGATAGAAGAAATTACGGTAGCTGGCGCGAAGATGGTCCCGGCTACTGACACAGGAGCCGCCGCGCAGCACCATCTGGTTGCACATGAATTTACCGTTGTACTCACCCACGGCACCGGCATCAGGCTGGAATCCCGGGTAGGGCAAATAGGCGCTGGCGGTCCATTCCCATACATCCCCGAACAGGTGTGCCATGCCGGTATCAATGGCCGGGCCGGGTTGGTAGAGACCGTTGTCCACAAAGTTGCCTTGCTGCGGTTGCGTGGTGGCCACGTGCTCCCATTCCTGTTCCGTGGGCAGACGCTTGCCCGCCCAGCGGGCATAGGCGTCGGCTTCATAATAATTCACATGGGCCAGAATCTGACCAGGGTGCAACGGTTGTAGCCCTGCCAGGGTGAAGTGCTGGTCAAGGTCCTCATGCCAGTAAAGAGGGCGCTGGACAGCGTTTGACTGAACCCAGGCCCAGCCGTCAGACAGCCATAAATCCGCACGCCGATAGCCGCCGTCCTGGATGAAGGCGCGAAACTCACCCTGGGTGACAGGCCGGTTGGCCAGGGAGAACGGCTCCAGCCAGACTCGATGCCGGGGCGTTTCATTATCGAAGGCAAAGCCATTGCTGCTGGCGCCCATATCCACCAGGCCGCCACTGAACGTTTGAAAGCGCAATGGGGCAGCCGGGCCCGACGGGTCGAGGGGTTGGCCGAGGGTTGGCGCCAGCGGATTGAATGAGAGGCTGTATTTCAGATCGGTCAGCAACAATTCCTGATGTTGCTGCTCATGATTGAGCCCCAGTGTCACCAGGTCCGCCAGACCCGGATATCGCGCGATAAGCCGTGTCATGGCCTCATCCACCTGCTGTCGCCATGCATAGACATCTGCGCCGGTGGGGCGTGACAACAGGTGGCGTTGCGGGCGGGCAAACTGTTCGCCAATGCCGTTGTAGTAGCTGTTGAAGAGATACCCGAATTGCGGTTCGAACACCCGGTAACCGGGCAGGTGGGGCTTGAGGAGGAAGGTTTCGAAGAACCAGGTGGTGTGGGCCAGATGCCAGCGGGGTGGGCTCACGTCAGCGCAGGCCTGCAACCCCATGTCCTCGGTGAGTAACGGCTCACAGAGTTGTTCGCTGAAGGCCCGGATACGCTGGTAGTGCGCCATCAAGGTAGCGCTGACGTCTTGTCTGGCGGTATCTGGCAAGGTTTTCCCTCCCAATCCGGTTGTCAAAGAGTGGCACCCACTTTGAGCGAAAGCAACAATGTGACGCGTGAACGGTGTGGGTATACTGCGGGGCAGCATTTGTAGTGGGTTGTTGCTGCGACGCAGTGACAGCCCATGCCCTTTCACCACAAGGAGAGCATATGAATATTACCGATAAAGTTGCCGTGATCACCGGCGCTGCATCCGGTCTGGGCCAGGCCACGGCCGAAGCCATTATCGCCAAGGGCGGCAAGGTGATGATTCTGGATCGTGACGACAAGCGCGGCCCGGAAGTGGCGGCGGAGCTGGGTGCCAATGCGGCGTTTGTGCAGACCGACGTGACCGACGAGGAATCCGTTAAGGCGGCCATCGACGCCACCGTGGAAAAATTCGGTGCCATTCATGTGTGTGTGAACTGTGCCGGGGTGGGCTCTGCCATGAAGACCGTGGGTCGCGAGAACAAGCCCCATGATCTGGGCGTGTTCAACATGGTGGTCAAGATCAACCTGATCGGTACCTTCAACGTGGCCCGTCTGGCCGCCGCCGCCATGGCCGAGAACGAGCCGGGTGAAGACAACGAGCGTGGTCTGATTGTGAACACGGCTTCTGTGGCGGCCTTTGATGGTCAGGTTGGCCAGGTGGCTTACGCGGCCACCAAAGGCGGTGTTGTCGGCATGACCCTGCCCATCGCCCGTGACCTGGCGCCGCTGGGCATTCGCTGCAACACCATCGCCCCGGGCATCTTCAACACCCCGTTGATGAATGCGGCTCCGGACAAGGTGAAAATGCCGCTGATCGAAATGACCCAGTTCCCCAAGCGTCTGGGGAACCCGGCGGAATACGCGCAGCTGGTCTGCCACATGATCGAGAACAGCTTCCTTAACGGTGAGACCATCCGCATCGATGGTGGTATCCGTATGCAGCCGCGGTAATAGCCGCTGTGAGCGACTAGCTGCTAGCTACTAGTGAAAAGAAAAAGCCCCGGATTTCCGGGGCTTTTTCTTTTTTGCAGATGCGGCGCTGGCGGGCGATGCATCAGTTTCGAGTTTCGAAAAGCGAGAGCCTACCTTTCATGAATTTCGGGGTTTGATTTTCGAAACCCGCTTCTCGCAACTCGTGACTCCTGTAATCGCGCCGCCAGCGACGCTCCTACGGAAGTCTTGCCTGGCTGCTAGGTCCTTTCCTTCACCCCACCAACGCATAACACGGCTCGTAATGGCTCCCGGGGAGTTTCATGCGATGTTGCTCCACAAACGCCTTGAGCAGTTCGTCCAGGTGGGTCATCAGTTCACCCGGCGCATGCAGCCGATAGGGACCGTGCTGTTCGATGGCATGGATGCCTTGCTCTTTCACATTGCCGGCCACAATGCCGGAGAATGCCCGGCGCAGGTTGGCAGCCAGCTGGTGGACCGGTTGATTGGGGCTCAGATCCAGGCTGGCCATGGCCTCGTGGGTAGGCTCGAAGGGTTGCTGGAATTCCAGGGGAATGTTCAGCCGCCAGTTAAAGTAGAAGGCGTCATCATTGTCGCGGCGGAACAGGGTCAGACGGTCGATGCCCACGCACATTGCCAGGGCCACGGCTTCCGGGTCATCGATGATGATCTGGTAACGTTGCGCCGCCTGGTCTCCCAGTGTTGCGCGAATAAAGGCATCCACCTGGCGGAAGTAGTCCGCACTGCTGGCCGGGCCGGTGAACACGACTGGCAAGGGCATGTCCGCATTGTCCGGGTGCAGCAGCACGCCAAGCAGGTAGAGGATTTCCTCGGTGGTGCCCACCCCGCCAGGAAAGACGATGATGCCATGGCCGACCCGCAGAAACGCCTCCAGCCGCTTTTCGATGTCCGGCATGATCACCAGCTCGTTGACGATGGGGTTAGGGGCCTCGGCGGCGATGATGCCGGGCTCGGAGATGCCCAGATAGCGGCCGCCCTTGAAACGTTGTTTGGCATGGGCCACATGGGCGCCTTTCATGGGACCCTTCATGGCACCAGGGCCACAGCCGGTGCAGATATCCTTGTGACGCAGGCCGAGTTGATAGCCCACGCTCTTGCTGTAGTCGTATTCCTCCCGGGAAATACTGTGGCCGCCCCAGCAGACCACCAGGTTTGGCGAGGCTCCTGCCTTGAGCACGCCGGCGTTGCGCAGAATGTGGAAGACCGCATTGCTGATGCCCTGGCTGCTATTGAGGTTGAAGCTGTCGTTATTCTGGATCTCATTGGCCACATAGACGATATCGCGCAACACCGCCGATAAATGCTCGCGGATGCCGCGGATCATGCGTCCGTCCACGAAGGCGCCGGCGGGGGCATTGTCCACCTTGAGCCGCAGCCCACGGTCTTCCTGAATCACCTCGATATCAAAATCCTTGTAGGTCTCCAGTACCTGGCGGCTGTCATCGGTGGGGGTGCCACAGTTGAGTACGGCCAGCGCGCATCGGCGTAGCAGCTCATGCAGGCCGCTGCCGGAGGTGTCACGCAGACGTTCAACTTCGTGTTGGCTGAGAACTTCCAGGCTGCCTTCCGGGGCAACAATGGTGGATACCGTTTCGGTCATAGGGTCGGGTCCGTCGCAAAATAATCGTTACTCAGAGGCTGCAGGCCAGCCCGTGCGGCTACGAAGCCGCTGTAGGAGCGCCGCTTGAGGCGCGAACCTTGCTTGAGCAAGGAAGCCCCCGCAGGGCGGCCAAGCCGTCGCAGTTCATCCCAAAAGCAGCTACAACTCCCAAGAGTACCCCAGATGACACTCCCGGTGAGTGAAGAGTTGCAAGCCCTTGTTCCCGGGGTGGCGACAGACTCTTTTACAATTTCCCGGGAACGCCTTGTCGCCGCAAGCGTCACATCCTTTATCAGATCTGGCACACTGACTGCATGGTTGATCTGTGTCATCTGGCTGTCTTCAGCAGCGGCCATACTTGATCGATTGGGAACCGGCATAAGGCCGTCCCGTTAATGAGGTTTATCAGGAGCAAAACATGTTGCTCAAATATCTGAATCAGCTGGAACAGGCAGTCAAGGCGGCTTGCGATCACCCGGATACGGATACCGTCAACCGCTGCGCGGATTGCGTGGCCACCCTGGACGCTTACCTGGACGCGCAGATGGAGCCGGTACAACGTCGGGGACGGGAGCTGATGGACGGAATGATTCCCTCCGAGTTGCACAGCCGCGTCTGTCAGCGGGTCCATTGACCCCGCCTCGCGTCCCGTAGGAGCGTCGCTGGCGGCGCGATTAATCAGTTGCGAGTTGCGAAGATCAAAACCTGCAATTCATGGCAGATAGCTTCTCGTTTTTCGCAACTCGTACCTCGAAACTGGGTGATAGCACCGCCCAATGGTGCTACAGCCGGTTCCGCTGCTGCCGCAACGCCTTTTCCCTCTCTTCCGGAAACAAATCCGGCTGCTGCGGAGCTTTCAGGTCGCGCAGGCGGGCGCCGATGCCGATCAGGCGGGCAGGGCCCTGGCGGCGTTCCCACAATTGTCGCAGCAGTGCCTCGAAATGGGCCGGATCCAGATCGTTGCCGGCCTTGTCGCAGCTCAGGCTGACAAAATCCTGGTATTTCACCTTGGCGGTGAGCCCACTGATCAAATAGTGCTGATCGAGTTTGGCGAAACGGGCCTTGAGCTTTTCCAGCAGACCATCCAGTTCCCGCAGCCAGGCATTCAGGTCCGGCTGGTCCTGGTCGTAGGTGCGCTCTACGGACACGGATTTACGTCGGCGGCCGGTTTGTATGGGCCGATCATCATGTCCGCGGCTCAGGTGATAGAGCCGCTCGCCGAAACTGCCGAAGTGCTGTGACAGCTCCAGTCGGCTCATGCCTTGCAGGTCGCCACAGGTATGCAGGTTGAGACCGGCCATGCGTTCGGCCGTCACCCGGCCCACCCCGGAAATCTTTTTTACCGGCAGGGCGGCCACGAAGGCGTCCACCTGGTCCGGCGGAATCACAAACAGGCCGTCGGGCTTGCGCCAGTCGCTGGCCACCTTGGCAAGAAACTTGTTGGGCGCCACGCCGGCGGATACGGTAATGCCCAGCTCCCGGCGAACATCCTGTCTTAACGCCTCGGCAATACGGGTTGCGCTATTATCGAACTGTTCGCTGTCGGTCACGTCCAGAAAGGCCTCGTCCAGGGACAAGGGTTCGATCAGGCTGGTGTAACGGCGAAAGATATCGTGGATCTGGGCCGAGACCTTGCGATACTTGTCAAAGTTGGCGGGTACAATGACCAGTTCCGGGCACAGGCGCAGGGCGTGGGATGAGGCCATGGCGGAATGCACCCCGAAATGCCGGGCCGGGTAATTGCAGGTGGCGATAACGCCACGGCGGTTGGGGTCGCCCCCCACTGCCACGGGCCGATTGCGCAGGGACGGATCATCACGGATTTCCACGGCGGCATAGAAGCAGTCGCAGTCCACGTGGATAATCTTGCGTGAGGCCTGTGCCATGAATGAACTCTGGGATGTGGCAGGATTGACAATCGGGTTGCCTGTGTCGCTTGGGCCGCCCTGAGGAGAGTGTAACATCGGCATTACCGCAAACCGCACACCGCAGGTCCTGATTATCGGTGCCGGGCCCACCGGCCTGGCCCTGGGCATAGGCCTGCGTCGACACGGCATTCACTGCTGCATTATCGACCGGCTCGCCGAGCCGTCTCCCTGGTCCCGAGCGCTGGGGCTGCATGCCCGCACCCTGGAAATCTTTGCCGCCCTGGAAGTGCTGGCTCCGATCCGCAAGGCTTCGCGCACCCTGAGCGCAGTGTCTGTCTATGGCGACAAGGGATTCCTGTTCGAGCTGGATCTGACCAGCCTGGATGCCCCGTACCCCTGGGTGCTGAGCTGCCCCCAGTCCGATGTGGAAAGCGTCCTCACCGAGCGCTACCGCAGCCTGGGAGGCGAACTGGTCCGTGGCACGGAATTGCTCGATTTTACCCAGGATGGGGCAGGGGTTCGCGCCCGGCTGCGCCAGGGGGCGGACGTGGAAACTGTCAGCTGCGATCTGCTGGTGGGCGCCGACGGCGTGGGTTCCACCGTGCGTGAGCAGCTGGGTATCGGCTTCAACGGCGTCGATTACGATGAACATTTCCTGCTGGCTGATGTGGACTGGCAGGGGCCCTGGCGCAATGACAGCTCCCACGGTTTTTTGCAGGAAGAGGGGTTGCTCATAGCCTTGCCTCTGCCCACGGGCTGGCGGTTGATCATGGCCCGGGACGAGCCCTGGGAAGGGGAGATAGATCTACAGCCTTTTGCGGATCGGCTCACTCCGATACTGGGTGATACGCCTGACCTGGGTGAACCACGCTGGATCAGCCGCTTTTCGGTGCAACGTCGGCTGGCCCATCACTACCGTCGCAATCGTGTTTTTCTGGCGGGCGATGCGGCCCATGTGCAAAGCCCGCTGGGCGCACAAGGCATGAACACCGGCCTGGCAGATGCCTTCAACCTGAGCTGGAAACTGGCGTTCTATCTCAAGGGGTATGGCAGCGGTACCCTGCTCGACAGTTACGAGCAGGAGCGAAAACCGGTGGCGGACAAAATGCTGCACGGTGTGGATTTGTTGTCGCGGGCTTCACTGGTGAAGTTGCCCATGTTGCGCCGTACCCGCGATTCGTTGCTGAAAATGGCGGGGGGGCGTGCCGGTTTGTCCCGGCGTTTACTGCGCACGGCCAGCCAGCTGGACGTGCACTATCGATCCTCGCCGCTGGTGAGCTGTGGTCCGGAAGCGGATCTGGGTTGGCGCAATCGGGGGCCGTTGCCCGGGGACCGACTCCCCGATGCGGCCCTGCGCTCTGTACGTACCGGGCACCTGCACCAGCTTCATGGTCTGCTCCGGAAACCGGTCCATCACCTGTTGCTGCAACTGGGTGAGACCCCGGAGCATAACGAACGGCTGGTGCTGTATGCGCTCAGTGACCGTCTGGGGCAGGAATATCGCGAGCGGGTTCATCTGACCGTTATCGTGGCCAGCGGGACTCCCACTGAAGCGATTCCCCGGGAGGGCACCACGCGAATCTGGCAGGATCACCAGGGTGAGTTTGGCGAGGCATTTGGGGAGGGGCCGAGAATGTGGCTGATGCGCCCGGATGGCCACCTGGCCTACCGGGCCCCGGTGAGCAATGCCAATCACCTGCTGGAGTACCTGGATACGGCCTTGGGGAAGGCAATTAATAGTTAATAATGAATAATTAATAACGTCGCGGAATGGGTTGTCTGTTCTGCAACGCAAGAGGCCGCGCCCATGCTTTGGGCGCGGCCTCTTTGCTTGCGGATTCCACAATCATCCAACCGCGAAACTATTCATTATTAACTATTAATTGATTTTCCCCCACCGCTGAATCACAAAATGCGCATTCATGGTCTGGCCCGCCAGCTTGCCAATACCGGCCTTGGCTTCCGGTTTGGCGCGCCAGTGGTGTGGGGTCATGGCCAGGAGATTCTGCAGTTCCTGCTCGTCATCCGGCACCCATTCCAGGTGGATATGCTGATTGTCGATCTGCGTGAATCGGGCATCGAGAAACTTGCCTGCATCGAACCCGGATTGACGCACTTCTTCATAGAGCGCCTCGCGCAGAGGCAGCAAATGCTGCTCACCGGTGCCGACCACAATCAGTTCCCCTCCGGGCTTCAGAACCCGGGCAATGTCGTCGGTGAACAAGCGGGTGAACAGCACAAAGACCCGCTGCTGACTGCTGTCAAACAACGGCAAGCGGGCGCCGCTGGCCACCAGCCAAGTCAGCGCCTTGTCCCGTTTGGCCGCCGCGTCCACGGCAAACTTGGAAATATCCACGCCCACGCCATTGGCGCTGCCAAGCCGGCGGGCGAATTGGCAGGTATACCAGCCTTCGCCGCAGCCGATATCCAGCCAGGGCTGGTCCTCGTCGTCCAGGTTATCCAGCAGGGCATCGGCTAGCGGTTGATAACGCCCCAGCTCCAGAAACGCGGTGCGCGCCTGCACCATGGCTTTGTCGTCGCCGGGCGCCCGGGAGCGGCGGTGCTGAGCCAGCAGCAGGTTGGTATAACCCCGTTTGGCGCGATCAAAACGATGACCGTTGTCGCACTGCCAGCTGTTGCCGGAAAGAAGCAGGGGGAGGTCGCAACTGGGACATTTGAGAGTGGGCATAAGCAGAGATGGAGCATCCGTTAAGACAGGCAGTGAAACACAGGCGGTGATATAGGGCTATGGTTTCCGCATCGCCTGTCGCTCGGCCAGCTGCAGCCTGGCTTCAGCGGCCAGATTTCTCAATTCGCCATAATAGGCTTGGTAAGTGTTTTCCAGTACGGCTTGTACCGCCTTATTACTGCTTTTCAACTGCGTCATGGCTTGCTCATGGAGTTGCCGTATTTCGGCGTTGAGATTGTCGACCATGGCAGGTAACTGCTGGCGAGTGCGATCAATAAAGGCTATCTGGTTTTCCATTCGAATGACTTGGTTACGAAGCTGGCCAAGTTGACGGCGAATCCTGACCTGATCATCGTCCAGGTTGTTGGGTATCAGTTGTGATTCCAGTGCGTTCTGCTGAGCGGCCAGGCGGGATAGCTGGTTCTGTAAATGTTGCCGCTGACGCTGGTACTCCTCCAGCTGGGCTTGCAGGGATTGAAGTTGACCGGCCAAGGCTTGCCGCTGTTGTTGCAAATGCAACAGGCTGGAGACCGCTTCCTGCAGACGGCTGGATTCGCTGAGCAAATCTTCGTCCGGATTGTGCAGGCAGCGTTGCAAAAAAGCCTGGCGCACCTGTTCGTCCAGACTGGAGGGGAAAATCACCGCCAGCGGGTCAATCAGGTCGTTTTGCTTAAGCTGCTGCAATTGTGTCAGAGCAAAATCAGCCTGCTCACGGGCTTTGTCATAAAGTGCCAACGCCAGGCCGGTTTTTTCCGGAGGTTGATCATTGGCTGCACTGAGCAGTCCGAAGAGTGTCTCTGTGCGGTAGGGGTAATGAAGGGCTGTGCGTAAGAACCAGTCCTTGGCCTGCTCGGGTTGTTGTTCAAGGCGGTAGCTTTCTGCAATCAGCAGACTGGCTTGTACCGCGGAAGGACTGTCGGTCTCCACCTGTGTCAGTTGTTGTCGACCCTGAGAGTAATCTCCCGCAGCCAATTTTTGTGCGCCCTGACGAAGTAGCAGATGGTTTCTCAGTACAAAACTGGCGGCGGGGTCCAGTCTATTGGCGTCACGCAACGCAGCATTGTAATTCGGCGTCTTCTCCGGTGTGGTGTCCGTCAGCGGGGCCATGGCTCCTGCCAGGCTCGCGTGCACTGGCAAAGGGAGAAAAAGGAACAAAAGTACCAGAAAAACAACGGCTTTCCGCTGTGGGAGAGATGTGATGGAGTTCACGTCAGCGTTGTCTCCTGGCGCCATTAACAGACATAAAAGTGTAGAATCCCGCTTTCTTTTTAATCAGCGCAGCACATTACACAAATATTCGGTGGCGATGAAGTCGCACCACTGTGCGTTGGATGAATGACGGGCAAGGAAAGCCATGTTAGGGGAAAAGTTTGTTTTACGCTGTGGCGCCATGGTGCTGGGGCTGGCGGCCAATGCCGTGTGGGCGTCGCCGGATGCACAGCAACGCATGTTCGATCGACTGCAGGAGCAGGAGCGCGAGCGTCAGCAGCAGCAGCTGGAAGAGATGCAGCTACCCGGTGACCGGCCAGGGCTACGCTTGCCCGTGCCCGATACCTCCACACCGTCGGTCCGTTGTTTCCAGATTGATGCCATTGAGCTGAAAACCCTCAACGATGCCCCTGTGCCTTTTGGCCGCTGGTTCGAAAAACCAGTGCGCGAGGCGGAAGGTGCCTGCCTGGATATGACCGGCATCAAGGCTTTGCAGGCGAAGCTTTCCAACCGATTGATCGACAAGGGGTATGTGACCAGCCGGGTGCTGATCCCCGAGCAGGATGTGTCCTCCGGCAAGCTGGTGCTGCTAGTGGTTGCCGGCCAGGTGGAAGGCTTCGAGGCCGTCGGCATGCCGTTGCGGGTGCTGGAATGGGCCGTGCCGGCGCAGCCCGGTGACCGGGTCAACCTACGTGATCTGGAGCATGCGGTGGAAACCCTCGCCCGGCTGCCGCATTTGGACGCCAAGATGGATCTGGCGCCGGGGGAAGAGCAGGGCGGTACCGTAGTGCTCGGCCAGGCCGACTGGCCGCGCCGCTATCGCGGCACCCTGGTGGTAGACCAGGAGCATTACGGGGATATCAACCACGGTACTGCCCAGGCCGGGCTGGACTGGGGCAGCCCTTTCGGGCTCACAGACCGGGTGTCCCTGTCACTCAACAGCGATCTGGATACCGAATTCACCGACCGTGCCTGGGGGGCCGGGCTGAGCTATGACATCAGCCTGGGATACTGGAACCTGGCTTTGAGTTACAACCGCCAGGAATACGAAAACGAAATCCAGGGGATCTTTCAGACGTTCGATTCATCCGGTGCCACGGACACCTCCCGGCTGGAGCTGACCCGGACGCTATACCGTAGCAGCCGCTCGCGGTTATCCCTGTCGTTACTGGGTACCTATACGGATGCGGAGAATCTGCTGGAAGACGCTGTCATTCGAGTCAGCTCCTATCATTTGCGTACCCTGGGCGGACGCCTTAATGCCAAACACCTGTTGGGGCGCACCCAACTGGCCGGTACGTTGACCATTGAAGAGGGGCATGGCGCGGGACCGGCCACCAACCTGCCCGGCGGACGGTCGATTGCAGACATTACGCACACGCGCTATCAGACATTTCTTACAGTCAACCGCTTCATAAAACCGTTATATGGGACTCTCGCATTGCGCGTTAATGCCCAGTACACCGACGAGACGCTGTTTCCGTCCGAGAGGTTTTCCCTGGCATCCCGGTCTGTCGTGCGTGGTTATCAGGATATTTCCGTCAGCGGCAACAGTGCAGCGGCTGGCAGCGTGCAGTTCGATTTCTTTCCACCGATCCCCAGTCCGGTATCGGTGACGCCCTTTGCGGCCTATGACATGGGGGTAATTCCCGGTAACAGCAATGAGCCCCGATATACCCGGCTGGATTCCGCCACGGCCGGCGTCCGGCTGGGTTATCGCTCATTGCGATTCACCACCGAAGTGTCCTGGCCCATGGAACAACATTCAACGGAACTGACTGACAGCGAGTACACCGTTCATGCCTCACTTTATGCCGAATTCTGAGCCGTCATCCTCCCCGATGCCGCGATGGAAAAGCGGGCTGGTGCATACCCTGTCGCTACTGCTGATCTGGCAGCCCATGCTGCTGTCCGCCCAGCCCATCACGCCCACCCATGGCACCAATGGGCGGCCCACCCTGGATCAGGCAGCCAATGGGGTGCCGGTGGTCAATATCCAGAATCCCAATGGCAAGGGTGTCTCGCAGAATTTCTACAATGACCTCAACGTCAGCGATAAAGGCCTGGTCCTCAACAACAGCCAGACGCTCACCCAGACCCAGCTGGGCGGTTACATCGAAGGTAACCCCAACCTGAAAAACGGCTCCGCCAGCCTGATCCTCAATGAAGTCATCGGCCAGAACCCCTCCAACCTGGCGGGCTACATCGAAGTGGGCGGCGCCCGCGCCGATGTAGTGGTGGCCAACCCCAATGGCATCAGCTGTAACGGCTGTGGCTTCATCAATACGAACCACGCCACCCTGACCACCGGGCAATCCATCATGGAAGACGGGGAATTGCACGGCTTTGATGTGCAGGGCGGCGCCGTGTCCATTCTTGGTGAGGGTCTGAATGCCTCCAACACCGAACGTTTCGACATTATCGCCCGCTCCGTGACCCTGGCGGGTGAGCTGCATGCGGACCGTCTGAACATCGTCACCGGCCAGCAAAAGGTAGACCGGCAGACCCTGGCCACCCGCAACGCCACCAGCGATGGCGACAAACCCCAGTTCGCCATCGACTCCTCGGCCCTGGGCGGCATGTACGCCAACCGCATCCGGCTGATCGCCAACGAAGACGGCGTCGGGATGAAACTGGATGCGCCGGTGGCGGCGCAGAATGGGGACTTGGTGCTTTCCGCCAATGGTAGCGTGGTTTTTGCGGATGCCAGTGCTACTGAGAATATGCAACTCGCTAGCACAGGGCAGCTTACCTTGGGTGGCCGTACGGTGGCAGGTGAAACGATGGCGGTAACCAGCGGGGCTCTCGCGATACAGTCAGAGCAGGTCAGCGCCAGGAATCTTGCAGTCGAGTCGGTCGACACCCGCGTGAATGAAGGTTCTGCGCTTTATGCCACAGATACCCTTTCAATAAACGGCGACAGCCTGGTTAATGAGGGAGAAATTGCCGGTAATGGGTTATCACTCACGGTTAATGAACAGGTAGAGAATCAGGGCGACATCCTTGCGGATGAGTCCATGGCCTTGACCGCAGGTTCGCTCGCAAACAATGGAACCCTAAGAGCAGGGAAATCTGCTCAGATTGAGACTCAAGGGGCGATTGTCAATGCAGGGGAGGTAGTCGCCGGCGAGAATGTTGTGATTGAGAGTGTATCGGGTGATATCAGCAACAGTGGCCTGGTGACAGCTGAGCAGTCTCTCTCAATAAGCGCCAGTAATATCATCAATGACAGCGGTGGCGTTGTTAGGGCTCAGGATAGCATGGGGATCGCTGCCACCGGTTCTTTATCCAATGCCGGCAATATTGTTGGGAAAAACTTTCTGGATGTTACGGCGCAAGACGTTATCAATGAAAGGGGGACTGAAGCGGTCAACGGCGATGGTGTGCTCGGAGCTGAGCAGTCGCTGCGAATTCAGTCTGAGACATTGGTTAACCAGGGAGGCGCCTTGATTGGCTCTGGGAATAGTATGGAGCTCCTGGTGACTGATGCACTGACCAATGATTCATCCAGCATTCAGTCACTGGGTAGCATTTATATCGGTGCGGCTTACCCCGATATGACGGAGGGCATGACGGAAGGAGAACGGGCCCAAGCGATTGACGCAGCCAAAAATAACCAAGTAAGAAATGATCAGGGTGAAATTGTCTCCATGAATGGAGATATTACGATTTTCACCCGCCATCTAGATAATAGCCGCGAGATAAATCTTTCCAAGGATTACAGCGTCACCGCAGAAGACTTGCTCGAAGCCAATTGGCTAGCATTACAAGATGATGACCCCCTAAATGATGTGATCAAGCTCATGGCGAATAATGCCGAAATGAGCAAAGAGGACTGGGCATTTGTTTTTGATCCGAATGTCTATGCAATTCCGTTGTACTCGTCTTCGGCCAGCCAGCGCCATGCTTCGGTAGACTATTGGCTAACCCAGTATACAAATTACCTCAATCGCTCTCTAGGAGCCGGGCTTTCAAGTGCTCAAATCGAAACCATCAGAAGAAAACTGGTAGGAAACAAAGAGTTTTATGATGGCGGTAGACATCCCAGCTATTACGAATATTCAGGTAATAGTGAATCGACGGCTATTAATGTGGGCGGCGCGAAGAACCCATTAGCGGAAACCATGTGGATCATCAGCAGAGTTGCACAGATAATCAAAGAAATCGATACCGATAAATACAATAATCTGCTTGGCAAGGTTAAAACCCGGTTGGTTGAACATGCCGGTACATTGAATGTCTGGCAGTCGGCCTGTGGCGACCAACGATCAGACTGGCGATCAGGCGGGGAGTCCTGCGATAACAACTTTGTCAGATATTACCAGTTTAGTGATGATCGCTACGATGATGTTATCGATCCTAATTCGGATAATGCTCCTTCACTCATTTCATCAGGTAACAACCTGGTGATTTACGGAGATCGAATCGATAACCGCTATAGCACCCTGTCTTCTGTCGGGGATATGCATCTGGAAGGAGACAGCTTGACCAATGAAAGTTTCAGGTTGCAGCGCCACTTTAATGTTCGGTGGGGTTGGGCTCACTGGCATAACTACAAGCACAACCCCGATCCGGGCTGGCGTCCTTGGGAATATAACGGCTATAGGGAAAAGACCGTCGATCTGTTAGATGAAGAGGGAAATCCAACGGTAATCAATAGCGTGATTGCCGCAGGCGGGAATGTCACTGGCAACCTTGAAGATAAGATCGAAAATGCAGAACGAACCCGTGATGACGACGGTTTCGATTTTGATGAAGACGAATACGTAAGAAAAGATGATACAGGTTCAGGTGAAGGGGAAACCGGTAATGATGGTGAGCCTCCGGCTGATTACGTTAATTGGGGTGGAAGTGATATTGCACGTGTTATTAATACCATTACCTCCCGGACGCTAGAGCTGCTTGAGCGTCACAATAGTCTGTTTACTCTCAACCTGGACCCGAATCATCCGTATCTGATTGAGACCAACCCGTTGTTTGCGAGCCTGGACGGCTTTCTCGGTTCCTCCTACTTGATTAATCGACTTGGCCTTACGCCCAATGTTACTACAAAACGCCTTGGGGATAGTTATTATGAAACCTCGCTGATCCGCGATGCAGTCATTGCGGCCACAGGCACCCGTTTCCTCGACCCTAATTTTGAGAGCGATCAGGATCAGTTCAGCTGGTTGATGGAAAATGCCATCGCTTCAGCGGAATCCCTCGAGCTGTCTGTGGGGGTTAGTCTAAACAGCGACCAGGTCAATGCGTTGCAGCACGACATCGTCTGGATGGAAGAACAGGATGTGGCGGGTTACAAGGTCCTTGTGCCAGTGCTTTATCTTGCGCCCGGCAGCGCGGATCTGACGAAAGAAGGGGCGGTGATATCGGGTAACACTATCAACCTTGAAGCCGATGGTGTGGGCAATAGTGGTGTCATCGCTTCACGCCAGGAAATGACAGTCATCGCGGGTGATCAAGGTGTGGTAAATAACCAGGGCAACATGCAGGCAGGTGGCTTGATGCTGGTTGATAGCCAGGGCGATATCAAGAACCAGAGCGCTAGCATTCAGGGTCGTGATGTGGCGCTGCAAAGTCAGGGCAGCATTATCAATGAGGTAGACGCTGACTATATTGAAGAAACCCGGGATGGCGACGACTATTGGCGTACGGAATATGGCGATGCCGGTCAAATCAAAGCCACGGGCGATGTCACCCTGAATGCCGGCGAGCATATTGTTGTTACAGGTAGCCGGATCGCCGGCGAGAATGTCGGCATGCAGGCCGCAGGAAACATCCAGATAGAGAGTCTGGACGTCAGCGAGGGGTTTGATGGTCGGCATGCCGGCGGTGCCTACCAGTACCGGCAAGTGCGTCAACTTGGCAGCGAGATCGAAGCCACCCTGAATGTGCTGGCCACGGTGGGCAATAGCATCGGCATTACCGCATCCACCCTCAATGCCGGCGGCGACATCGGTCTGACCGCGCTACAAGGGGATATCCTCATCCAGGCGGCGGCGAATGAAGATTACGATCACTACCACGCCAAAAGCAGCGATGAAGAACGTACCCGCACCAACCACACCGTGCGCCAACAACAAAGCGCCCTGAATGCCGGGGGGAACCTGAGCCTGGACGCGGGCAACAACCTGATTGCCATCGCTGCCAAGCTGGAAAGCGGCGGTGACATGCATCTGAAAGCCGGCAATGACATTGCCCTGCTGGCCGCACAAAACAGCGATTACCACTTCGCGGAAACCGACAAGGACGGCGACTACGGCGCCAAAAGTCACCGCAAGGATGAAGTCCAGAAAATCACCAATCTCACCACCGAACTGAACGCAGGTGGCAACCTGGTCATCGACAGCGAAGGTAACCAGCACTATCAGGCGGCACAAATCCGCAGTGACGGCGACATCACCCTCGAAAGCGGCGGGCACATCACCTTTGAAGCGGTGAAGTATCTGGTGCGGGAAACCCATGAAAAAAGCCAGGGAGATTTGGCATGGCAGAAGATGGAAGGCGAGGGCTTTACCGACGAAACCCTGCTGCAAACGGCCATTGTGGCCCAGGGCAACCTGGCCATTGAGGCCGCCGAAGGGCTCACCATCGACGTGAAACAGATCGACCAGGCGTCGGTGAGCGGCATGATCGACGGCATGGTGGCCAACAACCCGGACCTGGCCTGGCTGAAAGAAGCGGAAGCCCGCGGTGATGTGAACTGGCAACAGGTCAAGGAAATCCACGATAGCTGGGACTACGAGAGCCAGAGCATGGGCGCGGCCAGTGCCTTGGTGGTGGCGATTGTGGTGACGGTGCTGACGGCGGGGGCTGGCGGCGCCATAGCAGGCACCGTTGGTGCCAGTACCACCGGCGCCACAGCCACCGTAGCAGGTGCAATGGCGACCAGTGCGGCCACCAGCGGCGCCTCGGCCCTGATCAACAACCAGGGTGATCTGGGTGCCACACTGGATAGCCTTGATCACTCTGAGACTTATCAGGGGCTTGCGGTTACCGGTGTCACGGCGGGCCTTATGTATGGTCTGGATGGCATGTTCAGCAAGTGGGACTACGGCAAGGTCGAGACAAAGAGCATCAACAACATCACCAAGGGCTTTGATCTGGGCAACGCCAAGGGCATTGCCGGCTTCACTTTGCACAACACCGCTCAGGCGGGCATTCAAGCGGGCGTCAGCAGCAGTATTTATGGCACCAGCTTTAGTGATGCCTTCAAAACCAGCCTGGAAAGCCAGGGTAATAATGTGTTGTCGGCGGTGGCGTTTCACAAAGTCGGTGACTTGGCTGATGGCTGGATGAAAACAGATGCTCAAGGCAGCAATGTTTCGGGCGTTCACTTCTGGAAAGAAGGCGGGCTGGGCCGCACGGGCTTGCATGCGCTGGCTGGCGGTGCAGTAACACAAGTTACCCATGGCGACTTCAGTACCGGCGCCATTGCTGCTGGGGCTAATCAGTTGGCGGCGGGCTTCCTGACCGAGACTGTAGGAAATGCCTACGACCCGGTTAAGGAGAAAACCCAATATGAAGCCTGGCGCACAGCCGCATCGCAACTAACTGGTCTGGCAGCCGCTGTGGCGGCAGACAAGGACGTTAATCAGGGAGCCTGGATTGCCAAACAGGCAGACACCTACAACCGTCAACTCCACCCGGATGAAATCGCCTTCGCCATGGACGATGACCGAGTGGCGAAATTCGCGGACCAGTTTGGGCTAACGGAAGACCAGGCCCGTCAGGAGCTGATGCGTTCCGGTGCTGCCGCCATGGATGAAGGTTGGGCGAACGCTCTGGCTGGCGATGATGCCAATACTGTTCGGGCGCGTGAGTTCCTGGGGGCTGAGCTTCAGGAAGCCGGGCGAACAGATTTGTTTCAGGTGACGGAAGCGGAATTCCAAAACCAGCGTATTGGCTTGAAAGAGCTATTCGCAGATAGCGAGTCATTGAGTTACGTCAGTAACTATGCGGCCATACAGCGTGACTTTAGTGATGCGCAGACCGTGCAATCCATTGATAGTGCTCGAAGGCAAGGAGCTTCAGATGGTGTCAATGGTTTCCTGGAAGGTATGGGGCAAGCGGGAGCGTTGACTTTCGGTGAGCTTACCTATGCCTTGGCGCATCCTGGTGATGCGGTAGATCGTTGGGGAGACATTGCCGAAGACTTGAGCTATGCAGGCGTAGAAACCCGCTTGCAATTGATGCAAGGCCAACATGAAGGTGTGGAATATAACCTCAACAAAACCGCCACGGAAATGGGGCTTGGGTTTGGCTTGGGAGCGGCGGGTGCTCCGGATATGCTGGGCTATGGCTTAGCCAGGGTACCACTGTCGCTTAAGAAGAATAATGTTGGCGGGGAGGTACCTGATGGGTCATCACTAGGGCAAGGGGGCGCTCTGAGGAGACATAATCAAGGCAATAACGGTTCGTTTGACGCTGAAGCAAATTTTGGTTATTTGCCACCGCTGAGGCAGAAATACGTTAAGGATGTCTATGATCTGCAAATTGAAGTTGATGCTATGCGTAATGCTGGGCTCTCTCCAGAAGAAATAGCTCACTATGCTTCGAGTCGTAGAAATGAGATAAAAAAGCCTATCTTAGAGGCTACTCCACCTGATTTTTTGGAAAAGATAAGGCAGCGTAATTTAGAGAAATACCAAAATGAATCAGGCCCCACAATCGATCAATTGAGGGCATCGGGTAAGTCTTGGGAGGAAATTACAGATGGTGCCACTAGGGCGGGTGGAGGAGACTTATTCTAATGGGAAGATTACAGTTTCAGAAAGGTTACCCCAAGATAGTAAAAATGGCATCTGGACACTTAAGTCTTGAATTATCGGGCCAGGTCTCTTTTAACGGGTTTCCTGATTATGCCGAGTTATTTTTGTCCACTGTTGGTGGCATCCTCAAAGAAAGGAACGATTCAATAATTATGTGTATATGGGAGGTTGTAATTAATGATTGTAGGTATCGTCTCGTGTATGACGACTACCCGCTAGGCGTGTTTCTTGAATCGGACAATGATAGAAGCGATGGCGAATTAAGCAGAATAAAAAAAATGTTAGAAGCGGTGTCCCTTCCGCCGTCCGGCGATAATCAGGGTGATGAATAGGTTGCCCCGTAGTAGCGAGGGTCAGATCTTGCCCCGTGCGTCAAAGGATGACGAAAAGCAATAATCGGGGACACGCACAACTTTCGTGTTGGTGATATCAAGAACCAGAGCGGCACCCTGCGAGGCAATGGGGTAGTGCTGCAAAGCCAGGGTGACATCATCCACGAGGCCTGGCCGGAGCGAGTGGAAGAGCAATGGCACAACGGCAACCACTGGCGTATCGACCATCGCGATGCCGGGGTGATCGACTCCACCGGCGACGTGGTCATGAATGCCGGTGAACATATCCAGATCACTGGCAGCCGTATCAGCGGTGAGACCGTGGGCATGCAGGCCGGCGGCAACATCGAGATTGGCAGCCTGACCACGGGTAGCGGCTTCAAGGGCCAGGCCAACGGCGGTGCCTACCAGTACCGGCAAGTGCGTCAACTTGGCAGCGAGATCGAAGCCACCCTGAATGTGCTGGCCACGGTGGGCAATAGCATCGGCATTACCGCATCCACCCTCAATGCCGGCGGCGACATCGGTCTGACCGCGCTACAAGGGGATATCCTCATCCAGGCGGCGGCGAATGAAGATTACGATCACTACCACGCCAAAAGCAGCGATGAAGAACGTACCCGCACCAACCACACCGTGCGCCAACAACAAAGCGCCCTGAATGCCGGGGGGAACCTGAGCCTGGACGCGGGCAACAACCTGATTGCCATCGCTGCCAAGTTGGAAAGCGGTGGCGACATGCATCTGAAAGCCGGCAATGACATTGCGCTGCTGGCCGCGCAAAACAGCGATTACCACTTCGCGGAAACCGACAAGGACGGCGACTACGGCGCCAAAAGTCACCGCAAGGATGAAGTCCAGAAAATCACCAACCTCACCACCGAGCTGAACGCAGGTGGCAACCTGGTCATCGATAGCGAAGGCGACCAGCACTATCAGGCGGCACAAATCCGCAGTGACGGCGACATCACAATCGAAAGCGGCGGGCACATCACCTTTGAAGCGGTGAAGGATCTGGTGCGGGAAACCCATGAAAAAAGCCAGGGAGATTTGGCCTGGCAGAAGATGGAAGGCGAGGGCTTTACCGACGAAACCCTGCTGCAAACGGCCATTGTGGCCCAGGGCAACCTGGCCATTGAGGCCGCCGAAGGGCTCACCATCGATGTGAAACAGATCGACCAGGCGTCGGTGAGCGGCATGATCGACGGCATGGTGGCCAACAACCCGGACCTGGCCTGGCTGAAAGAAGCGGAAGCCCGCGGTGATGTGAACTGGCAACAGGTCAAGGAAATCCACGACAGCTGGGACTACGAGAGCCAGAGCATGGGCGCTGCTGCGGCATTGGTGGTGGCGATTGTGGTGACGGTGTTGACGGCGGGGATAAAAAATAAGGTAAAAAAAATAAGGGACACGCATTAATTGGAGATTTTTTTACACTGAGCGAAGTAGATAGCTGATGTTTTACTGATTGTTTGCTCAGTATTGTCGGGCCATGGATATGCAAGGAGGCTAACCATGACTCGCGCCCGCTATACTCAGGTATCTCTGGACTCTACACCCTATTACCACTGTATCTGTCACTGCGTACGGCGGGCCTTCTTTGTGGGAAGGATCACTATTCCGGCCAGGATTACGAAAATCTCAGTCAGTGGACGATCGGCCGTCGGGCAATCCTGGCGGAGGTCTTTGCTATCGATCTCTGTGCCTATTCTGTGATGTCCAATCACTACCATCTGGTTCTCCGCATCAATCAAAAAAAGGCCATGAGTTGGACAGAACAAGAGGTTGCCGAGCTCTGAATGCAACTATTCAGTGGCCCTCTTATCGTGAAGCGCTGGACCAAAGGACAGACTGAGGAGGGTGAATCCCTCAAGGCGCTGGACATCATTGGTCAATGGCGTGAGCGGCTTCATGACCTGGGTTGGTTTATGAAATGCCTAAATGAGTATCTCGGCAGGCGAGCCAACGAAGAGGACTGCTGCAATGCATGGCGTATGTGGATCTCAACCCTGTCCGGGCCGGTATGGCGAGAACACCAGAGAGATCCGATTACTCCTCAGTCCAGCAACGTGCCAGAAAGCTGGCAGGGAGTCAGTGCGCTAAGCAACCAGTTCTTCTTCCGATGGTAGACGCAGAGACCGTCGATGCTGACGATGATCACACGCTTTGTCCGTCCCGGCTGATGGACTATCTGGAGCTTGTGGACTGTACGGGAAGGGCAGTGAGAGATGATAAGCGAGGATCAATATCTGGGCAAGCCATGAGAATACTGGACCGCCTGGGGATAGACGAGAAAGTCTGGCTTTCGCATATGAGACGCAGAAAACAGCGTCACACTGTGGCGGTAGGCGCCTTGGCCAGGCTTCGTGAGTATGCCCAGGAAACGGGCAGGAAATGGGTGGCAGGGCAAAGCCCGGCGGGGTGGTAGGGTGTGGTTTTTCTTGTTTGAATTTATGGGTGTCCCCTAATTTTCTTTAAGACAATGCTTGCGATGTCAGTGAGCGAAAACCCCGGTTGCTCGGTTTTTTTTTGGAGAGAGACTGGTCTGCAAATATAAGATCCAATCAATTATTGCCCCTATAGCTCTTGGGTTTTTGTTAATACAATAAAATAGAATAGCCCCATCAATTTTGATGGGGCTTAACATCTAGTGATATTTCCGCACTAAGCCTGTAGACAAGAGCATCAACAAAATGAGATGGGTTAGGCTGCCCCCGCTGCTACTTCCAGTGTCTTCTTTCTTTTCTGGTTTGCTGCCTTCCTTTAACTCGAAGCTTCTGGCGTAAATGTCCGGGGCGCCTTCATCGTTTTCAATCCAGCTTTCCCATGCGGCCATCAGTATGCCATTTCCGTCCATATGCAGGGATACATGGTTTTCCTCTGTGTTGGTGAAGCTGGTTGCTTGCGTAGGGGGTTCCATTACGCCATTGGCGGTTAATTTTTGAATGTAAAGAGATTTTCCTAGGCCATCGTTATTGTTTCTGCTCCAGGCAATGAAGGCGTTGCCTTTGTTGTCTGAAGTTATGCCGGAAACTATGTCGCTACTGGGTGTGTTGTTGATGTGGATTTTTCCTAGTGCGCCATTCTTTTCAATAATGCGACCTTGGGGTGACTCGCTTCTTTCTTTTCCTGTGTCCCAAAAAGAAAGGAATGAGCTTTCGTCAAAATCTGTCAAAAATATATTGCTGGGATAGTCTTCGAATTCACCAAGCAATAATGAATTCCCTATTTGGGAATTGTTTTGTGCGAAAAGTGCACCGCGAATGGAGTATTCGGGTTTGGGATTTGGGTCTTCTTGCGAGATTATGGAGTTATCCCAGCTGGCCCAAGCAATCAGTGCATTGCCGTCATTGTCGAGTGAAACGGCGGGTTTTCTTCCCATGTTGCTTGAGTTGTCTAAGCTATAGTTAGTTACTGTTTCGCCAATTGGGGAACCATTTTTATTATAACGTTTGAACTTTATAGCATTGTTCTGTTTTTCTTTTGTTATTCTGTTTGGGAATGTTTGCCAGGCGATAACAAGGCTGTTGGCATTGCTGGACAATGCTGGAAGCGCCTCTTTGTCGGTTGTGTTAGCAACGCTTAGTGCAGGAGCAGACGGTGTGCCATCTTGGTTGAAAAACTGAATGGCTAGATCGTAGTCGTCATCTGTCTCATCATCAGGGTTTGAGACCTCTGACCAAGCGAGAGCAAAAGATCCGTCTTTCCACATGGTTACTGCGAAATGTGGATAGTCATCAGCTCTGGGTATTCTGGCGATGTTGGCTGTTGATGGCACCAAGGTGGTTTCTGGCCCAACGGCTTCTAGGTGCTCGTTGTAAAACTGCCCAAGAATGGCAGGGCCATTATTTTCTATGCGATCTTCTGATGACCAAACGATAAGACGATGATTGTTTTGATTAGAAACAATATGGGGCGTTGCTTCATACCCTGAGGATGTGGTGTTAACTAAATGTTCCGGCCCAAGGGCTTCTAGTGCAGAAAAAGCAGTAGATGGGGCTACAGTGAAAGTAGTAATTAATACAGATAATATTTTACAGAAAAGTCGATGCTGGGGCATATCTAGTTCCCGTATTAGAAAATAAAAATGGGGTATGAGAAATTTTATGGGAGGCGATTATAGTTTCGATGTTGGTTTATTTCTGTAGGAGAAGGCTTACATGCAATGCGAAAAATCGTTTTTGTGAACTTGGTTCTTATCAAGTTTCTTGATTGGCTCATCTGTTATGAGATCACTATACAAAGGTGTTGGGTAAAGTCGTGCGATTTCGATAGCCTTCAAAGCGTCCGTTGAGAGCGAATTATTGTGGAAAGTGATATTCATGGCTTTAGCGTGTTAGGGGGGGTAAGTAAAGTGGACAATATATGGCGGGCCTTGGCTGACAAACCAAGTGCTTCCTTAACCCCATTTGTGGGCGGTGCTATGCATGTTAACGTGAATGCCGGTTCAACCTAATCGGCTGCCATCAAGGAGCACTCTGTGGCCGCATCCCTGCCGTTTTCCCTGCTGGAACTGGCCTCCGTCCGTGAGGGCGACACCATTGGGCAGACCCTGGCTAACAGCGTGGCCTATGCCCGCCATGCGCAAGCTCTGGGCTTCAAGCGCTTCTGGCTGGCCGAGCATCACAACATGGAGGGCATCAGCAGTGCGGCCACCGCGGTGCTGATCGGTCATATCGCCAATGCCACGGAGACCATCCGGGTGGGCTCCGGTGGAGTGATGTTGCCTAACCACCCGCCTCTGGTTATCGCCGAACAGTTCGGGACCCTGGAAATCCTGCATCCCGGCCGGATTGATCTGGGGTTGGGGCGGGCCCCGGGCACCGACCCGATGACCAGCCGCGCCCTGCGCCGTGAGGGTCTGGGTGCCGAGCAGTTCCCCCATGACGTGGCCGAATTGCAGCGGCTTTTGGGGCCGCTGGATCGTTCCCGGTCGGTCAACGCCATTCCCGGTGCCGGCACCGAGGTGCCGATCTGGTTGCTGGGGTCCAGCCTCTATAGTGCCCAGCTGGCGGCCCAGCGGGGGTTGCCCTATGCCTTTGCCGGGCATTTTGCGCCGCGATTGTACCGCGAGGCGTTGGGTCTCTACCGGGAGCAGTTTCAGCCGTCGGCGCAGCTGGACAAGCCCTACGCCATGCTGGCGGTACCGGCGGTGGCGGCGGAAACCGATGAGGAGGCCCGTTTTCTGGCCACCACCAGCTATCAGCGCATTCTGTCCCTTTTCCGGGGGCAGCCCCTGTGGATGCGTCCGCCAGTGGAGAGCATGCAGGGCCTATGGAATCCGCAGGAAGAAGACGGGGTCAGAGGCTTTCTGGCCCTGCAGTTGCTGGGGACTGCCAGCGCGATTCAGGGGCAGCTGGATCAATTGCTGGATACCGTGGAAGTGGATGAACTGATGGTAACCGTGGATCTGTTCGACCCGGAGAAGCGTCGTCATGCCCTGGATATTCTGGCGTCGCTGCCGCAGTTTCGTCGTGAGCAGTAGCGACAGCGTCAGACTCCGTTGGAGCTTTGCTCGCAAAGCGAATGGCCTTCGCCTTGTGAACAAGGCTCCAACGGAATAGGGAGGGGCTAGCGCTGTTGTTTTTTTGCAGGAAGGCCGCGCAACGCAAGCAGCAGCCCGGCGAGCACAGTGAGAAGGCCTGGTGCACCTCCGCCACCACCACCGCCAAAGCCGCCACTGCCACCGCCTGGGGCCGGGGCCGCTGAAGGGTAACGCAGGGTCAGGGTGACACTGGAGTCGCTATCATAGGGGACATCCCCGTCAGCAGAGAAACCGCTCAAGGTGATGCTCTGACTGTCACCGGTATCCGAAGCAAAAATCAGGTTGAGTGTTCGGCTGGACGAGGCGGGGACATTGCCTGCCGGACAGCGTACCGGGTTGGACAGTGAACAACCCAGTGCGTCGGCGTTGCTCAAGGTGGTGTTCCTTGGCAGGGCAAAGCGGACCTCACCATTGCCAGCAAGATTGATCGTGGAGCGGTTAGTGAGCGTGACGACGACCCGGGTCTCATTGGCACTGCCACTCTGCTGGACTGCCGAGAGGGCCAGGTCCGGCTTGTCGGAGAACACCACCCGTTGCTCAATGCGATTATTGCGACGCCGGTAATCATCCTCGATGGCGCTGGCGGTGATGCCCACCGTGACCACCTGATCGGCGCCGCCGTTACCGTCAATGACCAGATCCCGGGTAAGGCTGCCCTCGGCGGACAGGTTGTCTGCGAGGCGACAGCGGTTGCCAGAGAGCAAGCCGCCGCACCCGGACCAGTCGCCACTGGCCACCGTGTTACCGCTGAGGCTGAAGGCCAGTGCCGGGTCAGTGGCAGGGTTTTCCTGGCTGCCATTCTTCAGGGCCAGGGTGAGGGTCTGGCTGCCGCCGGGGGGTTGGTAATAGTACTGCGGTGGTGGTGTTGTCCATTCGGGGAGTAGATCCACCAGCGGAATCCCTTCCAGAGCGGTCAATACTTCCAGCTCCCGGGTCTCCGCGGACAAATGGGTGTAACCGGACGGCGCACCGGTGGCGCAGTTGCGCAGGCCGAAACTGGTCAGGCCCACCAGCCAGGGTTGAGGATCACGGCCCAGAAACAGGGGGCCGCCGCTGTCACCGAAGCAGGAATCCTGCTGGACACCGTCCTGAGGATTCAGCTCGGCGGCACACACGGCAAAGTCGGTGATGGTCAGGCTCGAGAGCGCACGGCATCGTTGCTGGGGGATGTAGTCCAGTTGCACCTCTTGCAACACATTGCTGAGGCTGCCATTCCCGGTGTCCCCCCATCCGAGAGCTGTCACAGACTCATCCAGCTCAGCAGTGCTTTGCTGTTCCAGCGCCTCAAAACGTTCCTCGCTGATAATGCTGGGCCAGCGGGTGTTGTTGCGGGTATCGATACGCAGCAGGGCCAGGTCGCGGTTCAGGTTCTGGTATTGGCGGTGAATGAGGATCCGTCTGACAGGGATGCCGTTTTGCGGAATGTTATTGCGATCTAGGTCGTTGCGGTCGGTGTCGCCGATAAACACGAAGGTACGACTCTCTTCCGCGGGAGCGCCGTTCAGGTATTCCATGCAATGGGCGGCAGTCACCAGCCATTCCGGGCTCAGGTGGCTGGCGCCGCAGAGCAGATAGCCGCTCACACTGGGATCATCCACGGCCACCTGGGCCATCCACGGCCAGCGGTCAGGTGCCGGTTCGCCACCCACAATACGGGGGGTGGCGGTGTCAGCGAGGAGGCTGGAAAAGGGAAGAGTGACCAACCCCGCCAGCAGAGCGATACGACGGAACATGACGGCTGCCTTGCACGTTTTTGACTAGTTTATCGCCTTTCGCGGCAAGGCAGTGTGAGCCTTGTGTATCTGACCCGCGTTCACTCCATGGCGGTAGGCGCTCAATGCATGGGCGGGGCGTGGGCCAGCCAGTGGTCGTTGTCGTCCCGGGTGCGGGCCATGGAGCTCTGCAGGTGAGCCAGGGCCTGCTCCAGGGCCGCATCGCCATCGCTCAAAGTCATGATGGCGGCGCGCAGCCCAGGGTGGCGGTCGCGCAGATCGTTAAGCAGCTGCTCGGCGGCGGCGGTGGCCGTGCAGGGCAGCAGCAGGGCGAGATGCTGTTCATCGTAGCGTGCCGCCACGTCACTGCGGCGGATGCGATGAGCCACCCGGTTGGCCAGCTGGGGCAGCTCGTCGTGTCGGACCAGCGCCAGGGTCAGGGGCGAGGAAATCCGGTCGTGCAGTGGCACCAGCCAGCCGGCGGTGCTGACCAGTGCCTCGCGGCTGATGAAATCCGTGTCCGGATCCCGCCAGGTGGCTTCCAGGGCCGCCCGTGCCAGGGCCTGGTTGCGCCAGATCATCAGCCCGAAATAGAGCATGCAGGCACTCAGGGCGATGACCAGGAACAGGCTTGCCGAGGCTGTTGGCGTGGTCACATAACTGAGCCGGATTGGCAACACGAAGGCCAGCACGATTTCCGCACCGGCCAGCATGATCAGAAAACGTTTGATGCCATGCAGCAGGCCGTTGCTGAGCACGGCGATAAACAGCAGCGCCATGGTGGGCGGCGGATTGCCCGGGTCCAGCAGCAGTACGATACCCAGGGTCAGCAGATCCAGGCCGGAAGCGAACGCATCGCCATTGGCCGGTCGCCAGAACACCAGTAACAACTGCAGGCCCACATAGGCGGCAAACAGCAGCCAGGGGGTGGCCTTGGGCAGGGTAAAAAAGAAGTTGTCCGCATGGTGGAAATAAATCACGGCCAGGGCGGCAAACAGGGCCCGGGCCAGGTACTGCATGATCACCACACCCTGATCCGAGGTGATACGGCTGGAAGTCGTCATGATTCATCGATCCCCGGTTATTTATGGAGCCTATGTTGCGTCAGGGCCTCTCCGGAATAAAGATGTCCGGCACGGGAATGTTGTTAAAAATGCGTTTTTTTGCCGATGTCATGGCCAAGGCCAATGGGCTCAGGCATAAAGAAGGCCATACCGTCCTGCAGTCATGAAGGAGTCACCGTGGATAACAGTGTCAACACGCCGCTGAGAGATGATGTGCGTTTGCTGGGGGATTTGCTGGGCCAGTGCCTGCGCCAGCAGGCCGGAGAGGATCTGTACCAGACCATCGAAACCATCCGTCAGGCCTCGGTAACCACCCGCGGAGAACAGGGGGCGGCGCTGTCGTCCCTGCGCGATCTGTTGTCGCCCCTGGATGATGCCACCCTGCTGGAAGTGGCGCGTGCCTTTAGCCAGTTTCTCAACCTGAGCAACATTGCCGAGCAACACCACCGCGAGCGTCTGCACCGTCAGCATCAGCGTTACCCCGGGGATCCGGGTGGTGATCAGGGGATTCGCGATGTGCTGCAGCGCCTGCAGGAGGAGCAGATTCCCGGTGATGTGATCGAAGGCACCCTGCGGGACCTGTCAGTGGAGCTGGTACTCACAGCCCACCCCACGGAAGTAACCCGCCGTACCCTGATCCGCAAATACGACCAGATGGCGGATCTGCTGGGCGAACTGGACCGCCCGGACCTGACCGACGATGAACTGGCCTTTCGCAGGGAAAAGCTCTACCGCCTGATCCTGGCCGCCTGGAGCACCGATGAAATCCGCCGCGAACGGCCCACCCCGGTGGACGAGGCCAAGTGGGGCTTCGCCACCATTGAGCAGTCCCTGTGGCAGGCGGTACCGGAAATGGTTCGGCAACTGGAGCGGGAGCTGGCCGAGCAAGGGCTGCCCCAGCCACCCGCGGACTGGGCGCCGGTGAGACTGGCCTCGTGGATGGGCGGGGACCGGGACGGCAACCCCAACGTGACCGCGCCGGTGACCCGGGAAGTGTTGCTGCTGGCCCGCTGGATGGCTGCGGACCTGTATCTGCGTGATGTGGAGAACCTGCTGGCGGACCTGTCGATGGAAACGGCCAGCGACGAGTTGCTGGCCGAAACCGGTCACAGCCACGAGCCCTATCGGGTGATTCTACGTCAGGTCCGCCAGCGGTTGAAGTTGACCCGCCGGCAGATGGAAGCGCGGGTGGAAAACCTGCCGGTACCGGAAGGCGAGGGGTTCCAGCGCCGCGAGGAGCTGTTGGCTCCCCTGCAACTGATCGACCGCTCCCTGCGTGCAGTCGGGCTGGGCGATATCGCCGATGGCGACCTGAAAAACACCCTGCGCCGGCTCAACTGCTTCGGCATTACCTTGCTCTGTCTGGATATTCGCCAGGAATCCACCCGTCATCGTGATGCGGTGGATGCGGTGACCCGCTATCTGCAGCTGGGCAGCTACGCCGACTGGCCGGAGGAGCGCAAGCAGGCCTTCCTGGTAGAGGAACTGCAGGCCCGTCGCCCGTTGATTGATGACGGTTTTTACCGCAGTGAGGAATGCAGCGACGAGGTGGCGGAAGTGCTGGCCACCTGTCGGGTGATTGCCGAGCAGGGCAGCGAAGGGCTGGGTGCCTATGTGATCTCCATGGCCCGGGCCCCCTCGGATGTGCTGGCGGTGATGCTGCTGCAGAAGATCGCCGGGGTCAGCGAACCCATGCGTGTGGTGCCGCTGTTTGAGACTCTGGATGACCTGGACAACGCCGAGGACACCATGTCGGCCCTGTTGGCGGTGCCGTTCTATCGCCAGCGAGTGGCCGGGGGCCAGGAAGTGATGATCGGCTATTCCGACTCCGCCAAGGATGCGGGCTTTCTCGGTGCCGCCTGGGCCCAGTACCGCTCCCAGGAAAAGCTCACCGCCCTGTTTGCCGAGCACCAGATTCCATTGACCCTGTTCCATGGCCGGGGTGGTTCCATCTCCCGGGGAGGCTCGCCCACCCGCATGGCGTTGCTGTCCCAGCCGCCGGGCTCCGTGGCCGGGCGCATTCGCGTCACCGAACAGGGGGAAGTGATCCGCTTCAAATACGGTCGCCCGGCGGTGGCCGTGTTCAACCTGGCGCAATATGTGGCCGCCACCCTGGAAGCCACCCTGTTGCCCCCCCGGGCGGCGAAACCGCAATGGCGGGAACAGATGCAGACGCTTACCGACGTCTCTGTGGCCGGCTACCGCAGCGTGGTCCAGGAGGAGCCGGAGCTGGTGCGTTATCTGCGCACGGTTACCCCGGAGACCGAACTGTCCCGACTGGCCCTGGGCAGTCGCCCGGCACGGCGAAAAAAGGATGCCGGCATCAGCTCCCTGCGAGCCATCCCCTGGGTCTTTGCCTGGACGCAGATCCGCTTGATGCTGCCCGCCTGGCTGGGCACCGGGGCAGCGCTGGAGGCGGCTCAGGCAGACCCGGAGCAGAATCGCACCGTGCAGGAAATGGTGGCGCAATGGCCGTTCTTCCAGGGTGTGGTGGACATGCTGGAAATGGTACTGGCCAAGGCCGATCTGCGCGTGGCGGCCTGGTACGAGCAGCGCCTGGCCGGGGAGGACGTTGATCTTGCCCGCCTGGGCGAGGTGTTACGCGAGCGGCTCGCCGGCACGGTGAACGCCTTGTCTGCGCTGACCGGCCGTGAAGACCTGCTGGACAACAACCCGGTGATGCGCTGGTCCATCCGCGTCCGCGACCCTTACACGGACCCTCTGCATCTTCTCCAGGCAGAACTGATGGCCCGCCTGCGTCAGCAAGACGGCGATAAAGTCCTGGAAAGTGCGTTGATGGTAACCATCGCCGGTATTGCAGCAGGGCTTCGCAACACGGGATAAATGCAGTGAATAATTAATAATGAATAGTTAATAGTTGCGCGATTGGACGATGGAGGGGATGAATGCGTTGAGGCCGCGCCCAACCCAAAGGCGCGGCCTCATGCGTTACAGATATATCCAAAGCGATAACGCGTAATTATTAACTATTAATTATTCACTATTAACTATCTTCGAATGGCTGCCATCGCAAACCGGTTCCTTGGCGCTGTGCTTGCAGCCGCAGAAAAACACGATCTTGTCCCGTGGGGCGGTGTAGGCCACCGGGGTGATGCCGGTGCCTTTGTGGCTGCCATCACAGTAAGGCTGGTTGTCGCTGCGGCCGCAGGCACACCAGAATACCTTTTCCCCTTTCTTCACCGGCAACGGATAGGGAAACCGGGAAGCAATGACTGGCTTGTCCATAGGGTCTCCTTTTCACTTCCCGCCTTTGCGCGCGGCCTCATGCGTTTCAGCAACCACAGTGCCACTCCCGCGCAGCTATTAACTATTCATTATTAACTATTAATTGCTTTTAACCTTGTCGCACAACTGTCACTCAAACGTCACTACTGTGCCACGTCCACTGGCGAAACTGCCCGAAACTGCCAGTGGAGTACACTATGCTTGCGCAAGCCGCAGGAAAGATCAAAGCACTGAGCCCCCACTTAAGAGGGGCCCTGACCAAGCCGTTTACGGCCACTGCCGATATTCTCCGTTTCCCCCGGGACATGGCGGCGGATGCGGAAAATGCCGGGCGCTTCAGTGCCTACTTCACCCGCTCCCGACGGGAAATCATCAAGGTCCAGCGTTTGCGCTACCGTATTTTCTCCCAGGAATATGGTGCCAGCTTCAGCGCGCCTTTCGGACTGGACCGGGATCGCTTTGATAAACACTGTCTGCATCTGGTGGTACGCGACAACCACAGCGGTGAGATCGTGGGTTACACCCGGGTGCTGCCCGGTGAGCGCCTGCACCGCACCGGCGGTTTCTATTCCAGCGGCGAGTTTGATTTGTCCATGCTGCGTCATCTGGATGGCCGGGTAGCAGAGATTGGCCGCACATGTATTCATCCCGCCCATCGTGGTGGCGCGGTAATTACCGTGCTGTGGGCCCGGCTGGCCCAGTACATGCTCGAAAACGATGTGCGTTACCTGCTGGGCTGCGCCAGCATTGCCCTGAGCGAGGGCTACAATGTTGCCGCCATTCAGCGGCGCATCAGTCAGCGCCACCTGAGTGATGCCACGCTGCGGGTCCAGCCGCACCTGCGCCTGGAGCGGCTGCCGGGCAGTGCCGACGACGACAACGTGAAAATGCCGCCGTTGCTCAAGGCCTACCTGCGCATGGGGGCCCGGGTCTGCGGCGAGCCCTGCTGGGACCCGGATTTCAATTGCCTGGATTTCTTCGTGTTGATGGCGGTGGATGATCTGCCCGCCCGTTATGTGCAGCATTTCTTGCAGCCCGCCCAAGCGGTTTGAGGGGCATCGTATAGAAATAGCGTCCGGTCCAGGCCGTTGGAGCCATGCTTGCATGGCGAATGAGGGGGAAGCACTTGGTGCTTACTGAAACCTTCGCTTTGCGAGCAAAGGTCCAACGGTTTTGGGGCGTCTGATCTGGGAGGCAAACGCTTATGACTCTGGAAAGCAATGAACGATAGCGTCAGCGTCAGTCCTTATGAGGGCAGCGGCCTCTGGCCGCAACTGCGCAGGATGTTCCGGGTTGCCCGCATCGTGCTTTATCTGCTGTGGGGCTTTGTGTTGGCCTTTCTGCTGGGGGCTTTCTGGTCGCCTTACCGCCCCGTGGTGCTGGCGGCCAAACAGCGCTGGTGCCGTCGTTTTCTGGGTATCCTCGGCGTGGAGCTCACCGTCACCGGAAGCCCGGTCGATGCTCCGGTATTTCTGGTCAGCAACCATGTGTCCTGGCTGGATATCCCGTTGATCGCCAGCCAGCGTCACCTGTATTTCCTGTCCAAGGCGGAAGTGGGGGACTGGCCGTTGATTGGCACCCTGGCCCGTGCCATGGGCACCCTGTTCATCAAACGGGGCAGCGGTGAGTCCAGCCGCAAGGCCCGGGAAATCGCCGACCGCCTGAAGCTGGGCCACACCGTGCTGGTATTCCCGGAAGGCACCACCACCGATGGCACCGGCCTGCGCCGTTTCTTTCCGCAGCTGTTCGATGCGCCGTTGATGGCCGATGTGCCGGTACAACCCCTGGCGGTGCGCTACCTGGACGACAGCGGCGCCCCGGACGCCGCCATGGCCTTCATCGGCGACGACGAATTCCACCATCACCTGTGGGCCATGCTGCTACGCAACCGCATCCGCGTGCGCCTGCATTTCTGCGAACCGGTATCGGCTCAGGGCACGGACCGGAAGGGGATTTGTGAGGCGGCGTGGGGGAAAGTGGCAGAGCAGTTGATAGTGGACAGTTGACAGCTCGCGGTTGATTTTTGTCCTTGTTTTCAATGCTTGAGGCCGCGCTTAGCATTTGGGTGCGGTTCCAAACAGAGAAGAGTTTTCCTTCTTTTGGCTGTCAACTATCAACTGTCCACTGTCAACTGTATTCCTCATCCCTGTTATCTGGCGCCACACCTTTAAGCTCGGATACCATGTCTTTTTATTCACAAGGACATTGCCCTGCCATGACCCGCGCCAGCGATCTGAAGAAATCCGACGTTATCGAAGCCAATGGTACCCTTTACGCTATTCGCCAGATCGAGGTGCAGTCGCCCTCGGCCCGGGGGGCGGCGACCTTGTATCGGGTGAAAGCCAGTGCGGTGGGCGGTGGACCCAAGTTTGAAGAACGCTACAAGGGGGATGATGAGGTAACCACCGTGGAACTCCTGCGCCGGCCGGTGCAGTTTTCCTATGTGGATGGGGATGATTACATCTTCATGGATAACGAGGATTTCTCACAGTACCTGCTCAAGGCCGAGGACATTGCCGACGAGTTGGCCTTTATTACTGAAAACACCGAAGGTCTGCTGGCGCTGCGGGTGGACGATGCGGTGATCGGCCTGGAGCTGCCTGCGTCGGTGGTGCTGGAAGTCACCGAGACCGCCCCGGCCATGAAAGCGGCCTCTGCTTCCGCACGCACCAAGCCGGCCACCCTGAATACCGGGCTGGTGGTGCAGGTGCCGGAATATATCGTGGAAGGGGAAAAGGTGCGGGTGAACACCGCTGAGCGCAAATTCATGTCCCGGGCCTGATCCCGGATCATGAGGGTATTACGGGGTGTCACGCTGGCGGCTATGACGCTGCTTGCCGGTTGCCAGCTTGGCTATTACAGCCAGGCCGCCAAAGGACATTTGTCGCTGATGGGCCAGCGTGAACCCCTGGAGGCGGTGCTGGCGGACCCCCAAACCCCTCCACAGATTGCCCATTCCCTGCTGTTCAGCCAGCAGGTGGTACGCTTTGCCGGGGACAATTTGGCGCTGCCCGCCGAGGATGTCTATCACCAGTACGTGGCCCTGGAGCAGGACGCCGTGGTGTGGAATGTGCTGGCGGCACCGGCCTGGTCACTGACGCCCAAAACCTGGTGTTACCCGCTGATTGGCTGTGTCAGCTACCGGGGGTATTTCCAGCGCCCGGCGGCGGAAAAGGCGGCCGCACGCCTCAGCGAACAAGGGCTGGATACCTACGTGGGCGGTGCTATTGCCTATTCCACCCTCGGCTGGTTTGCCGATCCGTTGACCTCGCCCATGCTGCAACGCTCTGAGCCGGCCCTGGCGGAACTGTTGATCCACGAGCTGGCCCACCGCCGCCTGTATATCAAGAACGACACCCGTTTCAATGAATCCCTGGCCACCCTGGTGGGTCGTGAGGGCGCGGTGGATTTCTTTGCCGCCACCGGTACGCCGTTGCCGGCCAATTTCTGGCAGCGTCGTGAGCAGGTTCGCCAGGCTTTTCTGGCCATCGTCACCGATACCCGTGAGGCGCTCAAGCAGCTGTATGCCAGCGAGCAGGACGAGGCGGTCATGGCCCTCGAGAAAGCCCGCATCCAGCAGCAGGCCCGGGAGCGCTTTGCCCGCGAGCAACAGAGCCTGCCGGCCCTGGCCGGTTATCAGGGGTACTTTGACGGGCCGTTGAACAATGCCCAGCTAAACGGTGTCAGTGACTACAATGATTATGTGCCGGCTTTTGCCCGCCTGCTGGAACAATGCCGGCGGGACTGGGACTGTTTCTGGCAGCAGGTGGAAACCCTGGCTGAGCTGGATAGCCTGCAACGTACCGAGACCCTCAAGGAACTCACATGGAACTGATCCGCACCCCGCAACCGGAACTGGCCGAGCTGTTTGAGCACACCCTCAAGCGGAACGGCTTTTCGGTAGTGCGCCGGGAAGAGGGCGGTGAGCAGATTATCGACCTGCAGGATCCGGCCCAGTACAACCCTGCCAAGGCCTTGCTGGAAGAGCTGATTGCCGATCTCAGGCATCAGCAGGGTCGCCAGCCGGTGGAGCCCCTCACCGGCCGGCCCCAACCACTCATGTCCGGGGGCTGGTTTGCCAGCCTGGGCTGGGTCACCCGCATCGTGCTGATTGTCAGCGTGTTGGTGTATCTGACCCCGTACCTGATGGGCGATGGTGTCTACCGGGCGCTGCTGTTCCCGGCGGCGCTGGAGGGGCTGGAAAGCCAGCCCTGGCGGCTTGTGACCCCCATGCTGCTGCACTTTTCCCTGCTGCATCTGCTGTTCAATCTGCTCTGGTGGTCGGACCTGGGGCGCCTGATCGAGCGCTTCCAGTCCAGTGGCCAGCTGGTGCTGGTTACCCTGGTCACCGGCATCACCGCCAATGTGGCCCAGTTTTTCCATACCGGCCCCATGTTCGGTGGTTTGTCCGGGGTGGTGTACGGACTGCTTGGCTATCTGTGGATTTACGGCAAGGTGAATCCCCAATCCGGTTACCCCCTGCGCCGGGAAATTGTCATCTTCATGCTGGCGTGGATGGTGATCTGTTTTGTGGGGCTCTCCAGTGTGGTGGCCAATGCGGCGCATCTGGCGGGGCTGGTCAGCGGTTGTCTGCTGGGGGCCGGTTTCGGTCTCTGGCGCCGGGCACAGGGGGCCGGGGCCGTTTGAGTTACCCCGGTCGTACTGCTATAAAGACAGCCAAAACAATCAGTCACAATAATGAAAGGATATCGGCGACCTATGCAGTGGCGCGTCCTACCCGGGTTGGTTCCCTCTCTCCTAGTTGCAGCGGTCGTTTCCTTGCAGGGCTGTTCCCTGGCCAGCATCGACGACAACCTGCCCTATGGGGTATTGAACAACAATGATCTCGAGCTGGTGGCCGAGGGCCTGCCCACCTATCTGTTGATGGTAGACGGCCTGATCGAAAACTGGCCCGACAGCGCTTCCATGCTGGCCAGCGGGGCAGACCTTTATGGCGCCTATGCGGGCCTGTTTGTGGAAGACCCGAAACGGGCCCGCAAGCTCAGCGACAAGGCGCTGGGTTATGCCTTCCGTTCCGCCTGTGCCCATGATGATGATTACTGCGAACTGCGTGCGCTGTCCGTGCCCGAGTTCGAGGCACTGCTGGAAGACGCTGACAAGGGCGATGTGCCCATGCTGTTCACCCTGGGCAGTGCCTGGGCCGGGTATATTCAGCAAAACACCAGCGACTGGAATGCGGTGGCCGAGCTTGGCCGCGTGGAAGCCATCATGGAGCGTGTAGTGGCTCTGGATGAGGGCTACCAGTATGGCCAGGCGCACATGTACCTGGGGGTACTGAGCAGCATCCTGCCCGCGTCCCTGGGAGGCAAGCCGGACCAGGCCAGGGCCCATTTTGAACAGGCCATGACCCTGTCAGAGGGCCAGAACCTGCTGGCCCCGGTGCTTTATGCCGAAAAGTATGCCCGTTTGGTGTTTGACCGTGAGCTGCATGATAGCCTGCTCGAGGATGTCCTCGCCGCTGATCCGCAGGTGCATGGTCTGACCCTGCAGAATACCTATGCGCAGGAGCAGGCCGAAGCCCTGCTCGCCGACGCTGACGATTATTTCTAGGAGTACTTATGCTGCGTCTTGCCACGATTCTGGTCGCGTTGTTGCCGGTCTGGGCTTCGGCCGCCAACACCCTGAAAATCTCCACCCTGTACCCGGATGGCACCACCATCGTCACCGGCCTGAAAGAGGCGGGGAAGGAAATCGCCGAGAAGACCGACGGGCGTGTGAAGCTGAAAGTGTATCCCGGTGGCGTCATGGGCGATGACCGCGCGGTACAGCGCAAGATTCGCATCGGTCAGCTCCACGGCCAGGTGGCCCAGGGCGGCGCCTTTGCCTCCGCCTACAAGGACAGCCAGATTCTCAACGTGCCGCTGGCCTTCAACAACTACGACGAAGTGGACGCGGTGCGTGCCGAGCTGGACCCGGTGATCAAGCAGGGCCTGGAAGAGGGCGGCTGGGTCAGCTTCGGCCTGATCGATGGCGGCTTTGCCTACGTGATGTCGGAAAATCCGGTAAAGAGCATCACCGACCTGCGTGACCAGAAACTGTGGTTGCCGGCCAACGATGAAGGCTCCGCCAAGGCGGCCAAGGCCTTCGAGCTGTCGCCGATCATGCTGAATATTGGCTCGGTGCTGACCTCCCTGCAGACCGGGGCGGTCAATGCCTTCGCAGCACCGCCGGTGGCAGCCCTGACCCTGCAGTGGTATTCCCGGGTGAACTATCTGACCGACATGCCGCTGCTGTACACCTTCGGCACCCTGGGTATCCACGAAAAGTTCTTCAAGCGTCTCAGCGCCGAGGACCAGCAGGTGGTGCGCCAGGTGCTGGACAGCACCTTCGCCAGGCTGGATGCGGAAAGCCGCCAGGAAAACCTGAGCGCTTTCCAGGCCGTCAAACAGCAAGGCCTGGAAGTGGTCGAGCCGTCCCCGGAGCAGCTGGCAGAATGGCGCGACTACGCCAAGCGTGCCACCGCTGAACTGGTGGAAGAAGGGGAGATTTCCCAGGACATGCTGGACCGGCTTAACAGCATTCTGGCCCAACAGCGCGAAGGGCAGTGATGGCGGCCTTGCTACACAGGCTCCACCGTACCCTTCACCAAATCGAGGACGGCCTGATCGTGGCCGTCCTTTTGTTTATGGTGCTGCTGGCGGTGGCGCAGATCGTGCTGCGGAATTTCTTTGGTACCAGTCTGGTGTGGATCGAGCCACTGCTGCAGAACGCGGTGCTGTGGATCGGCTTGCTCGGTGCCATGATCGCTTCCCGCAATGATGAGCACATCCGCATCGATGTGGCCTCGTCGCTGCTGCCGGAGAAATATCACCCCTTCCTGACCACCTTCGTGGATCTGTTCACCGCCTTTATCTGTGTGCTGGTGGCCTGGTACAGCGTGGGGTTTGTGATCGAGGAATACGACTACGCCGGCGCGGCCTTTGCGAATGTGCCGAGCTGGCTACTGCAGAGCATTATCCCGGTGGGGTTCTCGGTGATGGCCGTGCGCTACGTGGTGCTGTTTGCGCTGGGGTTGCTGGGTAAGCGGCCGAAGATGCAGGAGCCGGTGCCATGATCCCCGTTGCCATTCTCCTGCTGGTACTGCTGGCGCTGATGGGCGCTCCCCTGTTTGCGATTATTCTCGGTGCCGCAGCCCTGGGCTTTTATACCTTGGGCATCGAAATGTCGGTGCTGCATATCGATATCTATCAGCTCAGTAATTCGGTGGTGCTGATGGCGCTGCCGCTGTTCACCTTTGCCGGCTTTTTGCTCAGCGAATCGAAAACCGCCGACCGCATGCTGCGACTGAGCCAGGCGGCCTTCGGCTGGATGCCGGGCGGCATGGCCTTTGTGTCGCTGATCGCCTGCGCCTTCTTTACCGCCCTTACCGGCGGGTCCGGGGTCACCATCGTGGCGCTGGGGGCGTTGTTGTTGCCGGCACTGGTGAAAGGCAATTACCCGGAAAAATTCAGCCTGGGCCTGGTGACGTCTTCCGGTAGCCTGGGCCTGCTGCTGGTGCCCTCCGTGCCGCTGCTGATCTACGGCATTATTGCCCAGCAGATGTCCCAGCAGCTGGATATGCCGTCGGTAGAAATCGTCGACTTGTATCTGGCCGGCCTAGTGCCGGCGCTGCTGATGGTTGTGCTGATGTACGGCTATTGTGTGTGGGCGACGCGTGGCACCGAGGTTCCACGTCAGAGTTTCGATTTCCGTGAACTGGTGGATGCGCTCTGGGAGGCCCGCTGGGAGCTGCCGCTGCCGCTGGTGGTGCTGGGCGGGATCTTCTCCGGCTTTCTGGTAATCAGTGAGGCGGCGGCGGTGACGGCGCTGTATGTGCTGGTGGCGGAAGTGTTCCTGTACCGGGAAATTTCCCTTCGCCGGCTGCCAGGCATCATGCGTGATTCCATGATCATGGTGGGCGGCATCCTGCTGATTCTGGCGGTGGCCCTGGCCTTCACCGATTACCTGGTTTACGCCGGGGTGCCGGAGAAGCTGTTCACCCTGATCCAGACCCACGTGGAGAGCAAGATCACCTTCCTGATCCTGCTCAACATCCTGCTGCTGTTGCTGGGGGCGTTGCTGGATATCTTCGCGGCGCTGGTGATCATGGTGCCCCTGATCCTGCCGGTGGCGTTGCGCTACGGCATCGATCCGGTGCACCTGGGGATTATCTTTGTGGCCAACATGCAGATCGGCTACATCACCCCGCCGGTGGGCATGAATCTGTTCATCGCCAGCTACCGGTTCAAGAAGAAAGTCACCGAGCTGTTTGCGGCCACGTTGCCTTTCATGGTGGTGTTGATCATTGCCTTGTTGATGATTACCTATATTCCGCAGCTCAGTCTTTGGCTGGTGCGCTAACCTATCGACGAAGCCGCTGTAGGAGCGCCTCTTGAGGCGCGAAGCGGCTTTCCGTTAACCAAAGAGTGCACCCTACGGTAGGTGTAGCCAGCGTGGGAGTCTCCGTGAAGGGGGCTGGCATCACTTCCGTAGCGTCTTTACCTGAATGCTCTTGCCTTGTCCTTTCTGTATCTGGAACCACTTGGGGTAAGCGCGGATCATGTCGCTGAGTTTCTTGTGGCCGAACAGGCGGGTGTCGAAATCCGGTTTGCGCTTGCTCAGGTGCTGGCCCACGGTGCCCAGGTTGGCCCAATCGTCTTCGTCGGAAATATCGTCAATCACGTTGGCAATCAGTTGCAGCGGTGGCGGTTCCTTGCTGACCGGGTCGCTGGGAGCCGGCTCCTCGGCTTTGCCGGCGGTGTCCTGCGGAGCGTGGTCCGAACGCAATACTTCGGTATAGATGAACTTGTCACAGGCGGCCACAAAGGGCCCGGGAGTTTTGCGTTCCCCGAAGCCATAAACGGTCTGCCCTTCCTCGCGCAATCGAGCTGCCAGACGGGTGAAATCGCTGTCACTGGATACCAGGCAGAACCCGGACAATTGTTTCGTATACAGCAGATCCATGGCATCGATAATCATGCTGCAGTCCGTGGCGTTTTTGCCCTGGGTATAGGCGAACTGCTGGATCGGCTGTACGGAGTGCTTCAGCAGCACGTTTTTCCAGCCGCCCAGATTGGGCTTGGTCCAGTCGCCGTAGATACGCTTGACACTGGCCGTGCCGAATTTGGCAATTTCCTCGAACAGGCCGTCGACGATTTTCGGTGGCGTGTTGTCCGCGTCGATAAGGACTGCCAGTGAGGTGCTGCTGACCGGTGAAGAGTCCGTGCCCATGTTGCTGCCTGCCATGATGCATTCCTTTTGCGTGGGATGCCCCAACATAACGGATTCGGCGGGGAGGGGACAGGCGCGGATGGACCGCTGTAGGCGCTATGCTTGCCCCCTTGTGGGAGCAAGCAAGGTGATTCACTTCGGGGCTCACGTTCGATAAAGACTCCCCCTGCTATGCCATTGCCCGTTGGAGCTTTGCTCGCAAAGCGAACCGCTTAAGCAACAGTCATCGCTCCCGGAGCAGTCCTCCCGCAGACATCCCCGATCCCCCAGATGGCATGAGCAGAAAATCTCAGGCGTTGTCGCGACGCAGTACAAAGAAAAAGGGTTCTTTGGTGCCTTTCAGATCCATGATGCCGAGTACCGTGTTGTCGTCTACCTTCCGGAAAACATCATTAATGGGCAGGTTATCGTAAATCATGGTGGCAGAGGGTTTGCCCCGGTAGGTCGTCATGCGCAGGCGAGCGGCGGACTTGCGGCCGGACAGCAGCGGCAGAGTCCACTGGAACAACTTGCCGACAACGCGCGACTTGAGGAATGGCATCTTTTCCAGCAGGCCCATGCCTGGCATAACCAGTAACGGCCTCACCGAGGTCAATGTCCCGGACACCTTGCGAAATACCAGTGGATGCACATGTTCCAGGCTTTCAAAACGTTTGCCGTGCCAATGGCAACGTTCCAGCATTCCATCCATGGTATGGCCGGTCTCGAAACCTTCACCTTTCCAGGCGCCGATCATGAAGTTCGTCTCAACAGGTTCCAGCGCATCAAAAATGGCCAGCGCATCTTCAGGGGGAACCCGGTCGACTTGCGTTGCTGTCGCAAAACTGCGTACTTTCATGTCGTTCTGATCTGCCTGTGACGCATTCATGATGAACTCCTGAAGGTGAAAAGTGATGGACCGCAGTTTCAAGTCATCACTGCCATTCCACTCCACGGCATAAGCGGAATAAACATTCAAAACGTGCAAGGCGCGGAGGATTCAGCGATTCCCTAGCGCTTTAATGGACGCAAACAATCGTAAGCGCCATTTCCTGTCAACGTACCACCATCCACATAAATAACCTGCCCGGTAATGTAACTGGCGGCCTCACTACAGAGGAAAACGGCCGTATCGGCGATCTCCGTTACCGTGCCAAGTCGTCTGGCAGGAACCCGGCCGATCGCTTCGTCAAGGCCATCTTGAGAGCTCGATAGGTATTTCACTCCTTCGGTTCCTTCTATGCCCCCCGGCGCAATAAGATTCGCTCTCACTCCAGCGGGTCCCCACTCGACGGCAAGGGTTTTCGTCAGCATGTTGACCCCGGCTTTAGCCGCCGCAGCATGGGCCTGGAAGGGGACGGCATGTTCCGCCTGGCCTGCTGTGATGGCTATCAGAGAGGCGCCGGGTTTGGTGAGATAGTCGAAGCTGGCCCTGAAAACGTTAAATGTACCAATAAGGTCGATATCGACGACGGTTTTAAACGCATTCGCAGATAACCCCACAATGGGTGAGAAAAAGTTACCTGCCGCGCCGGATACCAATATATCAATCTTGCCGAAGGCCTCTGCCGTGGTTTTTATGGCTGTCTCAACCGCTGCATAATCTCGCACGTCGCAGGACATACCCAGCGCACTTTCGCCTGAAGCCTGCTCAATGTCGGCCTGGGCAGCCGCCGCCCTTTCCGCATCTCGACCAATCACTGCAACCCGGGCACCAGCGCACGCAAACGCTTTTGCGATACCCAAATTAATCCCTCGAGTACCGCCCGCAACGAATGCCACTTTGCCGGCCAGGAGATTTTCACTAAAACATTGACTCATAAGAGCCTCCTGACAATTTTTTAAACCATCTTTGCAAGGAAATTCGCGTCCCCGTATACAGGGCCTGCTGATCCTGAAAATGCCTGTTAACGGTCAACGGCCTTCACCGATTTCTTGTGAACAAGATTGGCCATGGCGCCAAGGGGCATCATGCGGATAAACAGGCTTTGCAAGGTCACGGACAGGCCGGGCAGGGCGTAGCGTTTTCCCCTTTTGAGGGCCGCATAGCCGGCTCTGGCCACGTCTTCCGGGGTAGCGATTTGGGCAGACACAAACTCCCTGATGCCGCTGGAAGAGGTGTGTTTGCTCTGGGCGGTGTCCAGGAAGGCGGTTTTGGTGGTGCTGGGACAGAAGCAGGTGACCTGCACGCCGTAGGGTTTCAGCTCTTCGTGCAGAGAGGCGCTGAAATTGATCACGAACGCCTTGCTGGCACTATAGGCGGCGAAGAAGGGCATGGGGCAGAAGCCGGCCAGGGAGCCGATATTCATGATCTTGCCCCTGCCACGGGCTTTCATTGTCTCGCCCACCAGCATGCACAGCTTGCTGAGCAGGATGTTGTTCAGGGTGAGCATGCGCTCCAGCTTCTTGCTGTCCTGCTCCACGTGCTCGCCCATCATGCCGAAACCCACGTTGTTGACCAGTACGTCCAGCTCGATCTTTTCCTGGTCCAGCCACTGCATGATCTCTTCGGCGGCGCAGGGCTGAGACAGGTCCATTTGCACCCCTCGGTAGTCCACATCGTTGCGCTGTGCTTTCAGGTCATGACCCAATGCATCCAGCTCATCCTGCAGCAGGCTGAAAACGATGATGCGGTAGCCGTCCGCGTTGAAAAGCTTGCAGAATTCCCGGCCAATGCCGCCGGCGCCGCCGGTAATCAGAACAGTTCTTGTCATGGGACTCTCCTGTCAGGCGTTGCCGGTGTTGTCGTCCGGGCCAAGCTGGAACGGGCGGATAATCATGTTGCTGGAGTGCTCACGATGGTATTGCTCGCGGGCTTTCCAGGCCTTGCCGTAGCGATAGAACGGCATGGTGGGGTAGAGGTGATGCATCAGGTGGTAGTTCTGATACATCAGGATCGGTGTCAGGAACCATTCCTTGCCCATTCGCATCAGGGCGGTGGCATTGGGATCGTCGTCCTGACGAGCGGTATGCGGATAGTGGGGCAGCACCATAAACACCAGACACATCAGAAAGAACGCAATGTAGGTGGGCAGTAGCCATAACATCAGCGCTTCATAAGGGCGCCACAGGACGAGGGCAGTGAGTGCCAGACCAGCCACCGCCAACTCGCGCTTGATTTCCGAGGGGTCCACATTGGGTAACACCTCCGGTTTGCGCAGGTAGTTGATCAGATAGAAGAAAGGCCAGAATCCCCACAGTGGCATGGTCCACAGACTGCTGGCCATCCAGTGATCCGGATCCTTTTCCGGGTCATTGGTAAAGCGGTGGTGACGCATATGCATCAAGCGAAACAGTGTGCCCTTGCCGAACGGTACCGCTAAAAACGTGGCGATGGAGAGAATCAGGTCGTTGTGTTCCGGCTTTTGAGCGGCGCATCGGTGAATCGCTTCATGTGCCGGGGTAAATATTGCATAGCCGGAGATGCTGACAATGATCAGCCCGACCCAGGCCGGCCACTGGCCACTAAGTACCATTGTCCAGGCAAGAATGTTGGCGGCATGGGAAGCCACCAGGATAGCCACGGTGGGCCAGGCAATCCTGGGGGATAGCTTTAGCCGGGCCAGCGTCTTGAGGTCATCTTGTTGTCTGCCAGTTGTATTTGTCATGGGCGCTCTCCTGAATAGGTCCAATACAGAGTGTTTACTTTTCGGGATGGCAACATAAGCGCGGAAATTGCCAATCGGGGGATAAAAAGTGCCAATGCGCGGAATAAAAAAACGGGCGGCTACTGCCGCCCGGAAAGGGGAACATCAGACAGAGAAGGGTTTACGGCCTCAGGACGGGGAGCCCGTTAATACCGTTGCCTGAATGTTCACGGTGAGAGGGTTTGCATGCTTTTCGAGCCAGGATCTGTGCGATGCACCCCAGATAACCCAGAATGCCGGCGACGGTTCACCCTGCCAGTGCTTGCGAGATCTTCAGGGCCTCAGAACCCGCGGCCAGTCAGCCCTGGTGTTCTCCGCGATACATTTCCCATGTTTCCTCGTTTACTGGGTGACCAGTGTCACTGGAATGCTGGGCGCAGGAGAGCGCGGATACCGACAAGATGGGGATGGAAAGTGACAATCTACGCTGAGCGCTTCTGGCCATACGCTGCAACAGTGAGCGGTGTCGGCAAAACAGTGTCTCGCTAAGCGGTGTATGACAGGGGGGCTACTGACCTAGATCTTTTGATATCGCCTTGCAGGACTCATTGTCGTTTGGGGTTATTGCTGGCGGAAACGGCTGGGGCTGGTGCCGAACCAGCGTTGAAAAGCGCGTCTGAAGCTGGCCACATCGGTGTAACCCAGATCTTCGGCAACGGCAGCGACGGTATAGTGGGGCAGGCTGAGTAACTGAGCGGCTCGGCGACTGAGGGTCTGATCCAGCAATTGCTGGAAGCGGGTGTTTTCCTGCTTGAGTTTGCGGATCAGAGTGCGTGGGCTCATGTGTAACTGATCGGCGATGCTTTCCAGAGTCGCCTTGCCGGGTTCCTGGTGAAGCAGGGATAGCACTCTGTCGCTAAGCGTTCCCTGTTTGCGCAATGTTTCCTGGCGAACCTCGCACTGTCGGATGGCGACCCAAAGCAGATCCCTGTCGTGACTGTGGAGAGCTTCATCGCCGTAACTGGCGGGCAAGCTGAGTGCAGCGTCAGGCGCATCGAAGACAATATCCATTCCACGAAAAACCTGCGGATAGGCGTCGGCCCAAGGCGGAGCGGGATAGTTGAAATACACGCAACCGTCATTCAGTGGCTGGCCGCGCAACATTACATAGCAGGCGTAGGAAGAGGCCATCGCTGATTCGGTAAGAAAACGGATGGCGCTGTCATGTGGATAGGCAAATACCAAACGTAAAGTGATGCGTTCCGGCGTTTCTTCCATCACCGTGTTGAAGATGCGGGTGCGAGTATTATTAAAGCGTGCAAACAGCCGCATGGCGTCGCGCAGCGTCGGGCTTGCCATGGCTGCCATGCCCAAGGGGCCATGCATGGCAGGCAGGGCGCGCAGGCCGGATTGCAGGGCAATATCCGGATGGTCGGTGAGTTGATGGGCATTGGCAATCAATTGCCGGGTTCCATCCCAGTCAATAAACCCGTCGCTGTGTAGTAGCGTTTCCTCATCAATCCCGGTTCCTCGCACCAGCGCTGTCAGGCCAGTATCGTCCAGGCCCAGGGTCTGGGCGATCATGCGGCAGTAGGTCAATGCCAGGTCCGGGGTCATGGTCGAGCAGGTCCTGTGCGGCGGTGATCACGGGGAATCGGGAACACTCAGATAGTCGCACCTGGATTTCCGGCAGGCAATGACACAACCGCGCGGTCCATGGCAAGGCTGAGCGTAGTGGACAAAAAACGGGCGTCAGGGGTGACGGCCTAAGGGGGGGAAGCATGAACCCTCACGGGTTCGGGTATCACAGAATCAACGCAGGGATGTCTGTCTGGAAAGGCATGACGCTTTCCAACAATCACAGATTAGCGACAGGCCAGAATGAAACACAGAAGACTGTATTGAGGGGTGTGATCAGATTTTTCGATCAATAAGAAAAGTTGAGGCGGGGTTCAGACCAGCGACTTTCGCATGGCATGGCGAGTCAGCGGGATGCCATCGCGTTCCGCCTGTTCCTGACCTTCGCTGGTAAAGCCCATGTAGGCAAAGAAATCATGGGCGGTGAGGCTGGCGTGGGTGGTCAGCTCGGTGATGCCTTCGATGCGGGCGCCGTCTTCCAGGTGCTGGTAGAGCAGGGTGGCGATGCCCACTCGGGAGGCCTCCGGATGGACGAAGACCATGTTGATGTAATCGCGGATTCGGTGGGCAAACCCCACCAGCTTGTCATCCCATTCCGCCACCACGGTGTCGCCCTCGCTGAGTACCGAGATCAGGCTGTCGTAGTTCTGGGCCTGGCTCCAGGCATCCCGTTGTTGCTGGTCGTAATCCGCTGCCGCACTGACCTGGATGGCTTCGCGGAATACGCCCAGCAGCTCGGCCATGTCCTTGCTGTCCAGGGGGCGTATCTGGAAGGGCATGAGGGCCGCGATGGGATACGGCTCCGACGCGCGGGGAGCGGGTTCCGGCGCAGGCTGAGCGGCGGAGTGGGCCGGGGCCTCCGGTTGAACGGGGGTGCGGTGAAAAAGCTGGCGTAGCCATTGCAACATCATTGCTCTGCCCGGGCAGTGTCATCTGCCTCTTCGGATTGTTTTTTCAGTGCCTGGATTTCCTGCTGTAGGGCATCCAGGTATTGGTCTTGCTGACGGAGAAGTTGCTGCGCAGTGGCCTGCCGCTCCTGTAATTCTGCCGCCCGCTCTGACAGCTCCTGCTGTTCGCGCAGGCGAGCGTCACGCTCCTCTTCCGTGAGCAGACGGGCGTTGCTGTCCTGTTCGGCAAACAAGATGCTGGACAGGATCAGCGCGATGGCAGCAAACAGGTAACGCACGGACTTCCCCCAAACTGGCCGTGAAGGGGAGTCAGCATAGCAAAAAGCGGGCGGGAAGGGGGAGGGCTAGCTACGAGCTACGCTGGCTGGATAGGGAGAGGCCAAGGAGTTACCACGAAATCCGTGTTCTCTACGAAGCCGCTGTGGGAGCTATGCTTGCATGGCGAACCGCGCTTGCGCGGAAATCGCCCGCAGGGCGATCAGGCATTTCAATCCTAGACAGGTCATTCCGGAAAGAACGGAGGGCGGACTTCCTCCCCTTGTCGCCTCGCGACGCTCGGTTCGCACCTCAAGCGGTGCTCTTGCGGGGCGGGGGAAGATCGGTGCAGTTCGCCCGAGGCTCAGTGCACCCTACGGTGGGGCCAAAAATGCAGGAGGCCGCGTCCGGTGTTCGGGCGCGGCCTCCTGGGTGAGAGCAAGCAACGCGTTCAGCCTGCGTTGCAGCTTGTCGCTTGCGGTTTCTCCTACATCATTTGCCGCAGCACATAGTGCAGGATGCCGCCGTTCTTGTAGTACTCCACTTCGGCGGCGGTATCCAGGCGGGAGAGGGCGTCCACCTTCTGTTCCTTGCCATCCTTGCGGAATACCACGGTGACGGTGTCGCTGGGCTTCAGGTCATTGCCCAGGTCCGGGATATCCACCTCTTCCGTGCCATCCAGGTTCAACGTCTTGCGGTCGGTGCCTTCCGGGAATTGCAGTGGCAACACGCCCATGCCGATCAGGTTGGAGCGGTGAATGCGCTCGTAGCTTTCCGCGATCACCGCTTTTACGCCCAGCAGGTTGGTGCCCTTGGCGGCCCAGTCGCGGCTGGAGCCGGTGCCGTATTCCTTGCCGGCCACCACGACGGTGGGGACGCCTTCCTTCTGGTAGCGCATGGCGGCGCCGTAGATAGAGATCTCCTCGCCACCGGGCAGGTGTTTGGTAAAGCCGCCTTCGATATCCGGCGTCATCTCGTTGCGGATGCGGATATTGGCGAAGGTGCCACGCATCATCACCTCGTGGTTGCCCCGGCGCGAGCCGTAGGAGTTGAAGTCCAGGGGTTCCACGTCATGCCCCTGCAGGTAATGCCCGGCGGGAGAGTCCGCCTTGATGGCCCCGGCGGGGGAGATGTGGTCGGTGGTGATGGAATCGCCCAGCAATGCCAGGATGCGGGCATCCTTCACCGGCTGCACATCGTCCACCTGCTTGGTCAGCCCGTCGAAGAACGGCGGGTTCTGAATGTAGGTGGAGCTGCTATCCCAGTCGTAGGTTTCGGAGTCCGGGATTGGCAGGCTCTGCCAGACCTCGTCGCCTTCAAAGACGCTGGCGTACTGGCTACGGAACATGCTGTTGTTGATCTTCACCAGCTCATTCTGGATTTCCTCGGAGCTGGGCCAGATATCTTTCAGGTACACCGGCTGGCCGTCCTTGTCCTTGCCGATAGGGTCCTTGTCCAGATCGATCTTCACCGTGCCGGCCAGGGCGTAGGCCACCACCAGCGGCGGGGAGGCCAGCCAGTTGGTGCGAACGCTCTGGTGGACCCGGCCTTCGAAGTTCCGGTTGCCGGAGAGCACCGAGGCCACTACCAGATCGCCATCACTGATCGCCTTGTCGATTGCCTCCGGCAACGGGCCGGAGTTGCCGATACAGGTGGTGCAGCCGTAACCCACCAGATCGAAACCGATATCGTTGAGGGGTTTCTGCAGGCCGGTCACATCCAGGTAATCGGTCACCACCTTGGAGCCCGGGGCCAGCGACGTTTTCACCCAGGGCTTGCGGTTCATGCCTTTCTCGGCGGCTTTCTTTGCCACCAGCCCGGCGGCCAGCATGACGCTGGGGTTGGAGGTGTTGGTGCAGGAGGTGATGGCCGCAATCACCACGTCACCGTGGCTCATGAAGTGCTTCTGGCCGTCGATCACCACTGGTACCTGGCCGCCACTGGGTTCATGGTTGCCCACGGCAGTCTGGCCGCCTTCTCCTTCCAGCGTGCTGATTTCGTCGTCGTTGAGCTTGAGGGTCTCGGTGACCACATCAATGAAGGTGCGTTTCACCGCTGTGAGCGGTACCCGGTCCTGGGGCCGTTTGGGGCCGGCCAGGCTGGGCACCACATCGCCCAGATCCAGTTCCAGCACATCGGTGAACTCCGGGTCCGGATCGGCGCTGGAGCGCCACAGGCCCTGGGCCTTGCAGTAGGCTTCCACCAGGGCAATGGTGTCCGCATCACGGCCAGACAGCTCCATGTATTCGGTGGTGCGCTCATCAATGGGGAAGAAGCCGCAGGTAGCACCATACTCCGGTGCCATGTTGGCGATGGTGGCCCGGTCGGCCAGGGTCAGGTCGGCCAGACCGTCGCCGAAGAACTCCACGAACTTGCCCACTACGCCGCGGCGACGCAGCATCTCGGTGACGGTGAGCACCAGATCCGTGGCCGTAATCCCTTCGCGCAGCTTACCGCTGATCTTGAAGCCGATCACCTCGGGAATCAGCATGGCAATGGGCTGGCCAAGCATGGCGGCCTCTGCCTCGATACCACCCACACCCCAGCCCAGTACGCCCAGGCCGTTGATCATGGTGGTGTGGGAGTCGGTGCCCACCAGCGTGTCCGGGTAGGCGTAGGTGTTGCCGTCATCGCTTTCGGAGGACCAGACCCCCTTGGCCAGGTATTCCAGGTTCACCTGGTGACAGATGCCGGTGCCCGGTGGCACCACCCGGAAGTTGTTGAAGGCTTTCTGGCCCCAGCGCAGGAACTGATAACGCTCCCGGTTACGCTGGTATTCAATCTCCACGTTGTCTTCAAAGGCCTGCGGATTGCCAAACTTGTCCACCATTACCGAATGGTCGATGACCAGATCCACCGGTGTCAGCGGATTGATGCGGGAAGGATCCCCGCCGGCCTTGTGGATGGCGTCGCGCATGGCGGCCAGATCGACCACGCCGGGGACCCCGGTAAAGTCCTGCATCAGCACCCGGGCCGGACGGTAGTTGATTTCCTTGTCGGAACGTTTGTTCTCCAGCCAGCGCATCACGGCTTCCACGTCGGCGCTGGTGACGCTGTCGCCGTCTTCAAAACGGAGCAGGTTTTCGAGAAGGACTTTGAGGGAGAAAGGGAGCTTGCTGAGATCACCCCAGCCCTTGTCGGCGACCGTATTGATATCGAAGTAATGATAGGTCTTGCCGTTGGCTTCCAGCGTTTTCTTGCTGTTAAGGGTGTCCTGGCCAATCCGTGTCACTACACACCTCCTGGGCTCTGGTTGGAGTCCCGCACTGATGGATAGAGCGGCCACCAGCGGGAACACTGGCGCAGGATCCATATCGCAATGCCACAAACCGAGGCACTGATGACCCTGCGTTATGACGTTAAGTCATTTCATACTACGCCCTTATGGTGGGGACATGAAACTGCCGGCCAGGGTCTTTGGCGCTATCCGGGGTCTGGAATGTAACAGCTTGTTGAATAAAGGGGTTTTGAGGTTGCGAGCAGCGGGTGGGCCTGGGTAAGGAGGGCGGAAGGAACCCCTGCCGGCGTTGATCCCGGCAGGGATGTCAGCCGTTGCCGGTGTCCTGCCAGAGCAGCCAGAGGCGGGTGTCCAGCTCAAGCTGGTGGTAGTCCGGTGCCATGTGCGAGCAGAGCTGGTAAAACGCCTTGTTATGCTCCGTTTCCTTGAAGTGGGCCAGTTCGTGGACCACGATCATCCGCAGAAAGGCTTCCGGTGCTGCCTTGAACTGGCTGGCAATGCGCACGCTGTTATGGCTGCGCAGTTTGCTGCCGTGAACACGGGTTTGCCGGGTGTGCATACCCAATGCCTGGCTGAGTGTTTTCAGCTTGGCGTCGTAATGGACCTTGCCCAGCGGCGGCGCCTTGCGCAGAAATTGTTGCTTGAGGCTGTTGGCATACTGGAACAGGGCCTTGTCGCCCTGAATATCATGCTTGTCCGGGTAGCGCTGTTGCAGATAATCACCCAGCTGCCCCCGCTCCACCAGGGTTTGGGCCTGCTGCTGGATCTGGGTGGGGTAGCCGGTCAGGTACTGCAGGGGGTTCATGGGCCGGTTATCGCTTCCTGGAAACGTTGGGCGTTAGTGCCAATGCTCTTATTCTGCCGAGTGGGTATGATCGCCGCTCTCTTTGCAATGGACAATCCCATGTCGTCACCCCAGGACTCTGATTATCCCCGTCGCGGCAATGCCTTCTCCCGGTGGCTGGCCGGTGGCTTTTTGCGCCTGGCAGGCTGGCGGGTGACCAATCCGATGCCGGCATTGCCCAAGGCAGTCATCATCGGTGGGCCGCATACGTCAAACTGGGATGGCATCTATACCCTGGCGGCGATGATGCAGCTGGGGCTGGATGCTCACGTGATGATCAAGGATAGCGCCTTCAAGGGGCCGTTTGGGTCAATGCTGCGCTGGATGGGAGCGTTGCCCATTGCCCGCCACAAGGCCGGCGGGGTCGTGGAGCAGACCGTGGCGCAGTTCAACAGTCGTGACAAGCTGGTCATGGTGGTGGCGCCGGAAGGCACCCGGGGTGGAGCCACACAATGGAAAACCGGCTTCTACCGCATCGCCGAGCAGGCCGGTGTGCCTATCGTGTTGGCCACAGCGGACTACCAGAAAAAAGAGATTACCTTTGCCCGGGTGATTGAACCCTGTGGGGATGTGGAAAAGGATATGGCGGAAATTTTTGAGTGCTATGCGTCCATTCACCCCCGTCATCCGGATAAATTGTCGGCACCCCTGAAAGCCCTCCGCGAGCGGCGTTAATCGCCGCGCACCCGGTGACGGGTTTCCCTGTCACTCTCTCCCGTTGGAGCCTTGCTCGCAAGGCGAATACCCGGGAAGTTCTGACATTCTTCGCCTTGCGAGCAAGGCTCCAGCGGCAGTGGTGATGCTGCCCTGGCAGGTTTAAAAAATAAAAACCCTCCCCTTGCGGGGAGGGGCCAAACACTCCTCCCGGAGACAAGGGGAGGAGGGAGGGGGAAAGGTGCAGCGCTAGTTGCAGGCGCTGCCGTTGGTGTAGCTGCTATCCACTACCTGATTGATCCACTGATCCAGCAGGGCAGTGGCTTCGTCGTGGGCCACGCTGCGGGCGATGGGGGGCATCATCCGTTGCGGGTCGTTTTCCGCGGCCAGGCGGCAGGAAACGATGGAACTGTTTGCGCTGCCAGGTACCACCACATGCTGGCGACCGCAGGAGCCGCCGCCGGTGGCGGTGGGTTTCTTGCAGATGCCATAGCTGGCGTCCACTTCACGGAAATGATCCAGGTAGTAGCCCGTGTTGGAGGCGGCGCCCTTGTCGTTGTGACAGTGCTGGCAGTTCACTTCCAGATAGGCTTTGACCCGACTTTCAATATCCGCATCGGAGTTGGCCGTCTTGCCGCTGTCGCCGGGCACGTTCCAGTGCGGCAGTCGCTCAATGTTAGTGGCGACGCCGTTGCTGATCTGCAACTCCGGGGTGCCGCTGAGGATGCCCACATCGGTCCAGTACTGAAGCTGGTTGATGCGCGGGAAGCCCGCCTGGCCGGTGTTGCCCATGAAGGCGGATTCCGGCTTGTAGGCACGGTTCAGGTTGCGTGGCTTGGGACCAATGGGGGCGCTGCCGCCGGCCTGGTCGTCGTTGCCATGACAGGTGATGCACTGGTTGGCGTTGGGCACGGAATAGTTGTCAGTGCTGCCGGTGAGCAGGGCACCGGAGTCGCTGTCGCGATAATGCCAGCTGGCGGCGGTACTACCCCCGCCCATGGTCAGACGGGCCACCGGTTGGCCATCCTCTTCGCCCCAGATGTAGGGCAGGCCTTCCCAGAAGGGTTTGCCGCTGCTACTGACCCGCTTGATCAACAGGCGGGTTTCCACCAGGGTTTCATCGCCGTTGGCCTCATCGGTGAATGCGAAGGTCTTGGCCAGCACGGTGCCGGTGGGGAAGTGGATACCGCCATTGGGGTTACTGCCGTCCTGGCCGTCCCGGTAGACCGCCTTGGTACCGGGGGGGACGAAGGCGACCCGGTATTTGGTGGCGTAGTCGGAGAACAGTTTGGTGTTCAGGACATAGGGCACACCACCTTCGTTGGGCAGACTGCGTGGATCGGTGGCGTCGGCAAACAGGTTGTACTGTTCCAGTCGCGGGCAGTTCACCGCCAGGGCATCGCGATTGATTTCACCGCTGTCCACCTCGGCGTTACAGAGTTCGTCTACCACTTCCTGCGGCGGGGCCGGATCAAAATCGCCGCTGGGCTCGAAGGGGGGAATCTCTACCCGTGGGAGTGACGGCAGCAGTTTGCCGAAACGGGCCTGGCAATCATGATCCGACAAGTTTCTGTCCGAGGGCATGTTGAGCAGCCCTTCCAGTGCATCCAGCAGGCCGCCGGGTGAGAGAATGGACAGGTCCTGCTCAGCCAGGGCGAGCACCAGTTCCAGGCCGTCAGTGCCGTGGAAGTTCAGATAGGGTTCGCTGTCCTCGGAAAAGTCGTTATCGCGGATACAGGATCCCCAGGTGGGCTGGATGCGTTCATTGTTCTCATCGAACTTGTAGGCGTTGTAATGACAGCTCGGATTGGGGTGCTCATTGGTGTGCAGGGGTTTGCCGTTGCTGTCCATGGGCACCGGATCCCCGTTGCTGTCCACCGGATAGGGGCAGTCCGCATCCAGCTCGTCGCGCAGACCGTCCCAGACAATGTGGGCGCCTTTACCCAGGTTGAGAATATTCTCCAGGCTGCCCAGCAGCTGGGTGGGATCGTTGATGGTGGGCAGGTTCTTCAGGCCGATCAGGGTGGGCAGCACGCTTTCCACTTCCCCGTTGGCCACTTTCTCCAGATCCGGCGGTGGCAGATCGTACCCGGAGTTTTTCATCACGTTGTTGTGGATGTGGAGGCCTTCGGTATAGGGGTCCAGTTTCTTGTCTGCGGTCTTGCCCTTGCCATCGATCAGCTCATAGCTGGTGTAAATGATGGCGGCGGTGCTGTGGTCTTCAAAGGTGTTGTTGAACACCTCGATATTGTCATAGCCGAGCGTGATAAAACCGGTGCCCCGCGGCACTGCAGACACCAGCCCGCTCTGGGCGAAGTTGTAGGTATTGTTGTTGCGGGCCAGATTGTTGAGCATCACCGAGGTGTCGCCGTACTGGGTGATGTTTTCCAGATCGTAGATCAGGAAACCGCCGGTATTACACTCGGCCACGTTGTTGTCGTATTCGCCGCCTTGTACATTCTCGATTTCAAAACCCATCACGTTATAGACAGCACGGCTGTCGCGAATGATGGCGGTGTTGGTCTGCCCCACGTAGATGCCGGCATCGGACGCGCCCACGGATTCACTGCCTTCCACCAGAATGTTTTCCGATTCCACCGGGTAGATGCCATAGCGGCCACTGGCCGCGCTGGGCACGTAATCCGGGGCGGGGTCCCCTTCGTTGAAGGGCGGCTTGGTGCATGCCACATGCAGACGGTCTTCGTAGTTGTCGGCGGTGACCGGCTCGCCGCCGCCAGACCACATGGCGCGCACATTGCGCAGGGTACCCCATTTCACGCCCTTGAGTTTGAAGGCGTCACCGGGGGAATCCAGGATGGTCAGGTCTTCCACGGTAATGCCGCGAATGTTCAAGGCTTCCAGGCCGGTGACGTTGGCGCTGTCCTTGAATGACAACACGGTCTCGTCTTTACCACAGCCTTTGATCAGCACATCTTCGGTGGCCTGGATCAGGAGCCCCTGGTCCAGATCGAAATAGCCGCAGTCGAACTGCAGGGTATCGCCGGGGCGCAACTGGATCATGGCATTGACCATGTCTTCGGTGGCATTGTCGCCGGGAGAAATGATGAAGGTGCGACCGTCGCCGGTGGGCGGCGTGCCGGTGTCCCCGTCATCATTGTCGTTGTCATCGCCATTATCAGCGTCACTGTCCCCATCGCCACCGTTGTCATTACCGGTGTTGGCGGTGGGGGTGTTGACCGGGTCGCTGCTGCCGCCACCGCAGCCAGAGATGACGGTGGTGGCCAGTAACAGCAGAAAGAGAGAGCGGGCTGTTAGCGTTTTCATGGTATTCCCCAAAGTCTTGTTATGTGGCGGCGTTACCGTGCCGCCTGTTCAAGCCGTTCCCACATGCGCAGGTAGGCTTCCGCCGAGGTAAATAACTGGTTGATGGCATCGTCGATCTGTTCCGGCGGCCGGTCGCTATGAGCGACCATGTCGGCGATCTGGTCCGGGTAGAGGCCGTAGTGTGCGACGCCGCGCCCCTCATAGAGGCTGAAGGCGTGGTCACCGGTGACTTGCTTGTCGAACACCACGCGACCATCCACAGAGGTGAACGGGTACAGGCTGTCTTCCTGATCCGGGGTGCCCGGGTTGCCGGCCAGGGCGGCGATACCGTTCACGTCAGAAGCAAAGGGGGCGCCGCCGAAGGGGCCTACCTTGTAGCTGTCCGGGCGCGGGCGATTCCCGTCGCGGGTTAGCTGGTCCACCCAGTCGTCGCGAACACTGCCGAAGGAGGCGCTGATGCCCCCCTGGGCAGCGACCCGGTCACGCAGGGTTTCGGTGCCGCCCCAGCTGCCATGGCTGTTGATTACCGGGTAGCCGCGCGGCGCGGTCAGGTCGAGAATCTGGGTGGCGGCCTTGCGGCTGATGTGGTCGGTTTCGATCATCATGCCGCGCTTGGCCAGTTCTTCGATCAGGAAGAAACCCAGGTCGGTAAGGCCGCGGGTATTACACAGATGGTCGGTGCCACGACGTGGGTCCAGCTCTGCCACCTCTTCCGGGCTGGCCGGAAAGCGTTCACCCAGGTAATCCAGCTGGAACAGCAATTGCTCAAAGATGCCGTAGGGTTGTAGCGGGTCGGCGAGGGGGCTGTCGTTCACTGCGTGGTCATGATCATGGTTGTGATCCGGACATTCTTCGAATTCCACCAGGTGGCCGGTTTCCAGCAGGTTGCCGCCGTACAGGACAGCACCAATGCCGATGCCATCGGACAGATCCGGCAGGTGGCCGCCGAAGGCGTTATCGAATTTGTGTACCGGGAACAGGCTGCGCACATCCATGGCATAGAGGCGGTCCAGCCGCTCCACAATTTCCTCGCGGCTGCATTCGGCCACGCCCAGGAACTCCCCGCAGTTGAGGGCTTTGGACGCTTCCACGCCGAGGATCACGGCCATCTTGCCGTCGCCGATCACCTGGCGAGCTTCGCTGGCGCTGGTCACGATGCGGAACCAGCCCTCGCCGGGGCCGCCCTGCTGGGCGTCGATGTAGTCTTCCATGCGATGCATCAGTTCCGCCTGCTGCTCGATGGCGGCCACGGTGTCGCAATCGTTCTGCTTCTGCGGATTGATCTGGCAGAGGATTTCGTTATGCACCAGGTGGTTGACCAGAATTTTCAGGCCGGACAGGTGGGCCCGCTCGATCCACTTGTAGTAACTCTGGTGGTGTTGCAGGGAGTCGTTGCGGGGCCAGAAGGGAAAATCCGGCCAGCCGCGGGTCTCGTGGGGGCCCGGGCTGCTGGTGACCTGTTCCACCAGGCCAGTGAGGCCCTGGGGCCCATGGTTTTCCTGACAGTCGCGGAGGGCGTGATCGACACCGAATTTGTGGAAGGGGTCGCCGTAGTTGACCCGGCCGCCGATGAATTCGTAGGCGGAAATATGGCTGTGGGCATCCACGTAGCCGAACACGTCGTCGTTATCGATGCCGGGAGTGTCGCGGAAGCGCTCCACCTCTTTCAGATAAATGGCCGGTCCGCTGTCGGCCACGGTGGCGCCCAGCTCGGCTTCCGGGTAGCCGCTGCAACCCTCGGCATCGTTGAGCACGAAACGGGTGTCGGCGTTTTCCAGGCTGGGGGAGGTCAGGGTCAACCCATTATCGCCGGCGGTCAGCAGCAGACCGGTGACCTGGGAGGCCAGCGAGAAACTGTCGCCCTCACTGGGAGAGAGATTCCATACCGCCAGATCATTGGCATCGGAGACCATGGCCAGAGATGGACGCAGGGTGGTGTCGCCCAGATTGTTGCCGATGCCTTCCAGGCTTTCCCCCAATTCCCGCAGCAGGCCCCCCAGGGGGGCCACCGGGTCCAGTACCAGATTGAGGGTGTCGCCCAGGCCGGCTACCAGATAGCTCAGTTCACCAACGAAGTTGCCGCCCTGATCCAGTAACTCGCCGGCCGGGTCGCTGATACCGAGCAGCTGTTTCTGTCCGGCGCTGCCAGTGGTGCGCTGGTAATCCGACACCAGCAGATAGCGGCCCAGATCGGTGGGTTTGAGGGTAAAGGCGGTGGCCTGGGCGGGGTCGGTTGTCAGGCCGTAATCGCTGTTGGCGGTGTTGGCCTGCAGGAAACGGCCATCGCTGTTCAGGGTGTAGCAGCCATTGGCAAATTGGTAGCGATTGAGGGGTTCCGGCTCAGGCGCAGGCTCCGGGTCCGGGCCGGGTTCCGGTGTGGGGGCCGGATTGTCGGTGCCGGGTTGGCGTGGTTGCTCGGCGGCAGTGCTGGAGGAGGAGCTCCCGCCGCCACAGCCGGCCAGAAGGCTGGCGGCCAGCAGCAGTGAGCACGGCAACGCAGAAGTGGTCAGGGCCGAAGCCCGGGTCAGTTGTAGCATGGCTAACCCCTTATGGCGGTCCTCGCATGTTGGGACGCCCGTTGTTGTTATAGTACGTTCGTTCTTATTGGTACGTTTGTACAACTAAAGGGTTGAGGGAGGCTGTAGCGTTATTGTCAAAAAGGGGGAGGGGTTTGTTACAGGAGCGTCGTGGAGGCCGAGAGATGACGGTCTAGGCTCAGTGCACCCTACGAAGTGGGGGAGTTGGGAGAGCGGTCGAGCCAACCGGGCATGGCAAACGACCGCTCAACTGAACACGGAAAAGGCCGCTTACGCCGCCTGTTGATTATCCAGCGGGCGGGTCAGGTAGCCCAGCACCAGAGCCGCGATGTCCAGCTTGGGCTGATAGTGCAGGAAGAAGCCGCCCAGGGTGCCGAACACCCGTGCCAGCATGATGAAGTCGCCGGGGAGGGTATCTACCGGGTCCTGTTGCAGTCGGCCCAGCAAATGGCTTACCTGCTGCATCATTTCCTCAGGGCTGGGCCAGCCCTTGTCCGGGTCCGGGTAGATGATGGCGTTGCGCACCTGGTCCAGAACGGCGGACACGAATGCCAGCAGGGTATCCGGGTTGCCGCTGCGGGTGGTAAAGCCCATGGTGGCCAGGGTGTCGGCAATCACTTGCTTGTCGTCCACCACGCAGGCCTGCAGAACACGGAAGTATCCACGCCGGGCGGTGTCGCTGAGGCGCTGGGCACAGCCGAAATCCAGCAGCACCAGGGTATCGTCGTCGGTGAGCATGATGTTACCCGGGTGCGGGTCGGCGTGGAAAAGGCCGCCATGCAGTACCTGGGAAAACCAGGCGTCCAGCAGCCGGTGCAGCACCCCACCCAGGCGTTCCGGGTCGGTGTGGTGCAGTTCATCCAGCACGGTGGTGAGTTTGCGACCGTGGACGAATTCGGTGGTCAGCACATGCCGGCTGCTGTGTTCCGCCACCAGGGCCGGGGTGGTGATGCCGGGGATGCCGGCCAGTTGCTCACCGATCTGTGTCATCACCTGGGCTTCGCGCTCATAGTCCAGCTCTTCGCGGACAGTGCGCTGGATTTCACTGACGATGGTGTCGATGTCCATGGGGGGCAGGGCAGATTTCACCGCGCCCATGAAAATCTTGAGCAGGGTCATGTCCAGTTCCACGACTTCATCCAGCCCCGGACGCTGTACCTTGACCGCCACGTCGCGACCATCATGCAGGCGTGCCCGGTGTACCTGGCCGATACTGGCAGCGGCCAGGGGGTCCGGGTCGAAATGGGCAAAGAGTTTGCCCAGCGGCTGGCCGAATTCATGTTCCAGCACCCTGGCGATGCCCTCAAAGGGCACCGGGTTGGCCTGATCCTGCAGGACGGCGAGCTCATCCACCCAGGCCTGGGGCAACAGGTCTGGGCGGCTGGAGAGCAGTTGACCGATCTTCAGAAAAGCGCCGCCCTGTTCCAGAGAGGTGTCACGGAAACGACGGGCATTTCGCTGATGCAGGCTCTCCAGTGCGCTCTCGCGCATGTTGCTCGGAAGAAAGGCCGAACGGGTACCCCACAGGCGGTAGCTGGCAACGACCTTGGTGAGCATCCAGCCGGTTTTGCTGAGGCGCTTGAGGCGGGCGGGCCAGCGTCGCATCTCGTCGGCAAGAATCTGCATTTCCTCGTTCACAGCGTTGGCGCCCCGGCCCATCGCCTTCCAGGTTTTGACGGTCTGATCGGCGATTTCCCGGCCCTGCCAGGCGGTTTTCTCAATGGCCCGGATGCAGCCTTCCACCACCGCCAACCAGGCCTTGAGGCCGCTGTCATTTTGCTTCTGTTCGGCAAAATCATTGAGCGGCTGCCAGTTGGGTTCTGTCGGGGTGGTCGGACGTTGTGTTAATGACGTGTTTTTCATGACGCACGCCTCCGCTTTGTGAATGAGTGTTCACAAAATACCGGTCCCGGGGCGAATCTTCAAGAGAAAATAAACAAGTGTTCACAATTGTTCCGAGAGTGTTGTTGTTAGAGGGCTGCAGGCAGCTTTTATTGGCTCGCATGTCCACATATTAAGGTTTTTGCACGCTGAGGGGAAACAGGGCAAGCCGGGGGGATGCTATCCGCGGGTTCTCTTGCCGGGCACGGCTGAGGACTGCTAGGAATAACCGATATTGCGATGGGTTGATTGAATCAAGACGTTAATACGCCGCCGGAGACCGGCGGTAGGGGGATTTCAGGGATTGGCATGAACGCCCCTGTCCGGGATCGGGGCGAGTGCTCAGGCCCTTATCGGCGTGACAAAGGTCGGGGGCGGTTACCCGCCCAGCAGCCGGTTTTCCGCCGCTTCCACTGCCTCCAGGGGCCCGTAGAGAATCACCGTATCTCCCGGTTCCAGAACCAGTTCCTCATCAGGACGTTCCAGCGTCTTGTCCTGGCGCTTTACCGCCCGAATTTCCACGTCCCGCAGCGCGCAATCGGCGATGCTCCGGCCGATACCGCGGGCCTTGTCCGACAGCGTGACCGCATGCAGCAGACGGTAGGGGTTACCGGCGCTGTCGGTGGTGGGCAGGGTGTCACCATGGTAGTAGCCCTGCAGCATACGATAGCGCTCCCGCCGGGTTTTGCGCAGGGTGGCAATGACACGGTCGAAGGGCACATCCAGCATCATCAGTGCGTGGGCCACCAGCATCAGGGAGGCTTCCAGCACTTCCGGTACCACTTCCTCCGCGCCGGCGCTGATCAGGGCATCCAGATGGGTGTCGTCCCGGGTGCGCACCAGCACGCGGATATTGGGGTTGAGCTCTCGTGCGGTGTGCAGGATACGCTCTGCCAGCCGCGGATCGTCAAAGGTAACCACCAGAAGACGAGCATGCTGAATGCCCGCATTCACCAGGATTTCCTTGCGGCTGGAATCACCAAACAGGATGTGTTCGCCGGCGGCACTGGCTTCCTGTAGTCGTACCAGATCCCGGTCCACTGCCACGGCCTTCATGTGGAAGCGGTTCAGGTAGCGCATCAGGTTCTGGCCCACCCGGCCATAGCCGCAGAGGATGACATGGTTACGGGTCTCATCGGAGATCGGGATGTCCTCCGGGATTTTTTGCCAGCGTTGCAGCAGACGGCGGGTCAGGCGACCACTGTTATTCAGCAAGGCAGGCGTGCACACCATGGTCAGGACCACGATGGAGACCAGCAACCCCGCCTTGTCCGGGGTAAGGAGCTGATGGGAGACCCCCAATGCAACCAGCACAAAACCGAACTCCCCTGCCTGGGAGAGAATCAGGCCGCTTCGCATTGCGGTATCGCTGCGTTCTTTCAGCAGGCGCAGCAGTGCGAATATCAACAGACCCTTGAACAGCATCAAGGCGGCGGCGGCAATAATGATCCAGTGCCACTGATCGGCAAACAGGTTCGGGTCCACCAGCATGCCGACACTGATAAAGAACAGCCCCAGCAGCAGATCCCGGAAAGGGCGAAGATCGGCTTCGATCTGGTGACGGAAGTGGCTCTCGCCCAGCATCATGCCGGCCAGAAACGCCCCCAGAGCCATGGACAGCCCCAGCCAGTGAGTCACCCACGCGGCCAGCAATGCCAGCAGCAGGGCGGTCATGACGAAGACTTCATCAGAGCGGGCCCGACCGGTTTCCTCCAGCATGCGCGGCAGCACCCAGCGGCCGATCACATAGATACCGGCAAACAGCAGCAGGGACTTGGCCAGTGTCAGAGATGCCAGGGACCATACCGGGCCGGCATTTTCCTGGGTCAGGATCGGCAGCATCACCAGCATGATCACCGCGGCCAGATCCTGGAACAGCAAAATGCCGGTGGAGGTTCGGCCGTAGCCGGTATTGACCGAGCCCCGGGAAATCAGATCGCGGATAACAATGGCAGTGGAGGAGAGCGACAGGGCGCAGGCCGTAATCAGCGACAGGGTGTAGGAGAAACCCAGCAGCTGCATGATGGCAAAGACGGCAAGACCGGTGAGCAGCACCTGCAGCGGACCGGCACCAAACACAATCCGGCGCAGGGTCATCAGCCGGGGTATGGAAAATTCCAGGCCCAGGGTAAACAGCAAGAACACGATGCCGAATTCGGCCAGATGCTGAATGCCGTCGGTATTATTGACCCAGCCAAACCCGAACGGGCCGGCGGCCAGGCCACAGAGCAGATAGGCGAGAATGGGGGGCATCCCCAGTCGACGAAACAGCACCACGGCGGCAACCGCAGTACCGAGCAGGGCCACAATCAGTGTCAGAGCGTCGTGCATAAAAAAATGGATTCCCCAATGTCCAGGCTACCAGTGTAGCAGCAGGATCCTGGCGGGTCAGAGCCGGATCTTGATAGACATCAAGGGAAGCCGGAAAGGCTTCAGAAGCAGCTGAATCGGTAGCTGTCGTCCAACGCCAGGGGAAGGGTCAGGGACTGGAAACCCAGTGTATTCATGTGCTCGCAGTGGTATCCACGGCCTGCCGCATCCTGACTGAACCGGTAGTCGATGTGCAGCACCGGTTTGCCGGCATCAATAAAGGGTTGCAGCAGATGACATTCGCGCCATTCATGGCAGGACTCATTCACAGCGAAGTCCGCATAGTCCACCAGCTCGTTGACCTGTTGCAGGTCGTTTTTCAGGGAAACAGCCATGCCATATTTATGGGCAGTACGGAACAGGAAGCGGTTATAGGAAAGCTGTTGTCGGCTGTTGAGCGGAAAGCCGGTTTGATTGGTATAGCCATCCACATTGTCCGGGTCCACCCCGTCGCAGCCTTTCTCTGCCGCCAGTTCAATCCGGTCTGCCATGCGCTTGCGCACATTGAGGGAGCGGATATCCAGCCAGCGTTCCCCCGGCCAATTACCCAGGCGCCGGCCCTTGTCGGTGGGCAGAAAACGGTAGCGGTCCGGGCGCCAGTTTTCGTAGGTGCCGGCGGAAAAATAGCAGATCACCTTTTTGCCTGCGGCTTGCAGGTCATCAATGACACTCTCTTCGGTATCGAAAAGGTCCACCACATAGAGATCCACGTCATAACCGATGTTGACCTCACCCTGTAACTGGATATGCCACTGCACGTCCACAGGGGGCTGATAACGCTCGGCCGCCAGATTCCCGCCATCGGTGGGTAACGGCAGCAGCAGGGCGGATAGCAGACTCAGGGAAAGGTCCATAGCGGTTACCGGAATGATTTGCCCAGATGCTAACGGTTTTCCGGATTGGCGAATGTTACGTTATGCCGTCGGTTTGTAAGAAAATACGCGACTAGTCGGCACTTTGTTTTTGCTCCATGACCTGGCGGGAGGCCTCGATGATGGCCTCCACGCGGCGGTTTCGGGCACGGCCTGCCTCGGTGGCGTTGTCGGCAACCGGTTGGCTCTCGCCCAGACCGATGCTATCGATGCGTGACGCATCAATCCGGAAACGATCAATCAGCACGCGCTTGACCGCGCTGGCTCGAGCCTGTGAGAGGGCCTGGTTGTAGGTGGCTCGCCCTATGCTGTCCGTATGCCCCTCCAGCATAAGCTGGCTTTCCGGGTACTCCACCATCACCGTGGCGATTTTTCCGATGTCGGCCAGGTAGCGCGCCGGGACTTCGGTGCTGTTGAAGGCGAACTCGATATCCAGGGTGATGTTGACCGATTCGGTCAGCATGATGGGGCATCCTTCCGCATCCACTTTGGCGCCACGGGGGGTATCCGGACACTTGTCCTTGCGGTCTTCTACGCCATCGCCGTCACTGTCCTGCCAGGGTTCGGGCGCCGGTGGCGGTGTGGGTTTGGGAGCCGGGGCCGGGGGCTCCGGGTAGCGCTGGCCCAAACGGTAATTGAGGGCAATATAGGGGTGTCGGTCGGTGAAGTTGTCGCCGGTGTCGACCAGATGCCGATATCCCACATCGAGCATCAGGTGTTGACCCAACAAGCGTTGTACGCCGATTTCCACCAGGACCATGTTCTCCTCGGTCGAGTCCTGCGAATCGGTGGTCAGTTCGTGACGTGCATAGCCCAGCCCCAGGTAGGGGTGGGTGGAGAACAGGTTGATACCGTTGCCATGCAGGCGGGCCTGGAGACTTAGCTGGCTATGCTCCACGTCCTGTTCACTGTCGCGCAGGGTCCTGTCGGCCTGGCCGAATTGCAACTGGCTGGAGAGGTAGCGGTTGAAACGGCGCCCGACCTGAAAGCTTGGGCGCCAGAAATCCGGCAGTTGGCCGGTTCTTTCGTCATCCTGCTCGATCATGTAATAGCCCACTTCGCCTCCCACGTACCAATAGGAGAGAGGCCATTGTTCGTGGTTGCCCATATCCGCCGGCAGGGTGGCTGGCGCTATCAGGGAGACCAAGGCGAGATGCCAGCAGCAGGAAAAGGTTTTCATTGTGGGGCTACTGCCATTTCTAAGCATGCCGATGATATGCCGTGGTTAGTTGAACTCGAGGGTGACGGTCACCGTGTCGCTGTATTGTCCTGCCGGCCCCCACTGGTTGGTGGGAATTCTTCCATACACTGTTAGCAGCCGGGTGCAAAGTAACAGACAACTGCCCGAGAAGGTGGTGGTGCCCACTGTCCCATCCCCCAGAACCTGGGTTCGTTGAAAGTCGGTGTATAAATTGTAGTTGAGGGTGGCGCCAGAGCTATGCATGAGCTGGCGTGGCGTAAACGTACCGGAATTCCCTTCGTCGACCTTGATTTGGTAAGTCACCGGGGATAGCAGGTCCGGTGAGCAATTGAACGAGATTTGTCCTTGTCCATCAGCAGGGTTGGTCTGCAAGGACATCACGGTGTTGAAGTTGACCAGGGTACTGCCATCGGGAGTAATGAAGCTGCAAGAGGCGGCAAAGAGCGGCAAGGGTAGACCACTGGCGATAAGTACGAGCAGGAGACGTAATCTGAACATGCGGAAACTCCTCGTCATGGCGCCATCACGCAGTGTACCGGGGAAAGCGTCGGGGTGCGCTCACCCGTCGGGGGAATCGCCACGGTGATCTCGCATTGACGTCCTCCGCTGTCGCTCACAGACAGCGTGACGGCTTCTTCCGTGGTTTTCACATAGACGATGCCATCAAACCCGACAGGGTAAGGAGGCGCATCCGGGGCATTGGCGTTTGTCACTGTGGCGGCTGCAGATAGCGGTTCGCTGACACCATTGGGGTTCACCATCACCACCGGTATCAGGGCATCGCGATAGATCAGAAAATCCGGAGTGACCCGAACCAGAGATAGATCTTTCGGCGCGGCGTAGACTTTTTCGTTGCCCAGTGTGGTGTTGTAGGGGAGATCACGGGGGTTGATATGCAGCTCGCTCTCCTGGAAAGGGGGCAGACCGACCAGCATGGAGCGGCCTTTCTTGTCGGTGGGAATCGCGTTGACGCGAACACCGGCAAGGTCGGGACCAAGATCAATCAGCGCGAAGCCGCCATTGGCAAAACGGGTGGGCTTAATGAAATCCTCTGTCATAACCACACCGCCGGCGACCCCGGCCCGATAACTGCGAATGCCGGCCGCGTCCACGGCAGAGGCAAAGGCGCCATAGGCGGGCCGTTCCACGGATGCGGAAACCGCGGTCAGGTCACCGCCCTGTAACCGGTGTCTTACCTGCACACTGGGATAGCCCGCCTTGCCCAGCACCCTCAGCCGGGCATCCACCACCGCCTCTTCGTCCCGGGCCTTGCTGGCTTCCAGGCTACCACGGGTTCTCGGTCTGCTGGAGAGCGGCATTTCAAACGAGGCAAGGGTCAGGCCATCACGGTTGGGCTTCAGTTGTTCAGTATGGGAAAGGCGAATACGCAGCTGCCGCCGGATGTGGAAGTAGACGCCGGTGGTCAACGCCGTGCGTAGCGGGGCATTGTCCGGGTCTTGATACTGGAAGCCAAAACGCAGCCCCACGCCCTGCCACGGCTGACCGGCGATACTGCCGACCCATTGCTGAAAACCGTCGGTATCCTCGGGCGTGGTGTCCAGCGACGGGGTAAAGCCATTTTGTTGCTGTTCATAGGAGAGGGCATAGCTGTAGCCACGGTACTGATTGCTGAGCGTGGCGGCAGCTGCCCAGGGTTGGTCCGCGCCGGGCAGGTCCCGGGAGGTGGCAAGATGGGTCTGCAAGGCGCCTACATTGGGGATGGTGGTTTGTGCAAAGATGCCGCCATTGACGTGTTGCTCGGAAGCGGCGGCCGCGCCGACCCCCAGAGTCAGCCAGCGGTTCATGCCCCGACGGTAACTGAAAGTGGACACCAATTGGTCATAGTCATTGCTGTACCCCTCGCGTTGCAGACCTGCTGAGATCTCGAAATCATCAAAGCCCTGTCGCAGTTGGCCCACAGTGAAGTAGGAGGGAATCTCCAGCGTGCTGATGGTGCCATCCGCTTCCCGTACGGTCAGGCTCTGGATGGTATTGCTAAACAGGGGCTGGTTGATCACATCCACGGGTCCCGGCGGTACCTGGTAACCACTGCCGAAATAGGCATTGCCAATCACTTCCGGCTGATCCAGCCCGCGCTGTGCGAGCAGGAGTTGTGCCTGGGTATCGACTATGGCCTGAAAATCCACCACCGGGCCCGTGACCAGTTCGGGACGGGTGGCGTAATTGCGGGTGATCTGGAAACCGGCAACGGCAGTACCGGTGCGCCAGGGCGTGCGGCCGGCAAAGGCATCACCGATGCGAAAAGTGGTGGTCTCTTCCGGGCTGTCGAATTTCCAGTAGGTGGCGATGCGTTGAGTGACGGTGTCATTGCCGACGACATAACCGGAATGCTGGCTTTGCAGTACCCCCCAGTCGCCGAACACGCCGAGGCCGAGAAAACCGTTATAGGCAGTATCGGTATTTTCCGTCTGGCTGGCAGTGAAATTGTAATTCACAAAACCGCCGGCCTGGGGTTCTCCCAGCCGGGCACGCGGGGTTTGCGCCGACATATCAATGCGCGTCGGGCAAAAGTTATCGGCGGCGACGCTCAAGGTCAGTGTCTGATTGCTGTCATCAATATGCAGCTCGATACCGGTTTGCTGATCCAGGCGTCGGTAGTCTCGCTGGTTAATGGTGATTACCGGTGCCGATTCCAGGCCACAAAGTCTTGTCTTGCGGAGGTCGTCGATCGGCGCAAGCACGGCCCCGCAGTGATCACGCAGAACAAAATGCTCTCCCAGATCGCGGCCATTGACCATCCATTTCAGCAATCGCATGGACGAGTCACCATTGACAGCCGTTGTCTGCTGCGGATTCTCGCAATCCGTCTGCAGATCAGGGGAGTCGGCAAATGCCGTCTGGAACCCCGCGACGCTGAAGCAAAAAAGTAGAGCAGGGCCCGTTGCTTTTAGAGGCCTTTTTTGTTTTCTGGCTCTCCCAGCCATACGGTCCCTCTTTCATCAAACCCCTGTTGCCGGTATCCGTAAATATCGGTGCGCAAGCGGAGCTGGGCGTTGGCCGGAGCATTGATTTGCCACTCCCGGGTCTGGTCGGCAAACACGTAGGGAAAGCCTTCGATGGGCTGGGTGGACTGTGCCAGCAAATCCTCTTTTTTCAGGTCTTCACGGTCGGCCTTGCCCTGGAAGGCATCCAGGCCGATGACCCGGAAATTCGCACTACCCGCATTATTGACGCGCACGGACCAGGTGCCGTTGTCATAGTGGGTATTAATGCGAGGTTCTGGTTTTATGCCATTGGGGGAGACGAACACCGGCAGGCCAATGCGGACCGCCATATTGGCACCACCAGCCTGCTTCGCCCGGGCGGCGGTATCCTGCAGATAAAGCCGGTAGGCCTTCTCGCGGCCAGGCATGTCTTGCATGTGGCGCAGGCGGATCACCTGACGACCGCCGGGAGGCAGCATCAGAATCGGTGGTGAGACGAAGATGTCATTGCTGGGGGCAAGATTGTCCTGATTCCCTTCCTGTTGCCACTGCATAACAGAGGTCTGCAGGGTCACGGTCCGCAGGCTGTTGTTCTCAATACTCAGTTGCGTGGTCTGGTTGTTATCGTCGAACTGCACCCGCAGGGGAGTAATGCGGAAGCTGCCGGCTTGTACGGGACAAGCCAGCAGTAGTGACAGGAGAAAAACAAACAGGCGCGGGCAAAACTCCAGGTGAGACCTGGCTCTGTCTGCGGGCATTGCTGACTCCTCAGAATTCCACTGTGGCAGTCAGGACGTCCGTATAGTTACCGGCCACGACAGTGTTGCCAGTCTGGTCACCGGGGATACTGCCGATGGAGGTGTAGACACCGGTGAACAGGCTCACCAGGCCCAGCACATCCTGACTGACCACGGTTTCCGTGAAGCTCAGCTCGTAGTTGACCTGGTTGGTGGTGGATACCGCTCCACCGCCCACACCATCCATGACGCTGGTCACGATCGGACCCTGGGCGCCCGCCGTGGTGGTGGTGGTGAAGTTGACCGAGCCACCGGTCACCCTGGGACCTTCCAGGGTAACGCTGGCCGGGATTGTCGTGCAGGCCACGTAGACACCGGGCACGGTGAGAGCCTGTGCTGTCAGGGGGTCCAGAATGGCGGCCAGCGCGGTGTTCAATGGGCCGATGGGGGTATTCAGTGTCAGGGTGTCGTCATTGCCAGCGCCGCCATCTGCCCCGGCATCCGGGTGGGCATCATTACCGGTGATGGCGTTACCGGTGGCGGTATTTGCAGTGATCACGTTGTTCACCCCGCCGGAGGGAATGGGCGCGGACACTACACCGAAGTCAGTACCGAT
>NZ_BDAS01000006.1:0-228077 GCF_001602235.1 Alcanivorax sp. NBRC 102024
CCCGATGGCTGCCACATCGCAGGCGTCCGCCAAGGTCACGATGTTGGTCATGGTATTGGTGACGGCGGAGGCATTCATGGAGGTGGCCATCAGGATGGAGCCGAAACTGGCCAGAGAGATATATGTTTTCATCAGAACAAGCTCCTTGTGTACTGTCTTCCATCGTTTCAGTCGGCTGCCGGAGCTCACAGATCGTCCGCCAGTCGTTGTTTTGTACGTATCACTAAAAGCACAAAAACAGTGAACTCTTTCGCAAATAGCATACTGGGATTATTGAATAAAAAGAGTTACAGATTGTTGGTTTGGTATGAATGGTGTTCGGCCAACAAGGGTGCTGTTGTTGTCGATTTTGACGGGGTACAGGCAGGTGTGCCTGGCCGGTCGGAGGCCGGCCAGGGTTGGGGCAGATCGTTTCAGGGAAGTATGGTATCCGTGCGGTGATCCAGATTCTGGATACGCAGGTCCTGATCAGTATCCGTTTCCGCTTGATCGAACGGGTTTTCGGTATCGAAGTGGGCCAGCAGGTATTCCGCCAGGGCGTCCTGTTCGCTGCCCGGGTCGGCAAAGGTGGCCGCATTGCTGCCTTCCGCCGGCAGGGTTTCGCTGTTCAGGTCGAGACGATTCTCCAGCGGAAAGTCGAACGGGTAGCCGTCACCGCCCAGCCCGTTGCCGCCTTCAGTGGCAAGAAAGCCCAGGGTAACCAGCCGGAACGTGCGGTTGGCATCGCCAACCAGGCTGCCGTTTTCGACCACTGTGTCGGCAACGGCACCATTCTCGTCCAGCACCACCAGATTACGAACTCGCTGGCCGGCCTGATCCATGGCATCGCCGTTGAGGGTACTCATGCGGGCCGGTTGTGCCGGATCAAAGCTGAAGCGCAGGCCGGCAACCTGGGGGAACTGACCGGCCACACCTTCCACCCTGGCCACCGCGTGCTCCAGCAGCTGATGCAGTTCCGTGGCGGTTACATCCCCTACGGTGAGGGTGTTGTTGAAGCGCAGGGAGCCTTCCAGATCGAACTGGGAAATGTCACCGCTGGCCTTGCCTGCGCTCTCGTTGGGCGCGGGCGGGAAGAATTCCAGTTCGTCGGCGGAGGTGGAACCGGGCGGAAACGTGAAGTAGCCGATATCGTCACGGATGCCGCCGCCATTCTTGATGGAGACCTGCACGGTGGGGTCATACTCGCGGGCGATCCACAGGTTGGCATCGGCGGTGAGGTTGCCCAGGTTGGTTTCCTGGGTGCGTACCTGGCTGCGGCGGCCGTCCAGATATACGCTGGTGTGTCCCAGGATGTTGCCATCCCGTTCTGCCAGTACCTGATTCAGGGTATCGACGATGGTGGTGATGTCCCCGTTAACGGTGCCTCCTTCAGCCATGGTGGCATCCGCTACGTAGGCGCCGTTGATGGTGTCGTCCAGGCGGTCGGTGAGCAGCACACCATTCTCGTCAAATGCCACTACCAGCCGGCCCAGATACTTGTAGTCGCCATCGGTGTTGACCACCAGCACCGGTTCGTTGCTGGCGGAGCTGAACATCAGCGGATAGGTATCCTGAGCGTTGTCGCCCTCGCGCAGACGGTCGTTGTCGTCGGCCAGCAAGGTGTTGGAGCCGCCGGCGACGATAATATCCACGCCGTCCAGCAGGGTGGCCAGCTCCTTTTCTATGCTGAGGGTCTGCATGTGCGCGAGCAGGATGATCTTGTCGATACCTGCGTCTTGCAGCTCATCCACCGCTGGTTGAATCTCGGCGGCCAGGGCGCTATTCCCGCCAATGGCCGGTTTGATGGTGATGTCGCCGGTGCTGGTGATATTGCCCAATGACGGGGTGGAAGCGCCGACGATACCGATCATCTCACCATTCACTTCCAGGGTACCGAAGCCGGCCAGTGCACCATTGGGCAGGCTGTCCAGGGGCTGGCCGTCCTGCTGAACAAGACCGCTCAGGAATCCATCGGTGGTGAAATCCAGATTGGCGCTCAGGTAAGGAAAGTCGGTGCCGGGGTAGTTGCCGTCCATGCCGATGATGCTGGCGAATTCTTCGGTGCCCCCATCCAGGTCGTGGTTGCCCACCACGCTGGCCTGTACGCCCAGCGCATTGACCAGAGCGATATCCGCGCGGCCATTGCCTGCCACGGCGATGCCGGGCACCGCCGCCAGGGTGTCGTCAGCGGCGGCAAAATAGCGCGGGCCGGGGATGTAGTTGTCGCCGGAACTCAGTACCAGGGTATTGTCCGGGTAATCGCTGCGCAGTTTGTCGAGCACGGCAGAGAAAGGCTCCACGTTCTGCAAAGCACCGGTGGCGCCATCCATGTCGGCAAAGTGCAGCAGTTGCAGGGTATAGGGTGCCGGCGTCTCGCCGCCGTTGTTGTTTGTGTTGCGGTTGTTGTCACTGTCGCCGCCACAGGCTGCCAGTATGGCGGTTGCGGTGGCTGTCAGTGCCCAGCGGGTAATCAGGGGCAGTGCCATAGTCGGGGTCCCGGTGGCTGAATTGGCGCTAGACCCACTAAACCTTTCAGTAATGAATGTAACGTGACGCTTGTGAAACAGTTTTGTGGTGGGCGGGTAGGCTGAGTTATTTATTGCATGCCCTTCAATGGGTTGAAGTGGCTCTGACATGAAGTAAAGAGAAAAGGTGGTGGCTCCCTAGTTAAAAGGATCATTTGGGAGCTCAGAAATGACCAGGTCCTGACCGAATAGAAAATCATTCTCTACCTTGATATTGCGTACCGGGTAGTCACGCCCCGCCAGATTCAGCCTGTATTCGCCTGGTGGAACGCCGTCAATACGGTAATAACCAAACTGATTGGTCCAGACTGTTTTGTAGAAACCAGACTGAGCTGATTTCAATTCAAGACGTATGGGTTTTCCACTATATGCATCGGGAATTCTGACCTGTCCGGCGACACCATACTCAAGCTCCACATCGAAATGTAGCGAAGTGGTGGCCCCTTGTTCGACTTCGACCCAGTAAGCGTGTTTCTTTGGCGTGTACTCAATCGGTAATGCGGCAGGATCCAACCGCACTTTATATGTGCCGGGTCGTATATTTTCTACGGCGAATCTTCCAGGGGATTCCGCTGCCTCCCTGGGTTGTTCATCAAGTAGCAGGCGGAGGTTATCGATTGGGGCCAGTGAGCCATCCGGGAGTCTTACGGTGCCAAAGATGCCGCCTCTCAAGTTCTGGTCTCCGCCAAGCGCAGCAGTGGGGTAAAGCTTGCCGCCACTGGCTTTGAAGTCAGCGGTGATCTCCAGGAAGACGTAGGTGTCAGAGTCGTTGATGTCACCGAAACCGGGAATTTCCGGGGCCACTCTTTCCGTCAGTGATAGGTTTGCGTACAAGCCCGGCAGTATGCGGTGGCGCATATTGACGCGATATCCGGTGCCATTACTTTCATGGATGACGGCCCCTTGCACAAAGAGCCCTTTTCGCCATGGAGAGAACCAGCCGAATCCGGCTTCATCACGTGTATCCTCGTTTTGCCAATGTCGGGATACATAGACTTGCCAAGCCCGCGATATGTCGTAATCCGCGCGAAGAGTATCGGTTGCCTCTTCGTTGACATATTGAAAATGCCAAGGGCGTGAAGGCCGATAATGGGCTTCACTCCGATAGTTGCCGTTAAAGTTTGGGCGAGCGCCAAGGCTCACATAGCGGGAAGGCGAAGTGTAAAAATAGGGGAGCGCAAAGTGGATGTCATCTACGCTATCTTGGCGTTTTCTTGCCAGCAGACCGGCTCGGGTTGTGTTGGCGAACATGCGCCGAGAAGCGTCAAATTGTGCGTTAACACGACGTGTGTCTTCGACGAAGCCCTCCTCTCGTTCGTTCCAGTAGCCTTGCACCTCGTTGGGGCCCCAAACGCCCTGGAAGGACAAGGTGCCGGCGGCGTTTCCTGCTTCATTGGTGTACAAGCTGATCCGGCTCTGCAGGCCGTCCAGCCAGGAAAAAGTGGTGCCACCACCTATATATTTTTCCCCTTGCTGGTCCCTTAGGGTGACGGCTTCCAGGGTGATTCTGTCAGTCAGACCGTAACGGGTATTCGCGAAAGCCGCTTCGCCAGTGTCGGTGTATTCGGTGTCGAGGGCGTTGCCACTGGCGCCTCCCCCGCCCTGGATAGACCACTGGCCGGGGTTGAGCAACTGCGCGCTGGCAAGATAATTCACGCTTTCCCGGCGAATGGGTTCACCGCGTGGATCAAATTCGTAAACCCAGACTTCTAACGAACCGAAACGGCCAAGGTCGGACGGCACCTCAATACGATACTCGCCCTCGAAATCGATTCGGCTGCGGGCAATGGGGTCCCCGTCCAGACGAAGTTCCACGCTGCCACCAAGAGGGCCCTGTCCGCGAATCACTCGCTGGTCTGGGCCAAACGCGGGTTGTAGGGAGGCATTGGACAAGCTACTGACTTCCGGGAGCGTGAAATTGGCAAACTGGAGTTGCACCCCGGTGAACTCGGTGGTGGGTAGCACGGGGTCATATTGAACAGACTGAATCCCTGTCAGGCTCCGATAGTGCTGTCTTTCATAGAGCCAGAAGAGCTCGTTCATACGTTGTTGCCCTGCCTCATTATTGTAGGCAACAGCTCTCCATGGGCCCCTGTTCAAACGGCCTTGCAGGGTCAGCTCATGTTCCTGAAACAGGTCGTCATAGATACCGGTGGTTCGATAATCATAGCGCACTCCATTGAAGGAATTTGGCGGGGAGCGGAAGTCTGGCTCTGGCAATGCCCTGTCAGAGCCGGTGTTGTTCATGCGAACCGGCCAGGGAGGATTGATTTCAAGGGCAACCGTTTTCGGGTTCCAGCTACCCTGAATCTTCAGGTGTGTCTTCAGATCGGAGAGAGACACATAGCCGTTCGGGTTGTTGTCGCTTGAAAGTCTCTCAAGCGGTATTTTGCCCAGCGGGGTGGTCACTGTTCGCGTGTCTTGCTCCAGGCCGATACCGGGTATGAGGAAAAGATCTTCCAGGGAAAGCCAGAGCTCGCCGTTATCCAGCAGTGGCATGATAGCGGCGACCTCATTGCCTCGTACCACCAAGGCGCCGAGAGCAGGAGTGCGCGACGTTTCCGCCAACCCGGGGTTGGAGATCAGAAAAAGCAGCAATGCTGCCGTTATGCTCCCCCGGAATGTTGGCATTTATGGAATCCTGATCTCCATGTTGTGATCAAACTGCTGTGTCTTGTCATAAAAGTGCCCCTGCATGATTAGCTCATAGTCGCCAGGTTTCAGGGGAGGCAGTGGTAAGTATTGCGTCGCTGTTTCTCCGGGCAAGACCGGGCGCTGCGGTAAGGTCAAGTTCAGAGGTTCCTCTAACGGCCCTCCTGCCAGGCGGACTTCCCCAAAAGGTCTGTCGTGGGCGTTGCCCTTGTTGGTAAACAGCAGTGCCAGCCGGTTTGTGTCGGGGTCGAATTTAGCATTGACGAATTCGCCCTCGCGCTCCACAGGGGCGTTATCGGCATAGATGGCTACGCCAAGCCGAAATCGAGCCTTGAGCGACGCAGTCTTTTGATTATCGAATTTTTCCTGTATCCAGAGCATGGCTCGGTGTTCCCCGGCAGCAGGTTTCACCGGTGGACGAATGGCAAAGCGAATGATCTGGCTTTCACCCGGTGCAATGCGCAGCTCGAGTGGGTTGAGAATAATCCACTGATCCAGACTGGACGGGCCGGGAGGGGTGGGGACAACACGGTCGTTTTCCAGGGTCCAGCCAGTGACGCTGGTGGTGGCTTCCAGGGTTCGGTCTGAAAGATTCATGACGGTTAGTGCGTGCGGACGAGGATTGTCCAATTCAACACGGAAAAGATCCGGGGAAACGGCGATCTGGGCGGGGGGGGTCCCCCAAGCCGGGCTGGCGATAAGGGGCAGAAACAGTACCATCCATAACCATTTCATTGCTCAAAAACCTCAATCTGTATGGTGCCATTCACACTGCCGGCACGAGTGAGTCCGGATAAATCCGGAAAGGCGCGGATTCTTCCGCTCACCCGGAAAAAAATTAAAAACACCCGGTTAATGGTAATATCTGTTTCCAGGGTGACGGGAACAAACTGGCCACCAATACTGAGGCCTCCTGTCTGTCCCGATGCTGCCGTCAACTGGTAACGCACAACCAGGTTGTTGCGAACCGGGTTGATCATAATGCAGTTCCAGTCTGAATCGTTGGTGGATATCAAATCCGGGGTGAGCATGGCGACCAGCCCGGAGTAGGCAGAGCCGTCCAGGGTGGTTTCCAGTTCTCCGGGACTGTTAACTACCGTGAAGGAAGAGGGCAAGGCCGGTAGCGAAAGGTCATCGGAGGACAGGCCAAGCTGGGCTGGCGATACCTGCCCGAAATCTACTCCCGCCGGGTTCACCGTCAAGTCGTCGCCCAAGCAGTCAGCGGCGGCAGTCATTGTCCCGGTGAGGCAGGCGAAGCCAAAGAAAAACCGCATGACGATCAGGCGTATGCGGCTTTCCAGAATCCCCCTTATCATCGGCCCGGTCTTATTCAGATATTGGTAGCTTCGACGGTATATTGGGCTCCCGTGAAGTCACCAGCCGAAGTGGCGCCAGACATATCCAGGTCCAGTCTCACGTCGCCGAATTCCGCATTGCTGCTCAGCAAGCCCGGGGAGGAGAAGGTGGTGGTTGCACCAAAGGTAGAACCGTCCGCGCTTACCTGCGGATTGCTAACAGTGATGCTTCCAGAAGGTCCACTTGCGGTGGCGGTATCGAGGGTAATGGCGACCTGTGAGTTACCACTTGTGGAAAGGGAACGGACCGCCCAGGCATTGCGAATGGTGGAGGTGGCAGCATTGATATCCGCGTCAGCCGGTCCCCCTGAAACGTCCACATTGGCATCGTCATCCAGGCTGGTCAGTGTCTTGGCTGCACTATCCTCGAAATCCTGGTCCGCACCACCGAAGTAACTAGCGGGGATTTCAACCGTAATATCGCTGGAGTAGTGAAGGATCACAATACCTGGCAGAGTGAAGGTGACGTCGGTTTGCCCGGTGGCCGCTTGGCTGGCCAGGGGAGCACTGAAAAGTGCCGCGGTCATGGCAGAAGCAGTGAGAAGTTTCTTCATCGTAAGTCTCCTGGCCGGTCTGGGACCGGATTATTGCATATGAGTTTTGTGACGTATGTCGCAGTTTGTTTGTGATCGAGACATTGGCGACTTTCCGCGGGTTAGTAAATAACCAACCCGTAAGAAGTAGTAAAATGCCGATAAACGGAATGTGATTTGGCGTGTGTGGTAGCAAACAGGGTGTGAGTGGTTTGTGAAAACAGGGGCGTCTTGCGTGTATGCGTCCATGACAACACCTGTCACTGGCCGGGCAGGGTAAAATCAGGGGAATGAAAAACGGGCCCGCCATCTTGCGATGACGGGCCCGTGCTCCCTGGTCCAGAGGGAGGTAACCGATCAGGACTGCGGGGTGCGAATCACCAGAAGTCGTTCTTCTGTCATGTCGTTGATGGCCCAGCGGATACCTTCACGGCCCAGGCCGGAATCCTTCACGCCGCCATAGGGCATGTTGTCCACCCGCCAGCTGGGCACGTCGCCGATTACCACGCCGCCCACTTCCAGCTCGTCCCAGGCTTTCTGGGCCTTGTACAGGTCGCGGGTGAAGATGCCGGCCTGCAGGCCGAACTTGGAATCGTTGACGGTGTTCAGGGCATCGTCGAAATCGCTGAAGCGGCTGACCACGGCCACCGGGCCAAAGGCTTCCTCTTCCACGATGTTGGTGCCCTTGGGGGCATTCTCCAGCAGGGTGGCTTCCAGCATGGCGCCGTTGCGCTGGCCGCCCACCAGCAGGGTGGCACCGGCATCCACGGCTTCGTTGATCCAGTTTTCCAGACGTTTGGCTTCGCCTTCGGAGATCACCGGGCCGATAAAGGTGTCTTCGTCCTTCGGATCGCCCATTTTCAGGGCGGCGGTTTTTTCCACCAGCCGGGCTTTCAGTTCGTCGTAGATGGCGTCGTGAATCAGGATGCGCTGGACGCCGATGCAGCTCTGACCGGACTGATAGAAAGCACCGAAGACAATACGTTCCACCGCATCGTTCAGGTCCGCATCCTCATCCACGATCACCGCCGCATTGCCGCCCAGTTCCAGGATCACCGGTTTTTTGCCGGCACGGGCTTTCAGGTCCCAGCCAACATCCGGGCTGCCGGTAAAGCTGAGCAGCTTGAAACGCTCGTCGGTGGTGAACAGGTCGGCGCCTTCGCGATGACAGGGCAAAATGGAAAACGCGCCCTTGGGCAGATCGGTTTCCGCCAGCACTTCCCCGATGATGATGGCGCCGATGGGGGTGCGGCTGGCCGGTTTCAGCACAAAGGGACAACCGGCGGCGATGGCCGGGGCGACCTTGTGAGCGGCCAGGTTCAGCGGGAAATTGAACGGGGAAATAAAGGAGCAGGGGCCGATGGGCACGCGTTTGACCATGCCCCGGTAGCCCTTGGCGCGGGCGGAGATTTCCAGGTTGGGCATCTCGCCATCGATGCGCACGGCTTCTTCGGCGGCCACCCGGAAGGTGTCGATCAGTCGACCCACTTCGCCGCGGGCATCCTTGATCGGTTTGCCCGCTTCGATACACAGGGCCAGGGCCAGTTCGTCGTAGCGCTCTTCAAAGCGTTTCACGCAGTGGTAGAGAATCGCCTGGCGCTCGTAGGGCGCCAGTTTTGCCATGGCGGCGGCGGCCTTGTCGGCGGCGTCGATGGCTTTATCAATGGTGGCCGCATCGGCCATGGCCACCCGGGTGGCTACCTCACCGCTGTACTTGTCGGTGACATCCAGGTCCTGGTTGGCGAAGACCGCTTCGTTGGCCAGGTAATAGGGGTAGGCGTCTTTTAGCATGTCGGTTCCTTAAGGCGTTTCAGTGGGCCATGAGGTTGGGTGCTGTTTGTTTGGCGTCGGATGTCAGACGTCGGACATCCCACGCTTAAATCAAAATCCCGGACGGTGACGTTTGGCCACATCGTCCGGGCTGTGGTCACAACTTGCTGCTCAACTCCCGAATTTCCTGATTGAGAATCCGGTTGTTGTCCGTGTAGTTCACCCGGCAGTCGATGACGTGGACGCCGCCGGTCTGGTAGCACTCTTCCACCAGCGGCGCCAGGCCGGCGGTGGATTCCACTCGATGGCCATAGGCGCCATAGGAGCGGGCATAGTCGACGAAATCCGGGTTGCCGAAGTCCAGGCCGAAGTCCTGGAAATCCATGTCGTTCTGTTTCCACTTGATCATGCCGTAGCCATCATCGCGCAGGATCAGTACCACCAGATCCAGCTTCAGGCGCACGGCGGTTTCCAGTTCCTGGCTGTTCATCATGAAGCCGCCGTCACCGACGATGGCCATCACGCGGCGGTCCGGGTAGACCATCTTGGCGGCCATGCCGGAGGGCAGACCGGCGCCCATGGTGGCCAGGGCGTTATCCAGCAGTACGGTGTTGGGTTTGCTGGCCGGATAGTTGCGGGCGAACCAGATCTTGTACATGCCGTTATCCAGGGTGAGGATGCCATCCTCCGGCATGATCTTGCGGATCTCGTCCACCAGTCGTTGCGGGCGGATCGGGAAGCTGTCGTCCTGGATACCTTCGCGGATGTGTTTCTGCAGGGCATCGCGGATGCGGTGGAAGTCGGAGAAGCTCCAGTGCTCCTGGGGATCCAGACGTTCCTTGAGCTGCCACAGGCTGTTGGCGATGTCGCCCACCACTTCAATCTGCGGGAAGTACACCGGGTCCACCTGGGCAGAGTTGAAGTTGATGTGAACCACTTCGGCACCGCCGGGGCGCATGAAGAACGGCGGTTTTTCCACCACGTCGTGGCCCACATTGATGATCAGGTCGGCCTGGTCGATGGCGCGATGTACGAAGTCGCCGTCGGACAGGGCTGTGTTACCCAGGAAGTGCGGGCCGGTTTCGTCGACCACGCCTTTGCCCATCTGGGTGGTGATTACTGGAATGCCCAGCTTTTCCACGAACTGGCGCAGCATCTTGCTGGTCAGCTTGCGGTTGGCGCCGGCGCCAGCCAGCAGTAGCGGCTTGCGGGCACCCTGGATCGCTTCGATGGCCTTGCAGATGGCCTTGTCTTCGGCAATCGGGCGGCGGGTGGCGCTGGGCTCGGTGACCGGCATGGTGGAGTGTTCGCGGGCGATATCTTCCGGCAGCTCCAGGTGGGTGGCGCCGGGGCGCTCTTCCTGGGCCAGGCGGAAGGCCTCGCGGATGCGGGTGGGGATACTGTCGCCGCTGACTACCTGTTTGGTGAACTTGGTGAGCGGGCGCATCATGTCGACCACATCAATGATCTGGAATTGCCCCTGTTTGCTGGTTTTGATCGGCTTCTGGCCGGTGATCATGACCATGGGCATGGCGCCCAGCTGGGCGTAGGCGGCGGCGGTCACGAAGTTGGTGGCGCCGGGACCCAGGGTGGACATACAGACACCGGCCTTGCCGGTGAGGCGCCCATAAGTGGAGGCCATAAAGCCGGCGGCCTGCTCGTGACGGGTGATCACCAGTTTGATTTTCGAGCCGCGCAGGGACTCCAGCAGGTCCAGGTTTTCTTCACCGGGAATGGCGAAGACATGCTCCACCCCTTCAGCTTCCAGGGCGCGAACGAACAAATCTGATGCTTTCATGGTGCGTTGTCTCCAGTTGATCCCGCTATGGATTTCGATTCTCAGCGGGAGTCCACGATGCGTGGCTGTCAAAATTCACCGCGGTTAATGCAAGGATGGTGCCGCATTTTCCTCATGCTGGTGCAGGAAAATTGCCTTAAATTAGTGCGCCAGCTGCATGGCGAGCTTCACTATAGCGCGCCCGGGCCCGGAACAGGTATGCGGTAATCTGATCTGTTTCATTAACAAATGTGATATTCGCGCTTGAGGCTGCCGTCAGCTCACGGCAGAGTCAGCGCAAAGGAGCGATCACTATGAAAAAAGTCTGGATTATCGGTGCGTTGTCCCTGCTTGCGCTGCTGGTGGTGGCCGTGGCGGGAGTGCATCGCTGGTTCAATCCGCCGCCGCCGCCTGTGCAGCTGTTCACCAACGGTACCATCCTGACCATGGACCCGGGCAATCCCCGTGCGGATGCCATGTTGGTCAAGCGCGGTGAGATTGTTGCCCTTGGCGCCAGTGATACCTTGCGTGATCAGGTCAGTCGCGATGTGCGTGTGGTCGATTTGCAAGGCGGGGTGCTGATGCCCGGCTTTATCGAGGCCCACGGCCATTTCCCGGGCGAAGGGTTGTCGGCGGTGGCGGTGGATGCCAACAGTCCGCCGATTGGAGACCTGGACAGTATCGCCACCCTGCTGGAACGGCTGCGCACCCTGTCTCAGCGACGTCTTGACGGGGCGCTGCTGGCCTACGGATTTGACGATACCACCGTGAGTGATCAGCGTTATCCCACCCGGGCCGAGCTGGACACGATCAGCGACACCCGGCCGATCATGGTGCTGCATATTTCCGGCCATTTGGGCGTCGTCAATTCGGCGGCCCTGAAGGCCATGTCCATTAGTGAGAATGTTGAGGATCCACCCGGCGGTTATTATGGCCGTGATGATGACGGCCGCCTCAATGGTCTGTTGGCGGAGACCGCGTTTAATCCTGTCCGTGCCAATATCCTGAAACTGTCAGCCATTGACGGCTACCGGGTCATGCGCCGGGCGTCCCGGTTGTATCTGTCGCGGGGAATTACCTTCGCCCAGAATGGCCTGGCTGATACCACCACCATCAAGGCGCTGGTACCCGCATTACGGTTCGGGTTGATTCCCTTGCGACTGAGCGTCTGGCCGGAAGCCGCTGCGGAGGAGGCACGCAAGGACGGCCAGTGGACTCTGCCTGAGGGGGAGCGGATCCATCTGGGGCCGGTGAAACTGGTCAGTGATGGTTCCCTGCAGGGCTATACCGGCTTTCTGGAGGAACCCTATTACAGGGTGCCCGACGATCATCCGCCGGAATACCTGGGCTTTCCCAATCAGTCTCCACAGCAGCTTGCCCGGCAGGTGGTGCAGTTCCACTGTGCCGGCAGGCAGACCGCGATCCATGCCAATGGCGATGCGGCCATTACCATGAGCCTGGACGCGGTGGCGCAAGCGCGTAAGCAGTGCCCGGAAGTGGCAGTGCAGCCGGTGTTGATTCATGCACAGATGGCCACCAGGGACCAGTTGGCCCGCATGCAGGCGCTGGATGTGATTCCGTCGTTCTTCAATAACCATGTGTACTACTGGGGCGATCGCCACCGGGATCTTTTCCTGGGGCCGGAGCGGGCTTCCCGGATCAGCCCGCTGGCGGAAGCCGCCGAGCAGGGGCTGCGTTTTACCCTGCACGCGGACTCACCGGTGGTGCCGTTTCAACCGTTGCAGCTGGTCTGGAATGCGGTCGAACGGCGCACCGCCTCCGGCGACTTGCTGGGGCCGCAGCAGGCGATTTCCGTGGAACGGGCTCTGCAGGCGGTGACCGTGGATGCCGCCAGGCAGTTGGGTGTGGACGATCGGGTCGGGCAATTGCGCACCGGCATGCGCGCTGACCTGGTCTGGCTGGATCGGGATCCGCGGGAATTTATCGGTGACTGGTCGTCTATCCAGGTGCGAGGAACCTGGGTGGATGGGGTACGCCGTTATCCGGAAAGGATCGCGGAGTAGGGGGTGAGTGGGGCCATCGATGCGGCCCCTGTCACTTCAGGCTGAGTGGAACTAGTGCCAGGTCCCTTCCAGGTTCTCGCACTGTTCCAGGAATTCCTCGGCGCTCATTTCAACCGTGTACGGGTCCAGGTGTGAGGCCACCTGTTCTTTCAGCTGCCCGACCACCTTGGACATGACTGTCAGGGTTTCTTCTACCTGTTCAATCGTTTCCAACAGGTCTTCGGCTTCTTGCTGGTAATCATCTCTGTCGTCGTAATCGCTCATGCGAAGCCTCCTGCAGTTGGGATGAGCCTGTGTTGCCCTGTTCAGGCTCTACTCCATGTTGCCAACGATGCCGGCACAAAACAAACGGGAAATCTCCGGGGTTGGTGAAAGTTTCGCCACTCAGGACAGGTGGTCATTGTCCTTTCGTTAACGGTTCGGCCCGGCGGGTTGTCGAGTGTGTCGCTCCCGTCGCGGACAAGGTTGGTGATACTGAGGGATAAAACGTCAGGTGATCTGGAGGGCCTCAGGGGGCGCGCAGGGCGCTCCAGAATGGCAGGGGTGCCAGCCAGGTTGGCTGACACCGCAAGCCGATGCGTTGTTCAGGGCACCACAAAATCCGTTTGTGCCCACAGGCTGAGCTGACCATCGTCATGGCTCTTTCTGACCCGGAAGTAGCGGGTGCCGCTGCCCAATGAGGCGTGCTCAATCTCATAGTAGTTACGCTGCCAGTCTTGCAGGGAGACGATGGGGGATGAGAAGTCGGCGTTGTCATCAATCTGCAGATCGTAGGAAAAGCCCTGTGCGTTGACGATTTCTGCCTTGTGCTTTGGGTTTGAGCAATCAAGGTTCATGTCAAAGCAAAAACGTTGAGAGAAAGACGCCGGATTTGAAGCGTCTGTAAACGTCGTCAGGTTGGACGGCGGAACCAGCCCCGGGGTGACGGCTTCAATGACATCGCCGACGGGGGCGATGGTTTCGCCAATCAAGACAGCTTCCAGATTTTGCTGGATTGATGCGGCATCCAGCCGGCCATTGGCTTCCTGCAAGGAAAGCAGGGTGGCATCATCGATCGGCTTATCGTTGAGAATATCTGCCCGTAATGTGCTGAGTAGGGTGCTCATTGAGTATTGCGGCTCTTCCACACGTCTTTCATTGACGGCCTCGCTGAACAGAGAAGATATATAAAGAGAGTAGGCATTGTCCCCGGAAGTGGTCCCGGTGCTATTGGCGATGTTCATGTTAATGAAAGGCTGGCTGGTCGGGATGTCCCCGGTCACTGCGGCCAGCAGGGTTTTCACTCGGGTTTCTGCTGCACTGCTGGCTTGCTCGTAGCTGTTACCCTGGTTGATCAGTTCGACCATCAAATCGTGGCTCAGTAGCGTCAAAGCGTTCACGAAAATGTTGGCCTGCTGTTCCGGGTCCTTGTTCACCAAGGCTTTGAGATTGACCGTCTCTTCGGAGTAAGTCGCGTCAGTTTCATCGTAGAATCGACCGCTGACCGCAACGGAAAGCAGGCCCGGTTCCACCTCAAGAATGAAATCTCCAAGATTGGCCTGGACTTGGGAGCTGGCGATAATCGAGCTGGAATCGCCCTCGATCTTGAGGACATTCACCTCGCTATCCTGAATAAAGGGGCCTTTGTAGGCGGAGCCTGCAAGGGAAGACTTGCTGCTCCCATTGCCTGTGCCCGATATCCCGCCGTCATTGCTGGCAGCATTGTAGGATTCCCCGCCGCAGGAAAGCAGCAGAGCAACGAGAAGAAAGAAAGCGAGTTGGGTGATCTTTTTCATTGCTCTGAGCCTGAGTCCATGGGTTCTTCAAAATAATAGATGCCAACGCCCGCCCGGTATTGCGGCTGACCGGTATCCTCCTGGTGGTCAATTTCCCGGTCCAGCCATCGATCAAGCTTCTGTAAAAGCTCCAGGCTGTCCGCTTCAATCAGCACCTTTAACTTGGCTATTACCTCGGGGTTGACCCGGTTATAGGCAACGCTCAGCTGAAGGCGGGAGGTTTTTCCCTGTTGTTCAATGTTGTAAGTGCTGGTGTTGAGCAGGTCGTGAGCGGCCTGTCCCATCAGGAAAAGCAGCTCTTCATTGTCTTCGTGGGGAATATAGCTGGTGTCTTTCAGGGTCACGGTGTCGTCGTCATGGAGATCAACCAGCCCCGACTGTTCCAGTTCTCCCAGCACGGTAACGACAGTGACATCGCCACAATACTGGTGAACCAGGCTTTCAAGGCTGGTGCCATCGCCGTAAAGGGGAAGTGCCTTCGGGTTGCCGTTTTCATCACAGTAAAGCGCTTCTTTCTGCCAGGCATTAATGGCTCTGACAGCCCGATTGGTTCGCTTGGTCTGTTGTTGCAGCAGGGCGTCCATGTCCTGATTGAGCTTGCGCAGCCGTGCGGTTTCCTTGCGGTCCAGACCCGTTAGGAGGGCAATCCGCGATGTGCTCTGCTTCTTGCCTGCAATGGTGAAGTCTTCCGCTTCTTCCACATAGAGAGCCTTGAGCCAAAGATAGAAGTCATTCACTGAGATCCCGCGTTTGATCGCCATCCGCACAAGCGGACGCATCAGCTTGCGAACCGCTTTGTGAAACCCTGTGTTGGATGAGGTGCCGGACATTGGATACTAACCAGGTGCTGAAGATGAATTTCTGCGGCGCATTTTTCCCCGTGCGGGCTGCCTTACCCTCTGGGCGTTGCTGTCGGGCCAGCAGCCGCAGTATGCCCGCGGCTCTTCGGGCGAGGCAGTATATCTCATAATCCTGTCCCCTCCTTTCGCAGCCTGGCCCGGCTCGGGCCTTGATTCACCGAACACGTCCCAATGTACAGCAATCCCGCTATCCGCATGATGGTGAAATGTAAAATATGGGATATAAGGCCCATATTATATTGAGTCGCCTTCAACGGTAACGCGGCAAGGAATGAAGTGCAACATCCTGTAATTCCGTGATTTTTTTCATCATAAAGATCATTTTACGACCATTATTGGCTGATTTTTAACCCGCCAAAAAAGTGTGCGCAGGGAGGAGTGTTCTGATAGATTTCCTATAAATGGGAAAATTAACCCAAAAAAAGGAAGAGGGATTGATTATGAAAGCGTGGTATTTGCTAGGTGCGGCACTGTTTCTGACGGCATGCGGTGGCGGTGGCAGTAGCGGTAGTGGCGGAGGCGGTGGTGGCAGTACACCTGCGGCGCTTTACGGTGTCGGTGGCACCGTAACGGGCGCGGTCAACCCGGGGCTGACTCTGGAAAACAATGGCGGCGACAGCCTGCCAGTGGCGGGCACAAGCTTTGAGTTCGGCACCGAGTTGGCCGACGGTGCAAGCTATGCGGTCACCGTTGCCGAGCACCCGAATCAACAGCTCTGTTCTCTGACCAATGCCAGTGGCGTCGTCGCCAGCGCGGATGTCGACAACGTTGAGGTGCTGTGCCGTTACTGGCGCACGGCGGCATTGATCGAAAGCGGTAGTGCCGGGCATGCGGAGTCCCCTCAGGTAGCCTTTGATGGCAGCGGAAACGCTATCGCTGTGTGGCAGCAATCTGATGGTAGCCACACAAACATCTACACCAACCGCTACACGGCCAGCACCGCCAGTTGGGGTACAGAAGAGCTGATCGAAAGTAGTGCGGGGGCTGCGGTTGTGCCGCAAATCGCCGTTGATAGCGCCGGTAATGCCATCGCTGTTTGGAGCCAGGATGATGGCGCAAACTATAATATTTACGCCAATCGCTACACGGCCAGCACAGGTAACTGGGGCACGGCAGAGCTGATTGAAAGCAATAGTGTGGGAAACACGATTTCCCCGCAAATTGCCGTTGATAGTAACGGCAATGCCATCGCGGTGTGGCAACAATCCGATGGTATAGACGAAAGTATTTACGCCAATCGCTACACAGCCAGTACGGATAGCTGGGGTACAGCAGAGCTAATCGAAAGCGGTAATAACGGGCAGGCCGTTCAGCCACAAATCGCTTTTGATAGCGCCGGCAATGCCATTGCTGTTTGGAGCCAGAGCGATGGTGGGCTCAGCAATATCTATGGCAACCGCTACACAGCTGGCGCGGGTTGGGGCACAGCAGAACTGATTGCAACCGGCGATGCCGACAATGCCGACCGCCCGCAAATTGCCATTGACAGTAACGGCAATGCCATTGTGGTGTGGCGCGAACTCTCCGCTTTGGGTGCAAAGGTGAGCATCTACGCCAGTCGCTACACGGCGAGCACGGATAGCTGGGGTACGGAAGAGCTGCTCGAAAACAGCGACGACGGGCATGCTTCTGACCCACAAATCGCCATTGATGACGACGGCAACGGGGTGGCCGTGTGGTGGCAGAGAGATAGCGCAAACCTGCGACACATTTACTCCAATCGGTATACGCCGGGTGCGGGTTGGGGTACCGAGGAGCGGATAGAAAGCAGCGATCAGGGACACTCGCACTTCCCGCAAATTGCCATTGATGGTGAGGGCAATGTGATTGCCGTGTGGTCTCAGAATGATTTGGTAAGCAGTGGCCTCCTCTATGCCAATCGCTATACGGCCAACACGGGCAGTTGGGGCACGGAGGGGTCGATTGGAAACGGCAATGGCAGCGTGCTCCAGGCACAAGTCGCCATTGATGGTGACGGTAATGCCATAACCGTGTGGCGACAATCCGATGGTACTTATCTGAGTATCTACGCCAACCGTTTTGAATGATCAATAAAGGTGATGGTGGCTTTGGGGCACCGGTAAGTTTTCGGCTGGGGAAAACAATGGGGCACCTGGAGCGCCGCGTAAAGCTGGCGGTAAATCAAACGGTGTAAGTCCGCAATTCAGAAAGGGGGTGGCGCCCCGCCGAAGCCTTGAGTCATGGGCTGTTGTTCGTAAGGGCAAGGGTTTAAGCGTTGACAGGGAAGGTGCAGGCTCGGTACGGAGCTCCGAGATCACCCATCGGGAGTGCCAGTCTTGGTGGAGGAAGTGGAAGGCTGCGTGCAGCATGTGGCTGTGTAAGTAACAAAAAAGGGCGCCGAAGCGCCCTTTTTTGTTGCGGCTGTTTGTGGGTTGCCATTAGTAATGTCACTCCCACTCTTGGGAAATCAATAAGTTAGACGTTTCTTGCCACACGCGAATCGCACTATTTGCCACAAGTAAAAGCAAAAAATCTGTAACGCCATGATTATAAAGAGATAAATCCACACTTTCAGACGTTGGTTCTGATGGATCGTGAGGCCAAGTTTTCTAAGAGGAGTATAGGATTTTTAGTATATTTTGTGAACTGTCGAGCTTGATAGGAGCTTGTGGTGCTGGCGGATAAGGTGTCAGTTAGCCAAGGATAATGATTGAAGGGGTGGTTAAAAATTAAGCGCTCTGGTGATGCCTTCGGGAGGGCTAGAAAGATGAAGAGCCCTTTTACCCTCGGTTTACTGTGTGTCGGAGAGTCTTACGGGGCCAAGAGGCCCCTGGCTCTAGTCTCAATTATCAATCTGCGCTAAAAGCCGATCCAGCTCGTCTTGCGGCAGGGCTGCCAGCTTCCTCATCTTCTCGCTGACCTTCTGTTTCTCGCTCATGCGAGCCTCGCGTAGCTTGGCACCGGCAGCCATGGCGGTTTCAATGAAATCCTCGTTCCCCTTCTGGTCAAGCGCATAGTCGACCAGATACCCGATCGTGTCGTCTTGGTTCGGGAAGCCCAGCTCCTTGGTCAGGCCTTTCAGGGCTTGGCGGCGGCCTGCAGTCATTCGCAGCGAGGTGCGAACAACCTCGTCGTCGCCGTACTTTTCCTTGAGTTTGTCTGTTTTGCTCATACTGCTCTCAGTTACTGTATAAAACGTTAGTTCAAGATTGGAGGGTTGCTCTATTGTTTTCGATTAGTACTCTAACTTTCTCCAGCAGAGGCATCTTTTGTGCATCAATCGTTTCAGGGTTAACCTTGCTGGAAAGCTGATCTCGCGGTTTTTCTCCCAGGAAGTACTTGATTCTCTCTGCATTTGCACCTGACGCATGGGGAAGTCCAAAGAGCACTTTGTCCTCCCCGAGAACTCCCTCGGATATTAGCTTCTCGAAAACCGCCACTACAGATTTCCCAAGAGGCACCCATAGTGCTTCTGGCAAAGTGGCGATTTCCTCCTGGAGGCCCTGTTTAGCCTGATTCCAAAGATATGGGTTGGAAACCATCTGTTTGTCGCCACTATAGTTGGCTTTATCCTTGAAAACCGGATACCTCAGCGCTGAGGTGTAGTGCACCAGATCCTGCCGGTCTGTGAATAACTGCCCGCAGCTGTTGATATCAAGAAGTTCATTAAGCTTGATATGATCCAGCATCTTCGAAATGTTGTTGCGCATTGCTCCTGCGAAACTACCTGTGTTTTTGGCCATTTTAAGTGAGGCATCCAGATCCATACCCATCTCTCTGGCTGAAATTGCAGCCGTAAGAGCCTTATTAGCCTGTTGCAAACCTGGAGTAATCCCGCAGATTACGAGCTTTGCTTCTTTATTGATCCAGTCGAAGGGGGCATAGAACGTTTCAAGCCCGCTATTACCCGAGGAGATGCGAAGACTCTCAGGTAATAAATCCTTGGGGGTGAAACCGGATGCTGCTTCCAGGTAACTAACGATATTGTGATTGTCCATAATGATTCCTGTATCCATGCTTTAATCTTCTTTGATCAAAAATTCGCCACGAATGGCCTTTAATGTAGCGGCAACCGTGACGCCCTTGACCGCTCCAGAATCATGATCAACACCAAACACGGCATGACCTGGTTTGATCGATTTCTTAAGCTTTCTCAGTTCTTTTCTTGATCGTCGTACTTTTTGGATCTCGCCGTCTAAGCGGTTCAGTGCCTCACAGCTGCCCTCGCCAAGATCTATACGTGCTTGTCTCTTTTGTCGGGTGAGCATTTTTTCTCTGTGCAATAGCTCATCTTCCTCCGAGGCAAGTTTCGTGATTGCTTCCAGTGCCTGGTTTTGGGTAAGGCGAAGTACATAGCTTCGTCCTTTCTGCTCTATGTAATCCGCGTAGCGAAGCAGAATATCTAAGTAGCGCTCACTAAACCCTCTATTGGCCATTCTGTGTTGATAGTGCAAGGTCATTTCCATGGCTCAACCTCAGAAAAAGTCGTACGCAATTTTCAGGAATTGATCGATTGCCGGTTTGTTTTTTAGCAATTGTGAAGGCTTGAACTTCCGGCGACCCTCCAGCCATTTAGCGGCGTTCGTTGTGCTGATGAGTGTCAATCTACAATCAGGATTGAATTTTGCGTCGAGTTCTTTCGCTGCTAAGTTCCGAACGCTCTTTTCTTTCATCCCTGCTAGTAGAGCTACCTCAGCAATTGATAGGTAGTTTTCTTTTCCGCTATAGGCTGCCCAATCAAGCTTCATGCGTGCTGCAAATTGGTTGAGGACTACCAGCATTGATATTGCTGGCCGACCTCCCCAGGACTCTTGAAGGCAGTCAAACAACGCGTTGTAAGAGAGGAAGGCATTCAAATCCAGGCCGAAGTCGAAAAACTCGAGCTCTTCTGCATTGAGTTCTCTTAGATCTCCATTCTCTGAGCGCATCAGAAAGCGAGGGATCCCCTCGATTGCATATAGGTAGAACATCTCTGCCGTATATGTATCGAGTTGGAGATCAGCCATAACGGCTTTGCCGCTCCTACGGTCAACCAGCTTTAATACGAATGGAATGGCTTCCATAAAATCAGACGAGGCATCTTTTATGTCGTCCAAGTAGGTATCAGGGTCTAAATTGCCGACGAAGCTCTCATATTCTTCTCGTATATCTGATGACACAGTGTGGTATGTGTGTCCCGATTCTTTATGATAGTCCATAAATATTCCACCAATCATTCGTTCTGATGTCCGATTTGTGGAAATTATGATGGTTCAGTTTTTCTTGTCAATAAATATTCCATAAAAAAGAACAAAAAAAGGAAAAATATATAATATTTTGCATCAAATATGCCTCAAGATTGTTAATTGGAGGCATAATATGTTGTGGTGGTTGCTAAGTTGTTTGCCACCAATTCACGGCATTCTTCCTGCAAACTGCTCTCATGATGTATGTGCCGGGTTTGCTCCTGCCAAATCGGTGATCCCAAGAGTTGTCATCGCTAACTCTAGGCGATCTAGGTGTTGATTGGTCTGTAATTGACTAATGAACCCCGTTCTATATTGTTCATGTTAAGAACAATCAGACGCCCGCAATGGGCGCAAATGGAACGGAGGGGGCATGGCTAGGAAGCCGAGCGGCCTGAGGACGGCTATTAAAGTCGCCAAGGCTATAGATAGAGCATCAAAGAATGCCGAGAGAGACCGGCAAAGACGCATCAAAGCCCGTGAACGGGAGGAACGGGCAGCCATCCGCAGGGCCGAACAGGCCGAGCGAGCCAGAATCCGAGCTGAGAAGCAGGCGATCAAGGACGAGGTAGAGTACGCCAAAGAACTCTACCAGGATCGCGTAGAAGAGCGCCGGATTACCAAAGAAGAAATCATCGACGAATATATGAGGTAGCACATGACCATCGAGATCATGGCCGTGCTCGCGGGCGTCTATCTAGTCTCTATCCTTGTTACCTTCTTTGTGACCAAGAAGTTGGGTGACAGCAAAATCAAGCAATTCAACACCCTTAGGGCTGCTGTTAAGGCTGCTAAAGAGAAATCCAAGCAGGCAGAGTCCGATCTCCAGGAGATGAACACCAAAGTTCAGGCTTCGCAGGCCCAATTCATTAGCCTGGATCTTGCTACAAAGGATCTGCAGGATCTAAGAGCCAACGCGAATACTATCGCGGAGAAGCTAAAGGCAGATTCCGTGGCTCTTGAAGAACTCAAGACCGTGTTGGCCCAAAGAGAGGCGGAAACCGTAGAGCGGGAGGAAGCACTGCAATCAGTGTTAGCAAAAATCGATCTTTACTCTCGGGTTGATGATTTTGTCGCCTATGGTCACTTCGAGACACCAGATTACCTGTATGAGACCAGTGAAAGGTTTGCAGCTGAGATAAAGTCCCTCAGGGATAAGCAAAAGGCGATGATCAAGGATGGCAGTGCGTTTACGCAGGAAGGTCAGGTTAGCCTGACTGGGGATCCAAGGGTAGACAAAAAGATCATTGATGGGCAAATGAAGCTCCTGATGAGAGCCTTCAATATTGAGAGTGACCTTCTAATCGCAAAGGTCTCACCCTCAAACTTTGACCGTACATTGGGCAGGATTGAGAAACTGGCTAATGATCTAGAGAAGCTGGTAGCCAGTCTCCGATGTGGGATTAGCATCGATTACGTCACGGCAAAGTACGAAGAATGCGGCGTTCAGTACCAGTTCACGCTCAAGAAGAAGGAGGAGCAGGAAGAACAGCGCTTAATCCGGGAGCAGATGCGAGAGGAGGCTCGGGCAGAGAAGGAATTCAAAGATGCTCTGGCTGCCGCAGAGAAAGAAGAAAAGATGTACCAGAACTTGCTGGATAAGGCGCGAAAGGAGCTGGATAAGGCGTCAGAAGAAGAGCGATCACTGGCCGAAGCGAAGATTGCAGAGCTTCAGGCTCAACTTGAAGAGGCCGAAGCTAGGGGTGAACGAGCCAAGAGCCTGGCCGAACAAACCCGTCGTGGGCATGTCTACGTGATGAGCAATATCGGGTCGTTTGGTGAAAATGTGTACAAAATTGGCATGACCCGCCGGCTAGACCCCATGGACAGGGTTAAAGAACTCGGAGATGCCAGTGTCCCGTTCTCCTTTGATGTCCATGCCATCATCTTTGCGGATGATGCTCCAGCCCTTGAGACAGCGCTCCACAGAGAGTTTAGCCATCACCGGGTGAATGCGGTGAATCTCCGAAAGGAGTTTTTCAGGGTGGATCTGAAGAATATTAAGAGCGCCGTTGAAAAGCTAAGCGATGACGAGGCGGACTTCACGACGACTATTGCTGCAGAAGAATACTTCGAAACGAAAAGGTTGAGGGAGCCGAGAAAGGCTCAATGAATTTTATATAAAGGCAATAATTTAAGGGTAAGTATAATGGAAGTGCACTATTGGGATGGTGGGCTGCAAGAACAGGAAGTGCGTGCAATAGAAAAGATTAAAAAAGCATTTGCAGAAAATAAAGAAAATAATTTGAAGAGCGGAAAGCTTAAGTCATTTTCTGATTTAAAGACCTTGAATGAGTTTCCGATAAATTCCTGGAAAGGTTATGCGGGGTTTAGATTTATTGGGAGTGAGGGTAATGAAGGTGAAATTGACCTTCTGATAGTTACTCATTCGCGGATCCTTATCATTGAGCTAAAAGACTGGAATGGAGGGAGTATAAAATGTGTAAGAGGTAATTGGTTAAAGGGGAAAAAAATGATGGGTGGATCCCCTGTTAGTGTCACAAGGAGGAAAGTTTTCCTTGTCAAACAGAAAGTGGATCGCATCAAGCATGAGCTAACGAACAAAGGGTATAGTCCATTTGTCGAATTCTTTGTGGTTATGACAGGAACTTCAAAAATTGACGATCTTCCTGATGACGAAAGGGCGCATACTCTGACATTAAGCGAGTTCTTGGAGTTTGCTGATGAGGACATCTATAACTCAAAATTTACCTTGAAGCATTTTAGGCAAGGCTTGCTGCATAAGGATATCAAAGTTTTTGATGAGCTATTTGCTGGGGCTCAGGTCGAGCCAAAACCAATAGTCATTGATGGATGGATTGAGAAAGAAGAAATATTTAATCACCCGAAGGAAGTTTATCAGGAATTTCGCGCTGTTTCAGAATCATCAAATAATGAAGAGGCGCTTATTCGGAGATGGAATTTCAATAAGTTAGGGACGGCAGCTTCAAAAACCCCTGATGGCAGGTACAAGATCGTCTCTAGAGAGCGAGGGGTTCTTCAGTTTATAAAACACCATAAACTAGATTTGTATAACCATTGCCTGACCTCGCTCACAATTCCTGTAAAGGAGAAAATCACATCTCAGTATAACGAGGTTTATGAATTGCCGCCGGCACATAAACGTCTTAATGAATTTATCGGGCGATACGGTGTAAACCTTTCGATTGAAGACAGAGTTGGAATTGTAAAGCTGCTTTTGTCTAGGTTTTATGATCTTCACAAAATGAAAGTGGCTCATAGAGATATTGGCGATCACAGTGTTTGGATATCGCCAGGAAAAGAAATAGCACTATCAAACTTTATTTCAGCTTACTACGAGGAGATAGGAACGGTTGGAGCTGAAAGAGTTGGGCTGTCAGTAGTAGATGCAGAGGCTCCGCTAGGAATGGATGTGTCAAATCAAACGACACCATTTCAGATGGATGTTTACTCCTTGGCGATTGTTGCTTGGCATATTATTGAGGGGGAAAGGCTTTCGAATGCAAGCATAAGGGATGTCAAGGAGCAGGTGGAGGCCAGCGAGTCATGGTATGCGCCATTGATTCTAAAGGCGCTTAAAGGTGGAAGTTATAAATATGCAGGCGATTTCTTAGAGGAGTTTTTGGTTGCAGAGCCAAGGCAGATCAAAGACGCTCAGTTTGATTTGAGTAAGTTAGAAAAATATAGAAAAGATATTCATCATACCCGTGAGTATAGGGATGTAGGCGATTTCATTAAAGATACAAGCTCAAAAGAAATCTATCCCACGGGTGAAGGTTTGTTGAAGGCTTGGCTAAATGTCAATCCTCTGAGCCTAGCCGAAGGAATGGCAAGGAGGATACATTATTTCCTAGAGTCGATTGAGCGTCTTAGAGAAATCTCTCCAGAATATATCCCAAAAATAAAAGATTTCGGTATTGCTAATAAATCCTCGAGCCTTTTTTTGGTGAGTGAGTATATTAATGCCCCGAACTGGAGTGAGGTGATCCTTAATGAAGAAGGAAAGATTGAAGCTGTTAATCAGTTAATTAAAGCTGTGGAAGGGTTTCATGAGTTAGGTTTTTCGCACGGGGATCTTCATCCAGGTAATGTACTTATATCCCCGGTTGGAGATTTGAAGGTTTATCTTGTTGATACTCCAGACTTTGATTTGGATACAGAAGAAAATTTTTCCCCTAAATATGCCCCTGAAAATATGGTGGATTGCTCTGCTTTCGAGCGAGACATCTATGCTGTAATTCGGATGAGCAGCGAGCTTCTTGGATTGGACTGGTGTGAGGAATCTGAACGTTATCCAGCAATCTCGTCAGCAATAAGAGTAGAGGTTGAAGATCAGGAGTTTGGTTTTAGAGATCTTTCAAGATTTAAAGACGCTCTTGAAAAGCCATCACTTTCGGGGGCGGCCTCGATTGAGACTATTAAGGTTATATTGAAGGGCGACTTTGATCCAGTTACGCTCTATCCAGATAATGGGCAGCTTTATGTAAAGATATCTAAAAGCAAAAACAACAATGAAAAGCAAGCTTTTATAGAGTTTCATGGTGTGGGCGGGATATTTAAATGCTTTTTTTCTAAAGAAGAAGGCTCAATCACAAATGGGCTTCCCCCGCATCAGAGAGGCTTCGTTTCAAAGGGTGACAGAGAGGATGCTAGCTTAGATCTCCCGTTCGCAATATCTATTGAGGCTGGTTATTCATCAGACTTGTCAATGCTTAATGAAATGCTATCAGGTTGTGAGTCCTTTCAGATTGCTCTTGATGGTTATTTTTACTCAGAATCAGAAGAAGCTAAAACCAATGTTATTATCCCTCGGCCTGACTCTGAACCTAACCAGTCAGCTAAAGAAGATGAGGTTAGGATAACAACTCGCCGATTGTGGAAGGCTATTATTGAAACAGAAACTGAATCACTTCCATATTTAGAAGTTGCACATGATGTGGTGCAACCTAAAGATAATAATATGCAGATCGTTGTTCCTTATGAAGCCGAAAAGGATGCTCTTGATAGTTTCAAAAAAGGTGACGATATAGAGGCTATCCAAATAATCAATGACAAAGATTACAAGCTGGGCGAAGTTCTGCTAATAAAATCAACGTTAAAAGAGGTGCGCCTACATAAACTGAGAAATAGAGCTAGACATTTGTCCGAAGGTGACATCGTTTTCTTCAGAACTAAGGCAGATAAATCCTCATATGAAAAGAGAAAAAATGCTTTAGAGCGGCTACTGAAAGATGAGGCTGTCATTAATGGTTTGTGCAATTATTTCGAGCCTGGTTCAGTTTTGGAGCCTGAAGAATATGGTGCATCGTTATCCGAGTCTGATTTCTCGCGATATGACCGTGAAGACGATTATGGGAATGTTATAAGTTTAAACCCCAAGCAGCGTGATGCGTTTCAAAAAATTGCCAACTTTGGCCCTCTTTCATTGCTTCAGGGCCCCCCTGGTACTGGTAAGACTGAGTTTATTGCTGCTTTTGTTCATTACCTTGTAGAAAAGCAAGGTGTAAAGAATATTTTGCTAGTAAGTCAGTCCCATGAGGCTGTAAATACGGCAGCTGAAAGAATTCGGCGCCACTGCATGAGGCTGGATACCCCTCTTGATGTTGTGCGATTCAGTAATAGAGAGGGGGCGGTTTCAGATGGTTTAAAGGATGTTTATTCAAATTCTATTGTTACAGCAAAGAGAGAACTTTTTCGCGCAGAGATAAAGCATAGAATTAAGTCGATGTCCCAGCCAATAGGGCTGGATAAAAAATATTTGTCCGCTCTAATAGAAATGGAGCTGGGGATTTTCTCAAATATTGAGACGCTTATTTCCATAAAGCAACAGATGAGTGATGATAGTAGGAATGAGAGTGAAATTGATGAATTGAATCGGCACGTCAAGAGTCTTGAGGATGCCATAATTCAATCGTTGCTTGATTTTGGTTATGAAGACATCGATGCCATTAACGATATCTTTTCGTTAAAATCCCGGTTGTTAAAAAAGCTTGAAGATGAATACGCAGTCAGACCCAATGAATCCGTTTTGGCAAAGGCATTGGTAAAAATATCGCATGATATGATTGATGTGCTCGGTACCGAAAGGGTTAATTATGACGAATTTTTGGCTCGCTCTCGCCAGTTGGTCACCGGGACTTGTGTGGGAATTGGGCAGCGGCACATTGGGATTTCCACTAACCAGTATGACTGGGTGATTATTGATGAGGCAGCACGATCAATAGCCAGTGAACTTGCTATAGCCATGCAATCTGGTAAAAGAGTTCTCTTGGTGGGAGATCACAAACAGCTTCCGCCGTTGTATTCGGAACCGCATAAGAAGTCCCTAGCAAGGAAGCTAGGTCTCGCAACAAAAGGCCGTGACATTGATGATCTTGTCGCTAGTGACTTTGCTAGAGCTTTTAATTCTAGCTATGGAAAACGTGCTAGTGCTCAACTTTTAACTCAATACAGAATGGCTCCTCCGATCGGTGATTTGGTATCTGGCTGTTTTTATGATGGTGAGCTGGAAAATGGAAAGCGAGCTATTCCCGATGTCTACAAAACGCTTCCTGCATGCATTTCAAAATATGTAAACTGGATCGATACAAGTCAGGTTGGGAATCGAGCTAATCATAAGAGCGATCGTGGGTCGAGTATCTACAATCGTTATGAAGCTGATGTTGTTATCTCTCTACTGAAGGATTTGTCCAGTGATGCGATGTTCGTAGCTTCTATGGCGGGCCTCGTTAAAGATGGTGAGGCAGCTATTGGCGTTATTTGTATGTATGCTGAACAAAAAAGAATTATTAGAACAAAATTTAAAGAGCATGCTTGGTCTGATGATTTTAAACGGTTGGTGAAAATTGACACCGTTGATAGTTATCAAGGTAAAGAGAATAGAATCATAGTGTTGTCTGTTACTCGTAGCTGTGAGGATCGGTCGCCAGGATTTTTATGGTCTCCAAATAGAATCAATGTTGCCCTTTCAAGAGCGATGGACAGGTTGGTTGTGGTTGGTGATTTGAATATGTGGCGTGGTAAGAATTCTGACCTTCCTTTGGGAAAGGTTATATCTTTCATGGAATGTAACAACAAAGATGATGATTATGGTTTTTTTGAGGCTTCAAAGTTGACTTCCAATGGCAGGGGGGAGTGATGGAAGATTCTAAAATTCAGTACCATGAAGTTGATTTTTTGTTGCCTGTTCATAGGTTTAATATCGGGTTTTCTTATCTCTCTAAGCGTGGTCTTCCATTTATTCGGGAGTTTATATTGAGATTGGTTCACCTGGGCCCGGTTAATCAAATGAATTTGGCTGATTTCTTGGGGCTCTCGGAAAGGGAAATTGATGAGGCCATTAACGATCTCCTTATAAAAAGTGAAATAGAATATTGTGACGACGGTTGTGTAACATTGTCCAAAGGCGCGAGAGGATACTTTTCTGATTATGGTGAGTCCCCTCAAGTAGCTACGGTTCAGCAGACCGTATCAACTTTTGCGTTTGAGTTGGTTGGTCTAAATTGTATCGGGTCTAAACGCACCGATGATGATTGGAAATGTGGCGTTTCTGTTGATGTGAATAGCGAGCGAGTTGGTCTAAGTGACCAATACGCAAATAGTAGTTTTCAGAATCAGTTCTACTCACTGCTTGAGAAAGGATATATGAGTCATATTGTGGACTCTGATAAGAAAACTTTTCCATCAATTTACAAGGTGGACTCGGTGACGAGGATTGGTGTGGAGCCGAAAAGAGTCCCTCAAGTTTTTAATATTGACTTTCATGGTGGCATTTTAGAAAGAGACGGGCTTGAAGAATTTGATAATGATGAGGAAATTATTGAGTCAGTTTCTGCTTCTCTTAATAGCATGATGTCAGCTGATAATACTAAGGCTGTTCTGGAGGTGATGGATAGTCTAGATGACAAGGTTTGCAGTCGGTATATCCAGAGTGACCTCTTAGATATTCAAGCCTTTATCTCTGATGTTATCTCTTCGGTTGGGTCTAGAGATAATACGCAGGTATTTTTAGGGCCGTCTTACCTTTCCGCAAATTCACATAGGGTCAGAGGGGCTTTGTCTGAAATATTCGATTCTATGTCTGTCGAACACGTTAATGATATTCCGGATCTTTTGTGGGTCGCCCCCAGTGATAGTTGTTGGGCAATGTCGAATAGGTTTAAAGACTTTAAGTGTGATATTTTCGAAAGGAAAATGACAAAGGGTAAAAAGGCGAAAAGGTTATTCAATCCTAAATTGTATCTTCCATTATTGGGAAATGAGGACAGATCAGGCTATAAGCGATGGAAGAATATTCTCCCCGATCTAAGTGATTGTCATGGCTACATAGATGGGAGCTTTGGTGGTGTCGCTGAATTTATCGTTTTGCCTCGCCGCTTTGCGCTGGTGTCTTACCATGTAGTAAAGCCAGATTATTCATCCGTTAGTGTTCCGATTGGTTTTTTCACGACAGATGCAGCCCTGGTGTCAAATGTTGAAAATTACGTCCTCGGTCGATTAAGTGGGGCGCACGATTTAGATAATGATGTTGACCTTGGCGCATTTTCTGATTTGGCAGGTTCAATTTTCAATACAAAGAGTCATGCTTGATAGATTCTTTATCGACTTCGTAAATATAAAGGTCGGTTTTTTCAGGATTAATAAATCTTGCTTTCAATCGGGTAAGCAATAAAAAGGCCATTATCTGATGGCCTTTTTCTAAGCTTATGATGTATGGCCTCGTTGTGTGGTAGCCATCAATACCTCTTCAAGGGGTACTATCAGAAGCACCTTCTATAAGTAGGTACTCTTGCTCCAGCGCCATCCCTAACTCAATTTGCCATTCTATGAAATTGCTTAATCTGCCGGGCTCTGCCCGAAGCTTCTCAAGGGCTGCCTTGTAAGCTTTCTGGTCTCGCCAGAGCTTCTCGTTACCGTAACGTTCGAGGGTGCTTTGGTCGGCTTGTTCCGGGAGGTAGAGTTCAACCTGGATTTTTGGTGACAGGGTGGCCCTCAGGCTAAGGAAGTTGGTGTAACCAACGGGGTCATAATCTGGGAGCATGACGACTTTTTCGCAGCTAGATTCGGCCAGAAAGCTCTTCATCCGATCACTCACGAATCCTGCATAATAGAGCCAATAGCCTGGTGGGAAACGTTCCGCGATCTTTTCGATGTAAAGCCACATTTCCAAGTTTTCCACCAAATAGACCGTGTCGTCCAGCTTCAAGGGGGAAGGCTGGCCATCCTCCATAATGTGAACTGTCGGAGCAAAATTTGGTGACCGACGAATGTGGAGGGCCCACCTCTGGATTTTGGCGCCGGACTTGCTGTTTCGCCGCGCTCGAACGCTTTCTGCTCGTGATGGGTTGGCTAGATGACTCTCTGTTTCACACCAAGCTGGCCAGTACGTGTCCAGATATTGCTGCAGAGTGTTCGGCCGTGTCACGCGAATAACCTGCCCAGCGCCCCTGCGCTCCTTACGAACACAGTCGCCCCATTCGCTTGATGAAAGCGCCTTTCGGGCGCTGGCAGAAATCTCAGATGCCGGCAAAGCTTTGTTCTCTGCTTGCATAAGCTTGGCCATTGCCCGTAGAAGTGGGGTCATGACTCATCTCCTTCCCCAAAAAAGTCCTGTTGCTCATCGTCATCCTCAAGTGGGTCGTTTGTAATCCAGTCTTGAGTGGTGAACATGATCCCGTCGCTGGTGCGAGCATGCTGAATATCGATAATATACCGGGTCACCTCAGATGCCTGTACAGAGGCGAAAACAGGGATGAACCCCAGTTCGCGGCACACGTTAATCAGCGATTCCTGGTTGGTGCTGTCGATGGCGCCGGCTTCATCCACATAGAAGGGCAGGTACCGGCTTTCAAACAGCTTTGCATCCATCAAGTGCCGGATCAGGTAGATGTTGATGAGCACTTTGATGGTCATCGTTGACCCATTGCTGGCCATCTCATCCAGGTCGGAGGCCTCATTCTTCTTGCCATTAACATCAACCAGGACGAAGGAAAGCTCAAACAGGTCTTCGAGTTGGAGGTCTCCACCCTTGTCATCTACAAAGGCGCCCAGCGTCCGGTTGGCATCATTGGCGACCACCACATTCATGTCCTCTTCCCGGGCCGCGCTGCGGAGCAGGTCTCCGGTCATCTGGTCATCATTGCTCGCGGAGGACTCGATAAGGTGGTAGATGGCATCGATCTGCTTCTGATATGGCCGCAGCTCAATCTTGAACTGCTGAAGATTCGACACCTTCTTCTTGTTAATGCTTCGGTTCAACTCGCTCATCGCACTTTCCAGACGCAGCCAGTTGTCGTAAATGTCCTTCAGGCGGCTGGAGATCTTCGTGATGGCGATTTGATTGAGGCGAATCAGCATTTCCTGCTTTTCGGGCAGGGCGCTGTGATCATCGATCACCTGCTCAATTCGCTCCTCCAGGGTCTCCAGGCTCGCGTGCTTGCTGTACACCTGCAGGATTTCACGATCCGCTGAGTTCAAGTCATTCAGGATGTTGCAGAAAGTCGCGTAAACACTGGTGGCATGGCCCACGGCTGCGGCGATGTCCAAATTCATATCCACATAGCTACCATCGAGATCACGAAGGGTTTTGGTGGTCATGATCTCGTGCGCCATGAAGGTCTTGATCGCCTGCTGATCATCGTTGTGCTTGATCATCTTCTGCTGGGCCTGTGTCTGCCGGGACTCCAGTTGACGCAATTCGTCCACCAGGCCATTCATGATCTTGTTGACCTCATCCAGCTTGGCTTCGGCCTCGGCAATCTCTGTGGTTCGCTGATCCAGGCCTTTCTTTAAATCACAATAGCGGCGGAAATTAATCAGATCCTTGTTCGCGCTGTAGATTTCTTCATTGAGGCGCTTGATCTCACGCTCGGACTTGGCCTTATTCTCTGCCGCATCCAGCTCCTTTTTCAGCTTGATCAGGGAAAGGTCAATCCGATTAATGTCCCGTTTGAGGTCTTCCTCTGTTTCGCCCAGGTTAATTCCTGACACCCCAGAAAGAGGTACCGAGAACCCCTTTGCAGAGAGACGGCCATCAGAGAACTCCCCCTGGCGTTCTTCAATCCAGCGCTTGAGCTGGTTGGCATCCCCCTCAACGGTATCAATGTCGAGCGACAAGATCTCTGGGTTGATGACCCGAGAAGCCTCTTCAAGCACCTCTGGGGCCAGGCCAATTTTGTCCATAATCCGCTGGGAGGAGGTGAGCGCGGCGAGGGCCTTGTTGCGCTGCTCTCTCAGCTTCTCCTGTCGGAGGAGATCAGTCCGGATTTGATCAGGGGTATTGTGACTCGCGCCCTTTAGGGCTTCATTCAATTCCGCCAGCCGCCGCTGATAATCCTCAATCTCGCCAGTAATGGCTTCCTCGGAGGTCAGGGCGAACTCACGATCGGCATTTTCATACTCGTCTTGTTCATCCTGCAACCGACGCAACGCCACCATCAATTCGTCCCGGGCCTGCCTCCGATCCTTATTGCGACTATCGACCAGTTCGAGATCATTTTTAGCGGCCTGAATCTCATTACGGATCAGCTCGGCCTCGCCCTCGGCACGCTCACGAAATGCCATGGCTGTTTGGGCAATGGTGGCCCGGGCCTCTTCGAGCTCATCGCGAGTTGTGCGGTAATAGGACAAGCGATCACTGTACCGCTCAAGGTTCTTCTCCAGACTCTTGAGGGTTACGATCTCGTCTTTCAGCAAGTCATGCTCACGGAAGGCGAGTGAGACCTCCTCAAGATAATTGAATTTTTTGGTGTCGGTGAGGGTGTCAGAGAAGACGTCCAGGATCAGCCGCTTAATGTCACGCTCTCGCATGTCATTGAGCGTAATCAGGTTCTTGTAGATCCTCTTGAAGATGCTATAGCGCTTTTCGCCAGCATTACGCAGGGGTACCAGGGACAGATCATGCTTAACCGGGGTTTTGATGTACTCACCAGAAAGTACCTGGCGGGCCTCATCCCGATTGATTTTGTGGACGCGAGTAGTTTGCTCAAGACGCGCCATGGCCTCCTCATAGGTGAGCACACGGCCGTTATCGATAAAGAATTCGTCCTGGAAGCCTGTCTTGGCCACGAATAGCTGGTACTCATAACCATACCCAGGGCCCTTGCCGTAGGCCCCAAAAAGGAAAACCCCCTCATTTGTGATCAATTCAGCAACGATGTAGCTGCTGTCGGTCTTGAAATAGAACTCCCGGCTCTTGGCCGCATCATACTTCCCGAAATTCATCTCGTTCGTGCTCTTGAACAGCAGGAACTGCAGGGAATTAATCGCCTGGCTCTTGCCCATGTTGTTGTTGCCACAGACGGAAAGGGCAGCATCCATGGGGAAGATGCCATACCGGTAGTCGCCGGAGTTGATCAGGGCATAACGGCGAATGCCGAAGCTCAGGGATTTATTCTTCAATGATAACCTCTGCATCCATACTTTCTTGCTCACGCTGTTGCTGGGACAGCTTTTCACAAACATCCAGGTAGAACCGCATGGAAGGTGTCAGCTCGTATCCCTTGCCATTGGCTGACTCGATCTTCTCGGATACAAAGCCGTAAGTGCTCATTTTTTTGAATGCTGAATCTAGCGACTCCATATCCAGTATGTCTACAGAGGCCAGATGATCCGGGTACCGGTCAAGAAGGGTCTCCATGTCGTGCTCAGTAATCATTTTCGAGTGATCAATCATCGTGATGATGTCCAAGCCAACGCTGGCCAGAACTTCTACCAGGCAGAACGCCAGTACTGCGAACTGTCGGGATCGGCCGGACAACTGGGATGGCTGGCCAACCTCGGGGGCTTCCAGGTAGTAGAACCCCGCGTGGTGATGTTCCAGACTATGGCCGGTCATTCGAAAGAGGAACTTGTAGCCTTCTTCCGCATTATTCAGTTCCTGGAAGAACCTGTGGTCTCGTGTAGAAATGAAATAGCCGGCTCGCAATGAGTCATAGATCTGGGTGGCATTCGGCATAGCTTCTGCTACTGATTGCAGAACCCGGATAATGGCATCGTCATTGGTGGTCACATTGCTCATTGCAGTCCTCTACGTGTCATTCCAATAACACGGTGTCCAAATATGTAGTGTTCCCTGTCACCAGTAATTTCTCTGTCCTGCAACCGGGGGTCGTGGCGAATCTTCATGGTGGCGCTCAGGGCCTCCACCAGATTGGCCTCTGGGAAATGTTCCTGAATCCAAGCCATCACATCGTCTACAGGCCCAGCAGCACCTAATTTTCGAAGGATCTTCTGCACCGGGACGACCTTGCGAGCGCGTGACTCCGATCGCTCTTCTAGGGAAGGAAGCCGGTTCTCCACCCTTGGCTTGCTCGGATCCAGATTAAACAAGAAGGCAACCAGCGCATCACTGCGATCTGGCCGGCTATCCTTGTTACCTGACTTGATGGCAAGCCCCCAATCAATGACCTTCTGATTGGCGGATGATTTACTCTGAATAGAGGGCTCAAGCGCTTTCAGAGCCAAGTTGGCGCCCCGGGTGATATTAGTGTTGAGCCGCGCCTGCTTCACAAGTGGGTAAAGGATCCTCTCCATGTCTGCCAGCACCTGAGGAAGAGCGTCGCGAAAATCCAGAAGACGGTATACCACCCCATGGAGCATATCCCGCTCCGCATCCTGCACCAGGATGCGAATAGATCTGGACTGCTGCCAGGATCGCATATTTGATTCTAAAACCGACTGGGCACGATCGAACAACTCCCCCGGTCGGGCCATTTGATTCAGTGGCGTGACAAATTCATCCCAAGCATCGAGCACGCGAGCATACCGCTCACGAATTGGCAGGTCTTTATCCTGAGTTTTGGCTTTCTCTGCCAGCCGGTAAACCGCCTGACGCGAACCGCGAATTTCCTGGGTCAGGTTCCGGAAATGGCGATCAATTGATTGGAGATAGTGGCGGAAGCCCTCCAGATTCTCGGCTTCAATGGCCTGCTCAAGTTTTTCTCGGTGCAGATCCATGGCCTCAATGCCGGCCTTGATGTTGCCAACCAGCCCAAGCTGCTGCTCTTGGATCAGGTATTCGACCATTTGAAGAACGCCAGGCTCCCACTCCCAGCCTTGTTGGCCGCGTGGGCGGTGCTCCAAAATTCGGGATTGCTCCAGGTCGACCACCATTTCCCGGGCTGTTTTGTCTTTTTTGCTCGTAGGGGGCGCCACGGCGCGAATGACCTTGAGCAGACTGGCCTCGATAATGATGCCGTCGGCATTTTCCTTGTAGAGTTCAGCAATGATCGGCCAGTAATCGGCAAGATTTCTGAGTATTTGCTGTGGATTCATGGCGCCTGAATATATTGCTATGCATGAAAGTGTTAAATCGTGTAGCCCCAGAGTAATGCATATTCCTTCGTGAGTGACCACTAGAGGGGGCGTTTTTTGTTGCCGGATTAGTAGCCTACACTTCTCTAGACTCGTTTAGCGGTTAAAACCCTGTGTTTGAAGGGCTGTGGATGTGGTTTCATGGCGATCTGCCATGAGATTTGCATCTGGTAACGTAATAGCCATCAATACAAACCATACTTCCCAATCCCCCGCAAACATCGCAAATACGGGCGGAATATGCCTCTGCCAATTTGATGAGCCCTCCGTGATAACTTGAGCAAGCCACCGCGTAGAAGCGTAACTTCCCGAATTTCTCCTTCACCTGTAGTGCCTTAACTTCCGATGCCCCTTGCTCTGTACTCTTCACCAGCAGGCGACATAGGGTGTCAACGAGCGGTATCCAGCCAGGGCCTACTGCAACTGGGTAAATGAACTGTTCGTGATTGAACAGGCTTGGATATTTCTCTTCTAGCGACTCTTTGGGGGCTTCTGACATGGCTATGTCCTCTCGCCTTGCTCTGGATATGGCGTCCACCTGGCTACAGCATGGTTGATCAGCTGTCGGGAGATACCGGGTAACAGCTTCGCGATGTTGCGAACGTCATCAATTCCTCTGTGATGCGTTCCCTCTGGCGGGATGCCTGCATACGCCAAAGCCCGAGTCATTCCTCTCGGAGGTATGCCTTGCGACCTCGCCCAGAGGCGTTTCAAGTTGATGTGGGGTACACCTAGGAATTCAGGGGTAGCGCAATGTCTGGCCTTCTCCTCAAGCAACTGATTTCGGTCGTAGTTGCCCCAGGATCCCCAAACCAGTCCTCTGACCCGCTGGCCAAGCCATTCATCCACCAGCTGGCATGCTTCCGGGTAACCTGGGGCGCTATCTACGTTTGATTGGGTGATGTTCGTCAGTTCCGTGCAGAATTCGCTCAAAATTGGGTGGAGTAGCGGTTTCACGAAGGTGCTGAAATCATCAAGTACGGTGCCGTCCGAGGCGACAAGAGCACATCCGATCTCAATGATCTCCTTCTCGGCAGGAGCCGTATGCTTGTCCCGCCAGCATGTTGCCTCCAGGTCTACGACCAGGATTGGCCGGCTCATTTGTCCTTTCCTCCTTTGAGATCGATCACCAGGTCAGGTTTGAAGCCTGTTTCCTGACCGGGATAGCCGGCAGGATTAGTTACGAGTCGGGTTTGCTCGACAAGCGTGTCCAAAGCCGCGTGCGTATGCCCGTAAAACCAGAAGTCCGCTTGTGCAACCAGGTGGTCTAAGTGTGAGCAGTAGGCATTACTGACGATGCTCCCTGTCCATTTCGGATGGACGCATAGCTGGGACGGGCCATGGTGGCTCACGACAACCGTGGTTTCGTAGTCGCCGCGTTCCTGAAGACGTTCCTCAAGCCACTCAATGGCATTGCCATGTAGCATTTGCGCGTGGCCGGGAGAAAATAGCCACTCTCCGTACCTAATCAGGCGGTGATCAGACATGGCACGGCGGATCTGGTACTCCACAAAGTATGGGTGCTCTCCTGTGAGCTGGTAGTCAGTCCACAGGGTTGTGCCAAGGAATCGCACCCCATCAAGCACGACGGCTTCATTGTTCAGGTAGTGCACCCCGAGCTTCGTAGAATGAATTCGCATGGCGATATCGTGACTAACTAGCTCTGTGCCGTAGAACTCGTGGTTTCCAGCCACATAAATGGCGGGCACTCCGAGCCGTTGAGACTCCTCGGCAGCCCAGGTGATTCCGCCTAGGCCGCTATCAATGTCTCCCGCCAAGATAAGAATGTCGAAATCCAGATCTTTCACTCGGTACGGGTCATCCCTGTGCTCATTGTGGATATCTGTCAACAGATGAGCCTTCATACGGACTCCTTAATCCGCGCTGCGTGATCGAGGCTCATGCGCATGCGGTAGCCCTTTCCCAAGAGCACATAGAGCGTATTGCCGGTCTCAAGCAGGCCATTTCCGAGATCATTAGTGACAGGAGTGCTGAAAACATGACTGCCCAGCGGCCAGCGTTCCCGGAAGTCATTAATCAAAAATTGGGAGTACAGAACCGTGGGGTTAATCCCGTTAGCTTCTAGCTGAGCGCTCTGCCGCTCATCCAGGTCGAGGCCAATAATGACCCAGGCTCCCACGATGCAAGGTGGCTTCCTGGAAACGGACTGGGCCTCAGCGATAACCTCCTCGACATCCTTGCCTTCGTAGTTGGAAAACAGAATCTCCTCCGACAAGCCATTGAAATCAAACTGCGATCTGAAGTCCTCGAGCTCGAAAATGGGAGTGAATGGCAGCATGGTCTATCTCTGATCAGTGAGTGCCCTTTGACGCTATTCTTGGTGTCACAAAAAGTCAAATAATCGAATAAAAACAATGACTTAATAAACCATAAAGTAATTGTCTTGCTTGTTAGTCTTTGATTCAAAAGGGAGTTTCTAGCGGCGATTTATCAGCTTCTCGACACCCTCAATCAGCATCTCTGACAGCTCGTCGCCACCGTCGAAGTAAATACAGAGCAGGCCACGCTTGTCTTTGAAGTCTCTAAAGATCGGTGGGTCAATAAGGTTCATCGCGTCTAGCGACGCGAGGTTCTCAAGAAGTTGCCAAACCGCGGGAAACCACCAGGGATCGATCGTGAAACTGGCATAAAAGCGCAGGTTGTAAACCCCGCTTTCCCAGCTGAGAAGCGTTGGGAACTCCCTGTACAGATGAGCCACGATTTCCTCGTATTGCTCCAGGGTGGTGGGTACCTTTCTCATCCCGGCCTCCTGAATGTCTTGATTTGATCGCAATCAAACAGGACGCGATTCTCAAGGAAGCCACGGTGCCCTTCAGGTAGCGGGGTAAGGTGGCCTAGTCGTTTCCAGTTATGGATGTCCGCTGCGGTAGCCCCCAGAAATGCGGCGGCCTGTTGATCATCCCAGTACCGGGAGAAGTGCTCTTGCAGGATTACGGCTTCCTCATGGTCGATACAGGCCTCCCCCTGATAATTTAATGGCTTGGCTTTGAGCAATCGCCAAAGACGGCTCAATACTCGTCTTGGGGTAACCCCGCATTTGGCTGCGAGGTCATCAACCGTCACCATGCGAGCCAGCTTCCCCTTCATCTTGCTGACCTGCTTGCGAAGGAAGTAGTTACTTACTTTGGAGGAGGCATGCTCTGGACGTGTTGCCACGAGGTCTTGCTTATCTACCAGCTGATAGAGCTGCTGGGCAGTGAGTCCTAGTGCTTCTGCTGCCTCGCCGCCAGTCATCCAAAGGCTGCCATCCACTCTGGGTGCGGACTTGGGTCTGCGGCCGGAGGTGGAGTAGCCCTCCTGGACTGAGAGCACGGCACTGAGGTCTTCGTTCTCGATGACTTGTCGTAGGAATAGGAAAACCGGACTGGAGTCGATCCCGGGCCCGCTGACTGGCTGAATGCCGGCAAAACGTAGCTTATCGGTGATAACCGTCACTGAGCTGCTGGTCAGAGAGGCAATGTCTCCGGCGGAGATGTATTTTTCCCGGAATGCATGCAGCTCTGCGGTCTTGTACAAGTACCGATTGTTTTTATTGCGCTGATGGTGGCCTGTGAGCAGGCCTGATCGCCTGAATCCAGCGACATACTGACTGTTCACACCCAGAATGGATTGCGCCATCGCCAGGGTTGAGTACCCCTCGGGGACATTATCGGTATACCCATCAGGTGCCACCACACGCCAGTCCTCAAGCCTCCAGCAGTCAGCGGGTACTGGTGCTAGATCGCCGGCAAGTAAGTCAGAGAGCAGTTCATGGGTCTTACGCTTGGTGCCTCCTGCGAGCTGATTCAGTGTCAGACTATGTGTGTTATGACTCGTTTGGGGTGCATAGCAGGTATACAGACGTTTCAGCTCAGGCAGAAAAACGTGCCGCTGCGTCAGTGAACCTTGCGCCAAGGTGTTATTGAGCACCTGATTCTTGAGTAGCATCTCTACGGTGAGGGTTTTACAACCCAGTGCGAAGCACAGCTCCGAGTGGCCAAGATAGAAGGTCTTTGACAGGGTTTTCGGGTCTTGGGGGTCAGGCAGGCTGTCGAGCATCTCGTGCAGTTGGGGTAGAGCCTGCTGCAGTAATGAAGAAGAAGCGGAAGATAACGCGGCGACAAGTGCTCGAGAGCCCAATGGGGCCGCTCCAGCAAGGTATGCTTTGAGGCGTTGGGCTACCAGAAGGCGATCCCCCTGGATCCAGCCAATGGACGCCTCAACCCAAGATTCCTCAGCAGAAATGCGCGTCCGCAGGAGCGCTTCCAGTTCCTGGTAGGCTGCCAGCTCGTCCGTTTTCCCGCTTCTGATCCACTCCTCAAGCTGGCGAGTAACCGCGAGTTCGCCCCGGCTCGCCTCTTCGGTATCACCAAACTCTTTGGTGCAGTGGCAACGGTTCAACCCAAAGCGATTCCAGCGCACGGGGTCACCGCAGTGGTTACAGTGCGTACGGAGCTGCTTGCCGTGCTTGCTGCAGCAGGTAATGAGGTGGAAATCATGCGTATCTGGAAGCCAGCCTTCTTGGGCGCAATCCGGACATACCGACGGATGCAGATATTCCAGCCACTTCTTGGCGTTTCGCGCCTTAGCGAGGGTGGTCGTGGATTTGGATGGGGCCCAATTCTGGGTATCCACGAGTGAAAAGACGGGTGTAGGGAGGCCGCAGTACAGATTGCGGATATTTCCGGAGATGGAGCAGTTGCTATGGCCAAGCGCCATAAGGAGCGCGGAAGGTCGCTCCGTATGGGCTTGGCTCAGGCGGAGCAGCAAGCTGCCGGCGCTTTCTCCGGGCAGCGCTTTGGGGAGAAAGGCTAGATTGCTCATGATAATCCTGCCTTCTTCTTTGAGACCATTTTGGCCATGAGAGCCTGTAAGCTTTTGCTTTCAGCGGCAAAGGGGTCGAAATCGGTATTCAGATTCAATGATCTACAAATAGCTTTGAAATCGCTTTGGCCTAGAGCGGTTTTCCCTTTCCTCATGGCGAACTTGGCGCTTTCCGTCATGATCTGGTTGATATCCCGCATCATCCCTTTTGAAGCCAGATAGAGGCGTTGAGAGAATTCGAGGGGTTTCATTTCATCATTGAGGGTAATGCCGCAGTCATCAGCAAGATATTCGAGATACTTCATCGCTGTTTTATGCATCCTCGAATCATTGGCGGTAGGAGGAGCAAATTCCCGTAAGCTAACGCTCTTAACCAGCCGTGAAACGGTTTGGGGGTCACTGTTGAAGAACTCTTTGCAGTCTGCAGGCAGGCCAAAGAACACAATGGGGATTCCCGCTTCATCAATGAGCTGTTTGATGAAATTTCGGATGTGGGTAATTTCTTTCTGGGTGGCGCTTTCCAGAACGATGTTGGTTTCATCTGTGATAAACATGCGGGTTCCTGCGTTCTTCAGCCCGTCGATAGCCTTTCGAGTGAGAAGGCTCGTGGTGTTTTCCCGCGTGGTGGCTACCTTGAGGACGCGACAGATCTCATAGATGTACCCTTTTAGGGTGCATGCTGGAGGAACCCTAATGAGGGCGACAGGAACACTCCATTGCCGCCCCATGTCTGTCTCTGCCATATAAGCGGGGTGTGCATCGAGGAAGTCTGTGAGGAGTGTGGTTTTGCCCACGCCCGTCTCAGCAGTGAATAGATAGGCGCTACCCCGGGCGCTATTCAGGGGTTTGTCTGCCTGAGAGGCCGCATCCTCATACAGCTCTTCAAGCAGAGAGAGGCACCCGGTATAGACCGGGTGCTTGATACGGCGGCTAGAGAGGGTGTTGATCGCGTCGAAATTTACTTTTCCCATGGATGATTCCCTCAGTAATCCGCTTCGGAATCGAAGTCGTCGCCTAAATCATTCAAGAAGTTCTCATCTTGGGAGTTCTCCTCATCAAGGATTTCCTTGTAGCTGACCTGATCCTGAAAATTGCCCTTGGAAGAGCGTTCGGCAGACTCGCGCAGCTGGCTTTTCTTGCGTTTACTCTGGCCTGCTTCTCGCTTGTCTTCCGCAAGCTTGCGTTCAAGTGCGTAACGAAGACCGAGTGACTCGGCTCGGTTTTTCAGTGCCTTGCCTCTGGCACGCAGGTTGGCCCGCACTTTCTTGTGAACGTCCATGGTCAGACCGGTCTGATAAGCGGGATCTAACGGATCGCAGATGATAAAAGAATGCAGATCTTGAGGGTCTGAAACGTAAACCTGGGTAAGGTCATGCTCGTTATAACGAAGGAGCACCTCTGGGGTTTTGCCTTCGGATCCTCCGCGGACAACGGCCTTTGCACGCAACTTGAGGTTCAGTTCGGGCAGGCTTGGCGCTGTCCAGTAAAGGTTATCGAGCCGTACACGTCCTCCGTTGATACGAACACGTGTCGATTTAGTGCCAAATTTCTGAGCTTCATCGAAGGGGAGCGTTCTTGGCGTGTTTTCAGGTGTGCTAACGACGTTCTCCCAAAAGAGGCGGGGAGCATCTTCCAGTCCGCTGTGGTACTCGTCGTGATAGACACCGAGAAACTCTTCCCACCGCTCATTGAGCGTCTCAATGTTGTAGATGGCATGCTCCTCTGCGTCATAATCACCCCGTTTCTCGGGATTAGACTTGGTGGTGCCTTCCAATTGATGAAAGAGGTACTCATTCGCCGTGCCAAAGAAGCGCTCGCAGAAAGGTTTCCCCTTGGGGGATTCCGGTGGTGCGAACTCCACACGGGATCCAAACGTTCTGATCTGAGTGCGAAGCTCGCCGTTTACGAACTCCGAGCCATTGTCGACCACCATCATCGAAGGAACACAGCGGTACGGGTAGCCGTCGGCGCCAATGGCATTACGGAATACACGGGCGAATTTGGCGGCACTGGGAGCAGTAGAGGATAAGTCCCAGGCGATGATGCAGCGGGTGTAGACGTCAATCATGACCATCAACCAAGGGCGATAGCAGTGGTCGAGCTTTTCGTCATAAACCATGATATCTGCTTGAGTGCAGTCCACTTCCACGCGTCCGCCAATGAAATCCGGACAGCCGATACGTTTACCGTGGCCGGCCAAGCGGCGGATTTGCTTCTTGCCGAGGCGCTTTGAGAGCACTGCGTAGTGGTCTGACTCTTCAATGCGCCGCACAAAGGTGCGATAGGAGGGCATCATGTCCTTTGCTTTATCAATGGAGATCATGAATTCAGCCTGAGCTTCAGCCAGGAGCGTCCGATAGGCCTGGGTCATCCGGGGTTTTCGGTCATTGGCGTAGCAATTGAGAATTACCTTGGTCACGAGCTTCTCAATATTCTCTGGATACTGTCGTGCCCGGTACTGGGTGCGGCTATCCTTTCGTACGAAACAGCTGAAGTCTCCTGCACTGAGGTACTGTCTGCGCCATTTCTGAACGGTTGCCGGCTTCTGCGCGGGTTTTGGACAGAGCTGATGCTCCTCAAGGAACTGCTCGTTTTGACGCTCGCAGAATGAAAGAAACTCCTTGTAAGCCTTTTTCTTGCTGCAGTTGGCATGTGCAAGAGAAATTGTCACACCTGCGCAGCAGCGCTCGAAATCCCGTCGTTCAGCCGGAGATAGGTCATAGATGTCCATCAAGTCCTGCTTTCGCGGAATGACATGCCGAATCAGGTATGCCCGGCCTTCCTCATTCAGGTCGGCGAGATAAGGGATTGGCATTTTTCTGGTCTGCTCTCCGTTCACCTGGCGAAGGCGCACGATGTCTGTGCTCCCGGCATTCAGGTGGGTGCATTCCCAGTCGAGACCGTCGATGTTTACGCGGGAGCCGATGTGGATGTCGGTGATCTTGGCGTTGATGCTGTGCATGGCAATTCTCCTTGAATTAAACGAGGGTGATTTCGAAGTTGGGGCCAAACGGGGCTGAGTAGTCAGCAAGGATTGACCCAGATACGAGGCCACATGCGGTGCCGCGGCGGGCAACGTCCTGATTCAGGTGCCTGAGGTCTTTGATCTGTGCGGTGCCGCCCAAGCGCTGGAGTTCACGCTCTACGGCCAATTGGGTCTCGGCGAGGTAGTCTTCGGCCGCCGCTAGGAATCCATAGAGGAAGCTGTAGGTGTCCATTCGAGGCTGGACTCGAATGTCCTCATCGGTGACAACGCGGAATTCGACTCCTTGGGCGGCCAGTGCCTGCCGCAGGATGGCGTGGCGCTCGCGATGAATCTTCGCCTCGGCAACCTGTTTGGGTTTGCAGTCCACCACGTAGGCAGGGGCGCTCTGTGGGAAAACGATGTGATCGGGGGTGAATGTGGTGAAGCCATATTCTAAGCCTCCCAGCAGTTTGCAGGGCTGGCAGACATATACTTCGACTTCGGGATCAAACTCCAGAGTCAGGCAGTAATCGGCTTCGAGGCGGCCTTCCAGGATATTTAGATAGTCCTTCTCGTCTCCTAGCATTTTCCTGGCTTTTTGAGAGGCGTGCAGGACTTTTGCTGGGCCGCCTTGGCGGCCATGGGGGATGCGGTACTGAGGGGAGTGCCTGGCGGCTTCAATAGCCTTATGGATGTCTTCTACAGGGAAGACGCTTTGGCTGTGGGTGTTTCTTTTGGGCGCACGGGTGCGCTTCGCTGACGAAAAAGTCATCGACGGGGCTCCAAGTCATTTACATGCCAGAGTGAGCGCCGCCGATGTACGACGGCGTTTTAGTTAACGCGTATTCGTATTCGCATATTTATCGTCTTTAATTTCACTAATGTGCTGAGGGATAGTTGCCTCAGTTTTTCACACCCTATCACTTGCGGTTTTGGTTGTCAAGAATAACTTCTTCTAAAGTTCAATATTGTGTAGATAAAAGGTAGATAAAAATATATATTTTCTAGTATATAAAATATGAGTTGGTGCGATATGAAGCAGAAATTGGGCGATCTTGCGGAGATCTCGCTGGGATTTGCCGTGCAGGGTTCGGTGAAGCCGGATCCTGATGGCAATGTCCGAATAGTGCGCCCTGCCAATGGGAATGAGCGGCTGTCCATTGATTGGGAGAGCGTGGTGCGTACATCTTTGCCGTCAAAGCGAAAGCTGCGCTACCTGCAGGATGGGGATGTGCTGTTCCAGGCGATAGGCAAGGAGCACCCAGCCTATCTGGTAGAGGGTGTGCCTGAAGGCCCGCCTGCTATCGCCCATCAGCATTTCATACTGATCAGGGCGCATTCTGACTGGCTGGATACAGGATTTCTGGCGCTGGTGCTGAACTCTGATTCGGCCCAGGCGTTTTTTCGAGAGAAGGCGTCTGGGGCGAGTGGCAAGGTGGTAAATCAGGGGGTTCTAAAGGAGTTTGAGGTGCCTCACCTGTCTCTGCCGGAGCAGCTGCAGTGGGTTCAGCGCTGGCGGCAGAGGTGTGCAGCAATAGAGACCCTAAGGGCTGAGATTGACATGATCGAGTCCTGGTTTCGGGGAGATTTTGAGATCGAATTTGGTGGTCGATAACCTTTTGTAATCTATAGTAAAGTAGCTAATTCTGATGCCCTTCCTCCTTTTACTGTGGGGCATTTATTTTGTGGGTGTTGCTCTGACTGATGTCGTATCGATATTGGTCTTGTGTTAATCAGGGAAAACCATGTTCGAACAAGCATTCAAGAATATCGATGACATTTTGCATAAAGATGCGGGGTGCTCCAGTGAGCTGGATTACACCGAGCAAACCAGTTGGATGCTGTTCCTGAAATACCTGGATGATCTGGAGCGGGAGCGGCAGATGGCCGCGGAACTGGATGGTAAGGAGTATGAGTACATCATCACCCCTGAGCACCGATGGAGCGCTTGGGCTGCCCCGAAAGACGAAAATGGTGATTTTGACCACAACAACGCCCTGACAGGCTCTGATCTTATCGAGTATGTGGATGGAGAGCTTTTTCCTTATCTAAAGGGGTTCAAGCAGGCGGCAGAAAGCCCCGGTACCATCGAATACAAAATTGGTGAGATCTTCGGCGAGATCAAAAACAAGATCCAGAGTGGCTACTCACTGCGAGACGCTCTCGAAAAGGTTGACGAACTGCGCTTTCGCTCCCAGGAAGAAAAGCACGAACTCAGCCACCTCTACGAAACTAAAATCAAGAACATGGGCAATGCCGGGCGCAACGGCGGCGAATACTACACGCCGCGCCCGCTGATTCGTGCCATGATTGATGTCATCCAGCCCAAAATTGGCGAGACCATCTACGATGGCGCTGCCGGTTCAGCTGGCTTCCTCTGCGAGGCATACGATTACCTCCGGCAGGGCGGGAGGCAGAAGAAGCAGCTTTCCACGAAGGATCTCAAAATCCTGCAGGAACGCACCTTCTACGCAAAGGAGAAGAAATCCCTGGCCTACGTCATCGCCATCATGAACATGATCCTGCATGGCATCGAAACCCCCAACGTCATCCACACCAACACCCTGGCGGAAAACCTGCAGGACATTCAGCCCAGCAACCAGCACGACATCATTCTGGCCAATCCCCCCTTTGGCGGCAAAGAGCGCAAAGAGGTACAGCAGAACTTCCCCATTAAAACCGGTGAAACTGCCTTCCTGTTTCTGCAGCACTTTATGAAGGCCCTCAAACCCGGTGGCCGTGCCGCCATCGTCATCAAGAACACCTTTTTGAGTAATACCGACAATGCCGCCATTGCCCTCAGGAAGGAGCTGCTGCAAAACCACAACCTGCACACCGTGCTCGACTGCCCCGCCAAAACCTTCCTCGGCGCCGGGGTGAAAACCGTGGTGTTGCTCTTCACCAAAGGCGAGCCGACACAAAAAGTCTGGTACTACCAGCTCGACCCAGGCCGTAGTTTGGGCAAAACCAATCCGCTGAATGACAACGATCTAAAAGAGTTTGTCGAGCTGCAGAAGGTCTTTCAGGATTCGGATAAATCCTGGTCGCTTGATGTGGCGGATCTGGATCAGGCTACCTGGGATCTGTCGGTGAAAAATCCCAATGCCAAGGAAGAAGCTGAGCTTCGCGAGCCGAAAGACATCATTGCCGAGATTATTGCGCTGGATAAAGAGAGCGAAGCGATACTGGCTAAGATTCGGAGGGTTGTGGGTTGATGAGTTGGGAAAAGGTCAGATTGGCGGACTGCTGCCAAATTAAGCCACCGAAGTCTGAGGCTAAAAAGAAACTCAAAGATGAGGATTTGGTTTCTTTTGTGCCCATGAATAACCTTGGTATTGATACCCCTAAGCTTATATTGGAAGAAGATAAATCGCTATCCAAAGTTTCAGGTAGTTACACCTACTTTGCTGATAATGATGTGCTACTGGCAAAGATTACCCCCTGTTTTGAAAACGGAAAGCTTGGGATAGCTAAAGGGCTCACTAATGGCATCGGTTTCGGATCTAGTGAATTTATCGTTTTTAGGACTTCAGATAGGCTGTTACCCGAGTATCTGTATTACTACCTTTTGCGCCCTTCATTTAGGGATGCTGGTCAGTCTGTTATGACTGGAGCGGTAGGTCACAAGAGAGTGCCGAGGGGTTTTATTGAAGACACGGAGATTCCCCTGCCTTCAATCACCGAACAAAAACGCATCGTCACCATCCTCGACCGGGCCTTTGCTGACATCGACAAAGCCCGCGCCTTAACCGAACAAAACCTCAAAAACGCCCGTGAACTGTTTGAAAGCTATTTGCAGCAGGTGTTTAGCCGGTGTGGGGAGGGGTGGGTAGATACGACGCTTGGCCAGGCGACTGGAGGGGTCTTTACCGGCCCGTTTGGCTCTTTGCTTCATAAAAGTGACTATATTGAAAATGGGATTCCATTGGTAAATCCAGCTCACATCACACCTACAGGTATTGAAGCAGACTATCGAAAAACAATATCGGAAGAAACGGCGGATAAGCTTTCCAGCTATGTGATGCGAGCGGGAGATATTGTTATTGGCCGAAGAGGTGAAATGGGGCGTTGTGCACTCATAAACGATGATGAAGATGGGTTTATATGTGGTACTGGTAGTTTTTTTATGAAGTCTTCTGACCACGTTGTTGGAAGTTATCTTGTGAGATACTTGCGCTCTGAATTTTGCAGAATTCGCCTAGAACAGATCGCGGGCGGTGCAGTCATGCCAAACCTAAGCAATTCAGATCTGAGTAATTTCAGCTTAAGCCTGCCCCCCGTTAGACAGCAGAAAGAAATTTCTAAATTAGTCGATGAAATTTCATTACAGCTGGAGTCGGTGGTAGAAATTTATGGAAAAAAGATTGTAGATCTAGACGAACTTAAGAAATCCGTATTACAAAAGGCTTTTTCGGGTGAGCTGACAAAAGATAGTGAGGAGGTTGCTGCCTAATGACGCAAGGAAGCCGCAACGAAGCCGATACCCGAGCCGATCTGATCGACCCCAAACTGGTCGAGGCAGGCTGGGGTAAGGTGGAAAGCAGCTATATCCGCCGGGAGTGGTCTATCACTCAGGGGCGGATTATTGGCGGCGGCAAGCGCGCTTCCGCGTTAAGCAGTGATTATGTGCTTGAATATCAGGGCCGTAAACTGGCTGCGATTGAAGCCAAAAAAGAAAGCCTGAGCTATACCGAGGGAGTGCGACAGGCCAAGGACTATGCTCGGCGCCTACAGTGTCGCTTTGGGTATGCTACCAACGGGCATGAGATCTACCAGATTGATCTTGTTACCGGCGAAGAGAGGCTGGTGGAGCAGTTTCTTGGCCCGGATGAGCTCTGGCAGCTTACCTTCGATCCAGCTGAAAAGCCTGAGGGCCCTGATGTTGAGCCGGATTTTGCGGCTGCATGGCGAGAACGGTTCGCTGAGATACCCTTCGAATGTAAGGGGGATTGGCAGCCCCGCTACTATCAGGAAAACGCCATCAACAACGCCTTGGAAGCCATCGCCCAGGGCAGGCAGCGCATACTGTTAACCCTGGCTACAGGCACCGGCAAAACCTGCATTGCCTTCCAGGCCGCCTGGAAGCTTTTCCACAGCCGATGGAGCCTTTGCGCTCAGAAAGACCCCACCGCCGCCAAAAAGCGCCCTCGAATCCTGTTCCTGGCTGATCGTAATGTCCTGGCCAACCAGGCCTTTAACGACTTCGGCCCTTTTGGTGAAGATGCCATCGTTCGTCTAGAGCCGGGCGAGATCAGAAGGCAAGGCGGTGTTCCCAAGAATGCGAGCGTCTTTTTCACCATTTTTCAGACCTTCATGAGTGGTGGAGAAGATGAGAATGGCAATCCCACGCCTTATTTCGGTGATTACCCTGAGGATTTCTTTGATTTTGTCATTATTGATGAGTGTCACCGAGGTGGCGCTAATGATGAGAGTTCCTGGCGGGAAATCCTGAATTACTTTTCGCCTGCTGTGCAGCTGGGGCTGACTGCTACCCCTAAACGAACCGTTAATGCGGACACCTACTCTTATTTCGGTGAGCCTGTATATACCTATGCCCTGAAAGATGGCATCAACGATGGGTTCCTAACCCCATTCAAGGTGGTTCCGATTGTGGGCACCATGGATGAGTATGTGTACTCCCCGGGAGATGGGTTTGTTGTTAAGGGGAAGCCCGTCCCGGGTCAGGTCTATATAGAAGGTGACTTTAATCGCATTATCACCATCCCAGAGCGCGAGAAGATACGCGTCAGGTATTGGATGGACATGTTTAGCCCGTCAGAGAAAACACTGGTGTTTTGCGCCACTCAGGAGCATGCCGGGCTGGTGCGGGACTACATTAATCAATATGCGGCGGAAAAGGGCTGGAGTACTAATCCGAGCTACTGTGTGCGGGTCACAGCTAATGACGGGGCTGCAGGTGAAAATGACCTGAAGACTTTCCAGGATAACGAGAAGACCATTCCGACAATCCTAACCACCTCCAGAAAGCTGTCGACCGGTGTGGATGCGCGGAATGTTCGTAATATCGTTTTGATGCGCCCCTGTAACAATATGATTGAGTTCAAGCAGATCATTGGGCGCGGCACCCGCATGTATGATGGGAAGGACTATTTCACTGTCTACGACTTTGTGAAGGCACACCACAATTTCGCTGACCCTGAGTGGGATGGTGAGCCCCTTGATATCGAGCCGTGTAACGAATGCGGTAACACACCGTGCAGTTGTGAGAAAGGTGGCGGTGGTGGTGGCAGTGGTGCCTGTGTGATCTGTGGGTACTCACCATGTAAGTGTATAAAACCGCCTCCTGAACCCTGCAAGACGTGTGGCCAGCGCCCTTGTGTCTGTGTTGAAAAGATTGTCATCACACTATCCGATGGCAAAACCCGTACCATCAAGCATGTGTCTTCCACGCTGTATTGGAGTCCTGAAGGAAAGCCCATAACGGCCAAGGAGTTCGTGGAACGAATGTTTGGTGATCTGCCGAAGTTCTTTAGGGACGAAGACCAGCTTCGACAAATTTGGGGTGACCCACTGACACGAGAAAAGCTCCTCGAAGACCTGGCTGAGGCCGGCTACGACGAAGAGAAGCTCGACAGCATGAAGCGGCTGATCGATGCTCCGGATAGTGATGTCTATGACGTTCTGGCTTATGTGGCTTACGCCCTGGAGACGCAATCCAGAAAGCAACGCGTGGATGCCGCGAAGCCTGCAATCAGTGCCGCTTACACAAACTACAAGCAGCAGCAATTCATTGAGTTCGTATTAGATAAATACGTTGAAGAGGGGGTCGGGGAGCTTGCGGCATCCAAGATGAAGGGGCTGATCACTCTCAAGTACAATACGATCACGGATGCGGCGGCTGAGCTGGGTTCGCCAGCACAGATACGAGAAACCTTTATTGGGTTTCAGAAGTATCTTTACTAGGCTGGCGATTTTGTTTGACGTAAAATCTTATCCTTCTAGATTTGCCAAATTATGTGCTCTTTGGGGTGTTAGTCTTTTTTGAGTCCATGGAAAGACATTGTTGGCAATATAAAGGGGCCGTAGCCCATTCGGCTGGTTGAAGTCATCAACATCTCTCTTGCGGAGGCGTAAAGGGTTGTGGCTCCCTGGATTGCCATTACCTCTTCTACCTTTTCTTTATCAAGGTCTGGGTGAGGCTTGAAAATACCTATGGCTGTGCAGGTAATGGAGTATGGCGCTTGACGCTCTTCGCCGTCAGCAACCTCAATCTCCAATATCACAAAATGCTCTTCCGCGTTTTTACCACTAACTGTTTCGTTTTTCCCTCCGCTGACGTTACAAGTTACCAATACGCCGGAAAAGTCAAACATGTCCCCATTGTTGCCTTCGTAGTCTTCGCGAGGCTTGATGCTAATCTCCCTAAAAAAGTAATTACATAAGCTCAGCGGGGGCAGCGGAATACTCATAATCATTCTCGCATTTTTGTGAATTTACGACGCGACCTAGTTTTACTGTGTGGTGAGTATCAAAGTCTTTATAGAAGTTTCTATAAGCATTACTCCAAGCCGTTTGCTTGGTGATGTTGCTATCCTTAACATCCTTGCAGTTACTAACTGAAGTTTTGTTGCTGGACTTCTCTAGGCTAATCAGCCGTATTTCAACTTTTGAGTTGATTGCCTTGGCTAAGTTGACCATGGTTTTCAGCGTTAGGTTCTGATCTGCTCTAAGTATCTTGCTTACATTCGCTTCAGATACTTGCATTTTTCTTGCGACATCGGCTTGGGTTAGCTGATTTCGCTCCATTACTTGAACAATGCTGCTAACGAGTTCTAGTTTGGCTTTTTCAAAATCATACGCGAGAGTATCTTTGAACTTGCTCTTCAACTTGTTGAGAGTGCTCATGTTTTATTCCTCACAAATGATAATGGTCTTATTCTTTTCTGAGTCGAAGTACTTTTCTCTGAACTTAAGGGCTTTCTTTACTTCCGCTCGGGGTGTTTTTTTGGTGCTTTTGAAGAGACCGTGCGAGCAAATAATGATTTTCTCTCCCTTTCCATAAAACCAAAATAAACGCAGCCGACCTTTAATGAACTCGTAAATCTTAGGCTCGTCCGGTAGTGACACATGGTGGCAGAGCTTGTTTCCCAGTGCCTTTGGGCCATTAACGTGTTTGATGGCTTCTTCCATCTGAGCAATAAGGCCGGAGCAGCTACCCTCATGAGCATCCATATGTGTTTCGAGAAACTCCTCTACGCAGTCTACCGCGGCGCTGTCAGTATCATTTATTACTGGTGCGTAAATAGACCAAAGGGCTCTTTCAACGAGTTTGAGGCGCACAATCTTAACCTATAAGTTAACTGGTGCAAGGCATGAATGTAAAATAATGACGACCATAGTTCCGTCCTATTGGCTGTGATTTTTCTATAGCTGTGATTTTTCCTGGCCTGGATGGCTGCGGCTAAAGGGGGAAGTGTTGGGCGCTGCCGAACGCGAACTAAAATGTGAAAAATAAAGCGGGGCCTGTGCTAACGGCGCTCTCTTTATGGCAATATTGGTGTAACTTATTGATTTTTTAGAGGGGCACGCGATCCTCTATTGGCAAACGTGCCCTCTCTAATGGCAACTCACACTGTTGTGGGATTTAATCCCAGCTCAGCGCACCGCCGACCTGGTATTCGGTGACCCGCGTTTCGAAGAAGTTCTTCTCTTTGCGCAGGTCCATGATTTCGCTCATCCACGGGAAGGGGTTGTTCACGCCTTTGAACTGCTCCGGCAGGCCCAGCTGGACCAGGCGACGGTTGGCGATGAACTGCAGGTACTCTTCCATCATGGCGGCGTTCATGCCGAGCACACCGCGGGGCATGGTATCGCGGGCATACTGGATTTCCAGCTCGGTGCCTTCCAGGATCATCTGGGTAGCCTTGTCACGCATCTGGGAATCCCACAGGTGCGGGTTTTCCAGTTTGATCTGGTTGATCACGTCCACGCCGAAGTTCACGTGCATGGATTCGTCACGCAGGATGTACTGGAACTGCTCGGCCACGCCGGTCATCTTGTTACGGCGACCCATGGACAGGATCTGGGTGAAGCCGCAGTAGAAGAAGATGCCTTCCAGTACGCAGTAGAAGGCGATCAGGTTTTCCAGCAGTGCCTTGTCGGTTTCCACGGTGCCGGTGGTGAATTCCGGATCGGACAGATCGCGGGTGTACTGAATACCCCACTGGGCCTTCTTGGCCACTGAGGGAATCTCTTGATACATGTTGAAGATTTCGCCTTCGTCCATGCCCAGGGATTCAATGCAGTACTGGTAGGCGTGGGTATGAATCGCCTCTTCAAAGGACTGACGCAGGATGTACTGACGGCACTCCGGGTTGGTGATCAGGCGGTAGATGGCCAGCACCAGGTTGTTGGCGACCAGGGAATCGGCGGTGGAGAAGAAACCCAGGTTACGCTTGACGATGCGACGCTCGTCGTCGGTGAGACCGTCGGCCTTTTTCCACAACGCCAGGTCGGCGTTCATGTTCACTTCCTGGGGCATCCAGTGGTTGGCACAGCCATCCAGGTATTTCTGCCAGGCCCAGTCGTACTTGAACGGTACCAGCTGATTCAGGTCGGCGCGGCAGTTGATCATGCGCTTGTCGTCCACTTCCACACGACCGGCGGTGCCTTCCAGCTCGGCAACCCCTTCGCTGATATCCATTTTCGCTACGGTATCGCGGGCGCGGGCTACGGCGTCTGTGGTGGCTCGTTCTGTTCGTCCTTGTCGCTGCTCATCGGCTCCTCCAGTAATCGGCGCACTTCCCGCTGCCGATGTTTGAGCTTGAGGTGCCGCTTGGTCAGATACCGTCTCAGGTTGCGGCGGCGTTGGGGCTTTGGGCTGTTGTTTGGCGACAGGCGTCTCTTGCGCATTAAATTCGTCCCAGTTCAGCATGTGCTCTCTCCATTCCGTGCTTACAAGTTTGGTGGTGTTGATCACCGCTTGCGTATTCTTTGGTGGGTCGGACGTCAGAAGTCTGACGTCGGACGCATTTATCTTTTGTCGTCAGACGTCCGATTCCGGACGTCCGACCCATTTCCGGCAGCGCTTACTGGCAAGCCTCGCAATCCGGGTCATCAATGGAGCAGGCCTGTGGTACATCGGCGGCCTGGCCAAACTCGGCGGTCTCTTCCACCTTGGAGGAGACCCGGTTGAGCTTGCCATCATTGATGGTGGATTTTTCCGTCTGGGTGGCACCGATGGCGCGCAGGTAGTAGGTGGTCTTCAGACCCAGCAACCAGGCCATCTTGTAGGTCACGTCCAGTTTCTTGCCGTTGGCTTCGGCAATGTACAGGTTCAGTGACTGGGCCTGATCAATCCACTTCTGGCGACGGCTGGCGGCTTCCACCAACCAGCGCGGCTCCACTTCGAAGGCTGTACGGAACTGTTCTTTCAGGTCCGCCGGCATGCGCTCGATGGGTTGCACGGAACCGTCGTAGTACTTCAGATCATTGACCATCACGTTATCCCACAGGCCACGCTCTTTCAGGGCGTTGACCAGATAGGGGTTCACCACGGTGAATTCGCCGGACAGGTTCGATTTCACGTACAGGTTCTGATAAGTCGGCTCAATGGACTGTGAAACACCGGTGATGTTGGCGATGGTGGCGGTGGGGGCGATGGCCATCACGTTGGAGTTACGCATGCCTTTCTTCGCCATCTCGCGCACGCTGTTCCAATCCAGGGTCTGGCTGCGATCCACCTTGCAGTAGTCTTCGCCACGCTGCTTGACCAGGATGTCGATGGAGTCGATGGGCAGTACGCCCTGGCTCCACAGGGATCCTTCGAAGGTCTGGTAGGCACCGCGTTCTTCGGCCAGTTTGGCGGAGGCCTGGATGGCGTAGTAGCTCACCGCTTCCATGGAGTTGTCGGCAAACTGCACGGCGCCTTCGGAGGCGTAGCTGATGCCCTGCTTATAGAGCGCGTCCTGGAAGCCCATGATGCCCAGACCCACCGGGCGGTGCTTCATGTTGGAGCGCTCGGCCTGGGGCACGCTGTAGTAGTTGATGTCGATCACGTTGTCGAGCATGCGCACGGCGGTATTAATGGTGCGCTGCAGTTTGTCGGTGTCGAGACCGTTCGCGTCCACGTGCTGGGCCAGGTTCACGGAACCCAGGTTGCACACGGCGATTTCTTCCTTGTTGGTGTTCAGGGTGATCTCGGTGCACAGGTTGGAGGAGTGCACCACACCCACGTGCTGCTGCGGGCTGCGCAGGTTGCACGGATCCTTGAAGGTGAACCAGGGGTGGCCTGTCTCGAACAGCATGGACAGCATCTTGCGCCACAGGTTGATGGCCGGAACCCGCTTGAACAGCTTCATTTCCCCGTTACGGGTTTTCTCTTCATAGGCCAGGTAGGCCTTTTCGAAGGCTTCGCCGTACAGGTCGTGCAGGTCCGGGGCATCGTTGGGGCTGAACAGGGTCCAGTCTTCCTCGTTGATGACGCGCTTCATGAACAGGTCGGGAATCCAGTTGGCGCTGTTCATGTCGTGGGTACGACGGCGGTCGTCACCGGTGTTCTTGCGCAGCTCCAGGAATTCCTCGATATCCAGGTGCCAGGTTTCCAGGTAGGCACAGACCGCGCCTTTACGCTTGCCGCCCTGGTTCACGGCCACGGCAGTATCGTTGACCACTTTCAGGAACGGTACCACGCCCTGGGAGCGGCCGTTGGTGCCCTTGATATAGGCGCCCAGTGCACGTACCGGCGTCCAGTCGTTACCCAGGCCGCCGGCAAACTTGGACAGCATGGCATTGTCCTGGATGGCGCCGTATATGCCGTGCAGATCATCAGGCACGGTGGTCAGGTAGCAGCTGGACAGCTGCGGGCGCAGGGTGCCGGCGTTGAACAGGGTCGGCGTGGAGCTCATGTAGTCGAAGCTGGACAGCAGGTTGTAGAACTCGATGGCGCGTTCTTCCCGGTTGTCCTCTTCCACGGCCAGGCCCATGGCCACACGCATGAAAAAGCACTGCGGCAGCTCGATGCGGGTGTCGTTGTGATGGATGAAGTAGCGGTCATACAGGGTCTGCAGGCCCAGGTAGGAGAACTGCAGATCACGATCACCATTGATGGCGGCGCCCAGCTTTTCCAGGTCGAATTCGCCCAGCACCGGAGACAGCAGCTCCAGTTCGATACCTTTGGTGATGTAGGCCTTGAGGGCATCGCTGTACAGGGCGTTCATTTCCTCGTGGCTGGCACGCTCGGCCACGCCCAGATACTGCAGGGCTTCGGCGCGGATCTTGTCCATCAGCAGGCGAGCGGTGACCTGGGAGTAGTTGGGCTCCACTTCGATCATGGTGCGGGCGGTGATCACCATGGAGGTGTTCACGTCATGAATGGAGACTCCGTCGTACAGGTTTTTCACCGTTTCGGTGATGATCTTGTCGGCGCTCACATCGTCCAGGCCGGAGCAGGCAGAACGGATCAGATGTTCCAGGCGCGCCATGTCCAGGGGAGCCTTGCTGCCGTCTTCCATGGTGACGGTCATGTCCACCTGGTGGGTGGGTTCGGGCAGGTTGTGATTTTGCTCGGCACGCTTGGCCGCCTGGCGCTCACGATACAGCACGTAATCGCGGGCCACTTTCTGCTCACCGTTACGCATCAGAGCCAGTTCTACCTGGTCCTGGATTTCCTCGATGTGGATGGTGCCACCGGAGGGCATGCGACGCTTGAAGGTGGCAGTGACCTGCTCGGTGAGGCGCGCCACGGTTTCATGGATACGGGAAGAGGCGGCTGCCGTGCCGCCCTCTACCGCCAGAAACGCCTTGCTGATGGCCACGGTGATCTTGTCGTCATCGTAGCCCACCACTTTGCCGTTGCGCTTGATAACGCGCAGCTGACCGGGGGCGGTGCTGGCGATGGACTGGTCCTGGTCGCTCTCGCCGCTTGCCGGGGAGCCGGTCTGGTTGGGGTTTTGGCTCATATCCGTCTGCATGGTGCGCTCTCCGTTGTTTGTGCTGTTCTGTCTGTTGTCGGTTTGTGTGGTGGTGCCGGCGTGGTCTGATGCCGCGTAGGGCACACCACGCAAAACGCCACAGCGGTCAGGCCGTGGCGCAGTAAAATCCGTGTTGGGTGGTGCCTGGTGGTCTGATTTGGGTGTGGACCACTATATCTTGTGTCTTGTCCATGACGATGTACTTGCCCCTGGTCGCCAGAAAAGCCCTAAATGGCTGATGTGGCTGTATTTTTCGGTACGCTGGATGCGGTTATCCCGGGGTGGCAGCGATTTTACAAAAACCCAATATGTTGGGGTCGCTACCCGACTTCAGTACAAGTTATAGTTGTGTCTATGGATTTGCAAGCACTTCGCCTGGGGAAATTTTGTGGATAAGTTGTGGACCACTGTGGGTGCATTTGGGTTGCACTTTTGCGGGGCAGGGCGGTACTAGATATTGTGTTTGTCAACGGGAAAAAGTACACCGTGAAGCAGCTTCAATGTACCTTTGGTATCAGTAAGGTTGCCGTGGACAGTGTCTATGCGTATAAACACCTGATAGGGATACGTTTGTTACAGTTTGCCGCCTTGGGCTCTGTGTACCAACGACAATAATGATACGAAGTGAAAAAGGATAAGGACGGGATGACAACGGTGCAGGATAACCCGCCAGCCATCATGATCGTGGAAGACGACGAAAGACTTGCCGATCTTACCTGTGAATATCTGCAAACCAATGGTCTCAATGTGACGGTAGTCAGTGATGGCGAAGAAGCTATCCGTCGCATTCGTGCCGAGCAACCGGATCTGGTGGTCCTGGATCTGATGTTGCCCGGAGCCGACGGTCTGACCGTCTGCCGCGAGGTTCGCAGCGCCTACAAGAATCCCATTCTCATGCTCACCGCCCGCACCGATGATATGGATCAGGTACTGGGCCTGGAGATGGGGGCCGATGACTATGTGGCCAAACCGGTGAAACCCCGGGTGTTGCTGGCACGTATCCGCGCCCTGCTGCGCCGGGTGGAAACCGACAGCGAACGGGACAGCTCACCGGCCCGGCTGGAATTCGGTGCCCTGGTGATCGATAACTCCGCCCGGGAAGTGACCCTGGCCGGGGAATCCGTGGATCTGACCAGTGCGGAATACGACCTGCTCTGGTTGCTGGCGTCCAATGCGGGCACGGTGCTGTCCCGGGAAACCATTTTCGAGAAGCTGCGCGGTATTCAGTACGACGGGCAGGACCGCTCGATTGATGTGCGCATTTCCCGGATTCGTCCCAAGGTGGGGGACGATCCGGAAAACCCCAAGCGTATCAAGACGGTGCGCTCCAAGGGCTATCTGTTCGTCAAGGAAATCGGCGCGGCCTGAGCGTTTCTGTGCCGCGGCGTGACGCTGGGTGACGCTTGAATAGTATTTTCCTGAGGCTCTACGGGGGCTTGTTGCTGGCGCTGTGTTTTATCGGCGCCATCACCTATGCCGCCGTGCAGCTGGTTAACAGCTACCGCTCGGATATTTACCGGGAGGAAATGGCGCGGGGTACCTTCTACCTGATGGCGGAAGGCTACCAACGCTATGAGCCCGGGGAGCGTGACCGCTGGAGCCAGGTGCTCAGCAAGCTGTTCAGTGCGGAGATCCAGCTGCAGTCTGCCAACGAGCTGGAACTGGGCTACCGGGAGACGTTGCATCTGGAAGACGGCCTGGTGGTGATGCGCCTGAATGATGAGGAAGGCTACGCCGATATCCTTTTTCAGTTGCCCGGAGAACCCGAATACATCACCACCCGCATGACCAAGGTGTCCGAGCAGCAGGCCCGGGCCACCGCCGTGCTGGTGCTGAACCATCTTTCCCACTTCCCCGAAGACGAATGGGAGCAGGCCCTGGGCCGGCTCCAGCAGCATTTCGGCTTCCCCCTCAATCTTGTGCCACGGGACCAAGTCTCCCTGGACCCGGAACAGGAGCAGCGGCTCAATCGTCGCGAAGTGGTTATCGGTCTGGATGACAGTACCCGTAACAACTCCAGTATCCGCATTTATGCTCCGGTGGCGCAGACCGGCAAACTGCTGGTGATCGGCCCCCTCAGTCTGTTCGACCAGTTCCCCATGGAATTGCTGCTGGTGGCCGGGGCCCTCAGCCTGTTGGCAGTGGCGCTGGCCACCTATCTGCAGGTAAGCCCGTTGCAACGGCGCCTCAAGCAGCTCGACCAGGCGGTGAGTCAACTGGGCAGTGGTGACCTGGGGGCCTACGCCAATATTGAAGGCAACGATGCCATCGGCCAGGTGGCGGCCACCTTTAATGGCATGACCGCCCATATCCGCCGACTGATTGAGTCCCAGCGGGAGATGACCCGGGCGGTGAGCCATGAATTGCGCACCCCGGTGGCGCGGCTGCGTTTCGGTCTGGAGATGCTGGCGGATATCGAGTCGGCGGAATTGCGCCGGGAAAAACTCAATGCCCTGGACCATGATATCGAGCAGCTGGATCAATTGATTGATGAAATTCTGACCTATGCCCGCCTGGAACAGGGCACCCCCAATATTGAATTCAAGCCGGTCCTGGTGGGGGAGCTCTGCGAGCAGCTGCGTGACGAACTGGAAACCATTCGTGGTGATACCGTTATCAGTGTGGAGTGCGGGCAGCCCACCCTGGAAGTGGAAGCGGAAGAACGCTACCTGCACCGGGTACTACAGAATCTGGTAACCAATGCCCTGCGCTATGCCGGCTCGCGGATCGTGATGGTGGTTGAGGGGACTGAAAGCCAGGTGGTTATCCATGTGGATGACAATGGTCCCGGCATTCCCGAGCACGAGCGCGAGCGTGTGTTTAAACCCTTCGCCCGGCTGGACAAGAGTCGCCATCGTGCCAGTGGTGGCTATGGTCTTGGCTTGTCCATTGTGAAACGGATTGTGGATTGGCATGGTGGGGATATCCGCGTGGATGAAAGCCCCATGGGCGGCGCCCGATTTACCGTCATTCTGCCGCGCCACCAGCAGGGCCAGCATGTGCTGGGGCGGGTTAATTAAGCTGCAAGCTTTCTTCGAAGTCGCTGTAGGAACGGAGTGTAGCGGAGTAACGCACGTAGTTCCGTGCGGCCCGAAGGGTGAGCGAAGCGAATAAACTGCTTGAGGTGCGAACCGCGCTTGCGCGGATATCGACCGAAGGGCGGTCAGGGTTTTCAAAGCGCAACAGATGTCGACAACCCGGCAGCATCGTAGGGTGGGTTTGGAGGCTCCTAAATCGCCGATAAGGTCCATGGTGTTGTCCGTTATCGTTCAATCTGCCATCGCGCCATCATGTAAAATACGGTTCCCGGCGCCTCCACGCAGCGTCTGACTGATCCAGCCTCCAATTCTGATAAAAGGGTTAGCCGAGCCATGTCATACATCCTTTCCATCGACCAGGGCACCACCAGTTCCCGCGCCATTGTTTTTGATGCCAGTGGGCGGGCCTGTGGGCAGGCACAGAAAGAGTTCCGCCAGCATTTTCCTCAGGATGGCTGGGTGGAGCACGATGCCCTGGAAATCTGGAAGGATACCCTGGCGCTCTGCCAGCAGGCCCTGAGAAATGCCCGTGTGGAAGCCCAGCAGCTGGCGGCTGTTGGTATTACCAACCAGCGTGAAACGACGGTGCTGTGGGATCGCCAGACCGGTGATCCGCTGGCCAGAGCGATTGTCTGGCAAGACCGGCGTACGGCAGAGTACTGCCAGCGCCTGCGTGATGCCGGCCATGAAGACAGTGTTCGCAGCAAGACCGGACTGTTGCTGGATCCGTACTTTTCGGCCACCAAGCTGGCCTGGTTGCTGGATAATGTGCCCGGCGCCCGCCAGCGTGCCGAAGCCGGTGAGTTGGCGTTCGGCACCATCGATTGCTGGCTGCTCTGGCAACTCACCCGTGGCAAGGTCCACGCCACCGATGCCACCAATGCCTCGCGCACCCTGTTGTTCAATATCCACGAACAGGCCTGGGACCCGGCCTTGCTGGAGTTGTTCGCTATTCCTGCCGCCGTACTGCCGGAGGTGCGTGACAGTGCCGGTGAGTTCGGTTCCACGTGCCCTGAACTGCTGGGCGCCGCGGTGCCGGTGGCCGGCATTGCCGGGGACCAGCAGGCGGCACTGGTGGGGCAGGCCTGTTTTCAGCCAGGCATGGTGAAAAGTACCTATGGCACCGGCTGTTTCATGGTGATGAATACCGGCGAGGCGGTGGTGTCCCATAACCGTCTGCTTACCACCGTGGGCTACCGGCTCAATGGCAAAACCACCTATGCGCTGGAAGGCTCCATCTTTGTAGCGGGCGCCGCCATCCAGTGGTTGCGCGATGGCCTCAATCTGATTCGTGATGCCAGTGAAACCGAGGCACTGGCCCGCCGCGCCGGCTCTGCCGGTGGCGTCTATCTGGTACCGGCCTTTACCGGTCTCGGTGCTCCCTGGTGGGATCCCCACGCCCGCGGTGCCCTGCTGGGGCTGACCCGTGACACCGGCATTGCCGAAGTGGTAACGGCGGGGCTCGAGGCGGTGTGCTATCAGTCCCGGGACCTGCTGGATGCCATGGCGGCGGATTGCGGTACCCGGCCCACCACCTTGCGGGTAGATGGTGGCATGGTGGTCAATAACTGGCTCAGCCAGACCCTGGCTGACGTGTTGGGAGTGTGCGTGGACCGTCCCATGGTCACCGAAACCACCGCCCTGGGCGCGGCCTACCTGGCAGGGCTGGGCGTGGGTCTGTACGACTCACTGGACGCCGTGGCCGAGCAATGGCGCTGCGAGCGGGAATTCTCACCGCTGCTGGAAGATGACGAGCGCCAACGCCGCTATCAGGGATGGCGGGAGGCAGTGGCCCGGGTCTGTCAGAGCCCGGTCGGTGAATAGGCTGCAAGAGTAATGCCCGAAAAATCAGGGACTTCTGTGCCACTTTTTTCATTGGCACGGTGATGGACGGTCCGGTTTCAGGGATGAAAACTGTGACGCGGTAGACATTTAGGGTTAGAGTTCACACAACAATAATACTAAATGACTACCATTGGGTGCGGCTGCTGGTGGGAATGGCTGCACCGGATCGGGAATCCGGCATGGATCAATCATTAACGCTCAATCCTGCAGCCCTGCAGTCCCAGAGACTGCGCCGGGTGCTGTTTGCCATCCTGGCCGGGGGAAGCGCCCACACCCTGCTATGCTGGATTGCCCTGCAGCTGGATTTCTTCCGCGGCGGTTCCGCCCTTTTTTACGGCATGTTCGCTGCCATTTGGGTGGGACATCTGGGCTTCGTCCTGTTCATGCTGCTGGGGTTGAATCGCCGGCTTTCCGAACCTTCCATGATCATGCCGCTGATGGTCTGGTCCACCACCGGGATTCTGCTGACTGCCCTGGTGGTGGACCAGGTGCGCCTGTGCGTGATGATGATTTTCTTTGCCATTGTCCAGATGGGAGTGCTGCAGGCGTCATTCCGACAGTTCGCCTGGCTGGCCGGTTATTGCGTATTCGGTTATGCGGTCATTCTTGGTGTGGTTTCCGGCTACTGGCCGGAGGTGGTGGACCTGCGGGGCGAATGGATACAGTGGGGGCTGTTCTCGGTCATGGTGTTGGCGATGATTCTGCTTGCCTCGGAAATTTCCACCATCCGCTCCCAGTTGAGTCGCCGCAACCTGCAGCTGGCGGACATTGTCGAGCGTATCCACGATATGGCCGTGAAAGACGAGATGACCGGCTTCTATCGGCGCCGCCATGCCATGGAGTTACTGGCCAAGGCCTGTGGCCAGTCAGCACGTGGCGCCTACCAGCTGGCCGTGGTGTATCTGGATCTGGATCATTTCAAGCGTATCAATGACGACTATGGACACCGTATTGGGGACCGGGTGCTGGAGCGCTTTGCCGAGGTGGCTCGCCGTCACCTGAGCGGGCAGGATTTTGCCGCCCGGCTGGGGGGAGAGGAGTTCATGCTGGTGTTGCCGGTCAGTGATCCGGATGAGGCCAGTAACCTGGCCGAGGGGATCCTGCTGGGTATGCGCAGCCAGCGCTTTGAGGAGGCACCGGGACTCGCCGTCACGGTCTCCGCGGGGTTGGCCATGTACCGGCGTGAAGAAACCCCGGAGCAGGTGATCCTGCGTGCGGATCGGGCGCTCTATCAGGCCAAGGAGTCCGGCCGCGACAAACTGGTGGTGGAGCAGAGCGAATGAATCAGGATCTGCGACAGGCGGAAAAGCTGACCCTCAGCGAGAAGCGTTTGCTCAAGCGGCATAGCCGTTCGGCCATTGCCATCATGGCCATGCATACCTTGTTATGCGTGGTGTATTTCCAGTTCGGCTATTTTGACGTGGCGCTGGAACAGGGGCTGGTGATGCTGTTCGTGGTCTGGGCCTCCCTGGTGGCCTACCAGCTGCTTCTTGCCACCGGCTGGACCCTGCGTCTGAGTGAACCGAGTCTGTCCTTGCCGCTGGTACTGCACTTCATGGTGGTATTCATGGTCTCCGGTTACTACGTGGACGAGTTCCGGCTCAGTGTGGTCACCCTGTTTTTTGCCGGCCTGTTGCTGGTCTCGTTCCGGCTTTCCGGCAAGGTAATGATCGGCGTGGCGGTGCTTGCCAGTGCGGCCTATGCGGTGATGCTGTGGTTGGCCATGAACGACCGCTGGGTGCAATTGAGTCTGTCCGTGGAAGCCTTGCAGTGGCTGGTGTTTTCCATGATCTCGGTGAGCTTTGCCATTACCGGCGGGGGCATCAATCGTTTGCGTGACGCCTTGGCCGACAAGAACCATCAACTGGCCCGGGCGGTGGAGCAGGTCCGTGAAATGGCCATACGGGATGATCTGACCGGCCTGTTCAATCGTCGCCACCTGCTTGAGATCCTGGAGCGTCAGCGGGCGCTGTTTGCCCGCAAGGGGCTGCCTTTTGCCATCTGCTATGTGGACCTGGACCATTTTAAACAGATCAACGACCGTCACGGTCATGACTGGGGAGACCGGGTGTTACGCCGGTTTTCCGCGCTGGCCCTGGCGGGCATGCGTGATGGTGACTATTTCGGTCGTCTCGGTGGGGAAGAGTTTCTGCTGATTCTGCCCCAGAGTGACGAGAGCGGTGCGCTGCGGGTGGCGGAGCGTTTGCGCGAGCGCTGGCGCGAAGAAAGCTTTATGCAGGAAGGCGGGCCCGGCGCCGTCAGCCTGTCGGTCGGTGTGGCCGCCTGCCAGGAAAACGAAACCATTGACGAGCTGATCAACCGTGCGGACCGGGGCTTGTACAAGGCCAAGTCCGGGGGGCGCAATCAGAGCCGGGTGGCGTGAGAGGCCAGTGAATAGTTAATAATGAATAATTAATAGTTGCGCGGAAAAAATTGATGGTTTTGAACGGCAACAAGCCGCGCCCATGGTTTGGGCGCGGCCTCTTGGTGTTTGCAGACCAGAGTGAGTTTGATCGCGAGTTATTAACTATTAATTATTCATTATTAATTGAAAAAGCGACAAGGTGCTTGGTCGCCAGTCGCACGCGTAACACATCGCCTTCCACCACATTGGTGTGGCTGTCGGTCTGGCAGAGCAGGGTTTCGTCGGCGCCGACGCGCAGGTGATAGAGGATGGTGGCGCCGGTGAACTGGCGGCGGGTCACGGGCAAGGCCAGGTGCGCGCTTTCGTCGGCGATCACGTCTTCCGGGCGTAATAACACATCCACCTGGCTGCCCGGTATCAGTGCAGCATTGCTGCGCCCGGTGAGCTCCCCCAGGCTGGTCCTGACGGTGTTTTCATCGAGCACCTCCCCGCGCAGAAAAGAGCCGTAGCCGGCGAATTCCGCCACGAAACGGTTGGTCGGGGCGTGGTAGATATTGTACGGGCTGTCCCATTGTTCCAGCCGGCCCTGATTCATTACGCCGACCCGGTCGGCCAGGGCGAAGGCTTCTTCCTGATCGTGGGTGACCAGCAGGGTGGTGACATTTTCCTGGCGGAGAATATCGCCCAGTTCACGGGCCAGGGCCCGGCGCAGGTCCAGATCCAGGCTGGCAAAAGGTTCGTCCAGCAGAAGCAGGGCCGGGCGGGGGCCCAGTGCCCGTGCCAGCGCCACCCGCTGTTGCTGGCCACCGGACAGCTCATGGGGGTAACGGTCTTCCATGCCGGCCAGCCGGACCCGGTCCAGGCACTCGCTGACTCGCTGGCGTTGTTGCGCGCGAGGCTGTTTGCGCAGGCCGAACGCCACATTGTCGGCCACGGTCAGGTGGGGAAAAAGGGCATGTTCCTGGAACACCATGCCCAGGCCCCGTTGTTCCGGAGGCAGTTGACGGCTGCGGCTGGAGACCTGCCGGCCCTGGATATGGATGCTGCCACCAGAGACCGGTTCCAGCCCGGCAATGGCGCGCAGGGTGGTGGTTTTGCCACAGCCGCTGGGCCCGAGCAGGCAGGCAATTTCGCCGGTGGCCAGCTCCAGGCTCAGATCCTTTACCACGGCTTGCTGGTGGTAACCGCAGGCCAGGTTTTCAAGGGTAAGCAGCGGCGGGTTCATTGCGTTTGCGCCTTCTGGAGATGTTGGAGGCTGGCTCGGGGCGAAAGCCGGAAAATATTCGCCCTGCGAGCAAGACTCCAACGGTTTACGGGTTTGTATCAGTGCTGGCCTGTGAGCAGGAACTCCAGCAGCGCCTTCTGGGCATGCAGACGGTTTTCCGCTTCATCCCAAACCACCGAGCGCGGGTCGTCCATCATCTCGTGGCTGACTTCCTCGCCGCGGTGGGCAGGCAGGCAGTGCATGAAGAGGGCGTCCGGGTCGGCCCGATCCATCAACTCGGGGGTCACCTGGTAGCCTTCAAAGGCATTGAGGCGGGCTTGCTGCTCGTCTTCCTGCCCCATGGAGGCCCACACGTCGGTAACGACCAGATGCGCCCCTTTCACGGCTTCGTTCACGTCGGCTTCCAGACGCACCCGCTCGGGATAACGGTTGAGCAGTTCGCTGTCCGGTTCAAAGCTGTTGGGGCTGCTGATCACCAGCTCGAAGTCGAACTGGTTGGCGGCATTGATATAGCTGGCACACATGTTATTGCCGTCGCCCACCCAGACCACCTTTTTGCCCTGGATGCTGCCACGATGCTCCACAAAGGTCTGCATGTCGGCCAGCAATTGACAGGGGTGGAAATCGTCGGTGAGCGCATTGATCACCGGCACCGCCGAATGCTGGGCGAAGGTTTCCACGGTGGCGTGGTCGAAGGTGCGGATCATCACCGCATCCACCATGCGTGACAGCACGCGGGCGGAATCTTCAATGGGCTCGCCGCGCCCCAGCTGGGTGTCCCGGGGCGACAGGAAGATGCTGGCCCCGCCGAAGTGGGTCATCGCCACTTCAAAGGATACCCGGGTACGGGTGGAAGATTTCTCGAAGATCATGCCCAGGGTCTTGCCCAGCAGGGGCGTATGGCTCTGGCCATTACGCAGCATGGTTTTCAGTTCAATGGCGCGCTGGATCAGGTAGCCCAGCTCGTCCCGGCTCAGATCGGTGAGCGTCAGGAAGTGGCGGGTCATGCGACCTCCTGTTCGTTGGCGAAGTCATGAATGACCTGGGAGAGAGTCTCCACCAGGTGCTGCATCTCGGTCTGGTTGATCACCAGTGGCGGAAGCAGGCGTACCACGGAGCCTGCGGTGACATTGATCAGCAGGCCGGCTTCCCGGGCCCGGTTGACCAGCTCGGCGCAAGGGCGATCCAGCTGGATACCCAGCATCAGGCCCCGTTGACGGATTTCCTTGATCATGGGCAGATCGGCAAAGGCGTCAGTAAAGGCGTGCTTCAGCCAGGCCCCTTTCTCCGCGACCCCTGCCACCACGTCATCGGTGAGGGTGTTGACCACGGTCAGCGCGGTGGCGCAGCCCAGCGGATTGCCGCCGTAGGTACTGCCGTGGTTGCCGGGGCCGAACACCCCGTCGGCCTTGCCGGCCACCAGGCAGGCGCCGATGGGGAAGCCATTGCCCAGGCCCTTGGCGGTGGTCAGCACGTCAGGCGTCACCTTGTCGCCCACGCAGGCGAAGTAATCGCCGGTCCGGCCATTGCCAGACTGGATTTCGTCCAGCATCAGCAGCCAGTCATGCTGGTCACAGAGGGCACGCAGGCCGGGCAGATAGTCACTGGCGGGGACATTGATACCGCCTTCGCCCTGTACCGGTTCCACCAGGACAGCGACCACATTGGCGTTGTCGCCCAGGGCGCGGACCGCGTCCAGATCGTTAAACGGCACCCGGACAAACCCCTCCAGCAGCGGGGCAAAGCCTTCCTGTACCTTGGCATTGGCGGTGGCGGACAGGGTAGCCATGGTGCGGCCATGGAAGCTGCCCTCCATGACCACCACAGTGGGGCGGCTGACGCCCTTGCGCTGACCAAAGAGCCGGGCAATCTTGATGGCCGCTTCATTCGCTTCGGCGCCGGAGTTGGAAAAGAACACGCTCTGCATGCCGCTCACTTCGCACAGGCGCTGGGCCAGGGCTTCCTGGGACGGAATACGGTACAGGTTGGAGGTGTGCATAAGCTGCCCGGCCTGATCGGCCAGGGTGCGGGTTACCGCCGGATGGCAGTGGCCCAGGTTGCAGACCCCGATACCGGAGATGGCATCCATGTACTTGTGGCCGGCCTCATCGTAGAGCCATACCCCTTCACCGCGCACAAACGCCAGCGGCTGCCGTGCATAGGTGGGAATCAGATATTGCGACATAACAGGCAATTGATAATCGATAATAGAGAATTGATAACGGGCACCGGACCGTTGATCACAGCACCGTCTGTACGCGTCCCAAATAAAAAACGGCAGCCGAAGGCTGCCGGAACCGTCGATAATAGCGCACAATTCAGTGAATAGTTAACAGTGAATAGTTAACAGCGGTAGGCTGTTGTCCCGTTTTTAGTTATTAAGGAGCCTCTGAATAACTCCTTGCATGCTCAGTCTTTCAGGCTGGCTCGCAATCTAGGCGCGATTTTGAAGGTGTCCCCTCAAGGGGGATCGAGATATGTCCATCTATCGAAAAAGCGCAACAACGAGTGCGGGCCAGCCTGGAAGACCCGCAGGGCGCGGCCTGAAGGGCCCATCTGCTGCGCTTTGTCGCTAGGAAAGGGACCACCCTGTCCGTCGCAACAAAACACAGCAGCTGCACCCTTCAGGCCACGCTGAGTACGCAAGGAGTTATTCAGAGGCTCCTTAACTATTCACTATTAACTGTTAATTGCTTCTATGAATCCTGTCCAGCTCAGTATTTTCGCCAACCGCCTGTCAGGGATCTGTGACGAGATGGGGGCGGTGCTGCGGCTCAGCGCCCTCTCGCCGAACATCAAGGATCGCCTGGATTTCTCCTGCGCCGTTTTCGACAAACAGGGCAGGTTGTGTGCCCAGGCAGCCCATATTCCGGTGCATCTGGGGTCCATGGCCTATGCCATGGCGGATCTGGTCAGTGGCCGGGATTGGCAGCCCGGCGACCTGCTGGTGGTCAATGATCCCTATCTGGGCGGCACCCACTTGCCGGATGTGACGGTGGTGGCCCCGGTCTTCCAGGCATCCTCCTTGATCGGCTTTGCCGTGACCCGGGCTCACCACGCCAATATTGGCGCCCACAGTCCCGGATCCATGCCGGTGTCGACCCATCTGGAGGAGGAGGGCATCGTCATTGCTCCCAGCTGGCTGAAACGGGCGGGACAGTGGCAGGTGCCTTTGTGTCGACACCTGGCCGGGCTGGATGAGAGCGGGGGGCTGCCGGTGGAAAACCGGCGGTTTGCCGATTTTGTCGCCCAGGCCAGCGCCTGTGAGGCGGGGGCTCGGCGTCTGGCAGAACTGGCGGAACAGCAGCCCGACCTGGTTGCTGCCTTCGATGCCCTCAACGCCTATGGGGAAAAACGGGCCCGTGCCCGAATCGCAGCGTTACCGGACGGCTGTTACCGGTTCCGGGATTACATGGATGACGATGGTCAGGGTCAGCAGGACATCGTCATTGCCGTCACCCTGACCATTGCCGGGGAGCAGGCCAGCCTGGATTTCTCCGGCACCGCTGACCAGGTGGCAGGCAACATCAATTGTCCGCTGTCAGTGGCCGCCGCCGCCGCTTATTACTGCTTTCGCTGCCTGATGGACAATGATGTGCCCGCGTGCGATGGCCTGTTTCGGCCCATCAGCCTGTCAGCCCCGCAAGGTTCGTTGCTCAATGCCAATCGTCCGGCGGCAGTGGCGGCTGGCAATGTGGAAACCAGCTCCCGGGTGGTGGATGTGGTGCTGGGGGCGCTGGCCCAGGCGGCCCCCCAGGCGATTCCCGCTGCCAGCCAGGGGACCATGAACAATGTGGCCATGGGCGCCGCCGGAGAGGATGGCTGGGATTACTACGAGACCATGGCCGGGGGCACTGGCGCCCATGCCGGTGGTCCGGGGTTGTCGGCGGTGCACAGCCATATGACCAATACCCTGAATACCCCCATCGAGAGTCTGGAGTCCCACTATCCGCTCAGGGTGCACCGCTATCAGCTGCGCCGGGGCAGTGGTGGTGAAGGGCAGTTTGCAGGCGGTGATGGTCTGGTGCGTGAGCTGGAATTCCTGGGCGATGCCCAGGTGACCTTGCTGACCGAGCGCCGCCGTCACGCACCCTGGGGACTGGCAGGGGGACAGGATGGGGCGGTGGGGGAAAACCGTCATAACGGGGAGTTATTGCCGCCGAAAACCAGCTTTTCCGCTCGCGCCGGTGATCGTTTGGTAGTGGCTTCACCTGGTGGGGGTGGGTATTGCGATACGGAATGTAAATGAGAATGATAGTGAATTGATATCGATTCGTTTTCGCTGTATCTTCTCTGCGCTTACGATTTTTACATTTTTGTCATTTGCGTCGGGAAGGAACAAACATGCATTTACAGCGTCGCTTGCTTTGCTGTGCCATCGCGTCTGCCGTGGCCGCCGGGGCTGCTCCGGCTTTTGCCGATCAGGCCAATGAGCTGAAACCGGTACAGATCCTCGGGGATCGTCAGAACACCTTTAGCGTTAGTGGCTCTGCCCACGTGCTCTCCAACGAAGACCTGGAAGAAAAAGAAAACACCGATGTGCATCGCATGCTGCGGGATGTGCCCGGCGTTTACTTCCAGGAAGAGGACGGTTACGGCCTGCGTCCGAACATCGGTATCCGTGGTTCCGGTCGTGATCGTTCCAGCAAGGTTTCCCTGATGGAAGACGGGGTGCTGATCGCCCCTGCTCCTTATGCTGCCCCGGCTGCCTATTACTTCCCCAGCGCCGGTCGCTTCTACGGTATTGAAGTACTGAAAGGCCCGGACACCCTTCGCTATGGGCCCTTCACCGTGGGCGGTGCCATTAACTTCCTGTCCACCCCGATTCCTGCCCGTGCCTCCGGCATGGTCAATGTGGAAGGCGGTGAAGACGGTGCCCAGCGGGCCCATGCCTACTATGGCGCCACTGAAGGCCAGTTCGGCTTCATGCTGGAAGCCCATCAGCAGCGCACCATGGGCTTCAAGGACATCGACCGTTCCAATCGCGACAGCGGCTTCGACAAGCGTGATTACGTGGCCAAGCTGCGCTGGCAGGCCCCGGAAACGGCAGATATTCAGCAGGCGTTTGAGCTGAAACTGGAGCATTCCAGTGAAGTGTCCGACGAAACCTATCTGGGTCTGACCGACCGTGATTTTGAGCGTGATGCCAACCGTCGTTACGGCATGAGCGACATCGATCAGATGGACAACGACCGGGATGCGGTTTCACTGCGTCATACTCTGGTATTTGACGAGAATACCCAGTTGAACTCCGTGGTGTACCGCAACGAGTTCAACCGTAACTGGTACAAGCTGGCCAGCGTCGAAGGGCAAGGCATTGGTGGCTTTGTGGCCGACGCCAACGCCAATGGAGGTGCGAAGCAAGCGATCTTGCGCGGTGCCGATGCGGATGATCTGGTATTCAAGAACAATAATCGTGAATACGTCTCCGAAGGCGTGCAGACTGAATTGAACCACCGTTTCCAGACCGGTTCCGTGGACAACGACCTGATTGTCGGTGCCCGTTACCATCAGGATGAGGTGGATCGCTATCAGCCCACCGACACCTTTGACCAGCGCAATGGCAGCCTGGTGTACCAGACCTCCACTCTGCCCACCGGCGGTGATAACCGTCTGGAAAACGCCGATGCCATGTCCGCCTGGATCATCGATCATGCCTACATCGGTGATTTTATTGTCACCGGCTCCCTGCGTTACGAGAACGTGGAAAGCAAGAGCAAGCGCTGGGGTGATCCGGCTCGCAACACCGTCAGTGCCCGTACTGAAAACCGTAACGAAGAACTGATGGCCGGCCTGGGCGCCACTTGGCTGCTTAACGACAACTGGTCTGTTCTGGCCGGTGTGCATCAGGGCTTTGCTCCGGCGGGTGCTTCTTCCAAGAAAGGCACCGATGCTGAAAAGAGCGTTAACTACGAAACCGGTTTCCGCTACTGGAACGAGAACTTCAGTGCGGATGTGATCGCCTTCTACAGCGATTATGAAAACACCATCCAGAACTGCTCCATCGCTAATCCATGCCCGAATGGCAACGATTCCGGCACGCAAAGCTTTGGTGAGTCCGAGGTTCGTGGTCTGGAAGTAGGTCTGAATAGCGTGGTCTGGGAAGGTGACAGCGGTCTGCAAGCTCCGGTTCGTCTGACCTATACCTATACCGACGGCGAAATCACCAAGGATGCGGATGATCTGTCTGTGCTGGATGGCGATGTACTGCCTTACCTGCCGGAGCATCTGGCCAGCCTGACCTTCGGCCTGGAAAAGCCGGCGGCCTGGTCTGCGCTGATGTCTGTCAGCCACACTGAGGGTATGTGCATCGACAATAGCTGCGACCGTCCTGGCGAAGTGACCACCTTCAAACGCACCAGCGATTATGTGATTGCGGATGTGGTGGCTACTTACCACGTGAACAGCGATATGGAAGTGTATGCCAAGGTGGATAACGTGTTTGACGATCAGGAAATCGTCTCCCGTGACCCCGCCGGCGCCCGTCCCAACAAGCCGCGTACCGGCTACCTGGGCATGAAAGTGCGCTTCTGAGCAATGTGCCTGTAGCAAGGAAAAGGGGGCTTCGGCCCCCTTTTCTGTTGGTGGCGCCCCTTGAAGGGGGAATGCCACGGCCCCATCTGGGAGGGGCAGGGCCAACAGTGGTAGAATGGTGGCCAACCACAGCTAATACACCCCAAACCGCCAGGTAGTCAGTATGGATGTTATCCAGGTCATCAAAGACCAGATCGAAAAGAACCCGGTGATCCTCTACATGAAGGGCACCCCACAGTTTCCCCAGTGCGGTTTTTCCGCCCAGGTGGTGGAAGCCATGACCGCTGTCGGCAAGCCGTTTGCCTATGTGAACATCCTGGAGGCGCCGGAAATCCGCCAGAGCCTGAAGGAATATGCCAACTGGCCGACCTACCCGCAGCTGTGGGTGGGCGGTGAGCTGGTCGGCGGCTGCGACATCATCATGGACATGTACCGTTCCGGTCAGCTCAAGGAGCTGGTGGACGGCGCCGCCGTGGATGCCGACGACAACGCCTGATACCGTCGTCGCGTCTGACAAAACCCGGCCTCGCGCCGGGTTTTTTTGTGTCCGGCGTTGGGGCGGGCCTGACACTTTCGCTCAGCCAGTGGGATGATCCCGGTGTTGGCTCCGCTGCCGTAGCGCCTACAATCGAAGCGGATTATTCGCCGTCGCGAGGAAACCCGGTGAAAAAACGCAAACCCACAGGTGGATGGCGTCGCTGGCATCGCTGGCTGGGCCTGCTGGTGGCCATGCCGGTGCTGGTGTTGTCGGTCACCGGGATTCTGCTCAATCATGTGGAGTCACTGGATTGGGCCAGTGAGCCGCTGCCGCCCACCCTGGCACGTAGCTACGGTGTGCCGATACCGGAGCAGATCAATGGTAGCCCGGTGGACGGGCACTGGTACGCCCAGGCCGGAGAGCGACTCTTTGTGGATGGCCGTGCTGTGGCGGCCTGTTCGTCGCCGTTTCAGGGGGCGGTGGCGGTGCAGGGGCTTATTATGGCCGGCTGTGGCGGTGAGTTGCTGTTGTTGCAGGGAGAGCAACTGGTGGAGCGGCTACGGCCTGCCCAGGGCGTGCCAGCCTTTACCCGTCTGGGAGTGGCGGCAGGGGCACTGATCCTGGAGACAGATAATCGCTTACTGCAGTTTGATCCGGACAGGCTCGGCAGCGCGGGGGCGCCCTCGGGGGACTGGCAGCCTGCTCCTTTGACTCCGGTACCATCGACAATATTGTCCGATTTGCAGGCGGCCAGTGTGCCGGCGGCATTGAACTGGCAGCGATTGTTGCAGGATCTCCATGCCGGGCGTCTTTTCGGGCGGGTCGGGCAGTGGCTGATGGATCTGGCGGCCCTGGTGTTGGTGGTGCTGGCGCTCACGGGAGCGCTTGTCTGGGCCCGTAGCCGGCGATAATTTGAACGGCTGAGGCCGAATTCACGGACATTGGCCGGCCTGCCTATTGAAAGCATGGCCATAATCCCCATGATAGTGCCATGCAGCGCGACGGTAGCCGTTGTACTATCGCTGCTCGGATTCAATGTTGGTTCCGGCACCCTGAGGTGCCGGAGAGTCAATCTAGTCATAATGGAGAGAAGCAATGGGCGTTCTGGTAGGTAAACCTGCACCTGATTTTACGGTTCCCGCAGTACTGGGCGATGGCAGCATCGTTGACGAATTCACCCTGTCCGAAGCCATCAAGGGCAAGTATGGTCTGGTGTTCTTCTACCCGCTGGACTTCACCTTTGTCTGCCCCTCCGAGCTGATCGCTCTGGATCACCGCATGGACGCGTTCAAAGAGCGCAACGTGGAAGTAATCGGTGTGTCCATCGACAGCCACTTCACCCACAACGCCTGGCGTAACACCCCGGTGAACGAAGGCGGTATCGGTCCGGTGAAATACACCCTGGCCGCTGACATGAACCACGGCATTGCCCAGTCCTACGACGTGGAATCCGAAGGTGGCATGGCATTCCGTGGCGTGTTCCTGATCGACCAGAACGGCGTGGTACGCAGCCAGATCGTTAACGATCTGCCGCTGGGTCGTAACATGGACGAGCTGATTCGTCTGGTTGACGCCCTGCAGTTCCACGAAGAGCACGGCGAAGTGTGCCCGGCGGGCTGGCAGAAAGGCGATTCCGGCATGAACGCCTCCCCGGACGGCGTGGCCGAGTACCTGTCTGGTAATGCAGACAAGCTGTAATAGACAGCACAAAAAAAAGGGGCGCCAGTAATGGCGCCCCTTTTTTTTGTGTGTCTGACGTCGGATGTCTGACGTCAGACGCTTTTGTCGTCCGACCTCTGACCTCCGACGTCAGGCCGCATTAATCCAGCTGCTTCGCCAGCGTCGGCGGCATATCCTTCGGCGGCGGGGGTGGCCAGCCGCCCAGGTCCTTGAAACGATTGACCATGGAGCAGAACAGCTCCGCGGTTCGGGTGGCATCGTAGAGCGCCGAGTGGGCCTCGCGCTGACTGAAGCGGATGCCGGCGGCTTCGCAGGCCTTGGCCAGTACGGTCTGGCCATATACCAGTCCGGCCAGGGCGGCGGTATCGAAGCTGGAGAAAGGGTGGAAGGGGTTGCGTTTGATATCGGCACGTTCGGATGCCGAGTTCAGAAAGCCCTGATCAAAAAAGCTGTTATGCCCCACCAGCACCGCGCGGGTGCAGCCATGCTGTTTGATTGCCTTGCGCACCGGTTCGAACACGCCTTTCAGGGCCGTTTCCTCGGGTACGGCACCCCGCAACGGGTTGTCCGGGTCAATGCCGGTGAAATCCAGTGCTGCCTGTTCGATATTGGCCCCCGGGAAGGGGTCCACATGAAACTGGATGCGAGTGGAGGGGCGCAGATAGCCCTGGGCATCCATATCAATGAGCACGGCGGCAATTTCCAGCAGCGCGTCGGTCTGGGCATTGAAGCCCCCGGTTTCCACATCAATCACTACCGGCAAAAAGCCCCGAAACCGCAGCGCCAGGCTGGGGTGCTGATCATTCATGATCACTCCATCAGACACACAAACCCCGCTTTGCCGTCGGCGACGGCCGCGAGAGGGGGCTATGCTACCGGAAAGCCCGCAGGGGCAACAGGCGCGAAAGTGGATCAGAGATGACGCCAGCCGGGCAGGGCGGGTACAATACGCGGCCTCGATTCACCGGGGGGCGCCTGATAGCGGGGCCTCTCACATGCGGAGTCTTTCAATGTCCAAGATCAACAAGGTGGTACTGGCTTATTCCGGCGGCCTGGATACCTCGGTTATCGTCAAATGGCTGCAGGATACCTATGACTGCGAGGTGGTGACCTTTACCGCCGATATCGGTCAGGGCGAAGAAGTGGAGCCGGCCCGCGCCAAGGCAAAAGCCATGGGCGTGAAGGAAATCTACATTGAAGACCTGCGCGAAGAATTCGTGCGCGACTACGTATTCCCCATGTTCCGCGCCAACACCATTTACGAGGGTGAGTACCTGCTGGGTACCTCCATCGCTCGCCCGCTGATTGCCAAGCGGCTGGTGGAAATTGCCGAAGAAACCGGTGCGGATGCCATTTCCCATGGCGCCACTGGCAAGGGCAATGATCAGGTGCGTTTCGAGCTGGGCGCCTATGCCCTGGCCCCGGGCATCCAGGTGATTGCGCCCTGGCGGGAGTGGGATCTGAACTCCCGCGAGAAGCTGATGGCGTACTGCGAAGAGCGCAATATCCCGGTGGATTTCTCCAGCAAGAAAAAGAAATCCCCGTACTCCATGGACGCCAACCTGCTGCACATCTCCTACGAGGGCGGCAACCTGGAAGATCCCTGGTGGGAAGCGGAAGAAGACATGTGGCGTTGGAGCGTGAGCCCGGAAGCGGCGCCGGACCAGCCTACCTACATCACTCTGACCTACGAGAAGGGCGATATCGTGGCCATCGACGGCGAGCGTCTGAGCCCTGCCGAGGTCCTGGCCAAGCTCAACAAGCTGGGTGGCGACAACGGCATCGGTCGTCTCGACATCGTCGAGAACCGCTATGTGGGCATGAAGTCCCGTGGCTGTTACGAAACCCCGGGCGGCACCATCATGATGCCGGCTCACCGTGCCATCGAGTCCCTGACCCTGGATCGCGAGTCCGCGCACCTGAAGGACTCCGTGATGCCCAAGTATGCGGAGCTGCTCTACAACGGTTACTGGTGGAGCCCGGAGCGTCTGGCCCTGCAGAAGCTCATCGACGCCACCCAGGAACACGTGAATGGCGAAGTGCGCATGAAACTGTACAAGGGCAATGCCACCGTGGTGGGGCGTCGTTCAGACAATGATAGCCTGTTCGACGCGTCTATTGCCACGTTCGAAGACGATGCCGGCGCGTACGACCAGAAGGATGCGGAAGGCTTCATCAAGCTGAATGCCCTGCGCTTGCGTATCGCCGCCAAGAACGGCCGCAAGTTGCGTTAAGGCTTCCGGGCGTTTCCCGTCCCGGAGCTGACCCCCAGGAAAACCGCCACAGCCGGCAGGCTGCGGCGGTTTTTTTGTGCCTGTTGCAGGGGATTGGCGGTTACATAACGACAAGGAAAAGGCATTTAATTTGCACGGTAGTCTCAATTAGCCTGAGAGCAGCAACATTCTTACAACAACAGGCTGATCGAGGAGCTTGCCATGACTATCGGGCAATACCGTTTTTCCGTTAAGGATCTGGGGATTCTGACCCTGCTGACCGCGTCGTTACTGGTCGGCTGTGGCGGCGGGGGCAGTGATTCTGCAACACCTGCCTCTACCGGTGTCGATGAGGCCCAGCGCGAAGCGCCACAGCAGGAGGGAACGCCTGATGAGGTGGCTGAGGAGGTGCCGGAAGAGACTGAAGACGGCCCACGGTCGGTGATCTTCGTGGGCAACAACTGGGAAGGGGTGATTGATGTAATCGATGCGGCCAGCTACCAGCGCCTGGGTCGTATCAGCGGGATTCCGGACCAGAAGGAACGGGAAAAAGCGATTGCCCTGAATCCCCTCGATCTGCTGTTTTTTCAGGGTATCCGGGTATTGATCGGTGAGGGCAACCACCAGTATGTGGACGACATGTACAGCTCCCCGGATGGACGCCTGCTGATCGTTTCCCGGCCCAGCTACGCGGATGTGGTGGCCATCGACGTGGTCAGTGGCGAGATCGCCTGGCGCTTTGAGGTGGACGGTTACCGGTCTGACCATATGGCCCTGTCACCGGATGGCACCCAGGTGGCGGTATCCGCCTCCACCGGCAACGTGGTGCACATTCTGGATGTGGAAACCGGTGAGGAGCAGGGTCGTTTCCCGTCCGGGGATTCTCCCCACGAAAACATCTATTCCGAGGATGGCGAGCGTATTTACCATGCCAGCATCGGTACCGTGTACACGCCGCTGGACAATGAGCTGGTGGGTGATCTGACCGACGGGCTGCTGGGGCAGAACCTGCTGGATGCCACCAAGGGCGAGCGGGTGTTCCAGGTGGTGGACGCAAACAGCCTGGAAATCATCAAGCAGCTGGATCTGGAAAAAGACCTGGCAGAGGCCGGTTATGGCAATCTCAGCACGGCGGTGCGGCCCATGGCACACACCGCCGACGAACGCTATTTCTACTTCCAGCTGTCGTTCCTGCACGGGTTTATCGAGTACGACATGCAGGAAGAAAAAGTGCTGCGTCTGGCCGAGTTGCCGGATTTGACCAATGGACTGCCACGGGAACTGTACGTGAATGATTCCGCCCACCATGGCATCGCCATGAGCGCGGATGATTCGACGCTGTGTGTGGCGGGGACCATGAGTGATTACGTGGCCCTGGTAAATCGCGAGGATTTCTCCCACCAACTGAAAACCGGCATTGGCGAGAAACCCTACTGGGTGACCACCAGCGCCGATGGCAATCACTGCTATGTGTCCTGGAGCGGGACTGACCAGATGTCCGTGTTCAACTACCAGACCGGCCAGGAAGTGGCTCGCGTGGACGTGGGGGATCATCCGCAACGCATCCGCGAGGGGAGTGTGCCGGAGGCATGGGTCGAGGCGCAGGGCAGCCTGTTCCTGCCCTGAATCGCGATGCATAGCGCGTTGCCCGTCGGGGCGGCGCTGGCGGCGCGATCACCGCAATGCCCGCCCGTCTACAACGAAGCGGCTGTAGGCGTTCCTCTCGAGGGACGATCTACGCATCAGCGTGGAAATAGCCCCAAGCGCCGATCCAGGATTCGGTTCGGCGCAGATTCGTCCATCGAGAGGAACTCCTGCAGTGGCTTTGTCGATATCACGGTTCGCGTTGTCGGTAACGTTGTTGCGGCGGGATAACGTCCAGACTGTCTGCCATGAGCGGCGATTACCTGGATGTTTTACAGTGTTCCCCTCCGTAAACCCACTTTTTCATTGTCAATCCTCCCCTCTGCCACCACTATTCGCCCTGTAGATAGCTGGGGCTCCGTGCCCGCTGAGTTTTGCTGATATCAGGAGCGAAGTAAGCAATGCGAATCCTGCATACCATGCTGCGCGTGGGCAATCTGGATCGGTCCGTGGCCTTCTATACCGAGGTGCTGGGCATGAAGGAGTTGCGCCGCAAGGAGTACCCGGAAGGCCGCTTCACCAATGTCTTTGTGGGCTATCAGCCGGAATCCCGGGGCGCGGTGCTGGAGTTGACCTTTAACTGGGATCAGCACGAGTACGATCTGGGCGATGGCTATGGCCATGTGGCCCTGGCGGTGGACGACGTGTACGCTGCTTGTGAACGTATTCGCCAACGGGGTGGGCGCATTACCCGCGAACCCGGCCCCATGAAACATGGCAGTACCATTCTGGCCTTTGTGGAAGACCCGGATGGTTACAAGATCGAACTGCTGGAAAGGGACTGATGGGCTCTCCAATGGCAACCAAAGTCACCGTCGGCTGGCGGGAATGGGCAAGCTTGCCCGAACTGGACATCGAAGCCATCAAGGTCAAGGTGGACACCGGAGCGCGGACGTCGGCGCTGCATGCTTTTCAAGTGGAAAGCTTTATGCGCGATGGACAGGAATGGGTTCGTTTTTCTATCCATCCGATTCAGGGGCAGGACCAGGTCAGCCATTGTGAAGCGCCGGTACTGGACCGTCGGGTGGTGACTGACTCCGGTGGCCACAAGGAAGAGCGCCCGGTGATCTGCACCGATATTGAACTGGGTGGCCGCCGCTGGCCCATCGAGATCACTCTGACCGACCGTGAAAACATGATATTCCGTATGCTGCTGGGACGCACCGCCATGGGCGAGATCATTGTCGATCCCACGGCATCTTTTTTATTAGGTGGAAACAAAGAGCAACCATGAAAATTGCCATTCTTTCGAGAAACAAGCGACTGTACTCCACGCGCCGACTGGTGGAAGCGGGCGAGGCTGCCGGTCATGAAATGCATGTGATCGATACCCTGCGTTGCTATATGAGCATGGTGGCACACAAGCCGGAGATTCATTTCAAGGGCGAAGTCCTGGAAGGCTTTGATGCGGTGATCCCGCGGATCGGTGCCTCCATCACCCAGTACGGTACGGCAGTATTGCGCCAGTTCGAAATGATGGGCGTCTTCCCGGTCAATGAATCCGTGGCCATTTCCCGGTCCCGGGACAAGCTGCGTTCCCTGCAGCTGCTGTCGCGCAAGGGCGTGGGCCTGCCGATCACCGGTTTTGCCCACTCTCCGGATGACATTCCCGATCTGATCAACATGGTTCGCGGTGCGCCACTGGTGATCAAGATGCTGGAAGGCACCCAGGGTATTGGTGTGGTGCTGGCGGAAACCCGCAAGGCGGCGGAATCGGTGATCGAGGCCTTCATGGGGCTGAATGTGTCGGTGATGGTCCAGGAATACATCAAGGAAGCCGGCGGCGCCGATATTCGCTGTTTCGTGGTGGGCGGCAAGGTGATTGCGGCCATGAAACGTCAGGCCGCGCCCGGCGAGTTCCGTTCCAACCTGCACCGTGGTGGCAGCGCCAGCCTGATCCGCATTACCCCGGAAGAGCGCGCCACGGCCGTGCGGGCCGCTCGTATCATGGGCCTGAATGTGGCCGGGGTGGACATCCTGCGTTCCAACCACGGCCCCGTGGTCATGGAAGTGAACTCCTCGCCGGGCCTGGAAGGCATCGAAACCGCCACCGGCAAAGATGTGGCGGGAATGATCATGAAGTTCATCGAAAAGGATGCGCGCCCCTACCGGACCCAGACCAAGGGGTCAGGCTGAACCGACGCCTCGCAGGAGCCGTGCTTGAGGGTTGCAGCTCGCAGTCTCGGGTCGGCGTCCCGGGGGGAGCCGTTAGTGTGGTTGGGTCTGCAAGGTAGAGAAAAACAGAATGAAAAACAGCAAAGAACCGAAAAACACCCCTTTTGAACTGGATGGCGTGACGGTAGCGCCCGGTACCCGGGCCAAAGTGGAATTGCCGCTGGCGCAGCTTTATACCCAGACGCCCTTGAATGTTCCCATCCATGTGATCAATGGACGCAGACCCGGCCCGGTGCTGATGGTCAGCGCGGCCATTCACGGGGATGAGCTCAATGGCGTGGAAATCATCCGTCGCCTGCTGCGTCACTCTGCCCTGAAAAGCCTTAATGGCACCTTGCTGGCAGTGCCGGTAGTGAACGTGTTTGGTTTCATTCACAAGACCCGCTATCTGCCGGACCGGCGTGATCTGAACCGCTGTTTCCCCGGCTCGGAAACCGGCAGCCTGGGCGCGCGAATGGCCTGGCAATTCAAGAGTCAGGTGCTGGACCGAGCCACCCATGCGGTGGACCTGCACACCGGCGCGATTCACCGGGCCAACCTGCCGCAGATCCGCGCCGACCTGTCCAACGAGGATACCGCTGCCATGGCCAATGCCTTTGGCGTGCCGGTGGTGATCAATTCGGTGCTGGGCGAGGGCACGTTGCGGGAAGTGGCCGAGGCCCAGGGCATCCCGGTGATCACCTATGAAGCCGGTGAGGCATTGCGCTTCGAAGAATCCTGTATCCGGGCCGGTGTGAAAGGGGTGCTCAATATCATGCAGCACCTGGGCATGACCGGTAGTCGCCGCACCAAGGCGCCCACCGAACCCTATATTGCCCGCTCATCCAGCTGGGTTCGTGCAGAACGGGATGGGGTCTTCCTGTCGCTGGTGGCACTGGGGGCGTGGATCAAGAAGGGGGATCTGATCGGTCGTATTTCCAGCCCCTTTGGCGGGGAGGATGTGAATATCTTCGCGCCGGCTGCCGGCATCCTGGTGGGCCGTAATAACTTGCCCCTGGTGAATGAAGGGGAAGCGCTCTATCACATTGCCCGCTTCGAGGAAGTCAGCGAAGTGGCGCAGTCACTGGAAGTGTTTACCTCCGATATCGAAAAGGGCCCGACCCTGGCAGGTGAGCCGCCGATCGTCTGAGCCTCTCAACGGAAACGTGACCACACAAAAAACGGGCCCTGGTGGCCCGTTTTTTGTGTGGCTCGGCTTACGCCTTCTTGAGCTTTTTCTTCAGTTTCTTCAGCACAGATTCCTGCTTGTTGATCTTGGCCTTGCTCTGCTTGATGGCTTTTTTTAGCTTTTTCTTCTTGGACATGATGTCTCTCCATTTTCGCAAGTGATGGCCGAGCCCTCGGCTACTCGCCGGATGTCGACTCCTGGGCCTTGATAAAGTCACGAATAAACCGGCGGACTTCACGCGCGGCGCTGGTATCCAGCTCTTCGCAGAGCTCGATAAAGCGCAGACGTTCTTCGTCGTTGATGCGAACGATGAGCTGACTGTTCTTCTTGGCCTTGCCTTTTTTTGCCATACAGAGACACACCACAGGAAAACAGGCTGCATCGTCGCTGGAATATTAGCGACTTGCAAACAGACTATTGGCTATCTTATAGATAGTCAATGTATATACATTTTTTCCAGGGTAAGGGGATCTTAAAGGGGGGAGGGAGCTTTTGGGGGACGCCGTGACGGGGGGCGGGGCACGCAAGTCATTGTTGAGTATGGCTCTTTACTGATCGGGCTGGCGCGTTGCCGCTTTTTTTACGTCCGCCGCCCTTGCCGGGCCGACCTGCTGCCGATCCTTTGCTATACTCCGCCGCGATATGGATACCCCGTTGATTGAGCATTTGGAGTGAATAGATGGTCGCTTTGGTCAAGCCGCATGGTGCGGACGCATTGAAACCCCTTTACGTTGCTGATGAAGATGCCCGCGTTGCCTTGCAGCAGGAAGCGGAATCTCTGCCTTCAGTGGTGATCAGCTCGGCCGCTGCCGCCAATGCGGTGATGATGGGTGCCGGTTACTTCACCCCGCTGACGGGCTACATGAACAAGGCTGACATGCTGTCGGTGGCGGAAAACATGACCACTGCCGATGGTCTGTTCTGGCCGGTGCCGATCGTCAACATGCTGAAGGATGTCAGCGCCATTGAAGGTGCCAAGCGCATTGCCCTGCGCGACCCCAATGTGGAGGGCGAGCCGGTGATCGCGGTGATGGATGTGGCGGCGATCGAGGAAGCCTCCGACGCCGAACTGGAAGCCGTTGCCGAGCAGGTCTTTGCCACCAATGACAAGGAGCACCCGGGTGTGGCCAATTTCCTGGCCGCCGGCAACTTTATCGTGTCCGGTGACATCCAGGTCCTCAATTACTCCTATTTCGCCGACGATTTCCCCGATACCTTCCGTACCGCGGTTTCCATTCGCAATGAGTTCGTTGAGCGTGGCTGGAGCAATGTGGTCGCGTTCCAGACCCGTAACCCCATGCACCGCGCCCATGAAGAACTGTGTCGCATGGCCCAGGAGGCGCTGAACGCCGACGGTATCCTGATTCATATGCTGCTGGGCAAATTGAAGAAGGGTGATATTCCGGCTGACGTGCGTGATGCCTCAATCCGCAAGATGGTGGAAGTGTACTTCCCGCCCAACACCGTGATGATCACCGGGTACGGGTTTGACATGCTGTACGCCGGCCCCCGTGAGGCGGTGTTGCATGCGGTATTCCGCCAGAACTGTGGCTGCAGCCATTTGATCGTCGGCCGTGACCATGCAGGCGTGGGCGATTATTACGGCGCTTTCGATGCGCAAACCATCTTCCAGGAAAAGGTGCCGGCCGGTGCCCTGGAAATCAAGATCTTCGAGGCGGACCACACCGCCTATTCCAAGAAGCTTGATCGTGTGGTCATGATGCGTGATGTGCCGGACCACACCAAGGACGACTTTGTGTTGCTGTCAGGTACCAAGGTGCGTGAGATGCTGGGCCAGGGCATTGCCCCGCCGCCGGAGTTCTCTCGTCCGGAAGTGGCCCAGATCCTGATGGACTACTACCAGGCGCTGGACGCAGACAAGTAACAGGCTGCGTGCTCCGCACTCAATGCCCTTCGGGAAAAGCCTCTTTCGAGAGGCTTTTTTCGTTTCCGGCAAGGCGCTCGCCAGTGCGAAATGCCCCCGGCGCTGTCGTAACCCAGGACGGATAGCGCCGAGCAGCGGCGGAAAATTACCGATGTGGCTCCGGTTTTGCGGGCCAGGATCAGGTAAAATTCCGCCTAATTCATTTTCCGGGTGCCGCGGTTCACTGGCGAAACCCCGTTAGCAAGAGTGAAAAGGGACAGGTTATGGCCGTTATTGTGGTCTGTTTGCTGGTCTATGTGGGCTGCATTGTGTTTATCCGTATGCGTAACCGGGAGCCGTTTGGTCTCAAGCGCCAGCTTTCCGATTTTTCCACCTTCATGGTGCCTTTCAATATTCCGGCGTATCTATTGTCGAAGGTGCCCACCACGCCCCGCATGGACAAATCCTGGTTTCCTGAGCTGCAGCTGATTGAGGATAACTGGGAAACCATCCGTGACGAGGCGTTGGCCCTGTATCACGGCGGCAACATCACCGCCAAGGAAGACCTGCCGGCCAGCAGTTTCTACAAGGACAATCGCTGGACCAGCTTTTACCTGAAGGTCTATGACAACAAGCTGCCTTCCGCCTATGAGCTGGCACCGAAAACCATGGCCCTGCTGGACCAGCTGCCGTCCATGAACATTGCCCTGTTTGCCGTGTTGATGCCGGGCAAGAAGCTTAATCGTCACCACGATCCGTTCGCCTACACCCTGCGCTATTCCATGGGGCTGAGCACTCCCAACGATGAGGGCTGTGGCCTGACGGTGAACGAGGACGACTATATCTGGCGCGATGGCGACAGCATCATCTTCGATGAAACCTATATCCATTCCGCCTGGAACCGCACCGAGACCCCGCGGATCATTCTGATGACGGATGTGGACCGGCCCATGAAGTGGAAGTGGGTACAGAAGGTGTACTGGTACTTCGGCTGGTTCTTCAATCGCCTGTTCTTTATCGACAACCTGGATAGCAGCCATACCGGGGTGGGTAACAAGCTGGGCAAAGGGGTGCTGGCCTACAAGGGCTTCCTGAAGTCTGTAAAGCGGAAAAACAAGACGTTCTATGTGACCGCCAAGTGGGCCGTGGTGCTGGCGGTACTGGGGAGTATCGGCTACCAACTGGTGTAGCCTGGCGTAGAGGTTGGCAAGAAAAACTGCCGAGCGGTCGTGGTTTTGCGTCCGACTGGCTTGGGACGTATTACTGCCTCGTGCCACCATGCCGGTGAACATATCGGCAGGGAATAACAATAATGATAAGGAACATCATTGCCGGGGCCGTTATGGCCTTGGCGTTTGTCGGGGTCACCAGCGCAGAGGTGACGGTGGCGCCGGCGGGGGCGTTTTCCGCCAGCGGTAAACTGGCCATGAAGAAAGGTGCCATCCCGGTCAGTTGCCATACCACGTTTAACGGCCATGTCAGTGAGCAGGGGGCGATCCGGGTGACCGAGGTCATCTTCGGTGGCATCAACCCGTTGTGCAAAAGCATCAAGGCGCTGGCGCTGCCCTGGCAGGGCCAGGTAGAGCACCCGGGGCGCCTCACCGTGGATGACATGCAGGTCAAGGTCAGGGTGCCGTTACTGGGGGGGATCTGTGGGCCCGGGCCGGTGACCCTGGTGTGGGGCAACACGGACGGTTCGGCCACGTTTGATGCGGTGACCCTGGGCCCGGACTGCGCCATGGACGGAACCATGATCACCTCTCCCCAGGTAGATATCCGCCGTGCCAAACCCTCTGCCTCTTCCTCACAGGCGGTCCGTCAACCTGCTGTTACCCACAGCGGTGGCTCCTGAATCACGCCTGGGGGACTTGGCATGGCCTGAAAGCCTGCGCCTGCAAGGCGTGATTCAGACGCGCCAGGTTGATACTCCTGCGTATAAGCTTTGTTATTCCGGCCCGATTGGCGTTTCCCCTCGGGCCATGGCCCCGCTATCATGAGTTTTTTGAGTGACAGCAACTGTTTGCAAGGCAAGGACATAACAATGCAGAACGTGGTGGCGATTCCCGCTAACCCGGCGCTGGTCAACAGCACCGAAGACTTCCTTCATGCCGTCGAGCACGATCGTAAAGACAGTGCCGAGAAATTCATTCACATGGTGGACCATCTCACCGACCGGATTCTCAGCCTGTTTCTGGTGGAGCCGGCCAATATGACCGAGCTGTCAGGGGGCCAGAAAAAGGTGATCGATTTTGCCGTGTCCACCGCCGGCAAGGCGTCCAGCATGCTCACCCGCCAGATTTTCAAGAAGGTGTCCAACGCGGAATTCGCCCCGGTGGTGAAGAACGTGAAGGCCATGTACTGGCAGGCTGGCGACGACAACGATAATCACGCCAGTATCGCTTTCCCGGTGGAAGACAGCTTCGCCGCTGATTTCCGCAAGGCCACCGAGCTGTGTGCGGCAGGCAAGGGCACCGAAGACGTGGCTCTGGTCACCCGGGTGATGAGCGCCATGTCGGACAAGATCATCGATGAAGTCTTTGTCGCCAACACCAAGGAAGTGAAAATCGGTTTTGTGACCCAGAAGGCCTTGAACGTGGGTATCGACGGTAGCCGCAAGGCGGTGCATGCGGTCAACAACAAGGTGCTCAAGGACCTGAGCGATGACGAGCTGAAAGGTTATATGGCTCACTACCAGGGGTTGCTGCGGCAGCGGTAAGCGATGTTAGAGTCAGAAAAAAGGCGCCTCTCAGGCGCCTTTTTTCGTTCAGGACTGGGCTTGCGGCCGGCGGTTGCCTGCCGGGCGACGCCGTCGCTGGCTGTTGCCACCGGGGCGGCTGTTGTTGGCAGGCCGTGCCTGGCGGTTCTGGCCATTGCCGCCTCCGCCATTGCCTTTGCGAGCCTGGCCGTTACCGCCGCCATTGTCCGGACGGGAGTGGGCCGGTTTCGCTTTCTTCGGGCGTTTGCGCTTGGGTGGCTGTAGCGCCCCCGCTGCCGGTAGCGGTTCGCCGGGCTCAAAGCCGGCCACGATTTTGCGCTCCAGCTGTTGCTGGGTCAGCCGTTCGATATCTTTCAGCTGTTGGGCCTCATCGGCGCTGACCAGGGAGATGGCCTGGCCGGTGGCGCCGGCACGGCCGGTGCGCCCGATGCGATGCACGTAGTCTTCCGGCACATTGGGCAGGTCCACGTTGACCACCTGGGGCAGCTGCTCGATATCCAGACCCCGGGCCGCAATGTCGGTGGCCACCAGGGCGCGGATCTTGCCGTTCTTGAAGTCTGCCAGGGCACGGGTACGGGCATTCTGGCTCTTGTTACCGTGGATGGCCGCGGCTTCGATGCCGTTGCTTTCCAGTTGTTTGGCCAGCTTGTTGGCGCCGTGCTTGGTACGACTGAAGACCAGTACCTGGTACCAGTTGTTGTCCTGGATCAGGTGGGTAAGCAGGGCGGCCTTGCGCTGTTTGTCCACCGGGGCAATCCACTGGGTAACCAGCTCGGTGGTGGTGTTGCGCGGGCTCACATCGATTTCCACCGGGCTGTTCACCAGGCCCTTGGCCAGGGCGCGGATTTCCGGTGAGAAGGTGGCCGAAAACATCAGGTTCTGCCGTTTGGGGGGCAGCTTGGATAGAATCTTGCGGATGTCATGGATAAAGCCCATGTCGAGCATGCGATCCGCTTCGTCCAGCACCAGGATTTCCAGGCGGTCGAATTTCACCGCGTTCTGCTGATACAGATCCAGCAGACGACCGGGTGTCGCCACCAGGATATCCGCGCCGCCGCGCAGCCGCTGCATCTGTGGATTCACCTTCACACCGCCGAAGACCACGGTGGAGGTGAGGGGCAGATGCTTGCCGTAGGTGGCCACACTGTCGGCGACCTGGGCGGCCAGCTCCCGGGTTGGGGTCAGTACCAGGGCGCGTACCTGGTTATGGCTGGCGGGCTGGCCGGCGCGCAGGCGCTCCAGCAGGGGCAGGGTAAAACCAGCCGTCTTGCCGGTGCCGGTCTGGGCAGCAGCCATCACATCACGGCCGCTGAGTACGGCAGGGATGGCCTGGGCCTGGATCGGTGACGGGGTGTGATAACCCTGATCGGCAACAGCGGCCAACAGGTCATCCCCCAGTCCAAGGGAAGTAAAAGGCATGTAATTGGGTCTGACATAAGAAGGGGCGGCAAGCCTACCGCATCCCGGGGCGGAACACGAGCCCGGCGGTCCGGTGCCCGACGGTGCCTCATTCCCAGGCTCGCTAGCGTATCGGCGCGGTATTACTGAGGATTTCGTCGACCCCGGAGCGCAGCGCCTGGCGCTGCTGCTCCCGTCCCTCCGGCAGGAACGCCAGCACCCGGCCGCCGAGACGGTGATAGGCATCGACCAGGGAGTGCCGGAACAGGGGCAGGCCGTGAAACACCGGTGGCAGGGAATAGGTGCGACCGGCGCGTATGGCGGCCAGCGGGCGAAGCCCCATCAGCAGCGACAGGCCGGCTCGGCGGCATTCTGTCTGCGGCGCCATGGTGATAGCGGCGGGGAAGTGCTGGCGTAGCAATCGAGTGTGCTCCGGGTGCCAGAGCAGGAAACGGGCCTGGCGGCAGAGCCAGTCGCCTTTCTGTTGCTGGTCGGCCCAATGGCGCAGCGCTGCCAGGGTGCGTGCCGCGCTCTCCGGTTTGATGTCGAGAATCCAGCGCTGGTCGGTAAAGGTATGGGCGAAATGCTCGAAGGTAAGCAACGGCTGGCCATCATGGAGTCGATGGCGTAGGCATTGGTCCCTGTCCATGTCTTCGATAACGGCGTGACTGCCGGTGGTGCGAATCAGGGAGGCATCATGATGGAGGACGATCTGGCCATCATGGGTGGTGCGCAGGTCGGTTTCCAAGGTGTGGAAACCGGCTTCGGCGGCGGCCTCGAACGCATGCAGGCTGTTCTCTCCATGGCGTTGGTGCAGGCCGCGATGACTGATCCATATCACATCCATGGGAGTATTCTCCCCCGGACGCGGGTCAGGTTAAAGCGCCGCAGGTCGGGCGAGGATGCGGGATGGCTGGGCTCTCTCAGGCCGCGTGGGCGGCGGTGCTTTCCGCGTCAATGGATTCCCATTGGCCGCAATGATCCGCGTGGGCATCCTCAAAAACCCCTGCCAGGGCGTCAGGCACCCATTCCAGATCCAGCTGCACGTCTTGTTCCATGGTTTGTCCCCACAGTATCTTTTTTGAACAGGATCAAGAGTAGCGTGGCTATGGCCATGGCTCTGTTGTCTGGGTGTAAGCTTTTGCTTACAGAGAGTGACAAAGCGTGCTGCAAAATTTGGCGTAGCCCGGGCCTTTGTCACGGCAATGCTGGCTAAGGAGAGTGCGTATGCAGGAGTTGGACTGGAACCAGGTCGTTACCCACCTGTACCAACTGGGGATTGCCTTTGTGTTGGCGTTACCGGTGGCCTGGAATCGGGAGCAGCGCGCCCGGGGTGCGGGCCTGCGGACCTTCCCGCTGGTATCCATTGCCGCCTGCGGTTACATGCTGGTGGGGATGCAGGTCTATAGCGGCTCTGATGCAGAAGCCCGGGTGATGTACGGGATTATTACCGGCATGGGCTTTATCGGCGGCGGGGCGATTCTCAAGGATGGAGCCAGTGTCAGTGGCACTGCCACGGCGGCCAGTTTGTGGAATACCGGGGCCATTGGCATTTCGGTGGCTTACAGCCGCTATGAAATCGCCCTGGTGCTGTCACTGATCAACTTTCTGATCCTGCAGTTCTCCCGTTCATTCAAACGGCTTCCGGTGGAAGACTGAAGGCGGATGGGCGGTACAGGCGCTTTTATGCCGTGGCAAGGATGGCCTGACGGACGCAGTGCAGGACCCCGGTGGGCCAGTCGTCGGCCAGCAGGTCTTTCAACTGTCGGTAGCTGAAGGTGTCCTCGGCCAGGTTGGGTTGGCTGAGCAGCGCATCCTGGATGATGCCGATCTCGGTTTCGCTGATCCCCAGCGCCTGCTCCAGGCTGAGCTGATGGGTGGTAACCAGCTGTGCCAGCTCCCGGTACACGGTTTGCTCGTTCAGATTCTGCTGGCGGGCGATGGCGGCCGGGCTCATGTTTGCCTGGGCCAGAGCGAGAATCTCGTTTCGATCCGGGCCGACGGGCTCGGCGACACCGGCGGCATCATCCTTCCCGTTGAGGATGGCCAGAAACGCATCCCCGTAGCGTTCCAGCTTGCGGTCGCCGACGCCGCTGACGGCGGCCATTTCCATTCGATTGCGAGGGCGAATGGCGAGCATGTCCATCAGTGTGGCGTCGTGGAAGACCACATAAGGTGGCACGCCTTCTTCATCCGCCAGCCGTTTACGGCAGGCGCGCAGGGCTTCCCAGAGGGTGCGGTCGGCGTCAGCGATATTGGCGTGCGCGCGGCGGGTGGAGGCTTTCCTGGCCTTGGCCATTTCCTTGCGCAGGTGAAGGGGCTGTTCGCCGCGCAGGTAGGGGCGACAGGCTTCGGTGAGTTGCAGCGCGCCAAAGCCGTTCATGTCCACGGTCAGCAGGCCACGGGCCACCAGTTGCCGGTAAATGCTTCTCCACTGGCTGGCGCTGAACTCATTACCGATGTTCCAGGTGGAGACATGGTCGTGGCCGGCGCTGGCCACCTTGTCGGAGCGGTTGCCGGTGAGCACGTCGATCAGGTGATTGGCGCCAAAGCGTTGGCCGGTGCGGTATACGCAGCTCAGCGCTTTCTGGGCGGCCTCGCTGGCATCGAAGGTCTGCGGCGGGTTCAGGCAGGTATCGCAGTTTCCACAGGGCTGCTCCAGGGTCTCACCGAAATAATGCAACAGGGCCTGACGACGGCACTGGGTGATCTCGCACAACCCCAGCATGGATTCCAGGCGCTGATGTTCGTTGCGTTTATGCTGCTCGTTGCCGCTGCTCTGGGCCAGCATCTGCTTGAGTTTGATGGCATCTTCCAGGCCATAGGCCATCCAGGCAGTGGCGGGCTCCCCATCACGACCGGCACGACCGGTTTCCTGGTAATAGGATTCGATGCTTTTTGGCAGGTCCAGGTGGGCCACGAAGCGCACATCCGGTTTGTCGATCCCCATGCCGAAGGCAATGGTGGCCACCATCACCAGCCCATCCTCGCGCAGGAACCGTTGCTGGTGGTTTTCGCGGGTTTGCGCGGGCAGGCCGGCGTGGTAAGGCAGAGCCTTGACGCCCTGCTGGCACAGCCATTCGGCGACCCGTTCCACCTTGTTGCGTGACAGGCAGTAGACAATCCCGGCATCGCCGTCATGCTCGGCACGAATCAGGCGCAGGAGCTGATTCCGGGCGCCGTCCTTACGTTCGATCCGGTACTGGATATTGGGCCGATCAAAACTGGAGACGAAGTGACGGGCCTGGGTCAGGTCCAACCGTTCGGCAATTTCCGTTCGTGTGCGTTGATCCGCCGTGGCGGTCAGGGCGATGCGCGGTACATGGGGAAATTCCCGGTGCAGCAGGGACAGTTGCAAATAATCATTGCGGAAATCATGGCCCCACTGGGAGACACAGTGGGCTTCGTCGATGGCAAACAGGGCAGTCTGTGCCTGGTGCAACAGCGACAGGGTGCGAGGCTGTATCAGACGCTCCGGGGCGATGTAGAGCATGTCCAGTTCGCCGTTGAGCAGGGCATCTTCCAGGGCGCGCTGCTGCTCCATATTCAGCGTGGAATTGAGAAATCCGGCTCTGACGCCCAGCGCCTTGAGAGCATCCACCTGATCCTGCATCAGGGCAATCAGCGGGCTGATCACCACGCCGGTGCCAGGGCGTACCAGCGCCGGAATCTGGTAGCACAGGGATTTGCCGCCGCCAGTGGGCATCAACACAAGCGCATCGTCGCCCTGGATCAGGCTATCGATAATGGTCTGTTGCTCACCACGGAACTGGTGATAGCCAAAGACATGCTGGAGAACGGAGTGGGCATCGGATTGCATGGGGCGAGTATACCTGCCGCTGACCGGCACTGACATCCGCCCATCAGCAAACTGTGCTAGGTTCTGGTGAAATTTCAGCGGGAATACTTGTCAGTGATGCGCGATATCTTTCGTCAGTTTCTGTTGCTGGGGCTGATCAGCTTTGGCGGGCCGGCGGCCCACGTGGGGTATTTTCACCGTCGCTTCGTGGAGGAATTGCAGTGGCTGGATGAGGCGGAGTTCGCTCGCCTGCTGGCGCTGACACAGTTTCTGCCCGGGCCGGCGTCCAGTCAGTTGGGCTTTGCCATCGGCCGGGTGCGCGGGGGGATCTTCGGGGCCTTTGCAGCGTTTGTTGCCTTTACCCTGCCGTCTTTTCTGTTGATGGCGCTGTTGGGGATCTACGCCGCCTCTTTGCCGGACTGGCTGCAGGGTGGGGCAATCACCGGGCTGAAGTGGCTGGCGGTGATCGTGGTGGCCGATGCGGTGTGGAATATGGGCCAGCGTTTCTGTGCCAACGGCCTGACCCGCTCCATCGCCGCCTTGGTGGCTGTGCTGTTGGTGCTGTGGCCGGCGTTGCTCGGGCAGATGCTGGCCTTGCTGGTTGCTGCCGCCATTGGCTGGCACTGGCTGCGACCGGATCAGGGCGTGGCGGCACCGGGTAAACCGGTGTGGCGCCGTGGGCCGTTGCTGCTGTTCGCGTTGCTTGCGGTTGTCGCCCTGCTGCCGGCGGGGCGGATGTTGGGCCTGTGGAATGATTTCTTTGCCGCCGGTTCCCTGGTGTTTGGTGGGGGGCATGTCGTGCTGCCACTGTTGCAGGAACTGGTGGGGCCGCAGATGTCTCCGGATCAATTTCTCACCGGTTATGCCGCCGCCCAGGCAGTGCCCGGGCCCATGTTCTCGCTGGCATCTTATCTGGGTGCTGTGCTGCTGCCGGCCAGCCCCTGGTGGGGTGCACTGATCGCTACCCTGGCGATTTTCCTGCCGGGCTTTCTATTGGTGCTGGGACTGATGGAAGGGTGGCAGTGGCTCTCTTCCCGTCCGGCCCTGGCCGGGGCAGTAGCGGGGATCAATGCGGCGGTGGTGGGGCTGCTGCTGGCGGCCCTGTATCAGCCGGTGTTCGTCTCTGCGGTGAATGATCTGTGGGATTTGTTGATCGTGGTGGCGGGGTTTGTGGTGCTGCGTAGCAAGACAGTACCGTTATGGGGGATGGTGCTGGGCATGGCGGCGCTGGGGGTGATGACCAACCTGCTGTAGGAGCGCCTCTTGAGGCGCGAATCCGAGCCTTTGGCGAGGGATTTGTCATCCGATCAGGCAAATTGCCAATAGATTCGCTGGTGCTATCTGCAGCCGGTTCTTCGCCTGGGCTCAGGTTCGCGCCTCGAGAGGCGCTCCTGCGGGGAGCTGGGGTGCGCGACAGGCGGCGCTTGCCTGAAAGTCGGAATCATGGTTCACTTCTTTTAAGAAATGAATATGGATTCCGATTATGGCTTACCGGGAAACCGCCAATGTGAAAGCGCGCAAGGCGGCCCAGCGTGACCATCTGCTGGTTTGCGCTGAGCAGCTGGTCCGCGAGGGCGGCTTTGCCAATCTCACCATGCAGACGCTGGCGGCCAAGGCCGGGGTAGGCGTGGGCACCCTGTATCGCTATTTCGACAACAAGGCGGTGCTGGCGGCGGAGGTCTTTCGTGTGGCCACCGAGCGTGAAGTGGCTGCAGTGGCAAAGGCGATGGGGCATCCCGGCAGCTTTTCCGAGCGGCTCTGCCATGTGCTGCAGGTCTTTGTGCGGCGTGCCCAGGCGGCACCGCGGCTGGCCTGGTCGTTGATCGCCGAGCCGGTGGATCCGGCCGTGGACGCGGAGCGTCTCACCTATCGCCAGCGCTACGCCGCGCTTTATCAGCAGTTGCTCAGCGATGGGGTTAGCCAGGGGGCGCTGCCCATGCAGGATACGGCGATCAGCGCGGCGGCGCTGGTCGGCGCCATTGCCGAAGCCCTGGTGGGCCCATTGTCCGACCCGTTGGCCAAAACCCAGCTGGCGGAATCCCTGACCCAATTCTGTCTGCGAGCCGTGGGGGTACCCCCGGCGCAGGCCCAGTTTATCGAGCAGCAACAGACTGCATGATTTTTTCGGGAGAGCACCAATGACCGCCAAGCACGATAACCTGAAGCCGGACCCGCTGGCCCAGACCCACGAGGTCTTCAACCAGGCCCGGGCCCTGGAAGACTACAACGCCTACGACAATGACACTGCCCTGCGTGAAGCGGTGCGCCGCCACGGGGCCGGGTGGGCAGAAGACCGCCTGTCTGCCCACGGTGCCAAAACCGGCAGCGCGGAAGTGATCGAATGGGGCTTCCTAGCCAACGAGCACAAGCCGCAGTTCTTCTCCCACGACCGTCAGGGCTATCGCGTGGACGCCGTGAAGTACCACGAAGCCTACCATCGCCTGATGACGCTGGGTCTGGAGTCCGGGATTCATTCGGCTCCCTGGACGGATCCCAGGCCGGGTGCCCATGTGGCCCGTGCGGCACAGAGCTATCTGCAAGGACAGGTGGAGGCGGGCCATGGCTGCCCGTTGACCATGACCTTTGCCTCGGTGCCCTCTATCAAGCTGACGTCCTCGCTGGCAAAGGAATGGCTGCCGAAGATTCTCAACAATGCCTATGACCCCCGTAATGTGCCGCACACGGAAAAGCAGGCGCTGACCATCGGCATGGGCATGACCGAAAAGCAGGGCGGTTCCGATGTGCGCGCCAACACCACCCGGGCCTACCCGGTGTCAGCGGAAGGCCCCGGTGAAGCCTATGAACTGGTGGGCCACAAGTGGTTCACGTCTGCCCCCATGTGCGACGCCTTCCTGGTACTGGCCCAAACCGACAGCGGCCTGAGCTGTTTCCTGGTGCCGCGCTGGCGTCCGGATGGCAGCAAGAACCCGATCCAGGTGCAGCGCCTGAAGAACAAGATGGGCAATGTCTCCAATGCCTCCTCGGAGATCGAACTGCGCGGCGCCCTGGGCTGGATGGTCGGCGAGGAAGGGCGCGGTGTACCGGCCATTATCGAGATGGTGGCCATGACCCGCTTCGATTGCATGGTGGGCTCCACCTCCGGTCAGCGTCAGGCCGTGGCTCAGGCGGTGAACCATGCCATGGGCCGAGCCGCCTTCGGCAAGACCCTGATTGATCAGCCATTGATGCGTAACGTGTTGGCGGATTTGCAACTGGAGGTAGAAGGCTCCCTGGCCATTACCATGCGCATGGGGGAGGCACTGGATAACAGTACCCTGGACCCGGCCAATGAGCATGAGAAACTGCTGCTGCGGTTAGGTCTGCCGGCGGGCAAATACTGGATCTGCAAGCGCACCCCGTTCCATGCCTATGAAGCCATGGAGTGCCTGGGGGGGAACGGTGTCACCGAAGACTTCATTATGGCGCGCCTGTATCGCGAGGCGCCCATCAATGCCATCTGGGAAGGCTCCGGCAACGTGCAGGCCCTGGACATGTTACGGGCCCTGGCCAAGACCCCAGCGGTACTGGAGGTGTGGTTCGCCGAGCTGGCGAAAACCGCCGGCAGTGATAGCCGTCTTGACCAGGCAGTGACGTCGCTCAAGCGGGAATTTTCGGACATGGATGAGGCCGAATACCGGGCCCGGGACATCGTCGATCGCCTGTCCCTGACCCTCCAGGCCAGCCAGCTGGTGGCCGCCGGCAATGGGGCAGTTGCCGAGGCCTTTATCGCCTCCCGTCTGGGCGAGCACGGTGATCGAAACTATGGGACGCTGCCGCGGGGGCTGGATCTGGATGAGATTCTGCGGCGGGCAAACCCGTGGGAGAGCAGTTAACAGTTAACAGTGAATAGTTAACATCGCGTGTTCAGCGCTGACATGATCCTTAACGCAAGAGGCCGCGTCCAGACTTTGGACGCGGCCTCTTGCGTTGCAACACAGACAATTCGTTTTCCGCGTCGCTGTTAACTATTCACTGTTAACTGTTCACTGCCTTTACAGTTTCAGCTTTCCTGCAATCTCGAACCACATGGCCCGGAAGGCCTGGGCGGAGGGGGTGTAGGGGGCAAACTCGCCGACCGGGGCGCGGTGATCGCCCATCTGTTCCACATGGGTGGAGTAGGGGATCCAGGTCTTCAGGCCGCCTTTCATGCTTTTGGGACGCTTGACCAGCATTTCCACATGCAGGTCCCGGTGGCGGTCCACCATGTTGAAAAAAGGCACCACGGTGAGGTTCTTGACGTTCTTGCTGGCCAGCCAGTCCAGCACCTGCTCATAGGCCCGCACTGACAGGTGGGTCGGGATCACCGGGACAAACAGGTAATCCACCGCGGCAAAGATGCTTTCGGCCATCGGGCTCAGGGTGGGCGGGCAATCCAGAATGACCAGTTCGTAGCTTTCCCCCAGGGGGGCAATCAGCTGCTTCAGGCGACTCTTGGCGCCGCCGTTTTCCATCAGCTTGATATCCGCGTTACGCATGGAAATATCGGCGGGGATGGCATCCAGATTCTTCCAGCGGGTTTCCCGTTTCAGTCGACCGATGGGTTGTTTGCCCTTGATCAGATTGCCGGCCTTGTAGCCGTCGCCGTCATCCACCCCCAGATAGAAGCTGGCGGCGCCCTGGGGGTCCAGGTCCCAGAGCAGGGTACGGTGCTTCCAGCGCGCGGCATGCCAGGCCACATTCACGGCCGAGGCGGTCTTGCCCACGCCACCTTTCAGGTTGTAAAAGGCTATGGTTTGCATGGCGTCCCATTCCTGTAAGCTTACAAAAAGCGCTACGATATTGATTGTTAGTGCTGGCGCCGTGAGTTGTCCGGTGCAGCGGTTTGTGCTCAGGCTAGCATGAACCAGTGGGATGTCCCACGATCGGGGGGCTCCGTCAGGTCCTGCGGGTTGTGATGAGGACCCACAGGCGGTTTAATAGCCAGCCAAAAAGTGCCCGCGAGGGCCGAACTCGACGCTACAGGTACCCAGGGTGACAGCGACGAAACGCTACCAGGTCTTTATCAGTGCCACCTTTCCCGATATGCAGGGGGCGCGACAGGCATTGATGTTGCCGTTGATCGAGCACGGCATGATTCCCACGGGTCTGGACAGTTCCGCTGCGGATGGCAATACCCTGTTGCCGGTGATCCAGAAACTGATCGAAACCAGCGATTATTTCGTGCTGATCGTAGGTGGCCGCTACGGCACGCTCTCACCCATGGGGCTCAGTGAGCTGCACCGCGAATATATCTTTGCCGCCACCAAGCGCAAACCCATTGTCGCCTTTATCCATGATAACCCTGCCATGTTGCCCGCTGACCAGCAGGAACCCACCCGCGATGGCCAGGTGCGCCGGGATGATTTTGTGCGCCTGCTGGAAGAGAAAGTGGCCTGCTTTCGCTGGACCACGGAGAGCGGTCTGGCAGAGTTGGCTCACAAGGTGATCCCCAATCTGATGCGGGAACATCGAGCTGACGGCTGGGTGCGCGCAGACCAGGCCGGCATCGGTGGCGGCGGGGCTGAGGTCGAGGCCCTCAAAGCCCGTATCGAGATGCTGGAAAAGGAGCGCGAAGACAGCATGAGCCAGGCCCGGCCCCCGCTGAAAACCCTGTCCCGGGGGGGCGATCTGGTGGCGCTGGATTACTCCTGTAATGTCTATGAAGGCGGTGATTGCAAACTGGCTATGGTCACCACCCGGATCAGCTGGGACCAGGCGTTTTCCTGTGTGGCTCCGCTGATGCTCAATCCGGCATCCGAACCGGTGATGCAGAAAGCGCTGGAAGATTTCATCGGTCGCAAGGCTCTGGGCGATGTGCAGCAGGACTTCCCCCGTGCCCATGCGGTGCGCAACGTGGTGCTGGCTGCCCATGCGTTCAACCAGATCAAGATCCATCTGCGGGCGCTTGGCTTGATTGCCAAATCGTCGGAGAAAGATAATCGCGGCCTGCCGTTGTGGCAGCTGACGGCCCACGGAGATAACACCATGAGCCAGGTGATGGCGGTAAAGCGGTCTATCAAAATCTAGTTAATAGTGAACAGTTAATAGTTAACAGCGGCGCGGAACAGCGTTGTCTGTTCTGGAAGCAAAGAGGCCGCGCCCATGGTTTGGGCGCGGCCTCTTGCGTTTCTAGTTACGAGGCGCTGGCGCGCGTCGCTGTTAACTGTTCACTATTAACTGTTAACTCAGCCCAGCTTCCCTTTCAGGAATGCTAGAACTTCATCCATGGCCACCTCGGTATTCTCCGCATCCCCTCGCCCTTTATATTCGAGCACCCCATTGTCCATGCCCCGTTCGGCGATGACGACGCGGTGGGGGATGCCCAGCAGTTCGCTGTCGGCCAGTTTCACGCCCAGGCGTTCTTTCTCGCGATCATCGAACAGCACCTCGATGCCGGCGCCTGTCAGCTCGGCGTAGAGTTTTTCGGCCAGTTCCCGCTCGCGGGGGCTCTTCTTGATGTTTACGGGCACCAGGGCCACCTGGAAGGGCGCGATGGCCGCCGGCCAGATAATGCCGCGGTCGTCATGGTTCTGCTCAATGGCGGCAGCCACCACCCGGGTAACGCCGATGCCGTAGCAGCCCATGGGCATGACCACGGACTTGCCGTTTTCATCCAGAACCTTGGCGCCCAGAGCCTCGGAGTACTTGGTGCCCAGCTGGAAGATATGGCCCACTTCAATGCCACGCTTGATGGTCAGGGTGCCCTTGCCGTCCGGGCTGGGGTCGCCCTCCACGACATTGCGCAAGTCGGCCACCTGGGGCAGCGCCACGTCCCGTTCCCAGTTGATGTTGAAGTAGTGCTTGCCGTCTTCGTTGGCGCCGGCACCAAAGTCACTCATCACCGCTACGCTACGGTCGATGACAATGGGGATCGGCAGACCCACCGGACCCAGGGAGCCAGGGCCGGCGCCGATGGCCTGGCGAATTTCCTCCTCGCTGGCGAACTCCATGGGCGCGGCCACGGCGTCCAGCTTCTCCGCCTTGATATCGTTCAGCTCGTGGTCACCCCGAACCAGCAGGGCGACCAGCTGGCCTTCCTCCGCCCCCTTCACCACCAGGGTCTTGACGGTTTTGTCCATGGGCAGATCGAACTGCGCGACCAGCTCTTCGATGGTTTTGGCGTTGGGGGTATCCACCTTTTCCATGGCCGCACCGGGGGCCGGGCGCTCAGTGGCGGGGGCCAGGGCTTCCGCCAGTTCCACATTGGCGGCGTAATCGGAGCTGTCGGAGAAGGCGATATCATCTTCACCGGAGTCGGCCAGCACGTGGAACTCGTGGCTGGCGGCGCCGCCGATGGCACCGGTATCCGCTTCCACCGGGCGGTAGTCCAGGCCCAGACGATCAAAGATGGCGCAGTAGGCCTGATGCATGACCTGATAAGTGGCGGCCAGGGATTCCATGTCCGCATGGAAGGAGTAGGCATCCTTCATGATGAATTCCCGCGAGCGCATGATGCCGAAGCGCGGGCGGATCTCGTCCCGGAATTTGGTCTGGATCTGGTAGAAGTTGGCCGGCAGCTGCTTGTAGCTGTGCAGCTCGTTTCGGACCAGGTCGGTAATCACTTCCTCATGGGTCGGGCCCAGGCAGAAGGGATTGTTGTGACGGTCGGTAATCCGCAGCAGCTCCGGGCCGTAGGCCGGTGCCCGGCCGGACTCTTCCCACAGCTCCATGGGCTGAACCACCGGCATCAGCACTTCCTGGGCCCCGGCACGGTCCATTTCCTCGCGGACAATTTGCTCCACCTTGCGCAGCACGCGCAGGCCGGTGGGCAGCCAGTTGTACAGGCCGGAAGCCAGCTTGCGGACCATGCCGGCACGCAGCATGAGCTGATGGCTGATGACAACGGCATCGGCCGGGGTTTCTTTGACGGTGGCAAGCAGGTACTGGGAAGTGCGCATAGGAGACAGTCTTTGACCGGTTATTGCTGAAGCCGGTTATTTTAGGGGCAAAGACGTCTTGTCACCAGCCATCATGATTGCTGCTGGGATTGTTGCACGGGCTTTCGTATCCTCCCCGTATCCAGAATTAAATGGCGAGTCATATGCTGAATGCACAAGAAGTACAGGACGTGATCTATCAGGGATTGCCGGCGGCATCTGAGGAAGGTCTGCGGGTCGAAGCGGTGGGCGAACGACGTGCCCGGGTGCGCAGTCCGTTCCGGCCGTCCACTATTCGTCCGGGCGGTACCCTGTCCGGCCCCACCATGATGGGGCTGGCGGATGCGGCCATGTATGCGGCGATTCTTGGCGAGCTGGGTCGCGTGGAAATGGCGGTGACCCAGAACCTCAATATCAATTTCCTGTCCCGCCCGGCACAGAAGGATCTGATTGCCGACGCGGTGATTCTGCGTCTGGGACGGCGTTCCGCCGTGCTGGAAGTGCAGCTGTTCAGCGAAGGCAGTGACGAGATGGTGGCCCATGTGACCGGAACCTATGCGCTGCCGATCTAGCTCCTACGCCAAGGCTTGTTTCGCCCTCAGCGACCTCCTACAACTCGCCCTCCTCACTGCAACTCCTTCTCCCAGATCAGATCGAGGCTGTTGGCGCGGGTGCTCGAGCGGGCTTCCAGGTGCAGCTGTCGGGTCAGGGTGTAGCGCAACATCACGGTGGAGACCGCATCGAACAGTCCCACCGCATAGGTCAGGTACAAGCGGTCAGACAGCTGTTTGCCCAGCATCAGGGCGGCGTCGTCGGTTTCCCAGTCGCTGCCCACGCTGATTTCATCCACGCCCAGTTTGTCCCCGAGTTTTTCCGTGACGCCGCTGCCTTTTTCCAGGCCGTAGAGTGCCAGCGCCTGGGCGATGCGGTTGTTGTCGCCTTTGGAGCCTCTTTCCAGTGGTCGGCCGGTCAGCAGGTAGGACATGGCCTGGCTTTGTTCCATGCCCGGCTCCGAGAACAGGCTGGCTTCCGGTGCCTGCAGGGTGCCGCTGAGCTGTACCCCGACCACCACGTTCTCACTGGGTATCTTGCGGATGGCTCGGATATCCAGCCCGGGGTTGTCCGGCGGGCCCTGGAAGATCAGTTGACCGTCACTGATGGCCAGGTTCTGGCCGTAAGCCCGGTAGCGACCTTCCCGGATTACCAGTTCGCCGTTCAGTTGAGGGGGTTGTTGCGGTTGCTGGTTCACTTGCAGAGTGCCGCCAAGCATGGCGTCCAGGCCAAAGCCCTTGAAGTGCACCTTGTCACCCAGGTTGACGATCACATCAATCCCCAACGGCAGGCCACTCTGCTGTTCTCCCTCCTGATGTACCAGGACCTGATCCTGACTGACGGTAACCGCGCCCTCGGGAAGCTCCGTGGGCTGGATTTCCGCCTCCGGGATGGTCAGTTTGCCGCCCAGCTGCAACTCATCCAGGTCGCCCTTGAGGGTCAGGCTCGGATTGAGCAGCACGCGGGCATCGGGTCTGTCCGCCACCCGCAACCGTTGGCCATCCAATGACAGGTTCACCGTGGCTGGCCACTCCCTGGGATCCAGTGTGCCGGTCAGGGTCAGGGTGCCTTCGCCCAGAGTTGCCGACCCGTTCACATCCAGTTGTCCCCGGGGCGAGCCCTGCACATCCATCTGCAGGTTGGTGACGGCGACGCCGAGGGCGGGGACCAGGGCGCTGCCGTTATGCAGACGGATGTTGCCGTCCATCAATGGTTGTCGAAGGGTGCCTGCCAGGGCGAAATCGCCACGGACCTGACCGCTGATTTCGCGCAGGTCGGTGGTAAGCAGCGCCAGCGGTGACAGACTGGTGAGCTGGAAGGCTACCTGGCCGCTCAGGGGGCCGTTGGCGTCCAGGCCATGCTCCAGGGAGGCGTTGGCGCTGGCCAGGTCGGAGACCAGGGTCAATTCGCTGGTCAGCCGCTGGTCTTGCAGCTGTCCTTTCATGGAGAGCTGCTCGATAACCAGCTCCTGGGGAGTGTCCGGGGTGCGCACGGCCAGGCGGGCATTGTCGGTTTGCAGCTGAAACTGCCCAGCCGGGTTTTCCAGCGGGCCTTGCAGGGAGGCGTCGCCGTTCAGGTTGCCCTGCACGGTAAAGTCCGGTCCCAGCAAGGCGCCGGCCAGCGCCAGCGGCAGGGCGTCGACGGAGGCGCGGACGTGGACCTGGTTGGCGTCGTCCCGTTTGCCTTCCAGGCAGAGTTGGCTCGGCGCTTGCTCAAGACAGAAAGCGCTCAGGGACTGCTCTGTGGCGGACAGCACCAGCGACGTGTCCCGGCTTTGCTGCCAGCGCCCCAGTTGCGCGTGTACCAGGCTGGTATCGGACAGCGAACCCTCCCAGCGGGGCGCGTTATGGAGGGAGACCAGGCTGCCTTGCAGGCCTGTCTCCAGGCGGACATCGTCACGACGGAAACGGGCCGTGGCACGATGGTCGGCCAGGGTGCCGTTGAGGCTGAGCTGTGCGGTGGCCAGTTGTTCGCTGTTGCCCTGCTGCAACGTCTCGGTGTTCAGCTCAAGCATCATGGTCTGCGCGCCCGGGCCGAGTGCGCGGAACCGGGTTTGCAGGGAGGCCAGCGACCAATCCTGCCAGCCCAGTTGCTGGCCGGTCAGATTGCCGGTCAGATGGGGTGAGGCCATGGGACCACGGATTTGCACCTGACCGCTGAGCTGGCCCTGAATATCCGGGTAGAGCTGGTCCAGCCGCGGCAGGGCCAGGGTGGTGTCCAGGGACCAGTCGGGCAGGATGGCGCCGCGGCCGGTGAGCCGGTTGTCACCCCAGCGGATGTTGCTGTCCAGTTGCAGGCCTTGCTGATGGCTTGCCACGGTGGTCGTGGCGGTCAGAGGCTGCTGGCGAACCCGGCCTGCCAGTTCTAGCCGGCTGGGTGACAACTGCCATTGCCCGTCTGCATGGGTGCCCTGGCTGTTGCCTTTCACATTGAGCTGGCCCGGGAAGTGCGGATGCAGCAGGCCGGTATCCAGTTTGCCCTCCAGCTCCAGGTCCCAGCTCAAGGGGCTGAACTGCAGCTCACCGCGTCCTGCCAGTTGTTGCTCGCCGTCATCAAGCTGCAGCTGCTGCAGTGCCAGGCCACCGTGGGTGAGCTGGCTGTTCAGTGACAGATGCACCGTCTTGTCGCCACTGGTCAGGCGACTCTCGCCTGCTATTTGCAGCGTTGCCAGTGGCCCCCGGGTGGTCAGCCTGCCGTCGCCCACGGACAGTGGTTGCGGCAACACCAGTGGCAACGGCTGTGCCGGCCACTGGTGTTCCAGGGCCAGGGGCCGTTCCGGGTCCGCGAGTTGCCATTCGCCCTGGCTGTGAATTTGCACCGGGGCGCTCAGTTCATGATCCAATATCAAGGTCGAGAGCGATCCGCGGATATTGAGCTGGCCCGCTGCTTTCTGCGCGTTGAGGGTTTCGTTCTCGGCCAGGGGCATCTGCCAACGGGCTTGCCCCTGAATCTCCATGGGGGCGGCAAGACTGCCCTGGGCGGTGGCTTCCACGCTGATATCGGCCACCGTGCGGGTGGTCAGGCTGGCCAGTTGAAAGCGACGCCAGGCAGCCAGCTGTCGGGCATCCAGCCCACTGACCAGCTGGGTGTCGTTGAGGCGAAGTGAGGCCAGGGTCAGGGTGTCGATGCGTACCCCAAGGGGGAGTGCCAGGCTGTCAGGCAAACCGGCCGTGGCGGTGTCCTCTGTTTTCGGATCCGGGGGCAGTGACAGGCGGAGATCGCCCAGGGATAAGGTGGTGAATTCCAGCCAACCGCGGGTGAGGGAAGCGGGTACCAGCTCCGCCTCGAGACGATCCAGAGTCACCGACACCCCGTCCAGCTGATAGCGCACACCGGTGACCGTGACCCGGTCCAGCAGACTGCCCTGCCAGTCTTCCACCTGCAGATCCCCGGGGATCCACTCGCTGACCTGACCCAGCAACCAGCGGTTGCCGGTGGCCGTGCCAAGCAGCAGCCAGGTGGTCAGTACCACCATCAGGATCAGACTGAACAGCACCCCGAGCAGGCCGACACTGAAACGCTTGAGGGTTCGCTTTATCACAGGTCCGGCCCCATGCTCAGGTGCACGCGCCAGTCGCGGTGTTCATCCACGGCCCGGGCCAGGTCCAGCCGGATTGGTCCCAGCGGGGAGCGCCAGCGGATGCCGAACCCGGCGCTGCGGCGGATTTCGAAATCATTGATGTTATTGAAGGCATTGCCGCCATCGCTGAAAACCGCCAGGTGCCATTTCTCGGTAATCGGATGGTCGTACTCCAGGCTGCCGGTGGCCAGATGCCGACCCCCAATCACATCCCCATTGTCGGCCCGTGGGCCCAGGGATTCATAGGCGAAACCGCGCACGCTGGAGTCACCGCCGGCAAAGAAACGGATGGAGGCGGGCAGCTCCCGGACATCCGTGACTTCTGTATAGCCCAGGTCCCCGCGCATCAGTACGCGCCCACCAAGCAACGGGAAAAGCAGCTTGCCACTGCCGGTCAGTTGCAGGAAAGAGGCTGTGGAAGACAGGTTACGATTGGCGAACCGGATTTTGCTGCTCAACCGCCAGCCGAAAGACGGATAGATGGGGTCGTTGGCCTTGACGCGGCTGAGCTGGAAGCCGGGAATGATCAGCTCGGCCTGATCCACTTCCCCGGCGATCTCGTAGGTCTCGCGCAGGTAGGTCAGTGACGTGGTGGTGACCCAGCGATTTTGCAACTCGACGATATAGTCGGCACCGGTGGTCCAGCGTTCATTGTCTTTGCTGTCGGTGACTTCATTGACATAGCTGGTGTGGAAATCCAGCCGTTCCCGTTGCGGATCTTTCAGCGGGATCTGGTAGCTGGCACCGGCCCCTTGCTGCACCTGAGAGACTTCCGTTTCCGCCCGGAAGCGGTGACCGGCCCGGTTCACCCGGCGATTTTCCACCCCCAGGCGCACCCGTGGTCCGGTATCGGTGCTGGCGCCGACGCCGGCGAGCAGTGACCAGCGATTGTTGTCTGTCAGGTTGATGCTCACGGGAATAGTCCGGCTGTCATCATCCGGGGTGCCTTTCTGGACCCGCACAGCACTGAAATACCCGGCGCCCAGAAAGGCCTGCTGGGTCTCCAGCAGCTGTTTGCTGTCGAAGGGCTCACCTTCATGAAAGCTCACGTAGGCATCGACCAGCTTGTCCCTCAGTTCACTGCCGGTCAGGGTGATGGCGCCGAAGTCGTAGCGGGGGCCGCTGTCCATATGCAATGCGATGGTGGCCTGACGTTTTCGGGTGTCCACACTCAGTTGATTGCGGGTCAGTTTTCCCTGCACATAGCCACGACTGATCAGCTGTTGCTGCAGATTTTTTTTCAGGGAGGTGTACTGGTCATGTTGCAGTCGCTGGCCGATGGCCAGTTGCGCAGTGGCCACCAGCTGATTGAAGGCAGGATCATTGGCGGCATCGCCGCTGATGCGGATGTCGGCCCGCTGCAGGATCACCGCCGGCCCGGTATTCACATCCAGGGTGACGCGTGCGCAGCCGTCTTGCTGGTCGGTTTGCAGGGATAAGGTGCTCTCGTAGTAGCCCATGGCCTGCAAGGCTTGCTGGCTATTGGCGAGGATCTGCCGGCGGATCAGGCCGAACTGGGCCGTGGGTGGCTCGCAGGGGTAGCGGGACAGATTGACCAGGGCGCGAATGTTGCTGTTGACCGCGTCGCTGGCGTTGCCAGTGATACGCAGTTGCGGGGCGTCATCAGCAAAAGCCGGTACGGCGAGCAGCATCAGAAATAGCGTTAGGAACCAGGTTGTCTGCTGCTGTGCCCTCAAGTCTTGCATCCCTGTGCGCTGTTTCCCGGCGGCATGTGGATTTGATGCTGTGTCCCACCGGTTGGGTATGTTGCCACTCGCCCAACAGTGTAAGGCAAGTTGTGACAGTCAGTCTTCGCGAAAGTGCTTGTCGCGTTGGTAGTCACTGGCGGTAGGGCGCTTTTTCAGTCGTCGTTGCAGGGTACGGCGATGAATGCCCAGGGCGTCGGCGGCCCGTGAAATATTGCCATCATGGGCATCCAGGGTGCGCTGGATGTGCTCCCATTCCAGCCGTTGCAGGGACGGGGGCGTGGCGGGTAAGGGCAGGGCCGGGTTGGCCGGGTCGGTATCCAGGGCCAGCAGGATGTCAGCAGGGCTGGCGGGCTTGGTGAGATAGTTGCGGGCACCACGGTGGGTTGCCGCCACCGCCGCGGTAATGCTGCCGTAGCCAGTGAGCAGAATGATACGGCAGTCCGGGAAATGTTCGAGGATCGGGACAATCAGATCCAGGCCGTTGTCGCTGCCCAGATTCTGGTCGAGGATGGCGCCTGCCAGGTCTGGCAAGCGGGCAAGCAGGGCGAGGGCCTGTTCCGCGTTGTGGGCCACGGCCACACGATTGCCACGATGCTCCAGGGCGCGAGCGGTCTGTTCGGCCAGCGGCTCATCGTCTTCAACCAGCAGGAGTTGGCGCACAGTCATCTGGCGAGCTCCCGTGGCCAGTCGATACGAGCCTGGGTCCAGCGAGGTCCCAATTCCATTTCCAGGTGTGCGCCCATTTGCTCCAGCGTGGTGCTGACCAGCGTCAGGCCAATCCCCATGCCTTCCCGCTCCGACGGGGCGTGGGCGGGGCCGTCATCGCTAACTTGCAGGCGGTAACTCTGATCCCGGTCATGCAGCGTGATTGCCAGTCGCGAGGCGCCGGCATCCATGGCGTTATAACCCAGGTTGCAAAGGACCCGGAACCAGCCTTCCGGGTTGGCCACGTTGGGGTTGGTATCCAGTTGATGGGTCACAGAGAGGGTCGGTGCCAGATGCCGAAGGTGTTGTTGCAGCCTGGTCAACAGCTCACTGAAAGGCAGGGATTCCGGTAGCGGTGTGTCGTCGCCCTGTTTCAGGCGTCGGGCCACGTTTCTTGCCAGTTGTTCCATCTGTGTCACTTCATCACGAAGCGCGCCGGGCAGTTGTGGCGAATGCAACAGATTGTCTGCCAGCATTACCAGCGTCCCCAGCGGGGTATTCAGCTCATGGGCCTGGTCAGCCAGGGTGGCGGCGATCTGGTACATGTGCTCGCGGCGACCGGCCAGGTCAATGGCCTGCTCCTGCTGGCGTTGCTGTTGGCGCATCAGGCGCTGGATCACCTGTCCCAGCAAGGTCAGCATGACCAGCAGGGCGATAAAAACCGCGGCCATGCCGACCCCATGCAAACCGCTGAGTTGGTGGCTGAGAGCATGAAGGGGGCTGTCCATGGCCGGCATCTGATACCAGCTCATGGACACCATATAGCCGCCCAGTGCCAGGGCGGCCACCAGCATTCCGCTCCTCAGTGGCAGGGTCAGCGAGGCCAGCAGGGCGGGGACCAGCAGATAGAATGACAGCGGGTTGCCGGCGCCGCCGAACCCCTGGATCAGGCCGGTAAACAGGATCGTATCCAGGGCCAATTCCAGTGTTAGCAGCGGAGCGTGGCGCTGGCGACCCACCCGGTGTGACAGCAACGTGATCAGGCTGGGCAGCAGCAAGGCCGCCAGCCAACCCAGCTCATACAGGCGATAGCCGCTATGCCCCTGACTTTGCAGCACCATCAGGGCAAGGGTAATGATCAGCACCAACAGACTGCGCAGCCATATCAGGCGCAGTCGCCAGTTCAGTAGGGGGGGGCGGTTATCCATGGGGCTATTGTAAAGGGAAAGTGCCGCGAGTGGGTGTGGCAGTTTGTCCCGTCGGGTGAGTTGAAAGTTCAAAGTTTAAACGCGTTCCGGGGTGCCGCCTCCCGGAGTCTCACTCTCCGCGCTCATGGGTTTGAGCGCTGGCATGGCATAGCAGCGCACCAAGCGTTGTCTCGCGCTTTTGAACTTTCAATTTTGAACTTTTAACTGGGTTTCAGCAGCGCCCCGTCAAGCAACTCCCCGGCAAAGGCGGGCAGTTTCGGGTGGCGGCGGTGGCTGGCCTTGTGCAGGCGGAAACCGGCTCCACGGAAGATGCTGGCGGTATCGCGGGTGAGTTGGCAGCCGCAGGCCAGGTGCTTCCAGGCCGGGTTCATGCCTTTTTGCAGGCGCTGCACCCACCGACGTTCACTGAGTACATGCTCCAGTGCCAGCAGGGTGCCGCCGGGTTTGAGTACCCGGAAGGCCTCTGCGGCGGCCCGCTCCGGATCCGGGATGGTGCAGAATACCAGGCAGGCGACCACGGTATCGAAGTGGTGGTCCGGGTAGGGAAGTTGCTGGGCATCACCGGTGCGCAACACAAACCGCTCCGGCCGCGCACACTGGCTGGCCGCTTCCTGCGCCAGCGTTAACAGCGCCTGAGCCGGTTCGATGCCGTGGATCTCTGTGGCCGCATCGCCATAGAAAGGAAAGTTGCTGCCGGTGCCGACTCCCAGTTCCAGAACACGTCCCCGGGCCTGGCCGATGATCCGCTCGCGATCCCGGTAGACCGGACGGGTTGCCCAATCCAGTAATACCGGGAACAGCGTATCTTCGTAGAGTGACATCAGCCGCGTGGGGGCAGCACGTAGTTTTCCGGATTGTTCAGCATATCCATGGTCAGCGGATCGCTGATGATGCTGGTCAGATTACGGTCCGTCTGCTTGCTGAACTTGCGGCGCAGCTTTTCAAACTTGCGGAAGCTGCGGAAGTTCAGGGCATACAACCGCACTTCCTGCAGGCGCTTGTAGGAATACATCACGTCCAGGGCATCCATGGAAAATTCCGGACGGATTTTCATGGCCTTTTCCAGGTAGCTGATCGCTTCATTCAGATCGCGCTTGCGGTTCATGTAAATGAGGGCGTTGGCGTATTCATAGTTGACGATGGGAATGTCGCCAGCCATTTCCAGCGCTTCAGCGAAGGACTCTTCCACGGTGGTGGTGCGTGCCCCGTAGGTCATGCGGCCGGTGAACTTGCCGACCCGGCGCATGATGCCGGCATCCACGCCTGCGCGGAAAGCATGGGCGAGCGGTTGCTCCGGCATAACTTCCACCACTTCCTCGGCGCTGCTCTTGATCTTGCCGATATAGCGTCGTGCGACAACGATGGGGACCGGAGATTCTTCGGCGATACGCGCGATGGCGTAGGCGTAACCCAGCTTCACGGTGGCCACGATCGGCGCTACCTCCGGGTCATCCTCAGCTTCCTTCATATCGTCGAAATATTCCTGGGCCTGGTTCGCCACGTCCTGCAGCATCATGTACTTGGTGCTCTGGCGGTCCGCCAGGTAAATCGCATACATGAGCTGGGAGAACAGGGAAGGAATCTTGCCGATGGCGCCCAGTTTCAGGCCCTCTTCCCGGGCTTTCTGGAAATCACCGGCAAAGAACATTCGCCACACTTCCAGGTAACGGCGTTCCAGACCGTCGAAATCCTTGCCATCCCAGTTCTGGATGTCTTCAGACATAAAGGGGTATTTCTTGAACTGGGTGCGCATGTAGTCCGCAGAGGGGTAGGGGACTTTCAGGCCGCGCATCAGGTAATCCCATTTTTCCCGGATTTGCGCGTCGGTGTAGGTGAAGTAGCTTTTCTTGTAGGGGACGTCGTTCCATTTTTCCTGGAAGATGCGTTCATCCACGGGGATTTCCTGCATTTGCAGTTCTTCCGCGGTGACTTCGTCCATTTCATCATCGTAGTCATCGTCCCGCGCCGCATGAAGTTGCAAGCTCAATGTACAAAGCGCGATCAGACAAAGGGAGTGCCAGAGTCGTTGAGGATATGCTGTCATGATGGTTACAGCTCTTGTTGTTGTTGTGTGTTTTATCAGGGTAGGGAATACAACGTGCTGTAGTCCTTGCCGCCCGCTGCCTGTGAAGACAGAGGAAACAAAAACGTCAGCGAAGCCTTGTCAGGCTTTTCCCAATACCCCGTTTTGGAGGCTATATGATCGCCGGGCCCCGATAGCCCTTGTAATGGCTTAACAATGCCATGGGCTTGGGCGGTGGACAAGTTTCTGAGGGTATCTATTTCCCTTGGGAAATGTATCTGTAGGGTTGCTGCCCGACAGGAGTCAGGCGACGGGGGAGGTCTCAGGGAGCCGCTGGGCAACACCTCGCCGGGTACGCAAGGGGTTATTCAGAGACTCCCTGGCAGCCAGCTAGCGGGTGCCGCCGGCATCACGGAGCAGCTGGGCATAGTCGCTGCACTTCGGGTGGCTCTCGATCAGGGCCAGCAGGGTGCGGCCCTTGGGGTCACGGGCGTTGATATCCCGGCCGTTTTCCTGAAAGAACCCGATGAAGCGCTCGAAATCTTCGGCCCGCAGGGCCCGGTAGGCTTTCTCGAGCACGTGGAAGTCGGCGTCGACCCCTTCCTCACTGGAGAAATCCAGGAAAACCTTGATCTGTTCGTCGGTCATCGGCTCGCCGATTACCTTCTTTTTGTCCTTACGCTCTGCCATGGGCGCGCTCCTAGTGTTGTGCAGGGGCTGAATGCTGGCGCCTCGGAGTGGCTGCGGTTGGCCAGAAAACAACCAGGGTCAGTCAGCGTGATATCAGTGGGCGCGGATTATAGAGGCTGGGGTGGCCAGGGGCCAGAGGAGGGAAAAGAGAAGGTCAACCGCCGGGCCGGAGCCCGGCGGTGGCAAGCGGCATCAGGATGCCATGTCCTTGAGCTTTTTCAGCGGACGCACTTTTACCATGGTGCGGGCCGGCTTGGCGGCGAACGTGGTTTCTTCGCCGGTGAACGGGTTGATGCCCTTGCGTGCCTTGGTGGCGGGTTTTTTCTGGGTGACGATTTTCATCAGGCCCGGCAGGGTGAACTGGCCAGCACCGCGTTTCTTCAGATGACCTTCCATGATGTCGGCCAGCTCATCGAATACGGCGTTGACGTCTTTCTTGGTCAGGCCGGTGGTATCGCTGATCTGGTTAACGATCTGGGTCTTGTTCATCGGTTCGGTGATGGTTTTAACCTTGCGAGCCGCAGTAGCGCTGGTGGCTTTGGCAGCTGTCTTTTTCTTTGCAGCCATGGATTACTTACCCCTTGTTTTGTGTCTTCCTGAGAATGTGTGTCTCCGCCGATCGGCGGGGAACCGGTCTTGCTTCCCTGTCAGGTACGCCCCTGGACTGCGCAAACTCAGAGGGCCACTGAATTGGTTCGCATCTGTTATATGCCATGAATTTTCACTGCACAAGCCGTGAAACCACTATTTTTTACGGACTTTCAACAAAAATGGGGCGGATGTGGCCTGTTTGGCAGGGAATCGCCCCCCGGCATGGCTCGCAGGCGGTGGAATCGCTATACTGTGGCGCCTTTTTCAGCGACCCGGGGACTGGTACTGCCGACAGATGCGGTTGGCCCCGGGTAGCGCCCTCAGAAATACAAGCGGAAGTTAAGCATGCGAAGCCATTATTGCGGTGATTTGCGAGCCTCCCACGATGGAGAAACAGTTGAGCTTTGCGGTTGGGTCAGTCGCCGCCGTGACCACGGTGGGGTGATTTTCCTCGACCTGCGTGACCGTAATGGTCTGGTGCAGGTGGTGTTCGATCCGGACACCGTGGAAGCCTTCGCGCTGGCCGACAAGGTTCGCAGCGAATACGTGGTGCGCCTGACCGGTCTGGTGCGTATGCGCGATGAAGCGGTGCGCAACAGCAAGATGGACACCGGCGATATCGAAGTGCTGGGCAAGGAACTGACCATTCTCAACGAGGCGCAAACGCCGCCGTTCGAGCTGGATGCCCATTCCGCCGCTGGCGAAGAAGTGCGCCTCAAGTATCGCTATATGGATCTGCGTCGTCCCGAAGTGCTGCGTAACTTCCAGTTCCGTTCGCGGCTGACCCACGTGGTCCGCGCCTTCCTGGAAGGCGAAGGCTTCATGGATGTGGAAACCCCGATCCTGACCCGGGCCACCCCGGAAGGTGCCCGGGATTACCTGGTGCCCAGCCGTACCCATCCCGGTAGCTTCTTCGCCTTGCCGCAGTCTCCGCAGCTGTTCAAGCAGCTGCTGATGGTGGCGGGCTTCGACCGCTACTACCAGATTGCCAAGTGCTTCCGTGATGAGGACCTGCGCGCCGATCGTCAGCCGGAGTTCACCCAGATTGACCTGGAAGCTTCCTTTGTGGAGGAAGAGGACATCATGGGCATCACCGAACGCATGGTGCGCTCGGTGTTCAAGGAGCTGCTGGATGTGGAGCTGCCGGACTTCCCGCGCATGCCGTTCTCTGAAGCCATGCAGCGTTTTGGTTCCGACAAGCCGGACCTGCGTATCCCGCTGGAGCTGATCGACATCGCCGATCTGCTGGCCGGTGTGGACTTCAAGGTGTTCTCCGGCCCGGCCAACGATCCGAAAGGGCGTGTGGCGGCCATGAAAGTCCCGGGAGGGTGCAGCCTGTCCCGCAAGGACATCGACGGCTATACCAAGTTCGTCAGCATCTACGGCGCCAAGGGGCTGGCCTACATCAAGGTCAACGATCTGGCGGCGGGTGCTGAAGGGCTGCAATCGCCGATCCTCAAGTTCCTCACCGAAGAGGCCATCCAGGGCATTCTGGAGCGCACCGGCGCCGAAACCGGCGACCTGATCTTCTTCGGTGCCGACAAGGCCAAGATCGTCAACGAAGCGCTGGGTGCGCTGCGCGTCAAAGTGGGCCACGACCTGAACCTGGTCGAAGGCGACTGGGCCCCGTTGTGGGTGGTGGACTTCCCCATGTTCGAAGAGGACGAGGGTCAGTACTACGCCCTGCATCACCCCTTCACCATGCCCAGCTGCAGCCCGGAAGAACTGAAGAGCAACCCGGAAGGGGCCCTGTCCCGTGCCTATGACATGGTGCTCAACGGTACCGAACTGGGTGGGGGTTCTATCCGTATCCACAACCCGGCCATGCAGCGTACCGTGTTCGAGGCCCTGGGTATTTCCGATGAAGAGGCGGACGAAAAGTTCGGCTTCCTGCTCGACGGTCTCAAATACGGTGCACCGCCCCACGGTGGTCTGGCTTTCGGTCTGGATCGCATGGTCATGCTGATGACCGGCTGTGACTCCATTCGTGACGTGATCGCTTTCCCGAAAACCCAGACCGCCTCCTGCATGATGACCAATGCGCCGTCACCGGTGGACAGCAAGCAGCTGCGTGAAGTGGGTGTGCAGGTACGAAAAGAAGACAGTTGATTCGATAACAACCGGCGGCGCGGCCCGGCCGCGCCGGTCTGTTCGTAGCAATTACGGGAGACACCATGGCAGGACACAGTAAATGGGCCAATATCAAGCACCGCAAGGCGGCCCAGGATGCCAAGCGCGGCAAGATCTTTACCAAACTGATTCGTGAAATCACCGTGGCGGCCAGAATGGGCGGCGGTGAAACGGCGGACAACCCGCGCCTGCGGGCGGCGGTAGACAAGGCCCTGGGTCAGAACATGACCCGCGACACCATCGACCGGGCCATCAAGCGCGGCGCCGGTGGTGATGACGATGCCAACATGGAAGAGATCACCTACGAAGGCTACGGCAAGGGAGGCGTGGCGGTGCTGGTGGAAACCATGACCGACAACGTCAACCGTACCGTCGCCGAGGTGCGCCATGCATTCTCCAAGTTTGCCGGTAATCTGGGCACCAGCGGTTCCGTGGCCTTCCTGTTCACCAAGCGTGGCGAGATCTTCTTCGAGCCCGGCGTGGACGAAGAAAAGCTCATGGAAGTGGCCCTGGAAGCCGGTGCCGAGGACGTGGAAGAAAACGACGATGGCAGCTTCCTGGTGATTACTACGCCGGACAAGCAGTTCGGTGATGTGGTTGACGCCCTGCGCGAGGCCGGCCTGGAGTTTGCCGATGCGGAAGTCACCATGCATCCCTCCACGGAAGCGGAGATGGATGCGGATACCGCTGAAACCGTGCAGAAGATGATCGATATGCTGGAAGATCTGGACGACGTGCAGAACGTTTACACCAATGCCAGCTGGCCGTCGGAAGAAGAGGAATAGCTACTAGCTACGAGCTGCTAGCTATCAGGAAAACAAAAAACCCCGCAGAGTCGGGGTTTTTTGTTATTTGGCTTGCGCATCCTTCGGGCCGGGCCACAATCCTGCTAGAAGCTAGAAGCTAGAAGCTAGAAGCTAGAAGCTAGAAGCTAGAAGCTAGAAGCTAGAAGCTAGAAGCTAGAAGCTAGAAGCTAGAAGCTAGAAGCTAGAAGCTAGAAGCTGCTTCAACTGGACATATGGACAGCTGTAAGGTACAACTGGACCAGTTTTTATTTTCGGGTCAGCGGCTTATGGCATTACTACTGGGGATCGACCCCGGCTCCCGGCGAACCGGCTACGGTCTGGTGGAGCAGGTGGGCAACCGCAGTCGGGCAGTGGCCTTCGGGACCATTACTACGACCCATAAGGACATTCCCCCGCGCCTGGGTGAGATTTTCGCCGGTATTCATCAGGTGGTGATGGATTATGGTCCAGCGGAAGTGAGTATCGAAAAGGTGTTCATGGCCCGCAACGCGGATTCCGCCCTGAAACTGGGGCAGGCCCGGGGAGCGGCCATTGCCGCGGTGATGCAGGCTTCGCTGCCGGTGTTTGAATACTCTGCCCGCCAGGTAAAGCAGGCAGTGGTAGGGCGCGGCGGCGCGGAAAAGGGGCAGGTGGCGGAAATGGTCAAGTATCTGCTTGGCCTGGAAAAGCGCCCCCAGGAAGATGCCGCCGATGCGTTGGCCATCGCCTTGTGTCATGCCCATATGCGTGTGTCACTGGCCCGGATGGGTGGAGCCACCGCAGTCAGAAACGGACGAATACGCTAAAAAGGACAGTAAAACACAGCCATGATAGGACAACTGCGCGGAACCCTGCTCGAGAAACGCCCTCCAGTGCTGTTGCTGGATGTGAACGGGGTGGGCTATGAAGTGGAAGCCCCCATGACCGTTTTTTACAGCTTGCCGGAGACCGGTGAGCCGCTCACCCTGCACACCCATTTCGTGGTGCGTGAGGACGCCCAGTTGCTGTATGGCTTTGCTGATCGCTATGAGCGCGAGCTGTTTCGGGCACTGATCAAGGTCAACGGCGTCGGCCCGAAAATGGCCCTGGCCATTCTCTCCGGCATCGAGGCAGACCGGCTGGCGCAATGCATTCACGATCAGGACACCACCTCGCTGGTGAAAGTGCCGGGCATTGGCAAGAAAACCGCCGAACGACTGGTCATCGAAATGCGTGATCGGCTCGACAAGATTGATGGTGGTCCAGTGTCCCTGCCGGGGCAGACGCCTCTGGCCCAGCCGGACGATGCCCGCTCCGATGCCATCGCTGCCCTGGAAGCGCTCGGTTACCGTAACAAGGATGCCGCCGCCGCCGTTGGCAAGGTGGCAGAGGAAGGCGCCACCAGTGAGCAACTGATCCGCCTGGCACTGAAAAGTCTGGCGCGCTGACCCTGGTAGGAGCCATGCTCGCATGGCGAACCTGGCGGCGAATCCACTGAAGGGCGTTTGAAAACCTGACGTTTTTTCGTGGCTCGCATTGCAGCCTTGGCATCATGGTTTACTTTGCGACCCATCACAGGGCGCCTTCGGCAGGCTCTTCCAGGAAATCTACAGGGAAAGATGACTGCCGGTACCAATCCGTCTACGCTAGCTCAACATCACTCTCATAACGCTGGGTCTCCCTACTGCAAGCATGGAAAACGACCGTCTGATTTCAGCTGCCGCTGTTGGCACCGGTGAAGAACAGCAGGACCGGGCCATCCGCCCGGCCAGTCTGGCTGACTATAAAGGCCAGCCGAAAGTCCGCGAGCGCATGGAAATCTTCATTGATGCTGCCCGCGGCCGCCAGGAAGCGCTGGATCACACCCTTATCTTTGGCCCGCCAGGTCTGGGTAAAACCACCCTGGCGCATATCATTGCCCGGGAAATGGGCTGCGAACTCAAGTCTACCTCCGGGCCGGTACTGGAAAAGGCCGGCGACCTGGCGGCCATCCTCACCAACCTGGAAGAGGGTGATGTGCTGTTCGTGGATGAGATTCACCGCCTGTCTCCGGTGGTGGAAGAGATCCTCTATCCCGCCATGGAAGATTACCAGCTGGATATCATGATCGGTGAGGGGCCGGCGGCCCGCTCCATTAAACTGGATCTGCCGCCGTTTACCCTGGTGGGGGCCACCACCCGGGCGGGCCTGCTGACTGCCCCTCTGCGTGATCGGTTCGGGATTGTTCAGCGGCTGGAGTTCTACTCCGTGGAAGATCTCTCCGGGATTGTGATTCGTGCCTGCGACATTCTTGCCATTCCCATTGATGATGCCGGCGCCCTGGAAGTGGCACGTCGTGCCCGTGGTACGCCGCGCATTGCCAACCGGCTGTTGCGCCGGGTGCGCGATTACGCGGAAGTGAAGGGCGAAGGGCGAATTACCGAAGCCATGGCCCAGCGTGCGCTGGACATGCTGGAAGTGGATAGCTGCGGCCTGGACGGCACTGACCGGCGTTTGCTCGACATGATCATGCATAAATTTGATGGTGGTCCGGTGGGTCTGGAGTCCCTGGCGGCGGCGCTCAATGAAGATGCCGGCACCCTGGAAGAAGTGGTGGAGCCCTATCTGATTCAGCAGGGCTTCATCCAGCGTACCCCGCGCGGCCGGGCTACCACCAACCATGCCTGGCGGCATTTCGGGTTGCAGCGGCCGCGTAAGGACGGTGATTTGTTTAATGATTGAAAAAAAGCCGCAAAACGGGGAATTTACCCTGCCGGTGCGCGTCTACATCGAGGACACCGATGCCGGTGGCATCGTCTATTACGTGAATTACCTGAAATTCATGGAACGGGCGCGCACGGAATTCATGCGCACCCTGGGTTATCAGCATTATGTGCTGGCCGATGAGAACTTCCAGTTTGTCGTGCATTCGGCCAATGTGCAGTACCGTCAGCCGGCTCGCATTGATGATGCACTGGTAGTGACCGCCCGCTTGAAGCAATTGGGCAAGGCGACGCTGTTTTTCGAGCAGCAGGTTCGCCGGGCTGACACACTGCTTTGCCAGGCCGAGATCAAGGTTGCCTGCGTGAATGCAGATACATTGAGGCCCGCCGGGATCCCGGTGGACCTGTACAACAAATTCAAAGCAGCCAGCGAAGGAGAAGGGCTTAATGGTTGAGGCATCCAGTATGTCCGTCATCAGTCTGATCAGTCATGCCACCATTGTGGTGCAACTGGTCATGGTGCTGTTGGTGCTGGCGTCGTTGACGTCCTGGTACATGATCGTCAGTCGGTATCGGGTAATGGGCCGGGCCCACAAGGCGGGGCGAGCGTTTGAAGAGAAGTTCTGGTCCAGTGATGACCTGGCGTCGCTTTACAACCAGAGTCGCAAGGATCCGGACGTGGACGCAGGCACGGAAGCCATTTTCCGCGCCGGTTTCCAGGAATTCGTGCGCCTGTCGAAAAGCACCCGTGGCGCTGAAGCGGTGATGGATGGCAGCCAGCGTGCCATGCGTGTGGCCCTGCAGCGTGAACAGACCCGCTTGACCAAGCACCTTCCTTTTCTGGCGACAGTGGGGTCCACCAGTCCCTATGTGGGGCTGTTCGGTACGGTGTGGGGCATCATGAACTCATTCATGGCCCTGGCCAACGTGAAGCAGGCCACGTTGAGTGTGGTGGCACCCGGCATCGCCGAGGCCTTGATTGCTACGGCCATTGGTCTGTTTGCCGCCATCCCGGCAGTGATGGCCTACAACCGTTTCTCTGCGCAAAGTGATGCTCTGCTCACCGAAAACGAAATGTTTGCCGAGGAGTTCTCCTCGGTACTGCACCGTCAGGTTCACGGACGCGAGGGGTAAGCCATGAGCGGCGTGAAGATCAGGGTGCCGCGCAAGCTCGTTGCCGAGATGAACGTGGTGCCCTACATCGATGTGATGCTGGTGCTGCTGGTGATTTTCATGGCCACGGCGCCGATGATGACCCAGGGCATCAATGTGGACCTGCCCGACAGCAACAGCGAGCCCATTGATACCACCAAGGATGAGCCGGTGATCATTTCGGTGACCGCTGATGGCAGTTACTACATTGATGTGGGCAGTGACAGCCGCAAGTCTGCCAGTCTGGAAACGGTGCAGGGGCATGCCTTGCGGATTCACAAGCAGAAACCTGCCACCCTGTTTTTGGTCGAGGGCGATGGCCAGGTGGCCTATGCCAAGGTAGTCCAGTTGATGGGTGCCTTGCAGGAAGCCGGCATTACCCAGCTGGGTCTGGTAACGGAACCGCAGGGCAGCAATGAGTGATCGTGGCGCCGCGCTGCTGTTTACCCTGTTCATTCACCTGCTGGTGTTTGGGCTGCTGGTGTTCAGCTGGAGCACCGACCCGGCATTGCACAAGGCGCCGGTGATCCCTCCCCATGTGAAAGCCACCATGGTAGAAACGTCCAAACAGAAAAAGGCGCCGGTGAGCAAGCCGAAGCCGGAGCAAAAGCCAGCGCCGAAACCGGAACCGAAACCCAAGCCAAAGCCGAAACCCAAACCGGAGCCCAAGCCCGAACCCAAAAAGCCTGAGCCCAAACCCAAGCCGAAACCGGAGCCGACCAAGAAACCAGATCCGAAGCCGGCCCCCAAACCTGACCCAAAGCCTGACCCCAAACCGGTCATCCCCGATATTGAGGAGCCGAGTCTGGAGGAAATGCTGGCGGAGGAAGAGCTGGAGATGGCCAAGCCGATGGAGCCCTCACAGCAGGAATCCCAGGATGCGGTCAGCAATGCGGATCAGTCGGATGTGGAGGTGGCTAGTTTCAAGGACCAAATTGGTGCAGCTATTTACCAGCGTTGGCGTATTCCTGGCAACTATCGAAACAGGGATGATTTGAAGGTTATCGTCAGAATTCATCTCATCCCAGGAGGAGAAGTGGTGAATGTGACTGTGGTTGAAACTAGCGGATATCCTCAGCTTGACGAATCGATTGTGAACGCAGTGGAGTTGGCCAGTCCTTTACCTGTGCCTTCAGGGGAAACATTCAACCAAAATTTCCGCTCATTCTTGTTCGGATTTGTACCCAAAGGAGCCTCTCAGTGATGCGTTTTCTATTAATTGCTGTTATGACCATGAGTGCGGTCATGGCCAAGGCAGAGCTTTTGATCACTATTTCGGAAGGCCGGGTGGATGCGGTGCCGATTGCCATCGTGCCCTTTGAGGGGGCACAGAACGCGCCCGAGGATGTGTCGCAGATCGTGCAGGCGGATCTGCATCGCAGCGGCCAGTTCAAGCCGTTACCCGCGGAAGATATGCTCAGCCGGCCGCGCAACGAGAGTGAAGTCATCTACCGGGATTTCCGTGTGTTGGGCGTAGAATACATCATTACCGGCAGCATGAAGGCTCAGGAAACCGGTGGCTACGAAGTCAGCTATGCCCTGTTCGACGTAAACCGGCAGGTGAAGGTGATGTCGGAGACCTATCGCCCGCCGGTTTCACAGCTGCGGGATGTGGCCCATGCCATCAGTGACCGGATCTATGAGCAACTCACCGGTATCCCGGGGGCGTTTTCCACCAAAATTCTCTATGTGACGCATAATCGTAGTGACAAAAACCCTTTCCAGCTGCAATATGCCGACGCCGACGGGCACCGTGTTACCACTATCCTGCGTAGCCAAGAGCCGATCATGAGCCCGACCTGGTCACCAAATGGCAGGAAAGTTGCTTATGTCTCTTTCGAGGATGACGGGATGCCGGCCATTTATACCCATGACCTGGCAACCACCAACCGGGAAAAGGTCTCTAGCTTCAGGGGTATCAATGGTGCCCCGGACTGGTCACCGGATGGCCAGAAGCTGGCGCTGACCCTGTCGCGGGACGGTAACCCGGAGATTTACATGCTGAATATCGCCACCAAGCAGTTAACACGGCTGACCCAGCATTATGGTATTGATACGGAGCCTCGCTGGCTGCCGGATGGGGAACACCTGGTGTTCACCTCCAGCCGTTCCGGCGGGCCCCAGATTTACAAACTGAACATAAATGATAAGTCGGTCCGGCGAGTGTCATTCGAGGGTGCGTATAATGCCCGCCCGGATGTCACGCCTGACGGTCGTTATCTTGTTTATGTACACCGGCGTAATGGAAATTTTAACGTCGGGGTGCAGGACCTCCAGCGGGGCACATTCAATATTGTGACCCGCACAGACATGGATGAATCGCCCAGTGTTGCGCCCAATGGAAGTATGGTAATTTACGGGACGCAAGATCGGGGGACGGGGGTTCTGGAAGCCGTATCCATCGATGGTAGGGTCAAGGTGAAGCTGCCGTCGAAGGAAGGTGAAGTCAGAGAACCGGCCTGGTCGCCGTTCCTCTGAGTGATTCTCGGAGTCCAATACTAGGAAATTATAGGAGCTTTTCGCATGCGTTCATTTCTTAACCCGCTGTTCGCCCTGATGTTGGCAGCTGCCCTGGCAGCCTGTTCCAGCACCCCGACTGAAGATGACAGCTCTGCAACCGACGATATGTCCCAGCAGACTGATACCTCTCCGGTAACTCCGGTTGAGCCGTCTACTCCGTCCAAGCCGGACACCAGCAGCATTCCGCTGACAGCTGACAACTTCTACAACCATCCGTCCAACTACGATGGCACCACTGACAGCCGGGTGATCTACTTCGCTTTCGACAGCAACACCGTTCCGGCGGCAGCTTTCGAAACTCTGCGTGCCCATGCTACCTATCTGAAGAACAACTCCAACGCCAAAGTGCGCCTGGAAGGTCATGCTGACGAGCGCGGCACCCGCGAGTACAACGTGGCTCTGTCCGAGCGTCGTTCCAAGGCCGTAGAGAAGTTCCTGCGGGTTCAGGGCGTGTCTTCTTCCCAGCTGGAAATCGTTTCCTACGGTGAAGAAAAGCCGGCGGCATTTGGTCACAGCGAAATGGACTGGGCCAAGAACCGTCGTGTAGAAATCAACTACACTGCCGGCCGTCCGTAAGGCATGAAAGCAGTAAAGAGAACGCGCCTCCTCGCAGGCGTCGTGCTCGGCTCCCTGGTGTTCTGTGCGCAAGCACAGAACACCGGGCCGCTGGCCGTTGAAGAGAGAAGCCTGGCGCAGGCCCGCTCCGGTGGCAGTAGTGCCGGTAGTACTGCAAGTCAGGATGGGTTGCTGCTTCTCATGCAGCAACAACAGCAGTTCGAAGAGCAGATACAGCAACTCCAGGGTCAGATCGAAGAGTTGCGGCATGAACTACAGGTCATGAAGGATGCTGAACGTGAGCGCTACCTGGACCTGGATACCCGAATCAATACGCTGGCTGAGCAGAGCAAGACCGAGCAGCCAGAAGAGAGCGCCGACAGTGCGGCGCCCAATGACCCCGAAGCCGACCGTGATGCCTACAGTGCCGCCAAGGACAAGCTGATCAAGCGCGACTTTGATGCGGCGGCAGAAGCCTTCGAGGGTTACCTCAATGATTTTCCCAACGGGCAATTCCGTGCCCACGCCCACTTCTGGCTGGGCAAGGTCTACAGTAACCTGAAGACCCCGAAGCCGGAGAAGGCCCAGGCCCAGTTCCAGGCAGTGGTAGACGACTACCCGGAACACAGTAAAGCGCCCACCAGCCTTTATACCCTGGCAGTGATGCAGGCCCGTGACGAGCAGGTCTCCCAGGCCAAGGTGAACCTGCACAAGCTGGTCAAGCAGTATCCGGACAGCTCGGAAGCCAACCAGGCGAAGACGCTGTTGGAACAACTCGATAAGTAATCCCTATCGTTGCCTTGCCGGCGGCACAGACGCCGGCAAAGGTGATAGAATCCGCCGCATTTCCCCCTCCCGGGTGCTCAGGAGATGTTGTGGACCTCCGTCTGACCGAAATTTTCTATTCCCTTCAGGGCGAGGCGCGAACGGTTGGCCGGCCCACGGTGTTCGTTCGTCTGACCGGCTGCCCGCAGCGTTGTGTCTGGTGCGACACCGAGTACGCTTTTTCCGGTGGCGAGAAATGGTCTCTCGAGGCGATCCTGGCGCAGGTGGCCGGTTACCAGGCCCACTACGTGACGGTCACCGGCGGCGAGCCCCTGGCCCAGCCCAACTGTCTGGGGCTGCTGACCGCCCTGTGCGATCAGGGGTATGAAGTCAGCCTGGAAACCGGTGGCGCCATGGATATTGCGGAGGTGGACCCGCGCGTCTCCGTGGTCATGGACCTGAAAGCGCCGGGCTCCGGCGAGCAGCACAACAACCGGCTGGAAAACATTCCGCTGCTGCGCCCCCATCACCAGGTCAAGTTCGTGCTGGCGGACCGCAAGGACTATGACTGGGCCCGATTCATGCTTGATCAGCACCAGCTACCCCAGCGGGTCGGCGACGTGCTGTTTTCTCCGGTACAGGGGCAGTTGGCCCCGGGAGAGCTGGCTGACTGGATTGTGGCGGACCGCCTGCCGGTGCGGTTTCAGCTGCAATTGCACAAACTACTCTGGAATGACGCCCGCGGGCGCTAGCTGACAGGTTTGAAGGAGAGCCATCAATGAAAAAAGCCGTGGTATTGCTGTCCGGTGGTCTGGATTCGGCCACCTGTTTGGCCATTGCCCGGGATCAAGGCTACCAGTGCCATACCATTGCTTTCGACTATGGTCAGCGCACCCGTTCCGAGCTGGATGCGGCGGAGCGGGTGTCCGCAGCCCTTGGCGCGCTCAGCCATCGGGTGATTGAACTGGGCATGGGCAATATTGGCGGCTCTGCGCTCACCGACCATTCCATTGCGGTGCCAGAGGAGGGCGGTGAGGGTATTCCTGTCACCTATGTGCCTGCCCGTAATACCGTCTTTCTGTCTCTGGCCCTGGGTCTGGCGGAGGTGGTGGAGGCCCAGGCCATCTATATCGGTGTCAACGCGGTGGACTATTCCGGCTATCCGGATTGCCGACCGGCCTTTATTGAGGCGTTCCAGACCATGGCCAATCTGGCCACCAAGGCGGGAGTGGAAGGCAGCCCGATCACTGTGGAAACGCCATTGATGCACTTGAGCAAGGCGCAGATCATCCAGCAAGGCACGGCTCTGGGGCTGGATTATGGGTTGACCGTGTCCTGTTATCAGGCTGACGAGAATGGCAATGCCTGTGGCAAATGCGACAGTTGTCGCCTGCGCAAGCAGGGCTTTGAAGAGGCATTGGTCAAAGATCCAACAAACTATCAGTAAAGGGGAAAAAAAATCGGTTTCCCCCTTGTCACCCGGAAATAAATCCGTATTATTTGCGCCTCCTTCGGGAGCGGGTCGTTAGCTCAGTTGGTAGAGCAGTTGGCTTTTAACCAATTGGTCGCTGGTTCGAATCCAGCACGACCCACCATATTTAAAGGGCTCGCCTACGGCGGGCCCTTTTTCGTTTCTGCAGTCACAGACGGTCTGCGCCCCACCTTTCGCTCATTCCCTTGAAACCGGCGCTCCCCGGCTGCTGTTTCTCTCCAACCCGCTCTCCAACCCGCTTTGCCCAGTGGCCTCCACCGGGAACACCGGGACCGGCGTTGTCACGGCGTCCTGTGTGCTGAAAGACAAGAGTGGGGGCTGTCAGCGGGCGACCAGGCCCTGGGCTGTGGGCAGGCCATCTTCGCCATCCAGCGCCGGTTGCCAGACTGGCAGGCCCGCATCCTCGGCCAGCTGAATCATGTTGGCGGTGCCTCGTCCGCCGGGAAAGGCCACCACGGCCTGGGGCCGTCCGTGATGGAGCATGCGCCGGTTACGCATGGGGCCCGCCGCCCGGCCGTGGGCCACCCAGTTGGCCGGGTAACTGACCTGGTCCACACCGCTGTCATGGGCCCACTGGCTGGCCAGCCGGTCTGCGCCACTGGCATTGCCGTGAATCAGCAGACTGAAGGTGTTGTCACGCAGCAGCCGTGCCAGGCTGCGGGTGAGTAATGCCTGGTCGGAAAAATCCCGACCGCCACACACAAGGATACGCATGATACTGTCCATTTGGTCAGTTTTTCGGGCAGTATAGATAGCCTGGCCCGTGATTGCACCCACCGGTTGTGATGCCGCGAGGCAGGATCATCACAGGCTTCACGGCGTGTTGACTGTACTCCGGCCTAAACTTGTACAAATATGATTCTTTGTACAGGTATGAGGTGGCACATGATCCGCTCTGCAAAAATCCCGGTTGGTATCAGCGCCTGTTTGCTGGGTCTGGAAGTGCGCCACGACAAGGGGCACAAACATTCCCGCTACTGCACCGGCGTTTTGTCCCGTTATTTCGAGTTTCGTTCCCTCTGCCCGGAAATGGGGTCAGGGCTCAGCGCGCCTCGCAAGGCCATGCACCTCACCGAGCAAGACGGGATGCTGCGGTTAATCACGACCGACGGCCTGCGTGACCATACCGAGCTGATGCAGGATTTCATCGACCGGGCCATGCCCTCTCTGGCACCGCTGCGGGGCTATATCCTGATGGCCAAATCCCCCAGTTGCGGTATGGAGCGTATCCGCGTCTATAACGATGACGGCCATGTCCAGCACCGTGAGGCCAGCGGACTGTTTGCTGCGGCCCTGCAACGCCACTATCCCCTCATGCCCCTGGAAGAAGAGGGCAGACTCAATGACGACACCCTGCGGGAAAACTTCATCGAACGGGTGTTTCTCTACGATGACTGGTGCCAACTGCGTGAACAGGGGCTGACAGCCCAGCGGCTGATTGATTTCCACAGCCGACATAAATTCCAGTTGCTGGCGCACTGCCAGAAAACCTATCGCCAGCTGGGTCCGTTGCTCAGTGACCTGAAAGCCCGGCCACTGGAAGAGATTGCTGAGGAATATATCCACGGCCTGATGGCGGCCATGAAAAAGCGGGTATCCCGGGGGGCTCACGTGAATACGCTGCAGCACCTGGCAGGGTTCCTGCGCGAGGGGCTCAGTGACACCGACCGCGCCCTGATCAATGAACAGATCGAGGCCTATCTGCGCGAGGAAGTGCCTTTGATCGTGCCCATGACCCTGCTGCGTGGCGGCATGCGCAAGGTGCCGCAACCCTATCTGGAAAAGCAGGGCTACCTGTCTCCCTACCCGGATGACCTGGGACTGAGGAACCGGGTATGAGCGATGTGCTGACCATTCAGCAAGCCAGTGAACAATGTGGCGTGAACCCGGTCACCCTGCGTGCCTGGGAGCGTCGCTATGGGTTGTTGAAACCGGAACGCACCGCCAAAGGGCATCGCCGTTATCGGAGCGCCGAGGTGGAGCAGATCCGGCGCATTGTGCACTGGGTGGAAAAGGGGGTGCCCATCAGCCAGGTGGCCTCCCTGCTGTCGGGGGAGCAGGAGCCGCAACAGGCTGTGGACAATGGTCAGCCCTGGGCGCAGGCCCGGCAGGATGCCCTGCAGGCCCTGGAAACCATGAACGTGCGCCGACTTGAGCAACTGATAAACCGTTTGCTGGCGGACTACAGCCACGGCCAGGTCATCCGTGAGCTTACCGACCCCTTGCGCGAGCAACTGACGGGGAGTGCCTCCCTCTCTGCCCACCTGGCGCTGCTGGACGCGGTGCTGACACAGAAATGGGCTGCCCGGGCACTGTCTCTGTCCCCCAGACGCCGCGAGTTCGGCTGGCTGCTGATGCCAGTGGGCGATGCCTTGCCGGCCCTGGAGCTGGCCATGGTGCTACAACGGCCCCTCTGGTGCCTGCAGCGGGACGTGGAGATGGATGCCCTGGCCGCATTGCTGGCTGACCGGCAGCCCTGCGGGGTGCTCTGGGTGATGGACCACTGGCCCAGCGCCAGTCAGCGCCAGCGTCTCTGGTCTCAGCCGTCATTGCCCTGGCCTGCCGCCTGTTGGGGCAGAGTGGTGGAGGCGCCGCCGGCAGCGGTTACCCGACTGACCGGGGACCGTCAGGCGGTGGCGGAGCAATTGCTGGCCCTGGAGACGATGAATCCCGCGGCCAGTATGGCAACGGTAGACGATAACGGGGGCAACCCATGAATCTGGTTTGGTACCGCAACGACCTGCGTGTTCATGCCCACCGCGCCTTGCAGCAGGCGCTGGCGCAGGGTGGGCCGGTAATAGCGGTGTATTGTCTGTGCGAGCAACAGTGGGATGCCCACGAGGTGGCGCCATTGCGGCGCTGGTATGTGCTGCAGAGTCTGCTGGAGTTGGGTGATGCCTTGGCGGCGCGGGGGGTGGATCTGCATGTGCTGGATGCCGGTGACTTCGCTGCCGTGCCAGCAATGCTGGCGGATTTTGCCAGCGAGCATGACGTTGAGCACATTTTCTGCAGCCGCGAGTATCCGCTGAACGAATTGAACCGCGACCGGGCCGTGGCCCGGGCGCTGGAGCCGCAGGGTGTGGGTATCACCGGCTATGACGACAGTGTGCTGGTGCCTCCGCGCACTCTGAATACCGGCAAGGGAACGCCGTATACGGTGTTCAGTGCCTACAAGAAACGCTGGGATGTGTGGCTCGACAGCCACTTCCAGCCGGTGCCGCCGTTGCCGGAGAAGAGCCACGGCAAGGGGCATTTTGTCGGCAGGACCACAGTGGACGCTGCCCTGAAGACCCTGACGGTGGCCGACTCCCTGACCCGTCATTGGCAGCCGGGTGAGTCGGCGGCGCTGAAACAACTGGATCACTTTGTTGAGCACCATCTGGCGGGTTACCGAAAACACCGGGATTTCCCCGCCGAACCTGCCACCAGTGGTTTGTCCGCGGCCCTCTCTGCCGGCACCCTGTCACCGGCCAGCTGTTACCGGGCGGCGACCCGGGCCATGGCCGATGCGGGTGCCCGGGATGGCGCCGCCTGCTGGATTGGCGAGCTGGCCTGGCGGGATTTCTATCGCCAGATCATGGCCCGTTTCCCCCGGGTCAGCCGTGGCGGCGCGTTTCGGCCGGAAACCGAGCTGCTCCAGTGGTCCCGGGATCGAGAGCGGTTTCAGGCCTGGTGTGAAGGCCGCACCGGTTACCCGCTGGTGGATGCGGCCATGCGCCAACTGGTGGCCACTGGCTGGATGCATAACCGTCTGCGCATGGTCACGGCCATGTTTCTCAGCAAGCACCTGTGGCTGGATTGGCGGTGGGGGGAGAGTTTCTTTATGCAGCACCTGATCGACGGCGATTTTGCCGCCAACAATGGTGGCTGGCAGTGGAGTGCTTCCTCCGGTACCGATGCGGTGCCGTACTTCCGGGTGTTCAATCCGGTCCGCCAGAGTCAGCGTTTCGATGCCCAGGGTCAGTTTATTGCTCACTGGGTGCCCGCATTGCGCGAACTGGACAACAAGACGGTCCATGAACCCTGGAAACAGCCATTGCTGGCACCGGATTACCCTTCGCCGGTGGTGCCCCATGCCGGGGTGCGCGAGCGGGTCACCGAGGCCTTCAAGGCCGCCAAGGCCCAGTACGATAACGATCACAGTCATCACAGTCCCGTCAGCAAAAAGGAACAGGCATGAGTCAGCGTATTGCCATTGTCGGCGCAGGAATCAGTGGCCTGACCGCCGCCTGGTATCTCTCCCGGCATCACCAGGTGGACGTCTTTGAGGCCAACGACTATCTCGGTGGCCACACCTGCACCGTACCGGTACGTCGTGATCACGGCGATTACGCCATTGATGTGGGCTTTATCGTTTTCAATGACCGCACCTACCCCAATTATCTGCGCTTGCTGGACGAGTTGGGTCTGCAGGGGCAGCCTACCGCCATGGGCTTTGCCGTGAGCGACCAGCGCAACGGCCTGGAATATTGTGGAGATGGGCTGGGCGGCATCTTTGCCCAAAAGCGCAATCTGCTGAGTCCGTCACACTGGCGTTTTATCGGTGACATCCTGCGTTTCAATCGCAATGCGCCCGGCTTGCTGAACACTGAGGCGGGGGAAATGCCCCTGGGAGAGTACCTGCGCCGGCACGGTTACGGGGAGCGTTTCTGCCGGGATTATATCCTCGCCATGGGAGGCGCCATCTGGTCCTGCTCTCTGGAGCAGATGGAAGTGTTCCCGGCCAAGTTTTTCATCCGCTTTTTCCAGAATCATGGTCTGCTGTCACTGACCAACCGGCCCCAGTGGTATGTGGTGCCCGGAGGCTCCAACCAGTATGTGGCTCCCTTGGTGGCGAAGTGTTCAGCCCGTTTTCATACCCGCGCTGCGGTCAGTGAAGTGCGCCGCTACGACCAGGGTGTCACTCTCACGGTGAACGGCGAACAGCAGACCTTTGATCAGGTCATTCTCGCCTGCCACAGCGATCAGTCCCTGGCCCTGCTGGCCGACCCGGACAGCCGCGAGAAGGATTGTCTGTCACGGCTTGGCTATCAGGATAACGAGGTGGTGTTGCACACGGACATCCGTTTGCTGCCCCGGCGGCAGCGGGTCTGGTCGAGCTGGAATGCCCTGTTGTTCGATAATGACCAGGATCGCGTCCAGGTGACCTATGACATGAACATTCTGCAGGGCATCCAGGCGCCGGAAACCTTTTGCGTGACCCTTAACGCCACGGACAGGATTGACCCGGACAAGATCATCGCTCGCTATCACTTTGCCCATCCTCTCTTTACGCCGGAAACGATGGCGGCCAGAGAGACGCTGTTGGCCGGCAATGGTGAAAGGCGCACCTGGTTTGCCGGTGCCTGGTGCCGCAATGGCTTTCATGAAGACGGCGTGGTGTCGGCCCTGGATGTGGTACGGGCGCTGTCCCCGGAGTCAGTGCCGTGATCAGCCAGGCGGTGGCAAGGGGCAAGGTGTGGCATCAGCGCCTGGTGCCGTTCCGTCATGGTTTCCATTACCCGCTCTGGCTGGTCTGGTGTGACCTGGCGGAAGTGGACGCCATGCTGGCGAGGCATCCCGGCTGGGGCCGTCGTTGGCGCCCGGTAGTGTTCCGGGACAGTGATTTTGTGGACTCCCGCCCGGATAACCTGGAAAACAAGGTCCGTGAAAAGGCGGCCGCGCTGGGTCTGCAATGGACCGGGGGCAGGGTGGTGATGCTGGGCCAGTGGCGCACCCTGGGGACATTGTTCAATCCGCTGGTGCTGTACCTGCATTTTGCTGAAGGCAGCGATCAGCCGGACAGCATGCTGGCAGAAGTCCAGAACACCCCCTGGCGTGAGCGTCATTTTTACCCGCTGGAGCTGCAAAAAAACGCTCAAGGAAGCTGGCAGGTCAGCCACCCCAAGGCGTTCCATGTATCGCCTTTTCTGCCCATGGCACTGGACTATCATTGGGATCTTCACGTGGCTTTACCCGGCCTGCGCCTAGTCTTGGAAGATAGAAAGGATGACCAGATCGTTTTCGTGGCAGGTCTGCAGCTGAATTTGCAGGAAGCCAATCGTCGCACCATGACAACGGTGGTTTTCCGTTTTGGCGCTCAGGGGTTAGCCACGTTGCGTGCCATTTACTGGCAGGCATTCCGGCTATGGCGCAAAGGGGCGAGATTTCATTCTCACCCCGGCAAAAACAGTAACAATCGGTACGGAGATTGACCGCATGCTGTCTGGCGAAAAAGCCACAACCAATCGACTCGAGCACAGAGTGACTATTCGCTGGCCGCAAACTGTGGCCCGCAAGCTGGTGCTGGCGCGTCTCAATGCGTTGCCCCACGGCGCTCTTCGTATCCATGAGCCTGACGGTAATCAGGTGGTCCTTGGTGACAACGCCCGCCACGCTGATGCCGCGATAATTCGCCTGCATGATTGGCGAACCTACTCCATGATGATGAGCGGCGGCGCGTTGGGGGCGGCGGAAGCTTACCTGGAAAAAGGCTGGGGCAGTCCGGATCTGGTGGCCGTGATTCGCTACTTCGCCGCCAACGTGGATGCCATGAAAGCACTGGAGGGCGGCATGGCGTTGCTGTCCAAGCCCGCCCTGAAAATGTTGCACCGCTACAACCGTAATTCCCTGCAGGGATCCCGGCGCAATATTTCTGCCCACTACGATTTGGGTAATGACTTTTTTAGCCTGTTCCTGGATCGCAGCATGATGTATTCCAGTGCGGTGTTTCCTCATCCGGATGCCACCCTGGAAGAGGCCTCCGAGCACAAGCTGGAAAAAATCTGTCAGTACCTGTCACTGTCCCCGGGTATGACCCTGCTGGAAATCGGCACCGGCTGGGGTGGCCTTGCCATTCATGCGGCCAAGCATCACGGCGTGCAGGTCACCACCACGACGATTTCCCGGGAGCAGGCACGCCATGCCCGTGAATGCGTGGAGGCCGAAGGCCTGCAAGACAGGGTGACGGTGCTGGAAGAAGATTACCGGGAGCTCACCGGTCACTATGATCGGGTGGTCTCCGTGGAAATGATTGAAGCGGTGGGCGCGGAATTCCTGCCGGGGTATTTCCGGGTGCTGGGTGAGCGGTTGAAGCCGGATGGCAAGATGGTATTGCAGGCGATCACCGTTCCGGACCAACGCTATGAGCATGCCCTGAATCAGGTGGATTTCATCAAACGCTATATTTTCCCCGGCGGCTTTCTGCCCAGTGTTTCGGTGATGTGCCAGCACCTGGCCGAGCATACCCGCATGGTTGCCACGGAGCTCCATGACATCGGCCACGATTATGCCCTGACGTTGCACCATTGGCGCGAACGGTTTCTGGCATCCTTGCCCAAAGTTCGCGAGCTGGGTTTCGACGAGCGGTTTATTCGCATGTGGGATTACTACCTGTGCTACTGCGAGGGCGCTTTCCTGGAGCGTGCCATCAGTACCGTGCACCTGGTGGCAGCCGGCCCCGACTATCGCCCGGCATCTTGAAAAGCCGCCCGTCCGGGCGCATTTTAACTACCAAGGGTATTTGCGTGGCGTCGTTTCGGCGCCACGTTGTGGTATTATGCCCGCCCTGATTTCCTGGTTGTTAGCTAAGTTATTGATATCAGGGGGAAACCCCGGGCGGTGAAGCCAATGACAGCAGAGGCACAAGCACTGGTACAGGCCCACCTGGCCAAGGTGGAGCACGAAGACTCGCTCAACGAGGAGCAGCGTGCATCCTATCGTCAGCGCATTAAGGAATTGTTACGCCAGCGCGACGCGGTACTGGTGGCTCACTATTACACCGATCCTGAAATTCAGTCCCTGGCGGAAGAGACCGGCGGCTGCGTGTCCGATTCCCTGGAAATGGCGCGCTTCGGCAAGGAACACCCGGCCTCTACCCTGATTGTGGCCGGGGTCAAGTTCATGGGCGAGACCGCCAAGATCCTCAGCCCGGAAAAACGGGTTTTCATGCCCACCCTGGAGGCAACCTGCTCCCTGGATATCGGTTGCCCGGAGGACGAATTTGCCGCTTTCTGCGACCAGCATCCGGATCGCACCGTGGTGGTCTATGCCAACACCTCGGCGGCGGTGAAAGCCCGCGCCGATTGGGTGGTCACGTCCTCCATTGCGGTGGAGCTGATCGAACACCTGGATCGCAACGGCGAAAAAATTCTCTGGGCCCCGGACAAGCACCTGGGCAGCTATGTGCGGGACAAGGCTGGTGCGGATGTGCTGTGTTGGGACGGTGCCTGCATTGTCCACGAGGAATTCAAGGCCAAGGGGCTCCAGGACCTCAAGGCGGCCTACCCGGACGCGGCCATTCTGGTTCACCCTGAATCCCCGGCCCCGGTGGTGGAGATGGCGGATGTGGTGGGCTCGACCTCGCAGCTGATCAAGGCGGCCTGCGAGATGGATAACGATACCTTCATCGTTGCCACCGACAAGGGCATCTTCTACAAGATGCAGCAGCTGGCACCGGGGAAAACCTTCCTGGAAGCGCCGACGGCCGGTTCCGGCGCCACCTGCCGCAGCTGTGCCCATTGCCCGTGGATGGCCATGAATGGCCTGCAGAACATGCTGGCGGTGCTGGAAGACGATAATGGCATGGGCCAGGAAATTTTCGTTGATCCGGCGCTGGCGGAAAAAGCCATGGTGCCGCTCAATCGCATGCTGGACTTTGGCAAGTCCTTGAAAGGGTAGAACGCAGAAGCCTGACGAGAAGATTGTCATTCACGAGAAGCGAGTTGCGAGGAACGAAAGGGAAAACCGGTGTCGCCTTTCGCAACTCGTACCTCGCCACTCGCTAACGTTCCACCGAAGCCGCCACCCCGTGACCTGCCTCGCCACTTTTCAGACACGTTGCCAGTCCTTCTAGAATTTCTCTTCCGATAACGCCTTCATGGTTTGCAGCCGGCCATTGAGTTTGCTGTATAGAGCAAAATCATTTTCGGCATCACGCAGGGCATATTCCATCTGCTGCATGGCCTGCTGGTCCCTGCCACGCAGAAACTGGCTCTCCGCCCGGGCATGCAGGGCACGAACCTTGTCGCCGCTGTTCCCATAGGCGTCGGCGGCCAGCTCCCAGAGATAGGGGTTGTTGGGACGCTCGCTGAGCAAGGGTTTGAGGACCGGCAAGGCCCGGGCGGGTTGTTCGCTTCTCAATAGTGCCTTGCTCATCAGGATGGACGCGGGGTAATTGTCCGGTGCCAGATCCAGAACGCGTTCGGCCTGGCTGATGGCGCGCGTGTAATCCCCTTCGTCCAAGGCTACCTCCACCAATCCCAGCCGGAACCACAGCTGGTCCGGATGTTCCTCGGCCAGTGATTGCATGATGGTTCTGGCCTGCTCATAGCGGTCGGCGCGCAGATAACTCAGGGCCAGTCCGTAGCGGGCGGCCTGCAAGCCCAGCGCATTGCGTTCGTTGCTGTATCGCAGAAAGTGGTCGATGGCGTGGTTGTCGCTCTGGATAAACGCGGCCTGGAGCCGGGCCTGCACCAGCAGAAAGTGCAGGGACGTATTCATGCGCGGTGTAGGCAGGGAGCGCGCCCGGGCGCGGCTATCCGCAATGCGGCTCTCGGTAACCGGGTGAGTGAGCAGAAACTCCGGGGGATCACCGGCAAAGCGCTGATTGTTGTGCATGCGCTCGAAGAACCGGGGCATGGCATTCGGATCCATCCCGGCGGCGGCCAGGGTCTGCATACCTACCCGGTCTGCTTCGCGCTCGTTCTGCCGGGAATAAGCCAGCTGTGCCTGGATGGCACCGGCCTGGGTGGCAGCAATACCGGCCATGCCGGCTTCGCCATCGCCGGCGATGGCCACTGCCAGGCTGGCCAGCATGGCGGCAAGCACAGCGGTGTTCATCTTCCGGGAATCCAGGTAGCGGCGGGCAAAATGCCGCTGGCTGACGTGGGCGATTTCGTGCGCGACCACGCCACCCACTTCGTCCTCGTCACGGGCGTTGAGGAACAGCCCGGCGTTCAGGCCGATCACCCCACCGGGCACCGCAAAGGCATTAATCTGGCGGCTGTTGATAACCACGATGTCCAGGTTGGGCTCTTTCAGGTCGCTGTAGGAGGCGAGCCGGTAGACCAGGCTTTCCACATACTCCTGTACCAGTGGGTCGGACATGATGGAAGTCTGGCCGCGCAGGCTGCGTAGCCAGCCCCGGCCCAACCGGTATTCCTGGTCGGCAGACATCAGTGCGGCGGTAGGATCACCGAGCACCGGCAAGTCGTCATTGGCACTGATGGCTGCCGGGATGCAACAACTCCATAATAAAAGAGTGCGTAGCAAAAACTTCAAGTCGGGACTCCCGTGATTATTTGTGCCGACCGACACAGATCGACCCTTATTCCATAGCCGGGTTGTGACTATAATGCCGGTAGACCAGAGACGAATGAAGCGCCTGTATGAGCGACCAGCCAATCGATCTGCAGATTGATGCCTCCAGCCTGCAATGCCCCATGCCGTTGCTGAAGACCCGGCAGGCATTGCGACATCTCAAGCCGGGTCAGTTGCTTGAGGTCATTGCCACCGACGTCGCTTCTGCCGATGACATTCCTGCTTATCTGAGACAATCCTGCCACGAGCTGGTTCGCATGGGCGAAAATAAAGGCCACTATGCCTTTGTCATTCGCCGCGGCGAACAGGAGAGCTGATGTTACGTATTCTCAAGAACTGGTCCGAAAGATACTTCTCCGACGAGGAGGCAGTGTATCTGCTGGTGGTGCTGCTCGCCGCCGGGCTGGTGATTCTTTTTTTCGGCGGCATGCTGGCACCGGTGCTGGCAGCGATCGTGATTGCCTACCTGATGCAGGGGCTGGTGGCCGGGCTGGAGCGCCGGGGCATGCGGCGTCTGCTGGCGGTAAACCTGGTGTTCACCCTGTTCCTCGGTTTGTTGGTTGTCACCCTGGTGGTGTTGCTGCCCATGGTCTGGCGCCAGACCTTGCTGTTGGTACAGGATCAGTTGCCGCATCTGCTCAAGAATGGGGAAACCTGGCTGCGACAGTTGCCGGAGCATTATCCGGAAGTGATTTCCATGGAACAGGTCAATTCCATTGTCGCGGTGATACAGCGGCAGGTGGCGGAAGCCGGGCAGGGGGTGCTGACGCTGTCGCTGTCGTCGATTCCCAATCTGGTGGAGATCATGGTTTTCCTGGTACTGCTGCCACTGCTGGTATTTTTCTTCCTCAAGGACAGGGAAGCCATTATTGCCTGGATGATGCGCTTTTTACCCCGTCGCCGACGGATTCTCGATCACGTCTGGCATGAAATGGATGACCAGATCGCCAATTACGTGCGCGGCAAGGCCATCGAGATCCTCCTGGTCGGCAGCGTCACCTTCATCGCGTTCCTGTTGCTGGGCATGCATTACACCGTGCTGCTGGCGGTGCTGGTGGGGCTGTCGGTGGTGGTGCCCTATATCGGTGCCACCGTGGTGACACTGCCCGTGGCGGCGGCGGCCTATGTGCAGTTTGGCTGGAGCGGAGATTTTGCTCTGGTGATGGTGATTTACGGTGTGATCCAGTTTGTGGATGGCAATATTCTGGTGCCGTTGCTGTTTTCGGAAGCGGTGAATCTGCACCCGGTAGCGATTATTACCGCGATCCTGCTGTTCGGGGGGATGTGGGGATTATGGGGGGTATTCTTCGCTATTCCCCTGGCCACCTTGATCAAGGCGGTGATCAATGCCTGGCCCAGCCAGGGGGACTACCCGGACTCTGGGCCGACGGTGCAGGCCGATACATAGCGGCGTTACGCGAGGGGCGCGGCGACGCCCCTTGCCGTGAAGCGGCTCCCTAGATTCCCAGTGCGTCCAGTTCTGCCAGCAGATCCTCGTGATGGCTCTTGGTTTTGAACTTGTCCATCACTTTCACCAGCTTGCCGTCCTTGCCGACAATAAAGGTGGTGCGGATCAGCCCCATGAATTCCTTGCCCATGAATTTTTTCATGCCCCAGCAACCGTACTTCTCGGCAACGGCATGATCTTCGTCGGAGAGCAGGGGGAAGTTCAGATCATGTTTGTCGATGAACTTGGGCAGCCGTGCCACCGGATCCGGACTGATGCCAAACACCACCACGCCACGTTTTTCCAGCTCGGCTTTGGTATCGCGGATACCGCAGGCCTGGGTGGTGCAGCCCGGGGTAAGTGCCTTGGGGTAAAAGAAAATGACCACCGGGTTCTTGCCTTTGAAGGATTTCAACTCAACCGGGTTGCCGTCCTGATCGGGCAGTTTGAAGTTGGGTGCCAGATTACCAATCTTGGGATGTGCCATATCGGGTCCGTTTCTCTTTCTGAGGTTGATGGTATAGCCGTCTGAGCGAGCCGTTCAGCGTTTCGGCGTCATGGTGGCGTCCAGGTTGCGCGCCTCACAGAAGTCCAGGAAGGCGTCGCGCAATTCGGCCACCGATTGTTCCGCGTTCATGCTCAGCACCAGGTGAAGGCTGAACATGCGGGTGCCGGTGTGAGGCGCCGCGTAGGTGCCGGTATGCAGATCATCGATATTGATGCTGCGGCGGGAAAAGAAATTGGCAATTTCGTGGACGATGCCCGGGTTATCCATGGCGACCACCTCTACCTCGTAGGGCAGGGCGCGGGCCTGCAGGTCGCGGGGGCGGGTACGCTTGAGGGTGAGCAGCAGGTCCAGTTCGCCAGCCAGCTTGTCCCGGTCCGTTTCCAGCTGGTCCAGGGTTGCGTCGCTGCCGGACACCAGCATCAGCACGGCAAACTCACCGCCCAACACCGTCATGCGAGAGTCGAGGATATTGCCGTTGTGTTCCAGTACCGCCCGGGACAGCGACTCCACAATACCCGGGCGGTCTGAACCCAGGGCCGAGATAACGATGAGTTGTTCCATGATGCGCTCCGCAGGCATTGTCTTGTTGGTATTTTGAGAGTGGTGTGGTGAGAGTTTAGAGGTTTTCTGCGGGGTGTGCAGGGGGCTGAAGGCTTATCGTAGGCGGTGGGGACCCGGAAGCAAAACCATGGCGAGGAGCGAGTGACAAGGTTCGAAAGGCAACACCGGGTTTGTCTTTTCGAAACTCGCACCGCGTGACTCGCTTCGGCCTGTTTGCGGTGGAGCGACCGTTTGATCTCGCTGGCTCGGTTTCGACAAAGGGCTTGCCGGGCGTCAGGCATCTGGCGTCCGGCGTTTTCGAGGTTTACCATAGCGCCCTTCGACGACAGGGTCCGGTGCACCGGAATAATCGCGATTGCGCCCGATTGGCGCAAAACAGGAGACAGGCATGATCCGTGGCAGCATTGTAGCGCTGGTAACCCCCATGCGCGCAGACGGAGCAGTGGACTGGGAGCGCTTGCGCGCCCTGGTGGACTGGCATGTGGAGCAGGGCACCCACGCCATCGTGGCGGTGGGCACCACGGGCGAATCCGCCACTCTGGGCTTTGAAGAGCACGATAGTGTGATCCGTGAAGTGGTGGCCGTGGCCAAGGGCCGCATACCGGTGATTGCCGGTACCGGCGCCAACAACACCGACGAAGCCATCCGCCTGACCCGTGATGCCAAGCGCGACGGTGCCGATGCCTGTCTGCTGGTGACCCCGTATTACAACAAGCCGCCCCAGGAAGGCCTCTACCAGCATTATCTGGCGGTGGCCCGGGCGGTGGATATCCCACAGATTCTCTACAACGTGCCTGGCCGGACCGCCTGTGATCTGTTGCCGGAAACGGTTGAGCGACTCAGCAAGGTGCCCAATATCATCGGCATCAAGGAAGCCACGGGGAACCTGGAGCGCGCCCGGGAAATCCGCGAGCGCTGCGGCGATGATTTCATGCTCTATTCCGGGGACGATGCAACGGCCATGGATTTCATCCTGGCCGGCGGGCACGGTGACATCTCGGTAACCGCCAACGTGGCGCCGGCCAAGATGGCTGCCATGTGCGAAGCGGCCCTGGCTGGCGATGCGGATCAGGCCCGGGCACTGAATGCGGAACTTGAACCCCTGCACCGTGATCTGTTTATTGAAGCCAATCCGATTCCGGTGAAATGGGCACTGTATGAAATGGGCCTGATTGACCTTGGTATCCGCTTGCCGTTGGTACCGCTGTCAGAAGCGGCCCAGCCGCGATTGCGCGAGACCATGCGTCAATGCGGCCTGCTGGAGGTTAAATGAAGAAAGCGGCGTTAACGCTCGCACTGTTGGTATCCGCCACATCCGGTTGTAGCTGGTTGCCGGATAGCAGCCTGAATTATCGTGATGCGCAGGTGCTGGAGCCCATGGAGGTTCCGGAAGATGGCGTATTCATCGGCGAGCAACCGCTTTATTCGGTGCCACGCCAGGAAGAACGACTGGTGGGCCGTGGTGAGGACGAGAAACGCTTTGCGGTTCCCAGACCGCCCCAGCTGGTGGTGCTGGGAAGCGCCGATGACGACGAGGCACAGCAGCCGGCGCCCAAAGATGCCTCATCCAAGGCGATTCTGGCCCGTGACGGGAACGGTTACCCGATCATCATGATGTCCACCCGCTTTGCCTGGGCCTGGGAATATGTGGGCGAGGCCCTGGGCAAGACGGACCTGAAGATCAGCGACCGGGATCGTGAAGTGGGCATTTATTATCTGAGAGTGCCCGAGCGCTACACCCTGGGAGCCAAGAGTGCCCAGCTGAAGCTGAGCCACACCACCAATGGCATCCAGGTGGCAGTGTTGAATGAGGAGGGGACTGCGCTGGTGGAAAAGACGCCCGGCCAGGCCATTCTCGAACGCATTTTTGACGAACTGAATTAAGCATCATGAAGTTGGCATCCCTGGGCAGTGGCAGCAAGGGCAACGCCACCCTGGTGGAAGCAGACGACACCCTGGTGTTGATCGACTGCGGGTTTACCGTCAAGGAAACCGAGCAGCGACTGGCCCGGCTGGGTCTGGCCGCAGATCAGCTCAGCGCGATTCTGGTAACCCACGAGCACGGTGATCATATTCGCAGTGCCGGGGCGCTGGCCCGCAAGACCGGTTGCCCGGTCTACAGCTCCTTCGGTACCGCCAGTGCGGTACAGGGCAAGCGCACCAGTCTGAGCGGCGCCAACTGGCAGGAAGTGCGACCGGGGCGCCCCTTTACCATTGGCGCCATGCAGGTTCTGCCGGTATTGGTACCCCATGATGCCCGTGAACCTTGCCAGTACCGCTTTAGCTGGCAGGGCCGTACGTTGGGTGTGCTCACGGATCTGGGGGCAATCACTCCCCATGTGGTGGAGGCCTACCAGGATTGCGATGCGCTGGTACTGGAATGCAACCATGATGCGCAGATGCTGGTTAACGGCCCTTATCCGCCGTCGTTGAAACGTCGTGTGGGTGGTATGTTGGGTCATCTGAGCAATGATCAGGCGGCGGCCTTGCTCCGTCAGGCCAATGTGGATCGCCTGCAGCATCTGGTGCTGTCGCATCTGAGCGAGCAGAACAACACGTCCCGGCATGCATTGGATGCCATTGAACAAGTGGTAACCCAGGGACGCGAACGAATTGGCGTTGCCAGCCAGACGGAAGGGTTTGGCTGGCTGCAAGTACATTAATACTGACCCGAATAAAGGCCTTTCCATGGAAAAACGCGACGAGTTGTATGCCGGCAAAGCCAAGTCTGTATACACCACCGATGACGCGGACAAACTGATCATGCTGTTCCGCGACGATACCTCGGCCTTTGACGGCAAGAAGAAAGAGGCACTGGCGCGTAAGGGAGCGGTGAACAACCAGTTCAATGCCGCCATCATGGAAAAGCTCAAGGCGGCCGGGATTCCCTGTCATTTCGAGAAGATGCTGTCACCGGTGGAGTCTCTGGTGAAGAAGCTGGACATGATTCCGGTGGAATGCGTGGTGCGCAATATTGCCGCTGGCTCTATCTGCCGTCGTCTGGGGGTGGAAGAAGGCCAGGAACTGAATCCGCCCACCTTCGAATTCTTTCTCAAGAATGATGACCTGGGCGACCCCATGGTCAACGATTACCACATTCGCAGCTTTGGCTGGGCCACCGACGAGCAGGTGGCGCAAATGAAGACTCTCACCTTCCAGGTCAACGAAGTACTGAAGCAGCTGTTTCTGGATGGCGGCATGCTGTTGGTGGATTACAAACTGGAATTTGGCGTGTTTAATGGTGAGGTGCTGCTGGGCGATGAGTTCAGCCCGGACGGCTGCCGCTTGTGGGACAAGGACAGCCGGGAAAAGCTGGATAAAGACCGTTTCCGCCAGGGCCTGGGTGGCGTGGTGGAAGCCTATGAAGAAGTGGGACGCCGATTGGGGATGCAGTTTCAGTACTGATTCACGGCGTGCCGGTACAACTACACACTGAAGAATAATAAGGAGCAACTATGAAATCCGTAATGCGTCTGGCGGTGGTGGGCCTGCTGGCTGCCACTCTCAGTGGCTGTTTCCTGACCAAACTGGCCACCACTCCCATGCGACTGGTCGGCGCCGCCGGCTCTGTGGTGGGTGCGGTGCTGTCCATTATTCCGGTGGCCGGGAATGCCGCTGATGAAGCCCTGGAAAAGGTGGATGGTGCCATCGATACCACGGCGGACAATATCGACAAGATTCCTCTGTAACAGGCGTCCTTTGGCCCTGCGGAGGCGGGGCCAGGGATTTCCGGGCTTGTAATCCCCGGGGCGGTTGTGAAAAATACAGACTCCCCGGCCCGCTTGCGGCCTGACCAGGCGTGAAAGCCCTGGCGACATAACAACAATAACCGGAGTTCGCCATGCACCGCTGGCTACTTTCCTTCCTTATGCTTATGCCTTTGCCGGCTGTGGCAGATGATCTGCTGATAGGCCTGGGTTACCTGAATGGTCTCGCCGGGGTGAACCTGGAGTGGGCCACCGAGCACAACAGCTTCTACGCCATGCCTGCCATGTATCTGGACTCCGGTGGCTTCGACACCGATGAGCCTCGCTGGGTGGCTGGCTGGCGCCGTAAAATGGAGCGGGGCCTGATGTCCGAGAGTGGCTTCTTCACCGGCCTGATGGCAGGGGACCTGGGCGGTGAGCGTCATTATGAACGCCTGGGTGTCGGTGTGGAGCTGGGCCATCAATGGGTGAAGCCCTATTCCCGCTGGACCGTGAGTGCCGGGGTGGGCGCTATCGAAGCCCTGGACTGCGACGAATACAAAGCGGCGATTCGTTGTGATACGCAAGAAGAGCGCGACAATAACGACCTGGATGTAGAGCCGGTGGTCGTGCTCGGTATCAGCTTCAGTTTGCGCCGCTGATTCCCCAATCCTTCCGTGTTCCTACGCAAGTGTCTGTGGCGGTTGAAGAAAGCGCCACGGGCACTTGCTTTCTTGTGTTTGCCCTGATCTGAAGCAAAAGTTTTGCACAGCGTTTAACCGTTTTTCACACCTTGTGTGAATGTTCTTGGCTAACTCGTTGATTTGCAGTGGATGATTGTTAAGTTGCTGTTTTTAAAGGTTTTAATAAAACGGCCATTTTTTCATCATTCTGGGGGAAGGGCAGGCAACATGGGTGCTGGCGGCAGTTCCTGACAGTCTATGCACAAAGTTATCCACAGATGTTGTGAGTAACTTTTCGGGGCCGATGTTGGACAACGGAAGGCCGCTAGACGGTGTACACACCGCCGCGTTGTGATGGAGGCGGCAAGCCGGTCGTCGCGCTCAGCGCTTCAGCATCGGCAGGGGCCGCCAGGGTTGGCTGAGGAGTTGCTGGCCGCTGAGTTTGAGCAGCAGACGATGGAAGCCGGCGTTGGGGAAAGCGTGTTTGATGAGCCGGACCCGGGCCATGGGGACGCCGAAACGAATGACGCCCAGACTCACATCGATCCAGTCTGCGCGACGGAACACTTCGACCAGGTTATTGCGGTCCTTGTCGTAGCGGCTGATCTTGTGGTGATTGAGGATCATGGCCCGGACCAGGGTACGGCAATGGCCCAGCTGGTGTTCCTCAAGGTAGTGTTCTGCCAGGCGGGCAGAGGGCTGCAGGTAATCGAAGGTGCCGGCCAGCCAGATGCCGGCATCATGAAAAAAAGCGGCAATTTCCAGGGCTTCCCATTCCTGCGGGTCCAGTGTTTTTTGCGCCGCCACAAGATTGATCAAACGGTAAACGTGGTTCCGATAGGGGGTCTGTTGCTTGCCAAAGCGTTCCGAGTATTGATCGAACAGTGCATCTAGGCGCGGCAATTGCGTAATCAGGTCTTGGGGCATCCTGTCTACCTGGTGGTCTTCAAGGGGCGCATCTTAACGTCACGATAAGACACCATGTCACTTCATACTGGCCAGTAGTGTGAATGAAATCCAGTGGGCACGGGTAAAAACTGGGACCCCGGACACACCTTCAGGGCATCGTGATATTGGCTTTACGGTGTAGACAGTGCCGGTGGTCACCAAAATTGTAAGCAATCGATTTCCGGTGCTTGGTACTCAGTCTTCCTTGTACTATAGTCGGACAAGAATTTTGGGATTGTTCAACAAGCCTGGGGCCGCAGTACCACTGTCTGATCCCGCCGTCGGCAGGCTTCAATACGGCTGCCTGCGGGCTGAGACAATCCCCACAAGGAGTGCCCGTGAGCTTCAAAGCCAAAGAAAGCCTCTCTGAGCAGATAGCCCAGCATCTTGCCAAGCAGATTATTCATGGTGACATGCTGGCTGGCGATCGTATCCAGGAGCTGCGTGTCGCCGGTGAGCTGGATGTGAGTCGCGGTTCTGTCCGCGAGGCGCTGCTGATCCTGCAGCGCCGCCAGCTGATCGATATCCTGCCGCGCCGGGGCGCCGTAGTGAAGGAGATGTCTGAAGCCCATGTGCGCAGCCTCTACGAGGTGATGCAGGTATTGCTGGGGTTGGTGATTCGCAAGGCCATCAAGGTGGTACGCGAAGAAGACCTGGATGCGTTTATTGAGCTGGTTCACGGTTTGCAGGTGGCCGCGGAGGATCGGGATCTGGATGCGTTCTTTGTGCTCAGTTTCCAGTTTCTCGAGCATGCCTACCCGTTCGCCCGCAATGTGTTTGTGGAAGACATCCTGATCAATATGCAGCCGGCCATGCAGCGGGCCTATTTCATGGCCTTGCATCTGGAGGCCGATGAAGTGAAGGAATGCCTGTCGTTCTTCAAGGCCCTGGTGGAAACCATCTTCCGCCGTGATGTACGCTCGGCCCTGGAAATCATTCGGGAGTTTGCCGAGCACCAGTCTGAACTGGTGGAGGAATCCATTACCCGGGCCCGCCAGATCGAAACCGCCTGGGGCTCGCGCCGGCGTAAATAAATTCCCCCTTGCCCTGTGCCGCCAAGCTGCATAGAATTGCCACCCTCTTCAGGGAGCTGGCCGGGTCAGTGACCCCATCAACCTGAAGATCGCCATAGAACCGTAGCTCAGTTGGTTAGAGCGCCGCCTTGACATGGCGGAGGTCGGCGGTTCGAATCCGCCCGGTTCTACCAAGATTCAGAAAAAGGGTTTGTCGCAGTGATGCGGCAAACCCTTTTTTCGTTTGGCCCCTTTTTCACGCTGCCCTGTAGAATACCTGACACTCTGGAGCCGACGAGAAAGTTGGGATGCCTGACATTGATTATCTCGGGGCTGCCCGCCCGGCCCTGATTCTTTACCTGCCGCATCGGCCGAACGGTCTTGCCCGGTTGCAGCAACACCCTGACGCTACTGAACTGGTGGCGGCCAATTCCAACCACTGGCGCAAGATCGTGAACCTGCTCGCCAAGTTGGCCAGCCCGGTGGCGGAGGACTGGCGGCATTTTCGGGATGAATGTCTGTTCCAGAACTCCGCACTTTGTTTTGTGCCGACAATGTCCGACAAGGAATGCTGGCACTGGATTGGAGGCAGGGACAATCTACAGCGTTTTGCCGGCTTGCAGCACAATGCCCGTCCGCTGGCCGGTGCTCCCGGGGTTTCCGTGGACACGGAGCGCCGCTTGCTACTAACCCCTTACCCGGACTATCGCCAGCTCAGCAACGCGTTGCTGGAAAAGGTGCGTCTTTGTCTTGAGGAGCAGGGCTTCTATGGCGGGGTTTGCCCATGACGCTGCCGTATTTTCTTGGCTGCCCGCAGTGGCAGCACCCCGGCTGGAATGGTCGTCTGCCTGCCGGCGAGAGTCCTCTGGAACGCTATAGTCGGGTCTTCAATAGTGTCGAGGGCAATACCTCCTTCTACGCCACCCCGTCACGCAAGCAATGTGAACAATGGCGGGCCCAGGTGCCGGAGGATTTCCGGTTCCTGTTCAAGTTTCCCCGGCAGATCACTCATGACCGTCTGCTAAAGGGGGTTGATGGGCCGGCGCGGGCATTTCTGGATGTGCTGGCTCCGCTGGCGGATGTGCTCGGGCCGTTCTTGCTACAGCTTCCCGCAGCTTTCGGGCCGGAGCGATTGGAGGATTTGTGGCGCTTTGTGGAGGCGCTGCCGGCACCGTTCGCTTGCACGGTAGAAGTGCGTCACCGGGATTTCTTCGCCAAGGGCGAGGCGGAGAGGGCGCTCAATCGCGGCCTGCGCGAGCGCAATCTGGCCCGGGTCTGTTTTGATAGCCGGGCGTTGTTTGCCGCCAGCGCGGAGGATGCTGCCACACGAGAGGCTCAGCGCAAGAAGCCCCGCCTGCCAGTGCATGTGCTGCCCGGTGACGCGTCGCCGGTGATTCGTTACGTCGGGCATCCGGAGCTGCAGGCCAACCGGGCGTTTCTTGCGCCCTGGGTGGAACGGGTAGCGAACTGGATAGCGGCGGGGGAGGGCCCTTACGTTTTCATACACATGCCGGACAACGGAGATGCGCTGGCTCTGGCGGCATTGTGGCACGACATGCTGGCGGAACGTTTGCCGGGGCTGGCACCGTTGGCGTTGGGGAGGCAGGTGAAGCAGCCAGGGTTGTTCTGAGACGACGTTGCGAGTTGCGAGAAACGAGTTTCGAACAGCAAAACCGTGACAGGGTTTCGTTACTCGTTACTCGCGTCTCGTCACTGTCTCTTAATTCAGCGCGATCAGCGTGTCGTCACGACGGCGGCTGTTTTCCGCCCATACCAGCAAATCATAGTAGCGGCGGATGTGGCGGACGTAGATCACTGCCTGGCCACCACGGGCATTGCCGTAGCGCAGCTGGTCGGCGTAGGCCGGGTTGGCCAGCATGGGGAGGCGTTGCTTCACATCCTGCCAGTTGTCCGGGTTGCCGCCTTGTTTTTCCGTCAGCACGCGCGCGTCTTCCAGGTGACCGAAGCCCACGTTGTAAGCGGCCAGGGCCATCCAGGTGCGGCTCGGTTCCGGGATGCGCGCAGGGATGCGTTCGTGGGTGTGACGCAGGTAGTCTGCGCCGGCCAGAATGCTCTGGGCCGGGTCGGTACGATCACTGATACCCATCTGGCGCGCGGTGTCGTTGGTCAACATCATCAGACCCTTCACCCCGGTGGGGGAGATGGCACCGGGATCCCACAGGGATTCCTGGTAGGCCAGTGCCGCCAGCAGGCGCCAATCGAAACCGCTGTTGTCTTCCGCCTGACGGAACAGTTCCTCGTAGCGGGGCAGACGGTCTTCCAGATGGCGCATGAAGCTGCGGGCTGCATACAGGTTGAACTGTTCCACATGGCCGTAGAAACGGTCTTCCAGCTTGGCGGTGGTGCCGTTGGCCTTGGCCTGGGTCAGGTAGCGCTGGGCGGCCAGATACAGGCTCTGGTCATCCTTGGGGCTGAAAGCCCAGGCCAGGGGCATATCAGTGGCGGCGGTATAGTCGGCAATCAGCTCCGGCCACAGGGCGCGCTGCAGAGAGTAGCTGTTGGAGTGAATCAGGGTGTAATCCACCTGACCGTCCTCCACCAGGGCCATCAGTTGTTCCGGGTTGGCGTCTTCCACTTCCTGGAATGCCAGGCCCGGGTTTTCCAGCTGGGCCTTGACCAGCAGCTCTGCGTGGCTGGAGCCGGCAGCGACGGCCACACGTTTACCGGCCAGGTCTTCCAGATCCCGGATGCGCGGAGTGTCCAGACGGCGTACCACCAGAGCGTCCACTTTCTGGTAATCCGTGGTGAAGCGCAGGCTTTCGCTGCGTTCTGCGGTGGCTACCAGGCCGGCCGCTGCCATGTCAGCAGTGCCTTTGCGAATGGCATAACGAATATAGGAAGGGTCGTCGGATTCCAGCATCCGCAGCTCCACCCCCAGGCTGTCAGCAAAGCCTTTGGCCAGCTCGTATTCCATGCCGGTATAGCCGTGCTGGTCCTGATAGTAGGTGGTGTTGGACGAACGGGTCATCACCACCAGCTCACCGCGGGTCATGACCCGTTCCATGGCGGTAGGGGTGGGACGCATGGCCAGCATCATGCCGATAACGCCGAACAGGGCCAGCGAAGCCAGGAGATGCTTAGTATGTCGAAAGAAAACCGTCATCCTTGGTGTACCTCTGTCAGGTTGTCCAGACAGGTCGATACTGCTTACCGCCGACCGGTTGGGGATTGTTTGGTCCCCTGCCTGTGATCTATATCACGTCAAAGTGGCGCAACTCTATCAGTGGCAAATGGCTGTTATGTAACGCTTTGTCGAACAATTGAGCGTTTTATGCACAAATGCGACAAGTCCGGAAGAGAGCATTAAATTGCGTATAAGGCAGGTGTCGTAGGCGATTTTTCCTCGCGGTAAGACAAGGCTGCACTGGATGGAAATTGGCGGTGTGCGGAGGCTGCGAGCGGCGGTCAAATCCCGTATCATTGCTGCCCTACTCTCCACCCCCACTGGTAATCATATAAGGCGCACTATGCTGATCCTCTCCGGAAGCCCGGCCCTGTCCGCATTTCGTAAGGAAAAACTGCTGGAGTCCCTGACGGGCATTTCTGCGATCTCTGCCCGTTACGTGCATTTCGTGGCGCTCAAGTCGCCCCTCAGTAATGAGCAGCAACAGGTGCTTGAAGGGCTGTTGCAGTACGGCCCCAGCCTGGAAGAGGATGATGTGGAGGGGCAGCGTTTTGTGGTGGTGCCGCGCCCGGGCACCATTTCGCCCTGGTCATCCAAGGCCACGGATATCTGTCACAACGCCGGCCTGACTCAAGTAGAGCGGGTGGAGCGGGGCATCGAATACCGGCTGGCTGGCGAGGGTGACCGGTCTGTCCTGGCGCCGGCCCTGCATGACCGCATGGTGGAAGTGGTGCTGGCGGAACTGGAAGACGCTGAAGCCCTGTTCTCCCATCACAGCCCCCGCGAACTGACCACGGTGGATGTGATCGGCGGCGGGCGCGACGCCCTGGAAACCGCCAACCGCGAGCTGGGCCTGGCGCTGGCCGAGGATGAAATCGACTACCTGGTGGAGCGTTTCACGGCGCTGGGCCGTAATCCCTCCGATGCAGAACTGATGATGTTCGCCCAGGCCAACTCCGAGCATTGCCGCCACAAGATTTTCAATGCGGACTGGACCATCGATGGTGAGGAACAGGATCTGAGCCTGTTCGGCATGATCCGCAACACCTACAACCATGCCCCGGAAGGGGTGCTGAGTGCCTACAAGGACAATGCCTCGGTGGTTGCCGGTCCGGTGGCCGATCGCTTCTTCCCGGCACCGGGCAGTGCCGAGTACCAGTTCGTCAACGAGCCGGTACACCTGCTGATGAAGGTGGAAACCCACAACCATCCCACCGCCATTGCGCCCCATCCGGGCGCGGCCACCGGCTCCGGCGGTGAGATCCGTGATGAGGGTGCCACCGGCCGTGGCTCCAAACCCAAGGCGGGCCTGAACGGTTTCTCCGTGTCCAACCTGAATATTCCCGGTTTCGAGCAGCCCTGGGAAACGCCCTATGGCAAGCCCGGCCGTATTGCCTCGGCACTGGACATCATGATTGAAGGCCCCATCGGTGCGGCGGCCTTCAACAACGAATTCGGTCGCCCCAACCTGTGTGGCTACTTCCGCACCCTGGAAATCCAGGCCCCGGGCGTGAACGGTGATGAAGTGCGCGGCTACCACAAGCCGATCATGATCGCCGGTGGCCTGGGCAACATCCGCGACGGCCATGTGGAAAAGAACCCGATTCCCGCCGGCGCCAAGATCATCGTGCTGGGAGGCCCGGCCATGCTGATCGGCCTGGGTGGTGGTGCGGCCAGTTCCATGGCTTCTGGTGAGTCCGACGAAACCCTGGATTTTGCTTCCGTGCAGCGGGACAACCCGGAAATCGAGCGTCGGGTACAGGAAGTGATCGACCGCTGCTGGGCAGAAGGCGACAACAATCCCATCGTCTCCATCCACGATGTGGGCGCTGGCGGTCTGTCCAACGCCCTGCCGGAGCTGGTCCACGACCACGATATGGGCGCCAGACTGGAACTGCGTGAAATCCCCAGCTCCGAGCCCGGCATGAGCCCGGTGGAGATCTGGTGTAACGAAGCCCAGGAGCGCTATGTGCTGGCAGTAATGCCGGAGGACATCGAGCGTTTTGATGCAATCTGCCAGCGCGAGCGCACCCCTTACGCAGTCCTCGGTGAAGCCACCAGCGAAGAGCATCTGACGGTCAGTGATGAACACTTCGGCAAGGCGCCGGTGGATCTGCCCATGGACCTGCTGTTCGGCAAGCCGCCGAAAATGCAGCGTAGCTTTGACCGGGAAGACTTCCTGCGCCAGACCTTCACCACCAAGGGCATCGATCTGAAAGAGGCCAGCGAGCGCGTGCTGCGCCTGCCCACGGTGGCGTCGAAAAGTTTCCTGATTACCATCGGTGATCGCTCCATCACCGGCTTGGTCCATCGCGACCAGATGGTGGGCCCTTGGCAGGTGCCGGTGGCCGATTGCGCGGTGACCGCCACGGGTTTCAATCAACGCACCGGTGAAGCCATGGCCATGGGCGAGCGAACCCCGGTGGCCCTGGTGGACGCAGCGGCCTCCGGTCGCATGGCCGTGGCGGAATCCATCACCAACATCGCCAGCGCCCATATCGGTGATCTGGGCCAGATTCGCCTGTCCGCCAACTGGATGGCCGCTGCCGGTCACCCGGGCGAGGACCAGGCCTTGTTCGATACCGTGAAAACCGTGGGCATGGAATTGTGCCCGCAGCTGGGTATTGCCATTCCGGTGGGCAAGGACTCCCTGTCCATGCGCACCGTGTGGAACGACAAGGGTATCGACAAGAGTGTCACCGCGCCCCTGTCCCTGGTGATCTCCGCGTTTTCCGGTGTCACCGACATTGATCTGACTGTGACCCCGGAACTGAAAACCGGTGTGGACAGCGAACTGCTGCTGGTGGACCTGGGCCGTGGCCAGAACCGCCTGGCAGGCTCCGCCCTGGCTCAGGTATTCGGCAAGGTGGGCGATGTGCCGCCGGACCTGGACGATGCCAAGGATCTGATCGCCTTCTTCGAGGTGACCCAGCAACTGCTGGCCGAGCGCAAGCTGCTGGCCTATCACGACCGTTCCGACGGCGGTCTGTTTACCACCCTGGTGGAAATGGCCTTTGCCGGTCGCACCGGCCTGGATATCAGTCTGGATCATATTGCCGGTGATAACCCGGAGGCGGTGGCCGCCTTGTTTGCCGAGGAGCTGGGCGCGGTACTGCAGATCAGCCCGGCCCATCGCCAGGAAATCCTGGCACGCTATGCAGAAGCCGGCCTGAGCCAGTGTGTGCATGTACTGGGTCATCCTGACGGTGATGATGTGATTCGCCTGCGTCTGGGCGGCGGTATCCTGCTGGAAACCCCGCGCCGGGAGCTGCATCGCACCTGGGCGGAAACCAGCTACCAGATCCAGTCCCTGCGCGATAACCCGGATTGCGCCCGTCAGGAATTCGAGGCCATCCCGGACAACAACAATCCGGGCCTGAATGTACGCCTGACCTTTGACATGACCGAGAACCCGGCGGCGCCTTTCATCAACACTGGCGCAAAACCGAAGATGGCGATCCTGCGCGAGCAGGGCGTCAACGGTCAGACCGAAATGGCGGCCGCCTTCGACCGGGTCGGCTTCTCTGCCATCGATGTGCACATGAGCGACCTGCTGGCAGGGCGAGTGCAGCTGGATGACTTCAAGGGACTGGTGGCCTGTGGCGGTTTCTCCTACGGGGATGTGCTGGGTGCTGGCGGTGGCTGGGCCAAGACCGTGCTCTATAACCCGGAGCTGCGCGAAGCCTTCAATCGGTTCTTCTTCCGCGAAGACACCTTTGCGCTGGGTGTGTGTAACGGCTGTCAGATGCTGTCCCACCTGAAGGACCTGATTCCCGGTGCCGAACACTGGCCGCGCTTTGTGCGCAACCTGTCCGAGCAGTTCGAGGCACGGACTTCCCTGGTGGAAATCCAGGATTCCCCGTCCATCCTGCTCAAGGACATGGCCGGTACCCGTATCCCCATTGCCGTGGCCCATGGCGAAGGCCGGGTGGAGTTGGGTGATGATGCGCTCAATCGCAATATCGAGCAGCGTCTGGTGGCCCTGCGTTATGTGAATGGTCAGGGCAACCCGGCGGAACAGTACCCGGCAAACCCCAACGGCTCACCCCAGGGCGTTACCGGTTTCACCACCAGCGACGGCCGCGTCACCATCATGATGCCGCACCCGGAGCGGGTGTTCCGTGTCCTGCAGAACAGCTGGATCCCGGACGACTGGCGGGGTCACGAGAACGGCCCCTGGCTGCGGATGTTTGCCAATGCGCGGAAGTGGGTCGGTTAAAAGGCAGTGAACAGTTAATAGTGAACAGTTAACAGCTGGGATCTAAAGCTGAAGAGAAAGGCGGGAATGGCTTGGCTGTTTCCGCCTTTTTTATGTCCTTTTATGAGCTTGAGCTGAAGAGTTGCTACCCTCAGAATCAAACGCTTGTTTTGATTTCGCTTTTAACTGTTCACTGTTAACTATTCACTACTCTCAGGTGTCCTGTGTCTGAAAAAACCTTCGGGCCTTTCGAATTGCAAAAGGCCTACAACAACGAGCCTGTGCCGGCGGATTTTATTGAGCGCCGGCGTATCAGTGCGGCCATGCAGACCCTGGCGGAGCGGCTGATCCGGGCGGAGGGGGATATCGACACGCTCAGTGGCTGGGCGGATCAGCTGGAAGCGCTGGTGGCAACAGTGGGGGAACCGGCGCGACGCGACACCCGGGCCGCCAACCGCAAGCTGTTCACCGGCTCGGCCACCACCGAGGATATCTTCCACATGATGGATTACGATCCGGTGGGTGGGCCTTCCAACCCCATTGCCCCCCAGGTGGAATGGTTGCAGGAAGACCAGAACGGTATCGAAGGCGCCCTGCGCCTGGGCCTGCAATACCAGGGCCCGCCGGGGCGGGTGCATGGTGGCGTGATCGCCTGGCTGCTGGACGCGGCCCTGTCCCGCGCCTTGCATGCGGCCTTCCGGTTGGGCGTCACCGGTACCCTGAATATTCGTTATCTGGCAGCCACACCCATCGAAGACAGCATCCATTGCCGGGCCCGGATCACTGGCCAGGAAGGGCGAAAGATCTTTGTGGAAGGGGGCATCTGGCACGGTGACACTCAGACGGTCAGCGCGGAAGGCATCTGGCTCACACCGAAGAGTCTGGGGTGACCATGAGCGAGCAACGCTATCACTTCCGCGACATTCTCGTGGCGGAAACCCCGGCGCCTTCGACTCGGGCTCTACTACACCGGGAGCTGGGCCAGGAGCTGGTCGGGCTGACCGAGCAGGTGCTGCGCCTGGATGCCCCGGACGACAAGCTGCACGAGTACATCGAACACATCCGTCAGCTGCGTACGGACCTGGCCCAGTATGGCCAACGGGACTATAACGGCATTCTCCAGCGGCTGTTGGCGGGAGAAGGCTCCGCGGATGATGTGACCGATCTGGTGGATTTCGAGATCCTCACCGGCAAGGCCTCCCCCATGTCACCACCGCTGGAGTTGTGGCTGGACGGGGACCGGGTCCGGGGCCGGGCCACGTTCGGGCTGGCTTTCCAGGGCCCACCGGGGCGGGTACACGGTGGTGTCCTGTCCCTGGCGCTGGATATGCTGATGGCGAAAAGCCAGGATTTCGTGAAACAGATCGGTATGACCGGTACGCTCAATATTCGTTATCTTGCCGGCACCCCCATCAATACGCCGGTGGACTTCGAGGCCAGGCTGGTCACCCTGGAACGGCGCAAGCTGCGCTGTGAAGGCAGTGTCTGGGTCAATGGCCAGCAGACCGTCGCCGCCGAAGGCATCTGGATTTCTGCCCACGGCGATTACGCTCTCAAGCCGGAGTTTGCCGAGTTACACGGTGAAAGTTAAAAGTTGAAAGTTACCAAGCGCGGGCGAGGCCGCTGGCAATAAGCACATCCCTTACCCGGGATTCTGGCTCAACCCGGGCAACGCGGAGAAAGTCGCTTTCCGTTTGGCTTCCCTCTGGTCGCGCGTTGCAACTTTTAACTTTCACCCTGCAACTGAACCCTGTGCCCTCTGTGGCAACAATCCGTTTTCCCGAGCTGCGAGCGACAATGACAAGGAGGCCAGCCCCATGGACGAGCTGTATTACAAACTGTGCTTTTACGTGCCCACCAGTCATGTGGAGCAGGTGAAGAACGCCATTTTCGAAGCCGGCGCCGGGCACATGGGCGATTATGATGCCTGCTGCTTCCAGACCCTGGGGCAGGGCCAGTTCCGCCCCCTGGAAGGCAGCAATCCCTATATCGGTGAGACCGGGGGCGACGTGGAAGTGGTGGAAGAGTACCGGGTGGAGACAATCTGCCCGGCGTCGCGGGTGCAAACCGTAATCAGCGCCCTGCGCCTGGCCCACCCCTACGAAGAGCCCGCCATTGACCTGTGGCGGCTGGAGCCGTTACCCGGTTGACTAACGCCTGGCGGCTGACATGCCCTCCCTGTAGGAGCCATGCTTGCATGGCGAACCTTGCGTGGCGAGCCTTCCTCCTCGCTGAGGCTCGGTTCGCCATGCGAGCATGGCTCCTACGGAAGCATTATGCATCTTTAGTCAGGTGTTTCTTGCCGATGGGCGGCACTTCCTGAATGCGTACCGGGTACTCGTCACGCTTGAGATCATCGATATAGAACTTGAGGGTGCGTCCCACCACCGGGAAGGCCAGCTCACCCCAGGGAATGTCATCCAGGGCGAACAGACCGGCATCGCTGCTTTCCTCGCCCACGTCGTACTTGCCGTCCTCCAGTTTGCCCAGGAAGAACACATAGACCTGGTTGATATGGGGCAGGTTGAAGACGGTATACAAATCGCCGATGGCCACCGTGGCGCAGGCTTCCTCCCAGGTTTCCCGGGCCGCGCCTTCCTGCAGGGTTTCCCCGTTTTCCATATAGCCGGCGGGCAGGGTCCAGTAGCCCTTGCGCGGTTCGATGGAGCGCTTGCAGAGCAGCACCTTGCCGTCCCAGATAGGCACTGCGCCGACCACGATCTTGGGGTTCTGGTAATGGATGGTCTGGCAATCGGGGCACCAGTAACGGGGCCGATTGTCCCCCTCCGGAATGCTGAAACCGATCTGGTCGCTACCGCAGTGACTGCAGAATTTCATGAAACCTCTCGCTCCGGACGCGGCAAAAACCTGATGATACAGGAGAATCTCCGGCGGCCCCATCGGCACGGTGACGATGTTACTGTGATCGCGGACTTGCCGCCGGCGGCCTGCCTGTTCAAACTACCGTTTGAATTGAATGCACCGTTGCATGCATTACAGGAGAAGGTTGTGCTCGATCAGCTCAGGCAGCGATTGCCGGACTACAAACGCACGGAGCTGCCGCTGGCACTGCCGGAGGCAGCGGTGCTGATGCCGCTGATTGATGACCCGGAACCGCGCCTGATCCTGACCGTGCGTTCCAGTACCATGCCAACCCATGCCGGCGAGGTGGCGTTTCCGGGGGGCAAGCGGGACCCGGGTGACAGGAGCCTGCTGATGACCGCCCTGCGGGAAAGTCAGGAAGAAGTGGGTCTGGACCCTGGCTATGTGGAGGTGCTGGCGCAGCTGTCACCGCTGGCGTCCCGCTATGGGATGAAGGTCACACCCTTTGTGGGTATCGTCCGGCCGGAGGCACCGCTGGTGGCGGAGCCCGGTGAAATCGAGACCATCTTCCAGGTGCCGCTGCGGTTCTTTCTGGATGAAGTGCCGGAGCTGTCCAGCCCCATCGATTTTTTTGGCCGTCGTTTCCGCATTCCCAGTTATTACTACGAAGACAAGCGCATCTGGGGGCTCACCGCCTTCATGATTCTGGACCTGATCAACCACGTTTATGATGCGAACATTGCGTTTGAAGTGACGGACTGACAACGAAGGAAAGCACTGATGATTTATAAAATTGGCAGCCGGCAACTGGAACAACGGGGCGCCGGCCACTGGATCGCGGACAACGCTACCGTGATCGGTTCGGTAATCATGGAAGCCAACACCAGCATCTGGTTCAACGCGGTATTACGCGCCGACAATGATGTGATCGAGATTGGCGAAAACACCAATATCCAGGACGGTGCGGTACTGCATGTGGACCCCGGCGTGCCCATGAAAATCGGCCGTGATGTGACTGTTGGGCATAAGGTGATGCTGCACGGCTGCACCATTGGCGACAACAGCCTGATTGGTATCAATGCGGTGGTTCTGAACAAGGCGGTGGTGGGCAAGAATTGCATCATTGGTGCCAACTCCCTGGTGCCGGAAGGGATGAAGATTCCCGACAATTCCCTGGTGATGGGGTCCCCGGCCAAGGTGGTCAAGGAAATCACCGACGGCCACAAGGCCATGCTGACCATGAGCAGCATGCATTATGTGGCCCATGCCAAGGAATTCAGCGAGCACCTGGAAGTGGACGAACGGTTTCCGTCATGAGCCAGTTGATATCCCCCTGCGTTTCTATCTGCGCGCTGGATGAAAATGATATCTGCGTGGGCTGTTTCCGCAGTGGTGGAGAGATTTCCATCTGGGGGCTGCTTTCCGATGAAGAAAAGCGGGAAGTTTTTCGTCGTATCGAGCAACGCATGAACGGCGAGCCGGCGCCCTGTGTGGTTCGCAAGGAGAAGAGTTCATCATGACGAATATTGATGATCAGGCGCCTCACAAGCCGGTGGTCGGTCTGGCGCTGGGCAGTGGTTCTGCCCGGGGCTGGGCCCACATCGGTGTGATCCAGGGATTGGAGGAAATCGGCGTACAGCCCCAGGTGGTGGCAGGGACCTCCATTGGTGCGCTGGTGGGGGGTGCCTACGTTACCAACACGCTGAATGAATTCGCTGACTGGGTTCAGTCGCTCACCGTCAAGGATGTGTTCGGGCTGCTGGATATCAGTCTGTCTGGGGGCATGGTGAAGGGGGAGAAATTGTTTAATTTCTTTCGTGAGCATCATGACAACCCGGATATTGAAACCCTGGAGAAAAAGCTGGTGACTGTGGCCACGGACATGAAGAGTGGCCGGGAAATCTGGATCACCAAAGGCACCATGCTGGATGCCGCCCGGGCATCCTGTGCACTGCCGGGGTTGTTCTCTCCGGTAAAAATGCAGGGTCGCTGGATGCTGGATGGGGGCCTGGTCAACCCGGTACCGGTGTCTGCCGCCCGTGCCATGGGAGCGGATGTGGTCATCGCCGTGAACCTCAATGCCCAGCTGGTTGGCGCCCACCTGTCCCGGGATACCCGCACCCAGGCCGAAGGGGAAGACGGCAGTGACGAAGAGCGCAGCATCTGGCACAAGATGATGGGTTACTTCATCTCCGAAGACGATGAAGACCCGGGTTTCTTTGATGTGGTGGCGTCCAGCATCAACATCATGCAGGACCGCATCACCCGTTCTCGAATGGCTGGCGATCCGCCGGAAGTCACCTTGGTGCCTTTGCTGGAGGATTTTGCGCTGATGGATTTTCATCGCGCCAAGGAAGCCATTGAAGAGGGGCGTTCGCTGGTTAAACGCTATGAAGCCGACATCCTCGCCTGGGTGGGCTCACCGGTAGCGGATAGGGTTTGAAGAGGCAATTAATAGTTAATAATGAATAATTAATAACGTCGCGAGAGGCGGCTTCAGTTATTGAAAGCATAGAGGCCGCGCCCAAAACTTGGGCGCGGCCTCTTACGTTTAATTCAGCAGGAAGTATGTTCGCGCAACTATTAATTATTCACTATTAACTATTAATTGCTTTCCTGGCCTTCACCGCCTTCACCATATTGTCCTTCACCTGCAGGATCTCGATCTGGTATTGATCGATCTTTATCGAGATGTTGGCATCGGGGATGTCCTGCAGGTATTCCAGAATCAGGCCATTGAGGGTCTTGGGTCCATCGGTGGGCAGTTCCCAGTCCAGGCTGCGGTTGATTTCGCGCAGGGTGGCGGAGCCATCGATGACATAGCTGTCGTCGTCCTGGGGGTGGATGTCCGGACTGCTGGCGGCCAGGTCGGTGGTGAATTCGCCGACGATCTCTTCGAGAATGTCTTCCAGGGTCACCAGGCCGAGCACATCGCCGTATTCATCCACCACGATGCCGATACGGCGTTTGGCATTCTGGAAGTTGATCAGCTGCTGGTGCAGGGAGGTACCCTCGGGGACAAAGTAGGGCTCCACTGTGTGCTGCATCAGCTCTGCCTTGTTGATGTCATCCTTGAGCAACAAGCGGCTGAGCTTGCGCAGGTGGAGCAGGCCAATCATGTTGTTCGGGTCACCGTTGAAAACCGGCAGGCGGGTGTGCTGGCTGGCGCGCAGGGTGGTGAGGATCTCGTGCATGTCATCCTCGAGATCAATACCCACCATCTCGTTGCGGGGCACCATGATGTCTTCCACGGTCACCGTTTCCAGGTCGAGGATATTGAGCAGCATCTTCTGGTGATTTTCCGGGATCAGGCCGCCTGCCTCATTGACCACGGTACGCAGCTCCTCCGGACTCAGGTGATCGTCGTCCTGGTCATGGGGACGGATGCCGCCCAGCCGCAGCAGCATCATGCTGACGCCGTTGACCATCCACACCAGGGGGGCAAGCAGCACCTGCAAGGGTTTCAGCAGCACACTGGCGGGGAAGGCCACGCGTTCGGGCTTCATGGCTGCATAGGTCTTCGGGGTAATTTCGGCAAACACCAGCATGATGATCGTGATCACCACCGGCGCCACCGCAGCCCCGCTGTCGCCCAGCCAGCGGATCGCCAGAATGGCGGCCACAGTAGCAGCGAAATTATTGACGAAATTGTTACCGATCAGGATTACGGACAAGAGCCGGTCGGTACGCTTGAGCAGCCCCTCCACCCGGGAAGCGGCCTTGTTACCCTGGCGGGCCAGATGACGCAGTCGGTAGCGGTTGATCGCCACCATGCCGGTTTCACTGCTGGAGAAGAAGGCAGAGCCAAGAATCAGGGCAATCAGGGCGCCTATCAGCCACCCGTCAGAGTAGGTATCCAAAGGAAATATCGTTTATCCGCCAATCGGCCCGCTATTGTTCGGGCTGGGGGCTGGAGGTGTCAAGCAGCACGCTGCGTTCCTACGAAGCCGCTGCAGGAACGCAGCGCAGCGGAGTAACGCACGTAGTGCAGTGCGGTCCGAAGGGTGGGCAAAGCGAATAACCCATGCTTGTCCCCCATGGGGGATCTGCGACATGCGAACCGCGCTTGCGCGGAAATCGCCCGCAGGGCGATCTGGAATCGCAGCGCTCAAGAGGTTTTACTGATCAGACGATGCGCAGCCACAATGAACGCCGAATCGCGCCGCGAGCGACGCTCCTACGGACGGCTTCTACAAAAACCCGGGCGAGATACTATCCGATCAGCACGGCTCAGCCCCGGTTGCTGCTTGTGGCTTGAAGCTTGTCGCTGCGATCACCGCTTGAGAATAAATTCCAGCACCAGCTGGCTGCCGAAGAAGGCTACCAGCAGCACCGCGAAACCACCCAGCGTAAAGCGAATAGCAGTGCGCCCCCGCCAGCCGCGCAAATAGCGGCCGGTGAGCAGGATCGCGAATACCACCCAGGACACCAGCGTCAGGATGCTCTTGTGTGCCAGGTTCTGCGCGAACAGGTTGTCCACGTAAAGGAAGCCACTGAAGATCGCCACGGTAAGCAGGATCTGCCCCAGCCAGATGGCTTCGAACAGCATGGATTCCATCACCTGGATGGGCGGAAAAACCCGCATCACGCCGCGGATATGGCCGCTCTTTAGCTGTCGATCCTGCACCCACAGCAGCACCGCCTGACAGGCGGCGATGGCCAGCACCGCATAGGCAAGAATGGAAAACAGCACATGCACCCCCAGGCCGTGGGCCAGGGGGTGGGCGATATAACCTGTGTTGACCCAGAGCATGGCGGGGATAGTCAGTGCCGCAAAGGGATAGACCAGCGCAGAAATCCACTCGAAGGGTCGATAGAGGCTGGAAAGCAGCACCACGATAGCGCCGGTGAAAGCCACCGTGGACGCCACCGGAAACACGCCCAGTTGCAGCCCCTGGGGAGTCAGGATGATTTGCCACAGGCAGAGTCCATGGGCCAGCACGGCCAGACTCCCGGGGAGCAGCACGGAGACCCGGGAAGGGCGCTGTTGCCCGCGGTACTGCCGGTAAAGGATCAGGCAAGCAACCAGATACAGGGCAAAGGCGGCAAAACCACTGATCACGGAAAGGTTCATAGGTCGTTGTTATCCGTCGTCATTACCCGAATAAAGTGGCGGGCCGCTGAAGTCTGGCATAGGCATAACTTGACTATCAACAATCATTCTCATTTTCTGCCGGTGTCTGCCCCATGACGTTGGCGGTCAAGGAAGGCTATAATCGCGCCCCTGTCCCTGCGGTGGCGAAGGCCAGCCGCAGACACGGTGTATTTGGAGGTAACCCCATGTTCGAGAATCTCACCGACCGGTTGGGATCGTCGCTTAAAAACCTGGCAGGTCAGGGCTCACTGACCGAAGACAATATCCGCGACACCCTGCGCGAAGTGCGCAAGGCACTGCTGGAGGCCGATGTGGCTTTGCCAGTAGTGAAAGAGTTTGTCGAACAGGTGAAAGAAAAGGCCCTGGGCCAGGAAGTCCTGAAGAGCCTGAATCCCGGCCAGGCGTTTGTGAAGATCGTCAATGACGAGCTGGTCCACACCATGGGCGACGCCAATGACGCCCTTAACCTGGCCACCAAGCCGCCGGCCATTATCCTGATGGCCGGCCTGCAGGGTGCCGGTAAGACCACTTCCGTGGCCAAACTCGCCCGCTTCCTGCAGGAACGGGAGAAGAAGAAGGTCATGGTGGTGTCCGCCGACGTGTATCGCCCGGCGGCGATCGAGCAGTTGAAAACCCTGGCGGGGGAGGTGGAGACCAACTTCTTCCCCTCCACCGGCGATCAGGACCCGGTGGATATCGCCAACGGCGCCCTGGAAGAAGCCCGTCGTCGCTACATGGATGTGTTGATCGTCGATACCGCCGGTCGACTCCATGTCGATGAAGACATGATGAGTGAGATCAAGCGCCTGCACGGGGCCATCAGCCCGGTGGAAACCCTGTTCGTGGTCGATGCCATGACCGGTCAGGACGCTGCCAATACGGCTCAGGCCTTCAATGAAGCCCTGCCGCTCACCGGTGTGATTCTGACCAAGGCGGATGGTGATTCCCGCGGTGGTGCCGCTCTCTCGGTTCGCCACCTTACCGGCAAGCCGATCAAGTTTATCGGTATGGGCGAGAAGACCGATGCCCTGGAGCCGTTCCACCCGGACCGTATCGCCAGCCGGATTCTCGGCATGGGCGACGTGCTGTCCCTGGTGGAAGAAGCCGAGCGCAAGCTGGACAAGTCCAAGGCCGAGAAAATTGCCAAGAAGTTCAAGAAAGGCAAGGCCATGGACTTCGAGGACCTCAAGGACCAGTTTCAGCAGATGCGTAACATGGGTGGCATGGCGGGCCTGCTCGACAAGCTGCCCGGTATGGGCGGCATGATGCAGGCGGCCCAGGACCCGGCGGCCATGAAGCAGATGAAACACATGGAAGCGCTGATCGACTCCATGACGCCGAAAGAACGCCGTAACCCGGATCTGATCAAGGGGTCGCGCAAGAAGCGCATTGCCGCCGGCGCCGGCCTGGATATCCCGGCCCTCAATCGTCTGATGAAGCAGCAGAAGATGATGGCCAAGATGATGAAGAAGATGCGCACCAAGGGTGGCATGAAGAACATGATGCGGGGCATGGAAGGCATGATGGGGGGCAACGGCGGCCCCGGTGGCCCTGGCGGAATGGGGGGCATGGGCGGCCCGGGCGGTATGCCGCCTATGTAAAAAGCTTCAAGCTTCAAGCTTCAAGCTTCAAGCTGCAAGCTGCAACGCGGGCAGAGTGGGTGGTTAAGCCGCCTCTCTGCCCGCGTTGCGTTTTTTTGGGGGGGTAGGCTCCCGATATTATTGTAGGAGCACCTCTCGAGGTGCGAACTGTCCTTGAGGGTGTGTATCCCAGGGGAGAAACCTGTCGAGTTCGGCAAGCCCTGATTGCCCTGCGGGCAATGTCCTCGCTGCGCGAGGTTCGCACCTCAAGAGGTACTCCTACAGGGGCGCTGTAGAAAGCGTGTTGCGTGGTGCTTGTTGCCAGCCTCGTCCCTCTGTATAATTCGCGCCCTTCGCGGCCTTCCCTGTGTGTCAGGGCTGGCTTTCAAGCGGATACGATGGCTTATCACGAGATAGGCCGGGAAACCGGATTGATAAAAGGTAAATGAACCATGGTAATTATTCGTCTTGCCCGTGGCGGTTCCAAGAAGCGCCCGTTCTACAGCATTGTTGTTGCCGATAGCCGTAACGCCCGTGACGGCCGTTTCATCGAGCAGCTGGGTTTCTACAACCCCATCGCCCGCGGCGGTGAAATCCCTCTCAAGCTGAACCTGGAAAGCCTGGACGCCTGGGTTGCCAAAGGCGCGCAGCTGTCTGACCGTGTCAAATCCCTGGCTAAGCAGGCCCGTAAGGAAGCCTGATGGCAGGGGGAGGGCAAGTGTCCTCTAAGCTGGAGGTGGTCGGTCGCATCCTCGGGGTGCACGGCATCCAGGGCTGGGTAAAGGTGTATTCCTATACCGATCCCATGGACAACCTCCAGCAGTATCAACCCTGGCACCTGAAACAGGGTGGCCACTGGAAGCCGGTGAAACTGACCGGCTTTCGCCCCCAGGGCAAGGGGCTTATCGCGCAGATCGAGGGAATCACCGATCGTGAAGCGGCGGCAAGCCTGGTGGGGCAAGACATCGGGGTCCCCGGTGATCTGCTTCCCACCTCCGGGGAGGGGGAGTACTACTGGCGCGACCTGATCGGCCTGCGTGTTCATCACGTGGACGGCATGGACCTGGGCAAGGTGGTACGCATGCTGGAAACCGGTGCCAACGATGTGCTGGCGGTACGCGGCGACAGCAACAGCCTGGATCGGCGCGAGCGCCTGATTCCCTGGCTGCCGGACGATGTGATCACCGAAGTGAATCTGGCCGAAGGCCGGATGACGGTGGACTGGGATCCGGAGTTTTAAATGCCTTTTTCGGTGACGCTGGTAACCCTGTTCCCGGAAATGGCAAAAGCGATTACTGACTTCGGTGTGACCCGGCGCGCGGTGGAAAACGGCCAATTGCAGCTGGACACCGTGAACCCTCGGGATTTCACCGAAGATCGTCACCGTACCGTGGACGATCGCCCCTTTGGCGGCGGCCCTGGCATGGTGATGAAGGTGGAGCCGCTGGCGAAAGCCCTGCAGGCGGCCCGTGCAGCCAATCCGGCGGCCACCGTGATCTATCTGTCCCCCCAGGGGCAGCCGCTGACCCAGGCGAAAGCTGCGGAGTTGGCGGAAAAGCCCGGTCTGGTATTACTGGCGGGGCGTTATGAGGGCGTAGACGAGCGTTTGCTCGAGGCCGAAGTGGATGAACAGATCTCCATCGGCGACTACGTGCTCAGCGGCGGCGAATTGCCGGCGCTGGTGTTGACCGATGCGGTCAGCCGACTGTTACCCGGAGTGCTGGGACACCAGGATTCCGCCGAGCAGGATTCGTTTTCCGGTGAATTCGAACACCTGCTCGATTGCCCCCACTACACCCGCCCGGAGGTGTACAACGGGCAGGCAGTACCCCCGGTACTGCTGAGCGGCAATCACGAGCTGATTCGCCGCTGGCGTCTGAAACAGGCGCTGGGACGGACCTGGCAACAGCGTCCCGACCTGCTGGAAGCCCGCCGGGCGCGGGGTTTGAGCGTTGAAGAGCAGCAGCTGCTGGACGAATACATCGCCGAGCAGTCGCCGCATACAGCAAAAACGACAGACTAGGAGCACTGCCATGAGTGGCAAGAACCTGATTATCCAGGGCATCGAAGAAGCCCAGCTGAAATCCGATCTGCCGGAATTCGGCGCCGGTGACACCGTCACCGTGCAAGTGAAAGTAAAGGAAGGTAGCCGTGAGCGTCTTCAGGCGTTCCAGGGCGTTGTGATTGCACGTCGCAATCGTGGCCTGAACTCTGCCTTCACCGTTCGCAAAATCTCCCACGGTGTGGGCGTTGAGCGTGTATTCCAGCTGCACAGCCCGCTGATCGATTCCATCGAAGTGAATCGTCGTGGTGATGTAAGCCGCGCCAAGCTGTACTACCTGCGCGACCGCTCTGGCAAGTCTGCCCGGATCAAGGAAAAAATCCGCTAAGATCCTGCGCGTATCTTCTGTCGCGAGCGAATGTCGGTTTAGCCTTTGCTGTAGGGCATGCGAAATCGACCTCTGGCCAGACAGAATGCTCCACACAAAAAAGCCGCTCCCGAAAGGGCGCGGCTTTTTTGTGTCTGTCACAGAGGGCAGAGGGTGCGTACGCTTCGGGTCACTGCGGCCGTGAATAGGTCACCACGCGGTCTCGCCCTTGGTGTTTTGCCGTGTACATGGCCCGGTCTGCTTCCTCAATCAGCGTATGGGCATCTATCGCAGATGCCTCCCCGGTACTGCTGACACCAAAACTGGCGGTGAGCTTGATGGCTGGAGAACCGGCAATCGGCATTGTGTTGCGACGTAGCGCCTCGGCACACCGCTCGGCAACATTTTGCGCCTGGGACAGGGTGGCCCCGGGCAGCAGCATCAGAAACTCCTCGCCCCCGTAACGCCCCAGCAGGTCATTGTCGCGAAGATTGTCCTGCAGCGTCTCGGCAACATGAATCAGAGCCTGGTCACCAATGGCATGGCCGTAACGGTCATTGATCTGTTTGAAATGGTCCACATCCATGAGCACCACAGCCAAGCTTTTGCGATTGCGCACTGGCAGGGAAAGTTGCTGGTTGAGGGTCTGTAACAAGTGCCCGCGATTGACCACACCGGTGAGAGGGTCGCGTATGGAGCGGTCAAAGGTGGAGGCTTCCCGATGGCGCCAGGTAGACGTGAGTGCGGCAACCGTAAAGGAATCTTTAATGATGATCAGGCCAGCCGCCATGATTGTCATCATGTCATACCAGACCTGTGCCGGGCGGTAGTCCACGGGGGAAAGCAAGGGCCGATACAGCGTGCTATCCAGGCTGACGGCAATGGCGTAGGCGAGTATGGCGGCCATGGAGCAGGCGAACACCAGGGTGATCTGGGGCGCGGGAAACAGCAGCAGGCCGATAAGGACGCAGCCGGTGAGGACAATGCCGGTAACCAGATTGAATGGGCCTACCAGTAACAACGAGACGATGCCGCTGAGCCCGAAAAGCAGGATGGTGAAATTGGCAAACCGGGTTTCCCCGCTCTCGGACATGGGCGTGCGGCTGCCGAACAGGGCGATGGCCAGCCACATCAGACTGGCAATAAGACCCCACGCCAAGCCAGCCCAAAGCAGGGGGTTGTAGACGCCCTCAATAAAGACGGAAAGGGTCAGTCCTGCGGCACATCCCAGGAAGATGACCCAGTAGATGGGCTGCCCGATCCAGCAGATGAAAATGCCTTTTTCCCGGGGGCTGCCATTAATTTGCTGACCGATGAGCCGATAGAGTTCTTCTAATGGTTTTATCATGGCTGTCGCGGTTGGGTTGCGGTTTCGCGGGGAGCGAAACCGCAAGGGGGGAGATTTACGCTTTTCTGAGCATCCGGTAGAGCGCCAGTAACACCAATGCACCGACGATGGCGGTCACAAAACTGCCCAGGCTGAAATCGCCCATGGAGCCGCCGATACCGGTGATGGAGCCAAGCCAGCCGCCCACGAAGGCTCCGGCCACACCAATCAGAATAGTGACGATAAAGCCACCCGGGTCCTTGCCCGGCATGATCCACTTGGCAATGATCCCGGCGATCAGACCAAACACAATCCACGATAGAATGCCCATATTTCCTCTCCTTGGTAGCTGATTGTCAGTTGTAAGGACAGACCCATTGTTGCCGCAAAAGGCGGCCGCTGTCGTTAATGTGGCGCGCTCCGGGCGTAATTTTTGGTAAAAGACAGTTTGAAGCGGCCATGCAGAATGTCGTTAACCCATTGTTTTTTCTTGCTGTTTAGGGCTTTATTCAGGAATGAATCAGTTAACCGATGACCATGGGCGCCTGATCGACAGCTGGCTGGATCAGCAGTGGCTGGAAAAAGGGCTCAGTGAGCATAGCCTGGAGAGCTATCGGCGGGATATCCGCCAGTTGGCCATCTGGCTGCAGGGCCAGCATGCCAATTTGCTGCAATGCCAGCGTTACCAGTTGTTGGAATTTCTCGCGGACCGCCATCAGCAGGGAGTGGGAGCCCGTTCGGTGGCCCGGCAATTGTCAGCGGTGAAGAGTTTTTACCGATGGTTGAAGCGGGAAGGGCGCATCGAAGAGGACCCGGCGCTGTTGATTGAGCGCCCCAAAACCGGCCGGCCGCTGCCCAAAACCCTTACCGAAGCCGATGTGGAGGCGCTTCTGGCGGCCCCGGATGTGTCCACGCCACTGGGGTTGCGGGATCGGGCCATGCTTGAGCTTATCTACGCGACCGGGTTGCGGGTCACCGAGCTGGTTACCCTGACCCAGAGCCAGATCAATCCCCGCCAGGGACTGGTTCGTGTGATCGGCAAGGGAGACAAGGAGCGTCTGGTTCCCCTTGGGGAAGAGGCGCTTCACTGGCTGGCCCGGTACCTGCGTGAGGCGCGACCTTTGCTGTTGGGGGACAATCAGGAACTACTGTTCCCCAGCAGACGAGGCACCTGTATGACCCGCCAGACGTTCTGGCATCGTATCAAGCAAATGGCTATGGTCGCCGGGGTGGAAAAAAAACTCTCACCCCATACACTGCGTCATGCGTTTGCCACCCATCTGCTGAATCACGGGGCAGACTTGCGAGTGGTGCAGTTGTTGCTTGGCCACAGTGACTTGTCCACCACCCAGATTTATACCCATGTGGCGCAGCAGCGCTTACAGGATCTGTACCAGAAACATCACCCCCGTTCGGGAACCTGACCCGCTCGCCGGGCTCCAAGACATCAGCTGAAGGAGTAACGACAAAATGAACAAGTGGTTTTTAGTGGTACTGACGGGGCTGATGACGGCTTGCGGTGCGGATACGGGTTCCGCAGAGGCTGGCAAAAATGCCGTGAATGGCGACCAGGCCAAGGCGGCTTTCGAGGAAGCCTTTGAGGGCATGACAGTGACCGAAGTCCGTGCTGCGCCGATGGCGGGCATGGTGGAACTGGATGTGAACGGCCGTGAGAGTGTTTACATGACCGAAGATGGTCGTCACATCCTGATTGGCAAGCTGCTGGAGATCAAGGACGGCGAGGTGGTCAACCCGGCAGAAGAGCGCTTCGAGAAGGTGCGCAAAGCGGGCATCAAGGAGCTGGACCCGGCAGACATGATTACCTACGCGGCGGATGACGAGACGGCCGAGGTGTATGTGTTTACCGATATCAGCTGTGGGTTCTGCCGCAAACTCCACCGCCATATTGACGAGTACAACGCCGCGGGCGTGACCGTTCACTACCTGGCCTTCCCCCGTGGTGGTGCGACCACCGAAGCCGCAGCGGCCATGCGCCATATCTGGTGCGCGGAGGATCGGGCCCAGGCACTCACCGATGCCAAGCTGAACAACGAAGTGATCCAGGCTGAGCTGAGCGACTGCGCCAAACCGGTGGATGAGCAGTATCAGCTGGGTAATACCTTCGGCGTCCGTGGCACCCCGGCCATCTATTCCACCGAAGGCGAGCAACTGGGGGGCTATGTGACCCCGGAACAGCTTCTCCAGCGACTCAACTAACGGGCTGGACCCCGCGTAATCCGGCGCTTTCGGCCCGGGAATACAGCGTGAATACATTGACGGCGCAGAGATGCGCCGTTAATGTGTCCGCCTTCATTTTTCCCTCACCCAAGGTGCTGTCGTGGAAACAGATTTCCAGCGCATTCGTCGTCTGCCGCCCTATGTCTTCAATATCGTTGGTGATTTGAAGAAAGCAGCGCGAGCGCGGGGTGAGGATATTATTGATTTCGGCATGGGCAATCCGGACCAGCCCACCCCGAAGCACATCATCGACAAGCTCACCGAAACGGTGCAACGCGGGGATACTCACCGCTATTCCCAGTCCCGCGGCATTCCGCGCCTGCGCAAGGCCATTGCCGACTGGTATCAGCGCCGCTATGCGGTGGACCTGGATCCGGAATCTGAAGCCATCGTTACCATCGGCTCCAAGGAAGGGCTGGCGCATCTGGCGCTGGCTACCATGGGGCCGGGGGATACGGTACTGGTGCCCAACCCCAGTTATCCGATCCATCCCTACGGTTTCGTGATCTCCAACGCGGATATCCGCCACGTGCCCATGGTGAAAGGGGTGGATTTCTTTGTGGAGCTGGAGCGGGCGATCAAGGAATCCTGGCCCAAGCCGAAGATGCTGGTGCTCAATTTCCCCGGCAACCCCACCGGCCAGTGTGTGGATCTGGCGTTTTTCGAGAAGGTGGTGGCCATCGCTCGTGAGCACCAGATCTGGGTGGTTCATGATCTGGCCTATGCGGATATCGTCTTTGATGGCTATAAGGCCCCGTCCATTCTGGAAGTGGAAGGGGCGAAAGAGGTGGCCGTGGAGTTCTTCTCCCTGTCCAAGAGCTATAACATGCCCGGCTGGCGAGTGGGGTTCTGTTGCGGCAACAAGGAACTGATCCACGCCCTGGCACGGATCAAGTCCTATCTGGACTACGGCACTTTCACGCCGATTCAGGTGGCCGCCATCGCCGCCCTGGAAGGGGACCAGAGCTGTGTGGCCGACATCTGCGAGATGTACCGCAAGCGCCGGGACGTGCTGGTGGATGGGCTGGCGGAGATCGGCTGGCAGGTAGAAAGGCCCCGTGCCACCATGTTCGTCTGGGCAGAAATCCCCGAGGCGTATCGTGACATGGGGTCGCTGGAATTCTCCAAAAAACTGCTTGTCGATGCTGGCGTTGCTGTCTCTCCGGGCATTGGCTTCGGCGACTATGGCGACGATCATGTCCGTTTCGGGCTGATCGAGAACGAACAACGTACCCGGCAGGCCATCCGCGGCATCAAGAAGATGTTTCGCCAGGACGGTTTGCTGGGTTGAGAAATGCTCTTGCGGCACTTGGCCGCGGGCGTCGGGAAAAGCCGTTGCTGGGCTTTTGTCACCCTGATAAATGAAACGAGGATAGGCTGTGGATTCGGTGAAGGTGGGTATTGCTGGTCTGGGCACTGTGGGCTCAGGCACCGTCAACGTTCTCAAACGCAATGCGGGGGATATTGCCCGCCGTGTGGGACGTCCGATCGAAATTACCCACATCGGTGCGCGCCGGGACAACCCCGCCTGCGACACCCAGGGTATTCGCCTGTCCCGGGATATCTTCGCCGTGGCCACCGATCCGGATATCGATATCCTGGTGGAGCTGATCGGCGGTATCGATACCGCCCGTGAGCTGGTGCTCACCGCCATCAAGAACGGCAAGCATATTGTGACCGCCAACAAGGCACTGATCGCCGAACATGGCAATGAAATTTTCCAGGCGGCCCAGGATAACGGCGTGGATGTGGCCTTCGAGGCTTCCGTCGCCGGGGGGATTCCCATCCTCAAGTCCCTGGGCGAAGGGCTGGCCGCCAACCATATCAACTGGCTGGCGGGTATCATCAACGGCACCGGCAACTTCATTCTCACCGAGATGGAAGAGGGCGGTCGTGACTTCAATGATGTGCTGGCCGAAGCCCAGCAGCTGGGTTATGCGGAAGCGGACCCGACCTTCGATGTGGAAGGCATTGATGCGGCCCACAAGCTGACCATCCTGGCATCCATTGCGTTCGGGATTCCGCTGCAGTTCTCCCAGGTCTACACCGAAGGGATCAGCCGCATTACCACCGAGGACGTGGCCAGCGCGGCGCACTTCGGTTATCGCATCAAGCATCTCGGTATCGCCAAGGACACCGGCAAGGGGATTGAACTGCGTGTGCACCCGACCCTGGTGCCCAAGGAAACCATGCTGTCCGCGGTCAATGGCGTCATGAATGCGGTGATGATCCACGGCGATGCCGTGGGTCCGACCATGTTCTACGGCGCCGGTGCCGGCGCTGAGCCCACCGCGTCTGCGGTGGTGGCGGACATCATCGAACTGGGCCGCGCCCTGACCGTGGATCATGACGAACGAGTACCGTATCTGGGCTTCCATACGGACCACATGTCCGATGAGCCGATCCTCACCATTGATGATGTGACCTGCTGTTTCTACCTGCGCCTGCACGTGCAGGACAAGAAAGGGGTACTGGCCGATGTGACTCGTATCCTCAGTGACAACAATGTCAGCATTGATGCCATGGTGCAGCGGGAAGTGGATCAGGGGCTGGTACCCATCGTGATGATGACCCACGAAGTGCGCGAGGGAGACATGAATCTGGCGTTGGCCAAGATCGGTGCCCTGGACACCGTGGATAGCGATATAATGCGCATCAGAGTGGAAACTCTGGACGCCTGAAATACCGGGTCCGACGTTTGACGTCAGACTTCAGACGCTTTTTAAGAGAGATTTGAACATGCCTTTTCGTGACCGTTACACCGGCCTGATCAACCGCTACCGTGACCACCTGCCGGTGAATGATGACACGCCCATTATCAGCCTGGGGGAGGGCAATACGCCCCTGATCCGTCTGAAGAATATTCCCCGAATGCTGGGCAAGGACGTGGATATCTACGTCAAGTATGAGGGCCTCAACCCCACCGGTTCTTTCAAGGATCGGGGCATGACCATGGCGGTGACCAAGGCCGTGGAAGAGGGCAGCACAGCCATTATCTGTGCGTCCACCGGCAATACGTCTGCAGCAGCGGCGGCCTACGCGGCCCGTGCCGGCATTACCGCTTTCGTGTTGATCCCGGAAGGCAAGATTGCCATGGGCAAGCTGGCCCAGGCGATGATGTATGGCGCGGTGATCATGCAGATTCGCGGTAATTTCGACCAGGGCATGGAACTGGTCAAACAGGTTGCCGAGAAGGCGCCGGTGACCATCGTGAATTCCGTTAATCCCTATCGTCTTCAGGGCCAGAAGTCCGCGGCTTTCGAGATTGTCGAAGAGCTGGGTCGCGCTCCTGATTTCCACTGCCTGCCGGTGGGCAATGCGGGCAACATTTCCGCCCACTGGATGGGTTACAGCGAATACAAGAAAGCCGGCGTGGTGAACAGCGCCCCGAAGATGGTCGGCTACCAGGCTGAAGGGGCAGCCCCGTTCATGCGCGGCGGACCGGTGAAAGAACCGGAAACCGTTGCCACGGCGATTCGTATCGGTAACCCGCAGTCCTGGGACAAGGCCTGGGCCCTGCAGGAAGAATCCGGCGGCTGGTTCGACGAGCTGAGCGACCAGGAAATTCTGGCGGCGCAGAAGCTGCTGGCCGAAAAGGAAGGCATTTTCTGTGAGCCGGCGTCTGCGGCATCTCTGGGTGGCGCCATGCGCGATATCAAGGCCGGAAAAATTCCCGAAGGCTCCACCATTGTCTGCACCCTGACAGGCAATGGTCTCAAAGATCCTGATACGGCCATCGCCCAGTGCCAGGACAGCCGCATGGTCACCATCGATGCGGATCTGGACGCAGTGAAAGGTGCCATCCTCTCCAATATGTCCTGATCTGCAACAACGCTCGACCCAAAAACGGAGCGCATGGCGCTCCGTTTTTTTTAATTTTTGCTGTGATTTTTTTCATGCCCCGGCTACTTACCGGTATTTAAGTGCGGCTTTTGTGAACGGGGCTGCAACCAATAAACCGGGAATTTTGCATTTGTTTTGGCGATTGCGAGAAACAATCTGGCAAGAATATGTTAGGGTGCGCTTTCTTGACGGGAAGCAAGGGAACCACGACTCCGTGTCGAGATTATTGAAACCACCTACCTGTATATTGTCTTTTCCGGGCTGATTTTTTGCCTGTTCTATAGCCCTTTGCGGCTATTCCTCTCCTTGTATTGTCATCGTTCTAGTTCGAAGTTTTTGTGTCTGCACACAATCGGGTATCACCCGGTGATTTGACTTTGCTTGGTCAATATTTAGTCTGTAAAGAAAATCAGAGAAGGGAGCGTTAAATGAATAAGCGTGCTTTTGCAAAGCGCACTGGCTACCTGAGCTGTCTGCTTACTGCGTCCATTCCACTCAATGCCCATGCGGGGGCCGAGCTCAGCGCTGGTGTCTGGTGGGTTTATCAATATGTCACGGACTCCGATTTTTCCGGTCCATCGTCCGCCTTTGATGAAGATCTGGATAACACCACCGGGGGTAACTTCGCGGATCCTGCCCTGATTCTCTATGCCAATGACGATGGCTCCCATGGGCCCTGGCGCTTCAGTGCAGAAGGCCGCATTGGCACCGGTGGTTTCACCGATCCGGCCAACAACAACTCCGGTGATACCTTCACCATGCACAAGGCATGGATTGGTTACGAGTTTGACGACGAAACCTTGCTCACAGTGGGGAAAAGCCAGGTACCTTTCGGCTGGAAAACCGTCAACTTCTGGCCCGGTGAAGGGGTGTTGGGGGGTTACGGCGATCAGATGGATGTGGGCTTCAAGCTCAGCTCTTCACTGAATGCCTTCAGCTACGATGTGGCCTACTACCACCAGGATGACTGGGGTGAAACCAGTACCGATACCGTGGATGACAACGGTCACTGGGGTAGCGCAACGACTTATCGGAAGATCAAGACCGGTGTTGTCAATGGTGATTGGAACTTTATGGAAGGCCATACTGTTGGTGTGTCCTTTCAGAAGGGGCGCCTGCAGGACCTTGCCGCCACCGTGGCCAAGGCGCGGGATGATGAAGGTGACCATGAAGCAGTGAATCTGCATTACACCTTCAACATGAATGACTTCACCGCCCGCTATCAGTTCATTGATACTGAGCGGGACTTCGGTGGCATGAATCTGGCTAACTGGGTGAATGACGATGGTGACTTTCTGGGCCCGGTCGATGAAGAAGTGAAAACCCAGGTGCACATGGCTCAGCTGATCTACAACCAGAATCGCTGGAGCTATTACCTGGACGCGGGTGTGGCAAGCACCGATACCCGCGGCAACAACGCCGACGATGTGGAGTTCTACGCACCCGGTGTCAGCTACAAGTACGGCCCGGGTTGGCTGTATCTGGAATATCTGTGGTCTGATGGGGATGTAGATCGTAATGGCGACATTTACGAAGCGGATTTCCGCGCCGTCTACGCCTCGTTTGATTTTTATTTCTGATTGCCGGTAGCGGTCCTGCGGGGCCGCCTACTCGGGTTCAGATGATGAAGTGCCTTTTGAGGAGTGCATGTTTCGGGGAAGCAACCCTGACATCGTCCGGACCGACTGGCTGTGAGTTGCGGCATTCACTGCGCACCCTGAAGCAAGACGGAATACGGAGCTAACATGAGTATTGATTACGAGACCGACTATGATGTCGGCCAGGATAATGTGCAGGTCCTGGGGATGGATCTGCACAATCCTGTTTTCTTTATCAGTGCCGTACTGGTGATTGCCTTTGTTGTCGGCACCCTGGCATTCCCGGAGAGTGCCAACGGCATGCTTAATGGCGCCAAGGGCTGGGCCATCGAGCATTTCGACTGGTTGTTCATGGTCAGTGGCAATCTTTTTGTACTGTTCTGTGTGGCCCTGGCGGTGATGCCAACCGGGAAGATTCGTCTTGGTGGCCAGAAAGCCAAGCCGGAGTTTTCCACATTGTCCTGGTTTGCCATGTTATTCGCTGCCGGTATGGGCATCGGCCTGATGTTCTGGAGCGTTGCGGAGCCGGTGGCCTATCTCAACGGCCAGTGGTACGGGACGCCCCTGGGAGTGGAAGCCGGCTCTGAAGAAGCCCGTCACATGGCTATGGGGGCAACCATGTATCACTGGGGTCTGCATCCCTGGGCGATCTATGCCGTGGTAGCCCTGTCGCTGGCATTCTTTTCCTACAACAAAGGGATGCCGCTGACCATTCGCTCCGCCTTCTATCCCATTCTGGGTGAGCGCTGCTGGGGCTGGCCGGGCCACATCATTGATACGCTAGCGGTAGTGGCAACCATCTTCGGTCTGGCTACGTCTCTGGGGCTGGGTGCTCAGCAGGCATCCGGTGGTTTGCACTTCCTGTTTGATACCCCCAATGCCATCAACATGCAGTTGGCGATCATTTTCGGTGTGACTTCTGTGGCTGTGGTCTCGGTGATGCGTGGCCTGGATGGTGGCGTGAAGATTCTCAGCAACATCAATATGACGTTGGCGCTGTTCCTGTTGTTCTTCGTGATTATCGCCGGCCCGACGTTACTGATCATCACCGGCTTTGGCACCACGGCAGTGGATTACCTGTCCAATATTGTGCCGCTGAGTAACTGGATCGGTCGTGAGGATGATGCCTGGTTCCACGGTTGGACCGTGTTCTACTGGGCCTGGTGGATTTCCTGGTCACCCTTCGTCGGTATGTTTATCGCCCGTATTTCCAAAGGCCGTACCGTACGGGAGTTCATTACCGCCGTGCTGTTGGTGCCGACCATCATCACCATTATCTGGATGTCCGCGTTCGGCGGTGCAGGCCTGGACCAGGCCATCAATGGTGTCGGCGAGTTGGCCGGTGGCGTCAATGATGCCTCCCTGGCGCTCTTCCAGATGCTGGAAAATCTTCCCTGGACCGGCATCATGTCGTTCCTGGGGATCGTACTGGTACTGGTGTTTTTCGTAACGTCCTCCGACTCCGGTTCCCTGGTGATTGATTCCATTACCGCAGGTGGCAAGGTGGATGCGCCGGTACCCCAGCGTGTGTTCTGGGCGGTGATGGAGGGCGTCATCGCCGGTGCATTGTTGTATGGTGGTGGCAAGGAAGCCCTCAAGGCCTTGCAGTCCGGCGCGGTTGCCACCGGCTTGCCGTTTACGCTGGTGCTCTTGCTGATGTGCGTCAGCCTCTACATGGGGCTTTCCGTAGAGAGTAAGCGGCTACGAGCCATCAAGACTTCTTGATCGCGCAGGAAAGCAAAAAATGCCCGCACATGCGGGCATTTTTTATGGATGGAAAAATGACGTTTCAGGTCAGAATCTGCAGCTTTGCACAGGATGAACAGGGAGACTGGGTGATGTTGTTGTCATGTGGCCATCGCCAGCATGTGCGCCATCAACCACCCTTTATCAATCGCCCCTGGGTTACCCGTGAAGCCGGGCGTGCCCGGCATCTGGGGAGGGCGCTCACTTGCAACCAATGTCAGCGTGGTATGCCGTTCCCTTCAAACCGTGGCGGGTGAGCCATCCTGACGTAACCGGGTATGGCGGTTGATGGTGTGCTGCAGGCCAAAGAGGGCGGGAAGGTGCGGACCGACCACGCCCTTGCCAGTGGTCAACAGCGCACCACTCAGTGCCCGCTGGGGATCCGCCCAGCAATAGATGCTGATAAAGCCAAGATGACCGAAGGCGCGGGGAGCGCCCGGGCCGAACATACCCATGCCCCGATTTCCCAGCATGAAGCCGCTGGAGAAATTCAGGGGGAGAAACAGGCTGCGATCGAAGCGCGGGCGGTGATAGGCCGGCTGCAGAGCGCGAGCCACGGTTTCCGGTTTGAAGATTTGCTGGCCTTCGTAATACCCGTCATTGAGAAGCATCTGAAAGAATCGACTGGCTTCTTCGGCGGTGGCATAGAGGTTACCCGCCGGCACGATGATGTCCTGAAAGCGGTCATCATTGGTGACTTCCACTACCTCATCGATGCTGCCTCCCACCGCATAGGTCAGAAACAAATCCACCAGTTTCATGGGCACGCCAGTGGATACATCCCGGGCACGTTCCGGGCCGGTCTGGCCAAAGGTAAAGTATTTCATGCCCATGGGCTGGCGAATTACCCGATCCAGGGTGGCATTAAGGTCCTCGCCGGTAACCGCCTCGACAATGGCGCCGAGGATAAAGCCGGCGGTAATGGCATGGTAGGCCTGATTGTTGAGACCAGAAGGTTTGGCCGCACACAGCAGATTGATGATTTCCTGGGGGCGGTAAAGAATGTCCGGTTCCACCTGGGCAGGGGGGCGGGGGATACCGGCCTGATGGGTCAGTAAGTGGCGGATGGTTGTGCGCCCCTTGCCGTTCTGCCCATATTTGGGCAGGTAGCGAGTGACGGGGTCGTCCAGGTCCAGCTGCCCGGTTTCCACCAGATGATGGACCATCATGGCGGCCACCACCTTGGAAGCGGAAAACAGGCAGACCGGGGTGTCCGGGGTCATGATTCGCTGGCTCTCCGGGTCGGCATAGCCGATGCTGCGGTCCAGCATGATTTCCCCATGGCGTCGCAGGCACAGGCTGATGGCCGGGCTCATGCCACCCCGGTAGAGTTTGCGAGTGGCCCGCCAGATGGCTTCTACCTGCTCGGATCCCATGCCGGTTTTCTCCGGCAGGGCTTCCTGTCCCTGGCGGATCAGGCCATCCAGGCTGCGGGGAATAGGGGTGCCGTGGGCGCTGAGCATTCGGTTGATGCGGGGACGTAAAGCCATAAGGATCTCGAATAACAGGTCGTGTCGGGCCCGAAATGACGGGATATATGTCGACGTGATGTTTATTGTGAAAGGACGACATTGTCCACGTGGCAGGCGCTCCTGCAATGGCCACCCGTGCCATCCTCATGGCGCCAGATCACAATGTTTTGGCCGTGCGGGCTGAAGTCACTGCGGTACAATGGCGGTAAGCCGCAGGGGCTAGCCGCAGGTTACAAGATTTTGTCCCATGATCCTTGCAGGATTAAGGGCGTGATACCCAGAATAACAGAAGCATTTTCAGGAGGTTACGTGAATACCATCAAGCAGTCCGATTTTCAGAGTTTCGCTGAATTTTACCCCTATTACCTGCAGGAGCATGGTAACCCCACTTGCCGCCGGTTACATGTGGTCGGCACCACGCTATTGCTGGTGTTGCTGGCGGCCATCGTCGTCGGCGCCCTGAGTGCCTGGTGGCTGTTTGCCCTGCCAGTGGTGGGTTATGGCTTTGCCTGGGTGGGGCATTACTTTTTCGAGAAAAATCGCCCGGCTACCTTCAAACACCCCTGGTACAGCCTGATGGGTGACTTTGTCATGTACAAGGACATCCTCACCCGTCGTATCGACTGGTAAGGCATACCATCACGCTCCCGGCCTGATGCTTCAGCGCGGCTGGTGCCGGGAATCCATGAGCCAAAAATATTGCAATGACCGTTGTTCAGCACTTTCAACCCGGCATTTCCCCGCAGCAAGACAGCGCGCTACCCGATCTGGATTGCCGGGAGAATATCGATGCCATGGTCCATGGCTTTTATCGCCGGTTGCTGGATGATCCGGTGATGGCGCCCATGTTCCTGGATGTGGCTACCATTGATCTGCAGCAGCATCTGCCCACCATCTGCCAGTACTGGTACAAGATGCTGCTGGGGGAGCGGGAATACCGGCGTCACATGATGGCCAAGCACCGGGCCCTGGATGACAAACAGCCGCTGACGGGTGAGCATCATGAACGCTGGCTGCAGCATTTCATGAATAATCTCGACGGCCGTTTCGCCGGCCCCTACACCGACCGGGCGCGGCATATTGCCTTTCGGGTGATGGATAATCTGTATGCGCAGTTGAACAAAAGGCGTGAGTTGAAAGTTTAACGTTCAAAGTTGAAACGCGGTTGATGTTCGTTGCCAAACGGAGAGCAGGGTGGCCGCGTTTCTCTGCAGGAAGAGATCTTCTACTAAGCTACTTTGGGAGCGCCGCTTGAGGCGCGAACAGCCACGGGGGGGTAATTCGCGCCTCAAGTGGCGCTCCTACATCCGTGTTTCCTGAAAGCGTCTGAACGCGGCCTTCGCCCTTGTTGTCAGGGAAGGCCGTCATCGCGTTTCAACTTTGAACTTTACACTTTCAACTGCTCTTCTACCCGATCACCCCGTCCGCCTTCAGCGCCGCAAACTCCTCGTCGCTCAGCCCCAACTCCTCACGTAAAACCGCCTCGTTATGACTGCCGACTTCGCCACCCGGCCAGCGGGTTTCCCCGGGGGTGTCGGTCAGGCGCGGAGTGATGGCGGGGACCTTGAGAGGTTTGCCGTTGATTTCCACCTGCTGGAACAGGCCCCTGGCCTGGAAGTGGGGATCGTTGAACATATCGGAAACCGAGTAGATGGGACCTGCCGGGACCCGGGCTTCCTCCAGCAGAGTCAGGACTTGCTCGCTGGGCAGGCTGCGACACCAGCTATCAAGAGCACTATCAATCTCAGCCTCGTGTTCCACCCGTCCGGCGTTGCTGGCCATGGCCGGATTGTCTGCCATGTCCGGTCGGCCGGCGGTGGTCATTAGCCGTTTAAAGATGGAATCGCCATTGCCACCAATCACCACAAACTTCCCATCCGCACAGCGGTAGGTATTGGTGGGCACGATACCGGTGACGGTGGAGCCTGCCGGTTCGCGGATGACCCCGGCACCATCAAATTCCGGGATCACCCCCTCCAGCAGATTGAAGACGGATTCATAAAGGGCCACATCCACCACCTGGCCCTTATCGCTTTTTTGCCGTTCAAACAGGGCCAGCAGAATGCCCAGGGCTGCGTGCAGGCCGGCAATGGTGTCGCCCAGGGAGAGATTGGGGCGCACCGGGCGCTCGCCGGGAAAACCATTGACATATCGCAGGCCGCCAATGCCCTCACACACCGAGGCATAGCCGGGTTTGCTGGCGTAGGGTCCGGTCTGGCCGTAGCCGGAAATGCGCGTGTAGATAAGCCCCGGGTTGTCATCGGCAAAGCTGTCCGGGCCCAGGCCCCAGTTTTCCATGGTGCCGGGGCGGAAGTTCTCGATCACCACATCCGCGCTGCTCATCAGCTTGCGCACCAGTCCCTTGCCCTGCTCGGACTTCAGATCCAGGGTCACGGATTTCTTGTTGCGCCCCAGGCTGCGCCACCAGTACGAGGTGCCGTCCTCGTCCAGCTTGCGCCAGCCACGAATGGGGTCACCGCCAGGGGGTTCCACCTTCACCACATCGGCACCGAAATAGGCCAGCAGGGTGCCGGTAAAAGGGCCAGCCAGCAGCTGGCCCAGCTCGATAACACGGACACCGTCCAGGGGCAGGCGGCGGGATGGAGTCTCGGGCATGGAACCTCCGAAGATTGCGGTTTTCTGGAGCATAAGCCTAGCGGATTGAAAGCCCCGTGGTAGTGTCCAAAATGCTCGCAGCGAATGATTTAAGGTCAGTCTCGGCAAGCGTTAAGGCATGGGGCTCGGGCGCCGGATTTTGCCTGCTCGCCCGCAGCCTATACAATCCGCGGCCATCCATGAGGAAAGCCCATGACCCCGGAACGCTATCGTCGTATTTGCGACACCCTGGACCGTCGCCAGCCTGATCTCACCGTGATCATGGATGGCGTCCACAAACCCCATAATATTGCCGCCATTGTGCGCACCTGCGATGCGGTGGGGATTCTTGATGTGCACGCGATCTTGCCCAATAACCGGGCGCGGATGGCTGCCGGCACTGCCATGGGCTCCCAGCGCTGGGTAAAGGTGCACAAGCGGGACGAAAGCGGCAGTGTGATTCGTGAATTGCAGGGTCAGGGGGTGCAGGTGTTGGCGGCGCATCTATCCGATACTGCCGTCCCCTATCGCGAGGTGGATTTCACCCGGCCCACGGCGTTGTTGCTGGGCACGGAAAAGTTTGGCGTCAGCGATGAGGCGGCGGCGGCGGTGGATCAGCATGTGATCATTCCGATGATGGGCATGGTGGAATCCTTCAACGTGAGTGTGGCAGCAGCCATTATTCTGGCGGAAGCCTGCGAGCAGCGCCGGGCGAAAGGGTTCTATGATCAGCCTCGCATTGATCCGGCCCGCTACCACGAGCTGCTGTTCCGCTGGGGGCATGAAAAAATTGCCCGCCTTTGTGATGCCGAGGGCATTGCCTACCCGGAGCTGGATGACGAGGGGCAGGTGAAAGATAGTGCCGCACTTTCCGCGCTGCTCAAGAAGAAGGATCAGGACTGTCGTTGATAACGACGCGATCAACGTCGTGAATGGACCGGAAACCTCAAGGCCGCGCGCAATATCCTGGCGCGGCCTTTGGGTTTGGGCAAGGAAGAGAGATTCCGTGCGTTATCCATTTTCAATGAATCACGCGGGCGGTTGTTCGCTATTGTTCGCCCTTGGTGGTGTCCTCTCCGGAAACGGCCACCGCGTCGCTTGTCACCGGTTTGGCCACCGGGGCATGACTGACCTGCCAGTGGAAATCGGCGGCACCGCCTTCGCCTACCCAGGCCGGGAACCACAGGGTGTTGTCCATGGTGGCGTATCGTAGCCGGCGAATATCGATGTTGCTCTCCTTGGCCAGTTCAACCATGCGCTGCAGAACCTTGCCATGGTGCACCTGATCCACGTGCTTGATGGTGTCCAGCATGGCCTGACGCATGAGCCGGTTTAAATCATCACGGGCAATACCGGAAAAATTCATCCGGTTAAGGTCGGCCAGGAAGGCATCAGCCAGATCATCCACTGAAGCAAAACGATCCTCCTTCTTCAGCTCTCGCAAGCGCTGATTGACTACCTCATCGTATTTTTTAAAGGCGCCGTCATCCTCTGCGTCCGCCAACGCCAGAATCGCCTCGCCCAGACTGTCCATGTCCAGGTAATCCAGTTTGGGGATAGCTCCCATCAGATCAATGACCGTGGCTGGCATGCCTTCGCTTTCAAAACCCAGTCGAGGGGTTGCCCCCGGATGACGTTCATAATCGGTGATGCTTGCCTTGTCGTCCTCATAGAACATGTTCATGGTCATGCCGTTGAGGAAAGCATCGAATAACCCATCAGGCACCACCGGCATGTGGTTGCTGAAAAACATTTCCCAACCCTGATTGGAATCCATATGCAGCCAGTCGCCGGGCAGGCGGGTAGCGCCAAGAGTCCGCTCGAAATCACTCATTTCGCCATCCACGGTGCCGTACTGGCCTTTGCCATACACGGAATCATAGGTAATGCGGGCGCCATCCAGATTGTGAAAATCGATGGCGAAGTGAATGCGGGGTTCGCGCAGGAACATCATGAAAAACTTCAATACCTTGACGCTGCCGATGGCAAAACGGGAGGGAATCGTCACCGACTGCTCGTAAAAATCCACCTGGAATTTCTGGCTGAAAAACGTTGGCAGGTAGGCATACCAGATGCGGGCCTTGACCAGGATGGATGCCCGCACCGGTCCGTCCTTGACGGCAATGGGAGTGGCCTTGATGTTCTTGCGGGTATCCAGATCCACCCGCAGGTTCTGGTTGAAAATGCCGGTACTGATGTTGACGTAAATGTTGTCGATGACATTTTCGTCCTTGTGTGGACCCAGCCGGGGGGACATACCCTTGATCTGGGTGAAATCCTTGGGCTCGTAGTCCATCTGCATCAGTGTGGTCTCGATACGGCCCTTGTCCAGGTCCACCTGCACATAGTCCGCCCGTGAGCGCTCGCTGTTGTTGCGCACCAGATAAATATAGCGGGGCTGGTTGCGGGGGGAATCCAGGCGGATTTCCTCCAGCATCCTGCCTTCTTTCAGTGAATGTTGCCGGGGATCAAAACGGTCCCAGCCGCCATCGCGAAACATGAAGGCCAGCTCATCGAAATCATCGAAGATGCCGGGTTTGCCCTCCGGTTTGTGATCATTGTGACCCTCGATCCAGATCAGGCCGGTCTTGTCGAATTCGTCAATCTGGAAAGGAATCGGAACCAGTTTGCCCGCCCGCACTGCCATCAGTGACAATTCCCCGGTGGGGATGCCGTTATGTCTGGCCAGCTGGAAGCCCTTCATCTCCATGGGGTAGAGGTAGGTGAACTGGGTGGTATCCAGGGCTTTCAGGGTGCGATCAAGCTGATCGGTGGAAATGTTGCGCAGGCCGGAGGCCCAGCGGCCCATGGCACTGGGGTCTGCCTTGTAGAAATCCAGGAAATGCTCGAAGTAGGGATCGGGGACCCCCTCGGTCCAGATTTCCCGTGCCTGTAATGGGCTCACCAGAGTGATGAGAAGGGCGGTGAGACCGATCCATGCCTGTCTGCCGGTCATTTTGTTATTCTCTTGGACGATTTGGATTGGCGAAACAAGGCCCTAGGGTATGACAAGCAATCAGGAAAGAGTAGGCCTTGACGCCTTGCATGAACGGCTCCACCGCGTATTACCGGCGGTATCCCTGTCCTGCCAGGCTTTGCCGAAGACACCGCAAATCCGTTTGTGGCTGCTGGATGAGCTGTTTCCCGAACAGGCGCTGGACCCGCAAATCGTTAACGCGATCATGGAAGAGCCGCCGTACTGGTCGTTTTGCTGGGCATCCGGTCAGGTGCTGGCGGAATTTCTGCTCGCGAACCCGCAGTGGGTACAAGGGCGCTGTGTCGTGGATGTGGGGCCCGGGTCCGGGGTGGTCGCAATTGCCGCGGCGATGGCCGGCGCCAGTCGGGTGATTGCCTGCGATCTGGACCAGGATGCACTTACGGCCACCGCCCTGAATGCGGCGGAAAACCGGGTGAATCTGGAACTCAGCCGGGATCTGGACAGTGCTCTGGCGGTGGCGGATCTGGTGACCGCGGCGGATATCCTTTACGACCGGGAAAATCTGCCCCTGCTGGCCCGCTTCCAGCAGGCCAGTCAGGTGCTGCTGGCCGACTCCCGGGTGCCGGACCTGAATCCGCCCGGTTACCGGCTGCTGGGCCAGTGGCAGTCCTGTACCTGGCCGGATCTGGGAGAATCCAGCGAGTATAACGGGGTACGAGTGTTTGCCTCGGAACCGTCGCCATGAAGCAATGTCAGAAAAGCTGTACGGCGTAGCTATCCGCCCCGGCGGCCCCTGCATCTGCAGTAGGGAGGAGGGAAGGCCTCCACCGTTGTAAGTCGCTTTTGGTGTGTTTTCTCAATACAGGAGGAACGACGTTGTTGAATTCCAAGAATCCGCTATACCCTGCTGTCTGGATGCTGACACTCTGTGTCATCGCCTTTTCCCCGGCCCGGGCGGCGTTGCCATCGGCTACGGGGGACGGCCAGGCGCTGCCATCGTTGGCGCCGATGCTGGAAAAAACTTCCCCGGCGGTGGTCAATATCGCCATCGAAACGCGGATCCGCACTGCCCGAAATCCCTTGATGGAAGATCCTTTTTTCCGTCGCTTTTTCAATATCCCCGAGCACCAGCAACGGGAGCGCCGTGCCGCCAGTGCTGGCTCCGGCGTTATCGTGGATGCCAGGGAGGGCTACGTACTGACCAATGCCCATGTGGTCAAGAACGCGGACTCCATTGAGGTGACCCTCACCGATGGTCGTGAGTTGTCCGCCGAGCTGGTGGGTACCGATGAGGAAGTGGACCTGGCAGTGCTCAAGCTGGAATCTGCCGAGGATCTCACTCAGATTGCCATTGCCGATTCCACGGGGCTGCGGGTCGGTGATTTTGTGGTGGCCATCGGCAACCCGTTCGGGTTGGGCCAGACCGTCACCAGTGGCATCGTCTCCGCGCTGGGCCGGACCGGCCTGGGCATTGAAGGCTATGAAAGCTTTATCCAGACCGATGCCTCCATCAACCCGGGTAACTCCGGTGGGGCCCTGGTCAACCTGAATGGCGAACTGGTGGGGATCAATACTGCCATTATTGCCCCTGCCGGCGGCAATGTGGGCATCGGTTTTGCCATCCCCACGGAAATGGCCGAGAACGTGATGCATCAGTTGATTGAGCATGGCGAAGTGCGCCGCGGCGTGCTGGGGGTGACCATCCAGGACCTCACCAGCGAGTTGGCGGAAGCCTTCGGGGTCAAGCGCAAGAGTGGGGTGGTCATCACTCAGGTAATGGAAGAGAGCGCGGCGGAAAAAGCGGGTATCAAAAGCGGCGATGTGGTGATTGCCGTGGATGACCGTCCGGTGAAGCGTGCCGCGGATCTGCGTAACAAGGTCGGCATGGCGCCGGTAGGCGAGAAGGTGACGCTGACGGTGCTGCGTGATGGCAAAAAGCGTGAGATGACTGCGGTGATCAGCGAGTCCTCCGAGCAGGCATCCAGCGGTGAGACCGTTTCCAAGTATCTGGAGGGCGCCAGCCTGCGGGACCTGCGTAAAGGCGAGTTGCAACATGCTGAAAGCGGCGTGCTGGTGGACGAGGTGAAGCAGGGTTCGCCGGCCTGGCGCGCGGGTCTGCGCCGGGGTGACGTGATCATCAATGCCAACCGTCAGGATGTGCAGAATACGGCGGAACTGCGTAATGCCATCGACGACAAGGATGGCACTCTGTTGTTGCGGGTCAATCGTAACGGTGGTGTGTTCTTCGTGGTGATTCGCTGATTCGGTTGAGTTGAAAGTAAAAAAGCGCGGGCGAGTCTGGTGTTTAAAACTGCCAGGCTGTGCCCGCGTTTCATTTCTGCAAAAGCGCTGATGGCCCTGTAGTAGCTATGCTTGCATGGCGAACCTTGGCCAGAGAAACCGGATCGGCTGCTAGTATTTCACTGCCAGGGTGGTCATTCCACAAAACTCACTCTTCAAATTTCCCATGTCGGCCGGCGCCTTGCCGGAAACGTTCGGCGCCACCGATGGCTTCTTCGAACACGACCGGATATCCGCCAGCGCCTTCCTGACGCAAGGCTTCCTCCTGGGGCAGATCCCATTGTCGATAGGCAGAAAGCCGGTCAGCCTGCAGGCAGTGTTGCGGGAAGGCGGAGATTTGTCGGGCCAGGGCAATGGCTTCATCCAGCGCCGTGCCGTCGGCGACCACCCGGTTGGCCAGTCCAATCTGCAACGCTTCATCGGCGGCCACCGGCCTGCCGGTGAGGATCATGTCCATGGCCCGGCTATGGCCGATCAGGCGTGGCAAACGCACGGTACCGCCATCGATCAGAGGGACTCCCCAGCGTCGGCAGAAGACGCCGAAAGTGGCTGACGTCTCCACCACCCGCAAGTCACACAGTAGCGCCAACTCCAGGCCGCCGGCCACGGCAAAGCCGCTAACAGCGGCAATTACCGGTTTGCTCAGCAGCATGCGGGTGGGTCCCATGGGCCCGGGGCCGCTGCCGGTTTCATCGATCTCATTGCGTCGTTGCGGATCCGACAGGGCGGACAGATCGGCGCCGGCACAGAAGTTGCCACCGTCGCCGGTGAGAATAGCGACTTTGAGGTCAGCGTTGCGTTCAAAGGTTTCGAAGGCGGTACGTAACGCATCCGCAGTGGGGCGATCCACCGCGTTACGCTTTTCGGGGCGGTTGAGGGTGATAATGAAAAGGTCGTCGCGGGTCTCGGTGATTACCGGTTGTTCAGTCACAGGGCTATCCGTTTTCTGCCGTTTTCCGCATCTAACCATAAAAGAAAGCCGGAAGGGGAGCGGCAGTCGTTACCGCTCCGCTTTTCAGTTTTCAGTAGGCCAGGGTGAAACGCTGACGTTCATGTTGCGGATGGTCCACTTCATCCAGTAGTGCCACCGCATAATCCTGTAAAGAAATCCGGCTGTTGCCCTGGTCATCCACCAGCAGATCATCCTGGCCCAGACGGAACTGACCGGTGCGCTCACCGGGGAAGATTTCCGCTGCCGGCGACAGCATGGTCCAGTTCAATGCTGACTCTGCCTGCAGCAGGGCCAGGGCATCCTGGGCGCCCAGGGCGGTGGGTTTGTACTCCTCCGGGAAGGCCGGGGTGTCGATCAACCGTGTGTCCGCCGCTACCCGCAGGGATCCGGCCCCGCCCACGATCACCAGGCGAGGCACGTCAGCGGCTTTCGCTGCCGCGATAATGGATTTCACCCCCTGCACATAGTAGCCACGGATATCGTCCTGGGCGTGGCCGCTGAAGGCACTGATAACCACATCCGCCCCGCTGAGTGTTTGTGTGAGTTGTGCAGTGTCCTGCACATCGACTTGCTTCACGGTCAGGTGGGTGGCTGTGGCATTCAACTTGCCCGGCTGACTGATCAGGGCCATCACCTGATGGCCGCGATCCAGGGCTTCTTCGCGCAGCGCTGAACCGATAAAACCGCTGGCACCGATCAATGCAATCTTCATGGGGTATCTCCTGATTCGATGTGTTTCGAGCAGTATCGGCATTTGCACTGATTGGAAAAATAGCCTAATAAGTAAATCAGTGTTGTTGATTTCTAAACAGTGAGACCGGCGTGGAAGCGGAATACGATCTTAATGCCTTGCCCCTGTTTTTGGCGCTGGCCCGGGCGGGCAGCTTTACAGGCGCGGCGGAACGGTTGGGGTGCAACAAGAGCAAGATCAGCCTGTCCATCAAGCGGCTGGAGCAGCGTCTGGGTGTGGCGCTGGTGACCCGCACCACTCGCCAGGTGCACCTGACTGAAGCCGGTGAGCGGCTGCTGGCCGGGCTGACCCCCCTGTTTGCCGAGCTGGAAGGCCTGCTGGATCAGGTGGAAACCGACCAGCAGACCCTGCAGGGGGAGCTGCGCATTACCGCCCCGGAGGATTTCGCGGCCCAGGTGGTGGCCCCGGCGGTGGTGGCCTTCAGTGAGCGTCACCCGCAACTGGAAATTGAATTGCGCACCGGCGACAGCGTGGCGGACATGGTCAAGGAGGGCATCGACCTGGCCATTCGCCTGGGCTGGTTGAAAGACTCTTCCTTGCGCGCCACTCGCCTGGGCGAGTTCGAGCAGTTTCTGGTGGCGTCGCCGGCCTTCATGGCAAACCATGGGCCGGTCAGTCATCCCCGGGATCTGGCTGCCTTGCCCTGGGTGACGTTTACTCCTTTGCCGTCACCGTTGACCTGGACTTTTTCCCGGGCAGACGAGCGTTGCACAGTACGCATGCAGGGGGCTCTAAAAGCCAACACCACGGCAGTGACCAAGCAGTTGCTGCTACAACAGGCAGGCCTGTCGGTGCTGGCGGACTCCATTGCCGCAGAAGCACTGGCGCGGGGCGAGCTGGAAAGAGTTCTGCCTGACTGGGATCTTCCCGGAGGTGGCATTTACGCGGTCTACCCGCCGGGGCGGCATACCCCGGCCAAGGTGCGGGCCTTTGTGGAATTTCTGCGCGAGCAATTATGAAATGAGTTATGTGAAGACCTACGAAGAGGAAACTCTCAGCCGCGACGCCGTGGAGCAACGCCCGGGCACCTGGGTGCTGGAATTCGGTGCCAACTGGTGCGGCCACTGCATCGCGGCCCAGAAGGACATTGAAACCGTCCTGGCCTCCCGGGCAGAGGTGAACCACGAAAAGATTGCCGATGGCCCGGGCCGTCCCCTGGGGCGTAGTTATCGAGTCAAACTGTGGCCCACGCTGATTCTGGTTCGTGACGGTCAGGAAATAGACCGTGTGGTGCGTCCCACCAGTGCTGAACAGATCCGCCAGCTTTTCCCGTAAGAGTGTCGCTGGCGGCGCGCTTTCCGGCCTGGATCAAAAGCATCTGACCGTGGAGGGCACCGCGCACCAGAGCGTTATTGCCCGGTTTCCAGCACCACCTTTCCCACCGACTGCCCCGAGCGCAGCAGCGCCAATGCCCCATGGGCATCGTCAAAGGCAAAGCGGTGCCCTACGTGGGGCGGTGGCAGGGCAATCGTTTGCAATTCTTCCAGCAGCGCCTGCATCCTGTCTTTCTGTTCCCATAACCAGATCAGGTTGAACGCCAGTACCGAGCGATTACTGCTGATCATCTCCATCACGTCGTAGCGGGGGCGGCGCAGATAGCGCCAGGCGGCTTTCAGGTAGTTGGGGCGGTTGTGGCTGGGAGTGAACTCGGCGGCACCGAAAACTACCAGCCGACCCATGGGATTGAGCGCGTCGAAGCTGGCGCTCTGGACCTTGCCGCCGATGGCATCCAGCACCAGGTCGAAGCCTCGTTCATCCCGTTGCAGTTGCCGGGCAAAGTCTGCCTCCCGTACCAGCACATCCTCGAACCCTTGTTGCCGCAGCCAGCTCGCTTTCTCTTCGCTACCTACCGTGCCGGTGGGGCGGGCGCCCAGCGCCTGTGCCAGTTTCATGGCCTGCAGGCCCACACCACCGGCAGCGCTGTGGATCAGCACTTGCTGGACCGCTTGCAGGGCACCGAGGTGAGTGAGGGCGTACCAGGCGGTCAGGGTCTGTGCCGGCCAGGCGGCGCCCTGGGCATAGTCCCACTGGGGGGGCAGCGGGATCAGGTAATCCGCTTCGCTGTCGATGACGGAGGTATAGCCACCGAAGCGGGTGACGCCCATGACCCGGTCGCCCACGGCAACCCCTTGTGTCTGCTGGCCGACTTCCTGCACCTCGCCAGCAAACTCCAGGCCGGGGATAAAAGCGCCCTGCGGGGTGGCGGAATAGAGCCCGGTGAGGGCAAAGATATCGGCAAAGTTCAGGCCCACGGCATGGACCTTGATGCGGACATGGTTGTCCGCCAGGGCGGGCAGGTTACCGGTATACAGCGTCAGCCGCGCCATATTGCCGGCGCGGGGTGTCTGCCAGTAACGAAAAGTGCTCATCCCGTTCTCCGCCGCAAAAGCGAAAGTATGGGACGGGGCGTGGCAGAGCTCAATGGGCCATGAAGAGAATGGTATTGAGGGTGATGGCACTTTTCTTTTCCCGGACGAACCGGTTGAATGACGGGCAACGAAATTCTTCACTGGGAGTAAAGATGGTCAACAATCCGGATATCGGCAAGTTGGTGCTGCGTTTGATGCTGGGGTTACTGATGTTGTTGCACGGTATCAGCAAGCTGCAGCATGGGGTGGGCTGGATTTCAGCGGAGCTGGCGTCTCACAGTCTGCCGGGCTTTCTGGCCTATGGGGTTTTTATCGGTGAAATTATTGCCCCGTTGATGGTGATCCTGGGCGTGCATACCCGTATTGGCGCAGTGCTGATCGCCGGCAATATGCTGGTGGCTTTGGTGCTGGTGCACATGGGCGAGCTGTTTGCATTGAGCAAGACCGGAGGCTGGGCGCTGGAATTACAGGGCTTTTTCCTGTTTACCGCAGTTGCCATTTTCTTTTTGGGGGCTGGTAAATACGCCGTGAGGAACTGAGTGCAGGCGGAGTTTTTCGCACGCACTGTCTCAAGGCCGCCGACTCAACAGGGCGGCCTTTTTCGTTCAGGCGAGTCTACGCTCAGGTACAGTAGCGACCGTACTGGCTCAGGGCCTTGCTGCTGTGCGGATCCACCAGATCCACCCAGACCTGCATGGACGCCTGATCCCGGGTGTTCTGTAATTTGGTGAAGTCGCCGGCAACGATATTGCCTTTCAGGGTGTCGCCTGCCTGGGGTGTGGTGCCGTCCAGTTGTTTGACCAGCACCATGCCGCCACGGGTATTGAGCAACATGTATTCGCAACTCTGACTGAGAATGACGGTGGCCTGTTGCTGGTTGGCGTGTGCTGTCTGACCGAGCAACATACAGCCCGCAAGACCGGCACCGAGCAGATGCAGTTTCAGTGCTGACATGGGGATCCCTTCCTTTTTATTGTTACACCTACACCTTACTGCGGCGTACTGGCCCGACCTGTTGTGCAATGTCAGTAAAGCTGTAACCGGGGTGTAGTGTTTTTTTACATTCCATCGACCAGGGAGCCTCGGCATAACTCCTTGTAGAGGCTCCCTGGATGGTGGCACAGACGATGTCACCGCAACATCATCGTTATGTCTCTTTATGCAGTAGGGATTTCGGCCGATAAAAGCCGTGGTGAGTAATAGGAAAGACATGGAAGTGCGGACGGAGAGGGCGGGGACCCGCAACAAAAAAGCCGCACCCGGAGGTGCGGCTTTCAGGTCGGCATGACTGCCGGGAGCGGGATTATTTCAGTTCCTTGGAGCTCAATCCCAGTACCCGGCGGGCAATGACCAGTTGCTGGATTTGCTGGGTGCCTTCGAAGATATCCAGAATCTTCGAGTCGCGGGCCCACTTTTCCAGCAGTTCGTCTTCGGTGTAGCCGATGCTACCGGCCAGTTCCACGCAGCGCAGGGTGATCTGATTGCCCACGCGCCCGGCCTTGGCCTTGCAGATGGAGGCTTCCAGGGTGTTGGCCTTCTTGTTATCGGCCATCCAGGCGGCTTTCACGGCCAGCCAGTAGGCCGCTTCCCAGTCCGCTTCCATGCGATAGATTTCCGCTTCCACCGCGGAGCAGTTGTCCACCGGCTTGCCGTAATCATAGGTCATGCTGTCCTTCAGCAGTTCCTTGATGCGCTCCAGGGAAGCTTTGGCGCAGCCGATGGCCATGGCGGCAACCAGCGGGCGGGTGTTGTCGAAGGTCTCCATGACCCCGGCAAAGCCCTTCTTGGTATCGATCTCCGGGCTGCCCAGCAGGTTCTCTGCCGGTACGCGGCAGTCATTGAAGTTAATAGCCGCCGTGTCGGAAGCACGGATGCCCAGCTTCTTCTCCAGACGCGCCAGTTCCATGCCCGGGGTGCCCCAGTCCACCACAAAGGACTTGATGGCAGCACGGCCCAGTTTCGGATCCAGCGACGCCCAGACCACCACACAGTCGGCCCGGGAGCCGGAGGTCACATAGATCTTCTCGCCGTTCAGCACATAGTGATCGCCGTCCTTTTTGGCGGTGGTGCGAATGGCCGCGGAATCGGAGCCGCAGCTGGGTTCGGTGATGGCCATGGCCGCCCACTTGCCCTTGAAGCGTTCCAGTTGCTCGTCGTTGGCCACCGCGGCGATGGCCGCATTGCCCAGGCCCTGGCGGGGCATGGCCAGCAGGAAGCCGGTATCGCCGTAGCACATTTCCATGGCACCCAGGCAAACGCCCATATTGGCGCCGTTTTTCACGCTGCCGTCGTCCTTCACCTTGCCGCTACCGGTGGTGGCGGCACCGGCGGAGTTGGCCGGATCACCCTCGTTGAAGCCATCCAGCACCGACGCCAGCATATCCAGCTCTTTCGGATATTCGTGCTCGCCTCGGTCGTACTTGCGCGAGATCGGGCGGAGGGTGCTCTGGGCCACCTGATAGGCGTTGTTGATCAGGGGTTTGAACTTCTTGGGAATTTCGATATTCATGGTTGTCTCCCTCCTTACAGGTGCAGGCCGCCGAAGGCGACGCCTATGGCACGCAGATCCCGGTACCAGCGCTCCACCGGATATTCATGGGTGAAGCCGTGACCGCCCAGCAATTGCACGCCGTCGGTGCCGATCTTCATGGCCTTGTCCTTGACCAGGGTGCGGGCCAGATGGGCCTCACGCTGGAAGGATTTGCCCTGTTCGGCACGGCTGGCAGCGCGGTAGGTGAGCATGCGCATGGAATCCAGCTCGATGGCGATGTCGGCAATCATGAACGCCACCGCCTGACGGTAACTGATGGGCTCGCCAAAGGCGGTGCGCTCGTTGCAATAGGGCACCACATAGTCGAGTACGGACTGACAGGTTCCAACGGCCAGTGCACACCAGGCCAGGGTGCCCAGGTCCACAAAGGCACGGTAATCGAAATCACCGTTACCCAGGCGGTTTTCCACCGGCACGCGTACATTGTCCAGCTTCAGCGGACGCTGGCCGCTGGCGCGGATGCCCATGGAAGGATCATCGCCGGCCACCAGACCGTCGCTGCCACCTTCCACGATGAACACGGCGGGGCCGTCATCGGCCTGGGCGGCCACCAGGAAGATTTCTGCTTCGGCGGCCAGCGGCACCAGGGACTTTTCACCATTGAGTACATAGCTGTCACCGTCCTTGCGGGCGGTGGTCTTGAGTGCCATGGGGTCGAACAGCGGATAAGGCTCGCACACGGCAATGGTGGCCTTGGGCGGGCTTTCTTCCGCGAAGGTGCTCAGGTATTTGTCCTGCTGTTGCGCGGTGCCCCACTGGGTCAGGGCATTGGCCACCCCCATGGGAGCAAGGATCGCCACGGCCTGACCCATGTCGCCGTGGGCCAGATCTTCGGCCACCAGCATGCTGGTGACGGTGGAGCGCTCGGTGGCTGCGCCGCCCAGGGATTCCGGTACCGCAAAATAGTTGAGGCCCAGTTCCAGTGCCTGGGCAATCACCTCATCGCTGGTCTTCTGGGCGGCATCCGCTTCTTCGGCCTTGTCACGCAAGACATCGCGGGCAAAGGACTGCACGCTGTCGCGAATCATCTGCTGCTCGTCGGTGATACCCAGATCGAACAGGTCGCGGGTATGCCCCGGGGCATTCAGCCGTTCCGGCTTGCTGCCCGGGTTGCTGGACTTGAAGGTACGGGCCGTGGTGGTGAGCACCTGGAAGCCGCTTTTGGTGAGCGTGTAGGCAAGCCGTTCCACGGTCTTGCGCATGCCGATCTTGTCCAGCACTTCCGAGCTGGCCAGGCGGTTAAGCGCGGTCAGCGCATAACCAACTGCATCTTTTGCCATGAGAGTTCGCCTCGTTGTTGTGTCTATTTGTACTCGATTATGGACCGGAGGGGCTCAGTCACATTGACCAGTGTGACCGATGGGTCGGGCCAAGTAGCAACACGTTGGCGCCAAAGGCCTAGTAACTACGGGCGGTGAAGGGTATGGAAGGGAAGCTGGTAACGGCTATCATTTCTACGAAGCCGCTGTAGGAACGGAGCGCAGCGGAGTAACGCACGTAGTTCCGTGCGGCCCGAAGGGTGAGCGAAGCGAATAACCTATGCTTGCAAGCGAACCGCGCTCGCGCGGAAATCGCCCGCAGGGCGATCAGGAATCGCAGAGCTCGACAGGTCTATCCAAACCATCCCGATCCGGTGCCACCATAACCCTATTCGCCATGCGAGCATGGCTCCAACGGGGGAAGGTGGCTGCACTGGTGGCCGAATCGCGCCGCGAGCGACGCTCCTACAGCCCGGGTCGTACCGTTGAGCGCGGGCAGGGCGGCATCCAATTAGCACGGCCCAACCCGCGTTGCAGCTTCTGGCTTGAGGCTTGCAGCTGTCTCTACAGATTTTCGTAGCGATTCATGTCCAGGACCCCGGCCTCGGTAGGCTCGTGTTCTTCCAGGTAGCGGGTCAGGTCGTGGAAGTAGGTCCAGAACTGTGGATGGGTTCGTCGGATGCCGAAACGGGCGGTCAGTGCCGTGAAATCCTTTTCTTTCTTGATCGCCTGCATGGCGGACACGAAATCCTCTACCTCCTTCGCTTTCACGTTGAACATGAAGTTGGGATAGCTGGCCAGAACACCGGGGTAGATTGTCAGGCTATCCAGCGGGGGCTGGTAGCGCAGCGACTCCCCCAGCATGAAGGCCACATTGGTGTGGGCCCGATTGCGAATCAGGGTATAGATCTCCCGCTCACCGTTGTCATTCTCCACGCGCAGCATGGTGACTTCGGGCATGAAGTTCACCGCTTCCAGGTCCTGGGCCAGGGTGGAAGCAATACCCACCAGCGCGGTTTCCGGCGCTTTTAACCAGTCAGCAATATCATTGCGATGACAGTCTTCCCCATCGCACCGATTGATCGGGTCAGGACGGGCGTTGATGGCGGCAAAACGTTTCAACAGGGCATCGTTGAATTCATTCACCGGGGTACGGGTCTGGTACTGGATGCCGGTGGGATGCTTGGTATCCACTGATGCGTAGCTCACATACAGGCGCAGCTTGCCAGTGTTTTGGTACCAGTTTTCCACCACCGGTGTGCGCAGCTCACGGGGGAAATAACGCAGGGTATTCTGTTCAGCGCCATTACGGATCAGGTCGAAGTAGAGGCGGGTCTGGGCCTGATGGGAGACGGAGCCAAAGACATTAAAGTTGACGACCAGGTTGTAATAGCTGCGCTCGAACAATGGGTAGTCCATCACCCAGGTGGTCAGGGGCAGATCCCCGATCAGTCCCTTACGCACCGAGGCATTGTCATGGTGACGGAAGATGGTCAGCAGGGCGTTGCGGTTTTCACCGTCGCCATCCCAGAGACTCTCCCAGGTGGGTCCCTGCGGGTCCTTTTCACCATAGGCCTGGTGCCGGGCGTTCAGGTATTCATTGCGATTTTCGCTGTACTTGAGCCACTGGGGACCCAGTGATAGCAAATTGTCTTCCTGGCCCGGCAGACCCAGAAGACCACTGACCTTGGCGCGGTAATTGGCGTCGGTGATGTAGAGGTCGTGATCGGGATCCTGAAACACAGCCCAGAACTGGTCGCGTATCACATCGGTGGCCACCTGACCCCGGCATACCGGACCGCGGATAAAGGTGCGCACAAAGTATTCGGCCTCATCCAGCATGAATTGATAACGCGCTCGCGCGGGGATATCCGCAAATGTCAGGAAGGGATTGGCCTGTTGTTCATAGCTGTAGCCGGGCAGCTTTTCCACTTCCCAGTCGCCGGCAAAAAACTGTTCGCGGGTGCGAGCCAGTTTTTTATCGTTAAGGGCAAAGGTGATGTGGGTCTTGTGGACCAGGCTACCGCGCACCGGTGCCAGGCGGTACCAGAAGTGCTCGGGGGGCAAGTCATTCGGGCGCACGCTGTCAACGGGCTTCACCGGCTCGCCCGGAGGGGTGCTGGAGCGGTACAGCTTGAAGAAATGATCCGGTTTGCTGTCACTGTCATTGCCGAAATACAGGTGGGCCAGGAACAGATGTTCGTAGAGCCAGCGAGCCACAAGTTGATGGCGCTTGTCTTGCTGGTTGAGCATTTTCTCCCAGGCAAGGATCTGGCGCTGCTCATCCTCTGACAGAGAAAACGTTTGGTAAGACAGCGGAGCGCCTTGCTTAAGCCATTCTCTGACGGTAGCAAACTCCTGGTCAGTGAGGCCGCTGACGGCCAAGGGCATACCGCCCATGGGATGCTTGTCGGCGTAATCGTCGAATTCTGCCGGAGTCGGGCAGCTGTTGATTCGCTTCAGCCCCAGTACCATGTCATCCGGTAATTTTTCGTTGTCGGCAAAACGCTGCTCTCTGCCCAGCTCGAGCATGTTGTAGAGCAGCGATGACTCCATACCTTGCGTGCTGTCGATTACCGAAAAGAAACCCTTGTCGCGCCATTGCGCGGTGGTGAATGCGTCTTCAAAGAGGCGGGTAGGCGGCACGGATTCGGTGCGCACACCATTGTAGACCTTGTTCTTGGTGGCGCCCCGGTCCAGCCCCTCCGGGGCTTCCAGTTTCAACTGGCAGGGAGCGTCGTAACAGCCGTGGCAAGCCAGACACTTGGTTTCAAAAATAGGCTGAATATCGGTCTGATACTTGAGAGGCCGCTCGGCAGCAGTCACAGGCGTCAGCAAAAAAAGCGCAGCAAACAGACTCAGACAGACCCGATATCGGGGAAACAAGGACATATCACCGTCTCCTTGTGAATTTGAATCAGTCTATCTGTGTCGGTGCGAAGTGGCTACGCTTGTGCGGCAAACGGTGCAGGGAAAAGCGGGAGAAACTGCATTGAGGGGGAGGATCAGAACATGGGGATCATGGTGGCGGCCCAGCCTATCAAAACGGCAATCACGGCGGCGGCGGTGAGTTGGTGTCGCAAGTGGCGATACCAGTCGGGTAAGGCTTCGGTGAACACCATCTGCTCGGTGCCCCAGACAAAAACCAGGCCGGCAGCCAGCATGGGCAGGGAAAACTCCAGCGGCAGCAGCAAGGCAAACCAGCCCAGAACCGCCGGCATGATGCCGAATAGCAAGGTGGGGAACTGATTGCCGCGGTCAAATTGCTGCAGGGCTCTCCCCCAGTGAACGGCACCCAGAAAGGCAATGATGATGGCGGCATAGGCCGCGATGCCTTGCAGTGCCCACTCTCGACAGGTCTCTATCCAGGCCAGTAAGGCAAGGCCGTAGAAAGGGATCAAGCCACCGTAAGCGAGCCAGCGTGCACGGCGAATATTGTTGACGGTATGAGGGCCCAAGGCGGTCATCCATGATGTTAGCGAATGTCATTATTATCTTGCGCCCGGAGTGAAGGTGAAGACAAGGGAACCGCTGAGTATGGACGGCGCTACTCAGAGGCTCTCAGGGGGCTTGGCTCGCGGACCTTCCAGGGTGTGGGGGTGAGATGTTTGGGCAGGTAAAGCGGGTGGGCCGGTTCTCCGGAGCCGTTGAGGCGAATGCAGTGCATGGCGGGTAATCGATCAGACACGATGCGAGCACGGTTCATGAATCGGCCATGGTTGCCCCAGGCTGCGACGACCAGGTCCGCCTGACGGGCCAGCTTGCGCAGCCATCGGTCATTTTTCGGGCCCACCGGGTTGTCGGTGGCAAACAGGTCCTCCGGGTAGGTGGCCCGGTAGGCAAACAGGTTGGCCACGCACAGGCCGGAGTAGCCCCAGTCCCGGGCGAAGCCCATGCAACGGCGGATGGTCGGGTCATCCTGACGATGGTCGGCAGTGGACGGATTCAGACCGATCAGCAATAAAAAATCATCCCCGGGGCCCCAGTGTCGCCACAGGGCATAGCGATATTGGCGGCAACGGGAAAAATTGGCGCTGCGTTGCAGGGTAGGGACGGACTTGGTCATGGCTGCGTATTGTAGGCATCTGCCATGATATGACCAGCAACAGGAGACGTTAATGGAATTCAGTGATGTGATACGGGCTCGCCACAGTGTGCGTGCCTTTACCGATCAGCCGGTGAGCGATGACCAGCTGCAAGCGCTGCTTGCCGCTGCCACCACGGCCCCAAGCTGGTCCAATACCCAGCCTTATCAGATCGCCATTGCCCGGGGAAAGGTACTGGAGAGTCTGCGAGAGGAATTGCCTCCGCGCTTTGACAAACTGGCGGCGCTACAGAAAGCCCCCATGACAAAAAAAGTGCTGGCCTGGTTGCGCAAGGACGGCATTCCCGACGGCGATTTTCGCCCGGTTGTGAATTATCCCGATGATCTGCAACCCCGCCGAGTGGCCACCGGACGCAGGCTTTATGAGTTGCTGGATATCGGACGGCAGGACAAACAAGCTCGCCATGAACAGATGCGTGACAACTTTCGTTTCTTCAATGCTCCGGTCGCGTTGTTTGTTTTTATCCATGAAGGTTTGGGTGTCTACAGTGCGCTGGATGCCGGTATCTTTCTGCAGAATCTGATGTTGGCGGCCACCGATGCGGGCCTGGGCACCTGTGCCCAGGGGGCGCTGGGGCTGTGGCGCTCGCCGCTGGAGCAGCATTTCCAGTTGCCGGACAACTACAAGTTGCTGTGCGGGTTGTCGCTGGGTTACGAGGCAGATACCCGCATCAACCAGTTCCGGCCGGACCGCCAGCCTCTTGATGCGTTATTGATCCCGGAAAAATAATGCTCAGCGTGCCGTGAAGATACGCAGAATGGGGAAGCGGTGATAGCCAAAGAAAACCATCTTGCGTTGCGATTCCCCGGCGGCAAAGGAGCCTTCCAGGCCGGTAGGGTGGCGCCGCTCTCCGTTGGCAAATTCTGCTACCAGATAGTTGTTCTGCAGCAGTCGCTTGCCTCCATCCCGGTTCTCCAGGGTGACCAGGGCCCAGCGTTCTCCGCTGTCACTGCTGAGCGTGTTGGCTTCCCGGATGCGAAAGCTGCTGGCGTTGGGCTGCAGCGGGCTGTCGCGATCAAAGCGGGCCTCACCGTCAATTTGCACCGGGGTGTCGAAACGCAAAACCGTATCGTTGTCAGCCAGAGCAGCCGAACTGGCAGCGGTGACAAACATCCCCATTAGCAGGGCGTTACGGATTCTCCAGAGCCCGCGCGGCCAGGTTACGAGTATGGGTAAGCAAGCTGGCATCGCCGATGTCTCCATGGCCGGGGACGACGATACTGGCATCACCGTAGTGAGCCAACACATTGTCCATGGCAACAGGCCAGTGGCTGGCGTCCGAGCCTTCCACGTGGCCGATAGCAGTGGCCGAGCCTCCCTTTACAGCGCACCCGCCGATCAATACCTCATCGCGGGCATACCAGACAAGGATGTTGTCAGGGCTGTGCGCCGGGCCCGGGTAATAGAGTTCCAGATTAGCGAACGTGATCCGTGATTGCTCCGTGAAAGCCTTGAGGAGCCGGGGCAGGGGAATGTCCGGATCGTAAAAGGTATCGGGATCGTTGCGGGCGAGGGCCAGAGTGGCTGGATGCGCCCAGGCGGGAATCCCCCGTTCCGCCAGCGTTCTGGCGCCGCCCATGCGGTCGTCGTGGGAGTGCGTGAGGATGGCGAGATCCGGCACATTGCCGAACTGCTGTTCGATCCAGTCCAGCAACAACGCCGTGGGGGTGTCTCCCCAGGCGGTGTCGATCAGGGTGAGGGCTTTCTCTTCGACGATAATCAGTCCGTTGGAGGGGTAGCGCTGACCCTGGATGACTTCCCAGGAACGGTGCACCCAGGTGTGTTGGGTCAGCGGGTAGACCTGCAGATCATCGCTGAGTCGGATTTCATCTGCGTGCAAAGGCAGGGAGAACAATACCAGCAGGGCAACAACGATGCGCATCACGAACCTCCGGATCAGGAAGCCCATGGTACGACGGTTTACGATCGGCCGTGTGACAGGGTTGGCACCGGGAAAGAATGTCTCGTTTCCGTGAGGTGCACTGAGCCAAGGCGAACTGCCCCGTCAAATGCCGGAACGGTGCAGTTCGTCCTGGACTCCGTGCACCCTTTAATGAATCTCGATGGTCTTGCTGGCTTGTCCATGGTGTTCGTGGCGGGGAATGGTTAGCGACAGCACGCCATTGTGGAACACCGCTTCCATGGCCTCACCATCCGCATCGGTGGGTAGATTGAGCAGGCGCTGGAACTGGCCGAAACGGCGTTCGCTGTAGTGATAGCCATCCCGCTCCGAGCTCAGTGCCTCCTGCTTTTCACCAGCAATGGTCAGGGCGTCCTGATGAAGCGTGATGCGCAGATCCTTTTTTTCCACACCCGGGAGTTCTGCGGTAATCAGGTAATGATCATCACGCTCAAGAATGTCTAGGTTGGGACGAAACGGGATGCTGGGTTCGGCGTGGGGCGCTGGCGTCGTCCAGGCCATATCGCCCAGCATCTGTTCAAACCAGTTGTCGAACTCTCGTTCCCAGCGCAACAGCGGATGGCGAGGTTGACGTTGCGGCAACGGCCGTTCCCGGCTGCTTTCCTGGCGCAACCAGTTCCAGGGCGTCATTTTGTGCATATCCATCGCATGACCTCCTTCTCGAAAGGAAAGTGCTTTCCCTGTCTGTTTTGAGGGAAGTGCGCCCCGGTTTCAATGGTTTTTTGATTAATCTTTAAACAATGTCATGGAGGTGACCCTTGTAATCCCGGGTCTTGAGTGTCACAGATGAAGTGACCGAGGACAGAAAAGGAGAGCGAAATGTCCGATCATCACGTTTACAAGAAAGTGGAACTGGTTGGCTCATCGAAAACCGGCATTGAGGACGCCATCGACAACGCTCTGGCCACTGCCAGGGAAAGCCTGAAAATGATGGACTGGTTCGAAGTGACCGAAACCCGCGGCCATATCGTGGATGGCAAGGTGGGGCATTATCAGGTGAGTTTGAAGGTGGGCTTCCGGATTTCCGGGTCTTGATAACGCGTTGCGAGGAGCGAGTTTCGAGAAACGAAGAACAGCAATCCGTTGGAGACTGTTTTCGCTTCTTTCAACTCGGTCCTCGCGACGGTTTTAAACCGCTTCCAGATCCAGAGAACGCTGGCAGACCCGCGCGGTGCGGATCACGTGGAGCTGGCGGGGAGACAGGTCTTCCGGCAATTCCACGGTGCTGTGGTCCTGGTGGATCTTGATCGGGCCGATCAGGCGGCTGGGCAGTTTGGCTTCGTTGGCGATGGCACCAACAATGTTGCCCGGCTTGACGCCGTGGTCATGGCCGACCTGAATCCGGTAGCGACGCATGGTCTTGTCGCTTTTGCCCCTGTTGCCACGGGGGGCACGATCCTCGCGGCGGCCGCCGGCAGCGTGGGCCGGTTCGCGACGGGAGCGGGTTTCCTTGATCATTTTCGGTTCTTTCAGAATCAGCGGTTCACGTTTGAACATCATCACCGCCAGCGCAGTGGCCATGTCGTTGTCACTGACATCCATGCTGTCGCGTAGCTGATTGACCAGGGCGCGGGTTTCGTCCAGGCCGCTGCCTTCCAGTACGGTGGTGAGCTGCTCCTGGAAACGGGCAATGCGCTTGGCGTTCAGGTCGTCCACGGACGGCAGGGTCATCTTTTCGATGCTCTGGCGGGTGGTGCGCTCGATCTGACGCAGCACGTGCTGCTCACGACGGGAAACGAACAGGATCGCGTCACCCTCGCGACCGGCACGGCCGGTACGGCCGATACGGTGTACGTAGGCTTCCGGGTCACCGGGCATGTCGTAGTTCACCACATGGGTGATGCGCGGAACGTCCAGGCCCCGGGCCACCACATCGGTGGCAATCAGCAGGTCAAAACGTTTGTCTTTCAGCCGTTGAACGGTTTTTTCTCGCTGTTGCTGCGGAATGTCGCCGTTGAGGGCTTCTGCGCGCAAATTGCGACGGTTCAATTGATCCGCCAGTTCCAGGGTTGCCTGTTTGGTTCGCACAAAGACGATCACGGCATCGTGCTCTTCGGCTTCCAGAATGCGGCACAGGGCATCCAGTTTGTTTAGCCCGGCGACCGGCCAGAAACGCTGGCGAATGCTGGTGCCGGTGGTGGCGCCGCCATTGTCGATGCGTACCAGCTTGGGGTTCTTCAGATGCTGGTCGGCCACCTTGCGAATCACCGGTGGCATGGTGGCGGAGAACAATGCCAGCTGGCAGTCGTCCGGGGTACGTTCAAGTACCCATTTCACATCGTCGATAAAGCCCATGCGGAGCATTTCATCTGCTTCGTCGAGTACCAGTGCCTGCAGGTTGGCCAGGTTCAGGGAGCCACGTTCGATGTGGTCCATGACACGTCCGGGGGTACCGACAATCACCTGGGCGCCGTCACGCAGGCCCTTGAGCTGCGTACGGTATTCACCGCCGCCATAAATCGGCAGTACCTTGAGTCCTTTGATGCCCTGGGCAAACTCTTCGCAGGCTTTGGCCACCTGGATAGCGAGTTCACGAGTGGGGGCAAGAATGAGCATTTGTGGTTGACGCAGGGATGCATCCAGCCGTGCCAGCAGTGGCAGGGCAAAAGCGGCGGTTTTACCTGTGCCAGTTTGTGCCTGGCCCAGCAGGTCGTGACCATCGAGCAACAGCGGGATGGCTTGCGCCTGAATCGGCGACGGCTCCTGGAAGCCCTGGCGGGCAATCGCAGCGAGCAATACCTCGGGCAGGCCTAAATCGGCGAACCCGGAACGGGAATCTGACATGTGTTACCTATGGATTGGGAGGAGGGGCCGAGCGAGCGTCGGCGAGGACGCGGCAGTATACGCGTGTACAGGGGTTATTGCACGTTTTTTCGCCAATATGGTTGGTGGCCCTGGCGCCCCGTCTCCCTGTAGGAGCCACGCTTGCATGGCGAACATGCTCGATGTTGCTGAGGCTTTTCGCCATGGCGAGCATGGCTCCCACGAAATTTTCAGAGGCTTTCCTAGTTCAGCGGATAGGCGGTCCAGCCGTCGGTCCAGTTCTGTACGCTGCCGGGGCGTACTGCCCCCAGATAATTGGCGGCTTCGTCCCAGAATTCTCCCTGGGGAATGGGGCTGGCGCCGTTGCGGGCCGGAGACCGGGAGGTGGGGGCGAAGTCCGGGTGGGAGGCGCTGGTGGCGTCACGGGTCAACAGCGGGTCGGTGCCAAACTGGGCGGCCACGGCGCTGCTCTGGAAGTAACGGCGCTCGTCAAAATCACCATCATCGTCGTTGTCACCGGTTTCCGGGTCAAAGAAGGTCAGCCCGCGACTGCCCACCCGGTTAACCATCATGCTCTGGAAACTCAATTCTCCCTGCTCAATGCGCGCTACGGTTTCCGTGCCTTTCAGGTCGATGGTTTCACCGGAAAAGCCATCGATGATGATGTTGTGGAAATGCCCGCCGGAGCCAGCCTTGAGTGTCATGGCACGGTGGTATTTTTCGTGGCTACGGGGACTGATCAGGGTCACGTTGTACATGGTCGGGGCAGAAACAGGAGACGCATCCGGGTTGCCGGACTGATTGTCCCCCTCAAAGGCATTATCGCCGGTATCCGCATGTTGCTGAATGGCGAGAAACTGCACCCGGCCACGCCACCCCATATCCCAGTCCAGGGAATCGTCGCCGGCACCGGTGATGACGATGTTCTGCAAGTCCACGGTGCCGCCAAACACTTCGATGCCGTCGTCCAGGGCGCGATGTACCTGGACATGGCGAACAATGGTGCCATCACCGCAGCCGCCCAGGGTGAGTCCATTGAGCTCGTTGTTGGCATATACCTCGAAGCCGGCGAATTCGATGCGGGTATATTCCATGATGCCGCAGGACGAGCCGGCATCGCTTCCGCCGAAGGCGCCCCGGGTATCCCCGTGGGGTACCCCTTCGATCTGTGCGTCGGCCCTGTTCACCGGCGCGCTTCCCAGCATGACCACCCCCCCCCAGTCGCCGGTTGAACGGCTCCCCTCAGGCTGATGGCTGGTAAAGACGATGGGAGCCGTCTCCTGGCCCCGGGAAAACAGGGTCGCGCCGCGGGTAATCACCAGGGCAGAACCGGGTCGGCCCTCGATACGGGTACCGGGTTCGATGGTCAGGCTGGCACCGGCTTCCACATAGACGATGCCATCCAGGATCCAGGTGGTGCCGGCATGCCATGTCTGGTTACCCAATAAAGCGCCTTTTATTACCTGTTTGCCGGCAATCATCTGGTGCAGAGGTTGATAGGCAAAGTAGCCGATGACACCAAGCATGATCGCAGCCAGTCCCAGCCAGGCGTACATCCAGTGAAATCCTGCGTTGCGGCTGCTGGCAAGGGAGGAATGGCCGAGGGTTTCGGCGATGTCCGGGTTGGTGATGGGCAGCGAAGAGCCGGGAGCTGAGGGCCGCTTGTGTAGCAGCATGCCGTCGCGATTGGCATCCTGCAGTTTCAGACCCAGGTTACGGATTTTTTTGTTCTCGCTATTGACCGCCCGCTGAATCACTTCAGCACGATAGGCCGGGTCGTTGAGAAGCGTATTGAAATGAACAAACCGCAGGCTGCTGTCGTTTTCCTGATCAAAATTTTGCTTCAGCTGCCACAGCAATTCCACAAGCTGTGCACGCGGAGACGATACTTCATCCACCATAAATCCCCCCAATCGGATCAGGCGATATTCGAAAAGAGGCAGTGTGTAAAAGAAAGATGACAGGAAGGTGAAAAGTCGAAAGCTACAAAGCCAGGCTATTTGGATAGGCAAAGGTTGGGAAATTCCCGAGACCCTGGCATTGCTACGAAGCCTCTGTAGGAGCGGAGCTTGAGCCGCGAACCGCGCTTGCGCGGAAATCGCCCGCTGGGCGATCAGGAATCTCAGGGCTCGACAGGTCTATGCATTTCTCCCCAATCTGGAGCAACCTGCGAACCTATTCGCCATGCGAGCATGGCTCCAACGGCGAGGGGCTGGGCAACCTACCACAAAAAAACGCGGGCAGGGCGCTATGTGATTAGCACGGCCCGGCCCGCGTTGTAGCTTGAGGCTTGCAGCGGTTACTCCCCGAGAATGGCGTCAGCCCCTTTCTCGGCAATCATCACCGTCGGCGCATTGGTGTTACCGCCGATCAGGGTGGGCATGATGGAGGCATCGATGACGCGCAGGCCTTCCAGGCCGTGCACGCGCAACTGACTGTCGACCACCGCCATGTCGTCGTTGCCCATCTTGCAGGTACCCACCGGGTGATAGATGTTGTCGCATTTCTGACGCAGGAAGTTACGGATGTCCTCGTCGCTTTCCACATCGTTGCCGGGGAAGATTTCATCACCCCGCCAGTCGTTGAGCGCATCCTGGGCCATGATCTTGCGCATGGCCTTGACGCCACGGACCATGCCTTCCATGTCATCCGGGTGTTCCAGGAAGCGCGGATCGATCAGGGCCGGGGAGCGCGGGTTGGCATCGCGAAGGGTGATGTTGCCCCGGCTCTTGGGACGCAAAATGCAGACGTGGCCGGAATAGCCATAGCCCATGCTGAATAGCAGGTTGAGGCCGTGGTTATCCAGTTTGGCGGCGGTCAGGTGCAGCTGCAGATCCGGGATCGTTTCTTCCGGACGGGATTTGATGAAGCCGCCGGCCTCTGCCACGTTGGAGGTAAGCTGTCCGGTGCGACGGTAGAAGAAATCGATAAAGCCTTTCAGGCCGGTAGTGAGCAGGGCGCCCGGCGCCAGGCTCAGGGTGTCCTTGCGCAAGCTCTTGTGGACCACCAGGGCGTCCGGATGATCCTGCAGGTTTTCGCCCACGCCAGGAAGTTCGTGCACCAGCGGGATGTTGTGCTCGGCCAGTTCCGCCGCCGGGCCCACGCCGGAGAGCTTGAGAATCTGTGGGGAGTTGATGGCACCGCCGGAGAGAATCACTTCATTGTCGGCCTTGAGAGTGCGGATCTGGCCGTTGTGTTCCACTTCCACGCCGATGGCACGCTTGCCGTCGAACAGAACCCGGTTTACCAGGGCGCCGGTCATGATGGTCAGGTTGGGCCGGTCCATGACCGGGTGCAGATAGGCGCGGGAGACGCCACAACGCTCCCCGTCCTTCTGATTCACCTTGTACATGCCCATGCCTTCCTGGACATCGTTGTTGAAGTCATCCGTGGCGGGGTGGCCCGCCTGGACGCCGGCTTCGATAAAGGCCCGGCTGACAGGATGGGTGAAACGCAGGTCGGCAATGTTGAGCTTGCCGTGGGTGCCGTGGAATTCGCTCTCCCCGGGCTCATAGTGTTCGCAGCGTTTGAACACCGGCAGGACATCGTCAAAGCTCCAGCCTTCATTCCCCAGTGATGCCCAGTGGTCATAATCCCACTTGTGGCCGCGGGTGTAGCACATGGCATTCACCGCTGAAGAGCCACCCAGGGTCTTGCCCCGCGGGATGTAGATCTGGCGGTTGTTCAAGGCTTTCTGGGGTACCGTGTAGTAACGCCAGTTACGCGCGTTGGAACGCATCATCAGAATGATGCCGGCAGGAATGCGAATAAAGAGACTGTTGTCTGCCGGGCCCGCTTCCAGCAGGCAAACACGGTTATTGGGGTTTTCGGAGAGACGGTTGGCGAGTACGCAGCCGGCGGAACCGGCGCCGACGATAATGTAATCAAACTGCATGATGTCTGCCTTGAGCTTGGGTTGAGACAGGAAAATCCGGTGAAAGCTCCTCTCAGCAGGAGGAGAAAATAGTCGTAAACAGATTGTCTATTTTAGGAAACGCAGCCATGAAAACGAGACCTGTTTGTGACCCGTTGGTCCAATGTATACCAGCGCTGTGTCTTTTGTCTTTGGCTTTGCTGCCCTCCGCGGCCAGTTCTGCAGGACTGGAGGGGTGGCGGGAAGTGGTCTTTGACGGCAAGACCCAATACCGCCTTGAGCAAGGATGCTGGCAGAGTCGGGCCCGGGGTACGGCGTCAGGGCTGGTGCACGAGCATACCGTGGACCTGACCCGCACGCCCCATCTGCACTGGCAATGGCGTGCGGAGCGCATGGCCGATTGGCCGGCGGTGGACGAGAAGAGCCGGGTTGGCGACGATTTTCAGGCACGAGTCTACGTGGTGAAAAAGGGCTGGCTGCCCTGGCAGACCCGGGCCATCAACTATGTGTGGTCCCGGCAGCAGGCGCCAGGGACATCCTGGCCCAACCCTTTTGCTTCCCAGGCAATGATGGTGGTGGTGCAAGGACCGGGTGGTGCCGGCAGCTGGCAATCCTTTTCCCGGAACGTGCGTGAGGATTTTCGTCGCTTTCATGATCTGGAGGTGGATACGGTCGATGCGGTGGCCATCATGACCGACGGGGATAACACCAACACGCAGGTAAGCAGTTGCTACCGGTTGCCGGAATTTCGCAGCACACCCTGAGCCCCACGGTTGCGATACGCACATCCCTCTGTTTATTATTTGTGCAATCCGGTGTCTGTGATCAGTCGGCCACGGTCGTTTGATCAGAGATAACCGGGTAAAGGCACCACGGCTGTGTGGATCCTGTCGATAGAGGCAATTCGGACTTTCCCGGGCAGACCCAGTCTGCCTGCCTCTCTGCCTCCTTTTCCCGCTGTCGCAGAATCGTCACTGGTTTACGAGATACTGACCCGAGCGTTGGCATGCTAGTGCCAAACCTGGACGGGGCCGTTGTACCCACTGGGGGTACAGCACTGATCGTGAGGTAGCCCATGAGTGAGCGCATTCTGCGTCTGGACAAGACCGGGACCCCCGTTGAATGGCTGGATTGGCAGATGGCTGCCACCCTCTACGCCCGGGGGTTGGTGACCTGGACGCTGGGGGATGTGATCTATCGTCTGCGCGGCGGGACCTGTCGCCTGTCCGGGGAACGTTCCGGTCTGTCACTGCATTCCATCATTGCCTGCGACGGCGTGGCCTATCCCCACAAGCGCCCGGCCCCTCCGCTGACTAACCGGGCCCTGTTCCGGCGCGATCAGCATCTTTGTCTCTATTGCGGTAAGCCTTTCCCGGAGCACGCGCTTACCCGTGATCATATTGTTCCCACTTCGAAAGGGGGGCGGGATCGCTGGTCCAATGTGGTCTCCGCCTGCCGACGCTGTAACCAGCGCAAGGGCAGCCGCTCTCTGGAAGACATCGATATGGATTTGCTGGCATTGCCGTATGTGCCCAACATGGCCGAATACCTGGCATTGATTAACAGCCACCGTATCCGTGGTGACCAGATGGCGTTTTTACGCAGCCAGTTTGGCAAGAATAGTCGGTTGTTGTAACACGTAAATTTTACATAAATGCCTTTTTTGTCGTATTTGGGTTACATGATGTTTCCTCCCATTATTCACGCTGCCTTGAATAGGTATATAAGAACCTATCGCTTTGAGTGAATTGGGGAATTCATTGATTCGTACTTTTGTGACGATTCTGTTTGTACTTCTTTGGGGATCGGCCGGGGCACAGTCTCGCCTGGATCAGGCGGCTGCCTTTTATTATGGGCCGGACATCCCCTGGCACATGCTTTCTGTCTACGATTTCCCTGTGGTTGAGCCTGATCAGGCCAGCGGTGTGCCCGACCGGTATCGCAGTGAACGTTTCTATGCCTATGTCAGCCTGGGTGAAGTGCTGGCATCCCGCCCGTTTTTCAAAAGCCTGAAACCGGAATGGTTGCTGGGCAAAAACCCCGACTGGGGCTCCCATATTTTCGATTTGTCTTCGCCGGATTTGCGGGACTTCCTTGTCGAACAGGTGGTCGCGCCATTGTGGAAGCAGGGTTACCAGGGCTTTTTCTTCGACACCCTGGACAGTTATCAGCTGGTTGCCAAAACACCGGAGCAACGTCAGCAGCAGCGTGAGGGGCTCGCCGCGCTGATCAACCAGATCGCGCAGCGTTATCCCGAGGCCCGTTTTATTTTCAATCGTGGTTTCGAGTTGATGCCACTGGTTGAGGCGCCAGTGGATGCCATTGCGGCGGAATCCCTCTACCAGCGTTGGGAAGCCGGCAAGCAACGCTATGCTGCGGTGCCCGAAGAAGACCGTCAGTGGTTGCTGGGGCAGTTTGCGGCCATGCGTGAACAATATCAGGTGGCGACCATTGCCATTGATTACACGCCGCCCGGCCAGCGTCAGCAGGCGCGGGAAATTGCGGACAAAATTGCCGGACATGATGTGATTCCCTGGGTCACCAATCCGGAGCTGGACATGTTTGGTCTGGGGCAACGCGAGGTCCTTCCCCGAAAAGTATTGCTGGTCCATGGCGGCTCCGATGAGCGGCTATGGGAGCTCTCCGATGCGGTACGCTATGGCCTGATGCCCCTGCAGTTTCAGGGTCTTGTGCCGGAGATTCGCGCCATCAATACGTCGATGCCGGCCGGTAACCTGCAGGGGCGCTATGCGGGTATCGTGGTGTGGCTGGAACAGGAAGACCTTTCCGACGACGACTTCGAGGCCTGGCTGGTGGAACAGAAAGAGGCCGGGGTTCCCATTGCCATGCTGGGCTATCCCGCGGTGGATCCGGTAGGCCCGAATGCCCAGGCCTTCGGGTTTGAAACTCGACCCACTCCCTTGTCGCCGCCAGCTATTACCCGTCAACACCAGGCCATGGGATTTGAGTTGGCGTTGCCCAAGCTGATTGAGTTGTCCTCACCCTTGCACAATGTTTCCGCCCAGCCCTGGCTGGAACTGCGTTCCGGGGAGCATACCTATACGCCGGCGGCAACAACCCCCTGGGGGGGCTATGTGTTCCAGCCTTTCATGATCCGCTCGGTATTGCCCGGCGAGAAAGGCGAAGGGCTGGATCGCTGGGTGGTGAATCCACTCACCTTTATTCGTGAGGCCCTGCAGCTGCCGGCCATGCCGATTCCGGATGTGACCACGGAAAATGGTCGACGGCTGTTGTTTGCGCATATGGATGGTGATGGTTTTCCCAGCCCTGCGGAGGTGAAGGGCTATCAGGGGCAAACGGATGCACGGGTATTGCTGGAGGAAGTGCTCAAGCGTTTTGAGCTGCCCACCACCATCTCGGTGATTGAGGGGGAAGTGGCCCCCCACGGGCTTTACCCGAAAATGTCCGCCGAGCTGGAGCAGATTGCCCGGGACATGTTCGCCTTGCCCCATGTGGAAGCGGCGACCCACACCTATTCCCATCCTTTTTTCTGGTATGACGCTCAGCGAATGCCCGGCCAGTTGTACGGTCCGGAAGGACAGCTGCGTTTGCCCATTCCGGGCTACCGGATGGATCCGGTTCGGGAGGTTGTCGGCTCTGCAGAGTACATCAATGAGAACCTGCTAAGCGGGGACAAGCGAACGGAAATGGTGTTGTGGAGCGGGGACACCATTCCCACTCCCGAGGCGTTGGCCGCAGCCCGGCAGGGTAACCTGCTCAATATGAACGGCAGTGACACCATTATCACCGAAAGTGCACCCACCTGGACCCTGGTAAAGGGCATTGGCGTGCCCAAGGGTGACGAATACCAGGTGTATGCGCCCAACCAGAACGAGAATATCTACACCAGAGAGTGGACCGGTCCTTTCTACGGTTTCGAGCGGGTGATTGAAACGTTCAAGCTGACGGAAACGCCCCACCGTTTCAAGCCGGTCAATATCTATTACCACACCTATATCGCCAGCAAGACGGCGGCACTGGAATCCCTGTTGACTGTCTACCGTTGGGCACAGTCCCAGCCGTTGCATCCGGTGTTTGCGTCGGACTACGCCCGCAAGGTTCTGGATTTCAATACCATGGTGATCGCCAGGGAAGGCAATAGCTGGCGCATCAAAGGGGAGGGACAGCTGCGTACCCTGCGTTTGCCTGATGCGTTGGCTTTGCCGTCGCTGCCCGGCAGCAAGGGCATTGCCGGTTATCGTGAAGATGGCCCGGGTCGCTATGTGCATTTGTCCGCGAATGAGGCCCGCTGGGAGCCCGGCCCGGATCCGGTGCCTTACCTGCAACAGGCCAATGCCCGTCTGACCATGTTTGCCCGGGAGGAGAAGGGTTTTCGTTTTTCTCTTGCCGGTCATGCCGACCTGGAATTTGCCATCGGCAATGCTGGCGGTTGCACCCTCAACCATAATGGTGGGTCTTTGACACCGGTACGTCGGGAAGGAACCCTCTATCACTACAGGAGTGCGAAGCATGGGCTCGAAGAGCTACGGCTACACTGTTCGCACTGAGCGATTACGGGTTTTCGGTCCAACAGAGCTGCTTGCCTGCCTGTTGTTGATTGCGGTGGTGTGCTGGCTGACCTTTCCGCGGGATCTGGCCATCACACTGCGTAACGCGCGCCTGGATGCGGTGACATTGAGTTACATGCAGGCCTGGCTGAAAGCCAAGCCGGATGATCATGAACTGCGGCTGTTGATGGCCCGGGAGTTGATCGTGCTTGGCCGATTTGCTGAGGCCGATGCACAGCTGGACTGGGTTGAAGCCGCCGATGCGGGCTATCTGCCAGAGATACGCTGGCTGAGACTGAAATGGGATTTCAAGCGGTTGATGGCCATGGAGCCTGAACTGCGTCCCGCCTCACGGTTGCAAGCTGAGACCCTGGCCAGTGTCCGTGCCCAGGACTGGTCCATGCTGAACGGCGAGCAGCGCCGGGAGTTGGCGGAAATGGCCCTGGTACTGGGGGCTGCGGAGCAGGCGGTCCGTTACTACCGCCTGCTGGCCGGCGAGGCGGAGCGGCCGGGGGACTGGTATGAAAAAGCCGGGCGCGTTCTGCTGGGGGAGGGCAACTATCTGGCCTCCGGGCTGGCCTATGGCGAAGCCATGCGAGCGTCCAGTGACCCTGCCGTAAGCAAATATTATTTCCTGGAGGCGCTGGCGGCCCTCGAAGCGGGCAGCCTCCATGAGGTGGCCTTGCGGTTTGCGTCGCGCTACGAACATCTCTACTACCGGGACAAAGAGGTGCTGTATCGACTCATGCGCCTGGCCCAGGCGGGAGGCAACCTGGCCCAGGCCCAACGCTATGCCGTACGTCTGTTGCGTTTGCCGGATTCGGGGGAGCAGTAATGAAGCGGCTGCTTGTCCTGGTGTTATTGCCCCTGTCGTTATGCCCTGGCGTTGCCCTGGCGGAGGCACCGGAACCCTACGTGGAAAGTTATTACCTGCACAGCTATGAGGTTTTCGTGGCAGCCGGCAATCTGGGGCGGGCGCGTCAGGTGGTGGAGAACGCCCTCTACTGGCGGCCCGGGGATATCCGCTGGTGGCAGCGCCTGGCACAGATTGCTGACTGGCAGGGAGATAGTCCGACCGCCCTGAGAGCCTGGTGGAAAGTAGCAGAAACCACGGATGATCCACAGGCTTGGCAGCAGGTGCGCCAGCGCGCTCCGCTGGCCTACGATCACCAGCTGACCCTGCGCGTTTACAAGCAGTTGCTGGAAACCTCTCCCCGCGACAGGGATATGCTGGCTACCGTGGCTCGTCAGTATGAGCTGCTCGGCCAGGTGAGTGAGGGGGTCGATTTTCTCGCGGACTGGCATCGCCGCTATCCGGGCCAGGCCGTATTGTGGGAAATGCAGCGACTGGCGTGGAATCAGGGTGAGGAAAAACGCGCAGCCCGTTACGCAAGACAGTACATGGATCGCTACGGTCCGGATCGGGAGATGGCGCTCAATGTTTCCCGCTATCGTTGGCTGGATGGCCAGCGGGAACAGGCCTACAGGGATCTGCGTACCGATGCACAGGGGCTTCCCTATGATCCGGATCTCACCCGTCGTCTGGCGATCATGGCCAGCGAGCTGGGGCAATGGCAGGCGGCCATGGATGACTACCAGACTTTGCTGGATCAGGGTGACGAAACCCTGCCCGATCTTTATCAGTACATCACACTGGCCCGTTATTACGACCGGGAGCGGGTCGTGGCGTTAATGGAGCGGGCCTGGCAGCGCAATGGTGATCAGGCCTTTGCCATGGGCGCGCTTTACCAAATGCAGGATGCGGGGCGTTGGCAGGACATTGATGATTTCCTGGCCCGGCTGAGTGACGCCCAGTTGCAAAAACTGCAACAGGATCCGAGTTTTCTTCGCTTTTACGCCAACCTGCTATTGCGCAGGGGGGAGACGGAACAGGCTGAGCAGTGGTTGCAGCAGGCGCTGGAGCTTGCCCCCGGCAATCGGGAAACCCGTATTGCCTGGTTGTGGCTGCTGGTGGCAAGTGGTGATGATACTCAGTTGGCCCAGACTCTGGCAGCCTGGGAGGCGGGTATCCGCCTTGACCGGCGTTACTGGGAGGTGCTTGCCGCTGCCCACATGGCCCTGGGACATACCGAGCAGGCGGTCCGCTATGAAAGTCGTCTGCTGGAAAGCGCTCCCGGTGACTGGGAACGGCAGTGGCAGTATGCCCAGGCGTTGATCGCAGCAGGCCGGGACGGTGAGGCCCGGCCGATACTGCGCAACTTGCACCACCGTGTGCCCTTCCCGGTCAGTGACGATAAGCAGAATCTGTATCGCGATATGCGTTTGACCCTCAGTCAACGGTTCGACGGTGGAGACAGTTCCTGGCAACTGGCGCAACAGATCCGTCAGCAGCAGGGGGATGAGGAAGCCCGTGCGGAATGGCTGGCCCAATGGGCGCTCGGACATAGCGAGCCGGAGCAGGCCCGTGCCTGGTACTTGCGCAAGCAACAGGCAGCCGGAGCCCTCCATGCCGGGTCGGCACTGGCCTATGCCATGCTGAACAGCGACCGGGATGCGGTGGCGCAAATCCGTCAGCGTTATGCCGGCCAGTTGACCCTCTCTGAGCAACTGGAGGCTCGGGTACAGCTGGACGAGGAACGGCGCGCTACTGCCACACTGATGGCCATGCAGGCCGGTTCTCCGGAGTTGGCCGGTGCCAACAATCAGCAGGAGTCGCTGCTGTTACCCAGCGCACGTTCCAGTGAGCTGGTAGTGGGGCAACGCCGTCTGGGGGCCCTGGAGATGACCGACTGGGCATTCACCCAGTACCAGCCATTCAGCGACTACAGCACCCTGTCGGCCCGCTATCGTCAGCGGCAGTTTGGCAGTAATGACCGCACCCAGCTTGACGTGAATGAAGCGGAACAGTGGCTGAGCCTGGAATGGCAATATCAGCGCGAACGCTACCGTCAGCGTTTCTCCTTGGGCCAGCGTCAGTTGCTGGAGAACAGCGAAACCACGGCGGAGCTGGAAGTGGGGGGCAACTGGCACTCCGACTGGTCAGCCAGTTGGCGATACCAGTGGCGAATGCCAGCGGATGAGACCTCCCTGTTGTTGCTGGGTGGGTCGCGAACGGGAAACCAGCTTCAACTCAACTGGTCGCCCCAGGCTACCTGGCAGAGCAGTGTGGATTGGGCGGATTATGAGTACCGGGATCTCAATGACCAGACCCTGGGAGATGGCAGTATCCTCAATCTGCAAACTACCTGGCGGCCCTGGCTGTCCCGTTTCTCCCCGGGGCTGCGTCTGCGACATACCCGCGCCGACTTTACCGAAACCGGGGACAGCATGGGGGAGGTTCGGGCGCTGCTGCCACCGGGGGCGGACACCGGTCCTTTACCGCAGGATTACAACGAATCCGGCGCCTCCCTGTTACTGGGAATGCCGGATGTGCATATCCGGCCACACCGCCTGCAGGGATGGGGTGAAATCGGTTATGTGAATAACAGCATTTCCGGCGATGGCTTTATCGGCCGGTTAGGGCTCGCCGGTCCGCTGCTGGGGCGCGATGCCTGGCAGTTGTCTCTGGAGCGCCAACTGAATACCGGTGGCAACGACGAAGACAGCTACCGGGCCGAACTGCAATACAGGATTTACTATTAGGAGCATGAGATGAAACAGGTTGTTGCTTTGTTGCTGGCACTGATGCTGGCCAGTTGCACCCATGTACGCAGTAGTCAGGACGTCTCGCTGGACGCGGAAGGGACCTGGCTGGTGCTGCCGCTGGTCAACCGCACCGGCACCCCCCAGGCCGGATTGCGGGCAGCGGCCATCGTCGAGTCGGTACTCTATCGCCATGGTGTGACCACCGTGGACAGCTACCCGGAAACCGGTAATGACGGCTTGTTGTTCGAAGCCTCGTCCTCTGCCAACCGTGAGAAAATGGATCGCTGGGTACAGTCGCAATCGGCCCAGTATGTGGTCAGCGGTGTGGTCCATGAATGGCGCTACAAGACTGGTGTGGATGGCGAACCGGCAGTGGGTGTGATGCTGGAAATCCGTGAATTGCCCACCGGGAATATCGTTTACAGCGGGACAGGAGCCCGTGCTGGCTGGGCAAGATCGTCGCTCAGCCAAACGGGGCAGAAAGTGATCGATAAGCTGCTGGCACCGGTCATTCGCTAATGCGCAAGTGGCTGGGTAACACTGTCATCCCCGCACTGGTGGCGCCATCGGCAAGACCCTTATGGGTGGTCTTCGAGACGATAATGCTGACTGTGGCGGCTGTGGGGATCGGGCTGTGGTTGCGTTCCGATGACCCGCTGGCGCTGGGTGCCAACTTCCGCTGGGGCCTGTTTGTGCCCATTGTGGTCGCGCTGCGATACGGCAGTCTGGCTGGCGTATTCGGGATGTTGTGTCTGCTGGCGAGCTGGTTCGTGCTTCGCAAGGTGGGCTTTTATGCGGACTGGAGTTTTCCTGAGGGCACCATGCTGGGCGGTTTCATTCTCAGCCTGGTTTGTGGTGAATTTGCCGACCTCTGGCGGGTGCGTCTGCAACGGGCGGAAAGTGCTGCCAGCTATGCGTTGGAGCGTCTGCAGAACCTGACTCAGCGTCACGTGCTGTTGCGACTGTCCCATGATCGCCTTGAAGAAAATCTGCTGGTCAAACCTTACACCGTGCGGGATGCGCTTTTTCGGTTACGGGATCTGACCCTGGATGAAAGTGACGGAAAGGTCCTGCCGGCGGCGGATGATCTGATCAACCTGCTGGCAGAGTATTGCCAGCTGCAGCGTGCAGGCTTGTACCCGATCATCGATGGCAAGGTCAGTGACCAGCCTGCTGCGTTGCTGGGTGAGAACAAACCCCTGGACCCGAACGACGCCTTGCTGAACCACGCCCTGGACATCGGCATGCTCGCCCATGTGCAACAGCATACCCAGGATGACCTCTACGTTGGCCGTTACCTGGTGGCTGCGCCGGTGACCAACAGTGCCGGGGAGATGATTGGCGCACTGGTGGTGGAACGGTTGCCATTTCTTTCCATGAATTATGAAAACCTTCAGCTGCTCTCAGTACTGTTGAATTTCTATGCGGATGTGGCTCACAACGGGGAAGAGGTCGACAGTCTTCTGGATACCTGGCCGAATCTGCCCAACCGTTTCGCCAGCGAACTCACTGCCCTGGCCCGACTCCGTGGGGAGGCCCGGGTAGATACCGCTCTGACGCTGTTTGTCGCGGATGACAGCGAACAGGCTGCACAGATTCTGGAAGTGCTGGCCCGTGGGTTGCGCAGTCTGGACCTGGCCTGGTGGGTGCATGACAACGTATTGATGATCATGATGCCGATGACCGGGGAGTCCAGTCTGGAAGGTTTTGTGTTGCGCACCGAACAGTGGTTGCAGGACGACTTTGCGTTCTTCAGTCTGCGCCAGGCGGGGGTCAAGTACTTCCATCGGCTACTGGATGAGCGTGATCCGGCCGATCAGCTGAACGAACTGCTGGGGGTGGCGGGTGTCTAGCTGGAAGCTGCTTATCTATGCCATCAGTGCCGAATTGGGCTCTTTGCTGCTGCTGCTTAGCCAGAACAGCTCGCTATCCTATTTCCTGCTTTATCTGGTGTCTCACGGTTTGGCCTCGGCCCTGCTTTCCGCAGTGGCATGGACCTTTCTTCCCACCCGTTTTCGGGAACCGAAAGTATTCTCGCTGGCGTTGATTTTTTCCTTCGCTTTTTTCATTCCGGCGATTGGCCTGTTGACCATCGTCGGCGGGATTGCCCTCGGCGTGATGTTGCCGGCGTTGTTCAAGCCGCTTCCTTTTTCCCAGGTAGCCAAGCCTTACTTCACTCCGGTGAACAATCAGCAAAGCGCCGGTTTCCGGCAGGTTGACCTGAAAACCCTGCTTACCAGTGAGACTGCGCCCAACGCCTTGCGGATTCAGGGCATGCTGGTACTCAAGGACATGCCTGGACGGGTCACGGGCCGATTGCTGCGTGATTCACTGGGTGATTCCTATGAGGATTTGCGCCTGCTTGCCTACGGTATTCTGGATCAGAAGGAAAAAGAGATTACCCGTGATATCGACCGGGTGCTGCAATTGCTGGAGCGGGCCAAAGAGTCGCGTCGATACCGACTTGCCCGGCGTCTGGCTGAACTTTACTGGGAACTGAGCTATCAGGACCTGGTTCGCGGTGACATCCTCACCCTGACCCTGGAGCGGGCCAGTTTTTATGCCGATATGGGACTGATGGAATCCCCTGAGGATGCCGGTCTGTGGTTGCTCCGTGGACGTATCAAGATGAGCCAGGACAACCTTGGGGAAGCCCAGGAATCCCTGATATTTGCCCGCAGATTGGGGTTGTCCCCGGCCCAGGTAAATCCCTGGTTGGCGGAAATCGCTCTGCAACGACGGCAATTGCCCATGGTGCGCTTGCTGATGGAACAAATTCCCGATGGCAGTCAGTTTACTGCCTTGAATAAATCCGTGGAGTACTGGAGGGGCTATGGCGCTGCCCAGAGCGGATAAGGCGGATATCTGCCTGCTGCTTGAGGGAACTTTTCCCTATGTCAGTGGCGGCGTGTCCAGCTGGGTAAACCAGATTATCCGTGGTTTCCCCGAATATACGTTTGCCTGTTGCTTCGTCGGTAGCCGACCGGAAGATTACGGCGACATGAAGTACACCCTGCCGGACAATGTGGTGCACCTGGAAGTGCACTACTTGCATGACTTCCAGCGCGGGGCTGAGAAAAAACCCAAAAAAGGTGACCCGGAGGCGTTCGAACGGTTACGTCGGCTCCACGAGTTGATGCGCACAGGGCGACATTCCCGGGAGCGTGAGGCTTTGCTGGGCGAGGCTCTGGATGGCCTTGGCGATGGCTGTTGTTATTCCGAGGATGCATTCCTGCACAGTCGGGCAAGCTGGGATTTCATCTCCGATGCCTATCGCAAGTACAGCCGCGACCCTTCCTTTGTGGATTATTTCTGGACCGTGCGCATCATGCATTCCCCTTTGTGGGTACTGAATGATATTGCCAGCAATCTGATCCCGGCGCGCATGTATCACACCATCTCCACCGGCTATGCCGGCTTTCTGGGTGCCATGCTGAAACGACGGACAGGCAAGCCGTTGCTGCTTTCCGAGCATGGTATCTACACCAAGGAACGGAAGATTGATCTGTTTCAGAGTGAATGGATCAGTGATAACCGCGGACTGGTGGAAAAAAACAATGCGGAAATGGCGTATTTCCGCGAGAAGTGGGTGAATTTTTTCACCGAGCTGGGCCGCGAGTGCTACCAGTCCTCGGACCGTATCGTGGCACTGTATGAGCGCAACCGGCAACGGCAAGTGGAAGACGGGGCGCCTGCCGAGCGTACCCTGAATATTCCCAACGGCATTGATTTGCCGCGCATGGAAAAGGTCCGTGCCGCCCGGGGTGAAGGCATCCCCCATACCGCTTGCCTGATTGGCCGTGTGGTGCCCATCAAGGATGTCAAAACCTTCCTCCGTGCCATGCGCACCCTGGTCAACGAGATACCGGACGCGAAAGGCTGGATTGCCGGCCCGGAAGACGAAGACAAGGACTATGCGGCGGAATGTCGCGCGCTGGTAAGCAGCCTGGGACTGGAAAAAAACGTGGAATTTCTCGGTTTCCAGAAGATTGACGAGCTACTGCCGAAAGTGGGAGTGATCGTACTCAGTTCTATCAGTGAGGCACTGCCATTGGTATTGCTGGAGGGGTTTGCCGCCGGGGTGCCGGCAGTGTCCACTGACGTGGGCTCCTGTCGTCAATTAATCGAAGGCCTGGATGAAGAAGACCGGGCCTTCGGCAAAGCCGGTTCTGTGGTGGGTATTGCGGACCCGGAAGCATTGGGCAAGGCGGTGGCGCATCTGCTCAAGAATCCCGACACCTGGCACCAGGCCCAGCAGGCCGGTATTCGCCGTGTGGAGAACCTGTATACCCAGCAGCAAATGTTCGGTTCCTACCGTGCGCTTTATCAGGGCCTGCTGGGGGAGGATAGCTGATGGCGGGTATTGGTTTCGAACTGCGAAAACTGCTGCGCAAGGATACCTTGCTGGGGCTGATCCGTGCCTACACCTACGCCGGTGTCATCAGCTCGGGTCCCTGGGTGTTGTCAATTATCGGCATCCTGATCATCGGTATTTTCAGTCTGGGCGCAGTGGTACCGGATATCGCCGTGTCCCAGTTCCAGGTTACGGTGACGTATCTGATCGCCACCAGTCTTGTGCTCACCGGTACCGTACAGCTGGCGTTTACCCGCTTCTGTGCCGACCGTGCTTTCGAGCAGCGAGAGGATCTGGTTCTCCCCAATTATGGCGGCGTTACCTTGCTGGTGACGGTGATTTCCGGCGTGCTTTCGTTGCTGGTAGCGCTGTTCCTGTTTCCGGAACAGAGCATTCTGTTCCGGGTGCTGCTGGCGGCCAGTTTTGTGGTGTTGTGCAATATCTGGATTGCCACCGTGTTCCTGTCCGGTATGAAGCAATACAAGGCGATCTTGTTGCTGTACGCCCTGGGTTACGGGATTACCGTGGTGGGCGCCCTGTTGTTGCGCTTTCTGGATCTGGAGGGCCTGTTGCTGGGCTTTCTGCTGGGGCAGGTGACCTTGCTGGCCGGCATGCTGGTTTTGATTGTGCGTGGCTATCCGGCGCGCAGCATGGTGTCTTTTCAGATGTTCAGCCCCCGTTATCTGTATCCCAGTCTGATGCTGGTGGGCCTGTTCTATAATGCCGGGGTGTGGGCGGACAAGGCCATGTTCTGGTTTTACAGCGGCACCGGCAGCGATGTGATCGGTCCGTTGCGTGCCTCGCTGATCTATGACATCCCGGTGTTCCTGTCCTACCTGTCGCTGATTCCCGGCATGGCAGTGTTTCTGGTGCGCATGGAAACCGATTTCGTTGAGTATTACAGCAATTTCTACGATGCGGTGCGCGAAGGGGGCTCGCTGTCCTATATCGAGGACATGCGCAACCAGATGGTGTTCGTGATCCGTCAGGGGATCTTCCAGATCCTCAAGATCCAGGCCATCTCGGCGCTGGTGATCATGGTGGCCGGCGCCCAGATTTTCGCGGCCCTGGGGATCACCGATCTCTACCTGCCGTTGCTGAAAGTACAGCTGGTAGCCACGGCGCTACAGGTGGTGTTCCTGGCCATCATCAACGTGTTCTGCTATCTGGACCAGCGCCGCATGCTGGTACTGCTCACCGGCCTGTTTTTCGTGCTCAACGTGATCTTTACCGGCATCAGCCTGTACCTGGGCCCGCAGTTCTTCGGCTTCGGTTTCCTGCTGTCGCTGGCAGTGTGCGTGATGTTGGGGTTGTGGCTGGTGAACCGGAAGATGGGGGAGCTGGAGTACAGCACATTTATGCTGCATTGATTGATATAGCCGCTAACCTTTCTGGAATCCGCCGCAGGAGGGTAGCGGAGTAACGCACGTTGTGCAGTGCGGCCCGAAGGGTGAGCATAGCGAATAATGCCTCTCGAGGCGCGAACCGAGTGCAAGCGAGGCGACGCGACAGGGGGCTAGAGCTGTCGGTCATTCTTTCTGAAACCTGTCGAGCCTTGATATTCCTGATTGCCCTGCGGGCAATGTCCTCGCTAGGGCGAGGATCGCGCCTCAAGCGGCGCTCCTACAGCGGCTACGTAGCACCCTGTGAGTCCCCCCCCCAAAAAAAACGGCGCCATAAGGCGCCGTAATAGTTTGGCTCGGGAGAGCTATCACGGAGTAGAAACTCCGGAGTCGATGGATGGGACCTCATCGACGCCTGGCATTATGTGGACAGTTGTTCGCCGAAACATTCGCTTTGTAGACTTTCTGTTTAGCCCGCCAGGTCAATTTTTGCACGAAAGTGCATATAAGCCCGCCAGTCATGGCTTCCCCGGCATCAGTCCGCAGGCGCCCAGGTGCTCCTGCCACAGGGTCACATGACGCTCCAGGGCAGTCTCCATGCGGCTTTCCACGCCATTCTGGCCGAAGTAATGGCGGTGCCAGCGGGTGAAGGCGACGGGGGGCGAATCCAGCAGACCGTTCATCTGTTCGAGGCTGTCAGCCAGTGACTGGCGCTGGCGGCGGCTTTCCGCCAGGGCCTGCTGCACCCTGGGGCCCCACACCTTGTCCAGCACATTGCGCAGCCGCCGGGCCCGGGTGCTGGCCTGGTTGCGGGGGCAAAGGCGTTGCGGATCAATGCCTTCCAGTAGTTGGTTGCCGCGCTCCAGCTCACGCAATGAAAGCGCCATGCGCCGCAGCAGGTACCCGCCGGATTGATTATGGGCCAGGGTTTCCAGCAGCGGCTCCAGATTCAGTGGCGTCACCGCGCCGCGTTGTTTGTGGTCAACCAGGGTGTGACTCAGTTGCTCCAGGCTCTGCAAGGCTGCGCTGGTGTCGCCGACACTGGCGGACGGCGACTGACTGAAAAAGCGTCGTATTTCCTCGCTGCTGGCAAGCACATTCCAGTACAGGGCTGGCAACGCGGCTTCCTTTTCGGCCACCACCTGCGACATGACCGTTACCAGCTCCGGGTCGTCCAGCTTTTCTCTCTCCAGGCAGGCGCGCGCCTGTGCAATGAACGCGAGCTCGTGACTGAGCCGTAAGGAATCCGCCTGCAGCTTGCCCAGCGAGCTGTTGCGCTGGCTGATCAATTCCATCAGGCCGCAGTGTCGCAGCTCCAGATAGTCGAGCAAATTCACCCGGTGTTCCGGGAGTGACAGCCGCAATTCACTGGCACCGGGGTAGGGCAGGAGGGGAAGCGGGGCACGTTCGGGAAGCGCCTGTCGACTCAGTCGGGCAATGCGGTCAAGGTAGTCCTCCCAGCGCGCCTCATCCGGGTCCTGAGGGACCAGCCACCCGATGACCAGTAGCGACGCCATGGCCAGGACTACCAGCCCCCAGGCGGTCTTTTTCTGCATCACGACAGGACTCCGCTTCATCCGGTGCCTCTCTTTTGCCAAACCGTTGACACTGTGGTCGATCTGTCCGCGTATTGCAGGACGGCTGTGCTATGTTTGGCCTGATTATCAACTTGCATTGGACGCGTATTATGTCAACGAGGGGATTGCCGTTTTTTCGGTTACTGATGCTGTGCCTGGCATTGTCACTGGGCGCCTGTGATACCGGAGAGAAGGGGGGCAGTGGCTCTCCCTCCGACCAGAATGAAGCCGATACGCTCACTGCGCAGCCGGCACAGGCACAGCTGGACGAGCGCTGGCAGGCGCACCTGGCATCGTCTCCCTCCGGGGTAATCAGTGCCCGGGCGCCATTGGTGGTGCGTTTTAATCATCCGGTAGCGTCTGCCGGGAAACTTGATCAATCGGTCTCCGGTGTCGCCCGGCTGGTGCCGGAAATACCGGCGGACATTCGCTTTACTGCCGAAGACCGGCTGGAAATCCACCCCTCGGAACCACTGCCCGCCGGTGAAAACCTGACCCTGATGCTCTATGCCCAGGGCCTGAACGGTGTGGATGAAACGCTACCCCCGGCGGAATTCCCCCTGCAGGTCATGCGCCAGCAACTGAGCCTGACTGTGCAATCCCTGCTGCCGGCGGATGATGGCGAGCAGATGGTGCTCACCGGCAGCCTGGAAACCCGGGATCTGGCAGATCAGGACAAGGTGGAAAAAAGCCTGCATGCCAGCCAGGACAAGCAAAGCCTCCCGGTACGCTGGGAGCACGACAAGGCCGGTCTGGGCCATGGTTTCACCGTATCCGGTATCCGTCGGGGTGACCAGGCCAGCCAGGTGACCCTGAGCTGGGATGGCAGCCCTCTTGGCGTGGAAAACCAGGGCGAGCGCCACTACAACGTCCCTGCGGTGGCTGCGTTTGCAGTCACCAATGTGCGGGCAGTGAACTACCCGAAACCCCATGTGGAAGTGAATTTTTCCGAGGCCCTGCAAGGCTTCCAGAACCTCAACGGCCTGGTCACCCTGAATGGCAAGGCGCCTCGGCTGGAAGTGGACGGCAGTCGCTTGCGGGTCTATCCCCAGGATGACAAGGAAGAGAATGTGGCACTGGTGATCGACGCCGGCCTGCGCTCCGCCAGTCATGGCCGGCTGGCGAAAAAGCTGGAAAAAACCGTCACCCTGATGATGACCAAGCCCGGTGTGCGCTTTGTCGGCAAGGGCACCATCCTGCCGGATGGCAAGCAGCTCAGCGTCCCTTTTGAGGCCGTCGGTATTCGCTCAGTGAAGGTGCAGGCCTTCCGGGTGTTTGACGACAATATTGGCAATTATCTGCAGGGCAGTGAGCTGGATGAGGGTGACATGGATACCCGCACTGGCCGCTATTTGTGGCAGAAAACCCTTGAGCTTCCCGCCAACGGCGACGGTTGGCAGCGCTATCATCTGGACCTGACCGAGCTGATGGCCAAACATCCCAATGGTCTGGTCCATCTCACCCTGACCATTGATGGCGACGACATCACTTATACCTGCCCGGACAATGCCCTGACCCGTGAGACAACCCTGCCGGACAACTACGAAGGCCCAGGGCAGGAACAGGACCAACCGGACCGGTTGGCGGATTATTACCGTGATGCCGGCTACCTGAGCTGGTACGAACAGGACAACCCCTGTTCCGACAGTTACTACCGCTATAACGACCTGGCCTCCAGCACCCGTGCCTTCCTGGCTTCCAACCTGGGCCTGATCGCCAAGCGTGGCCAGGACGATAGCCTGCACGTGGTGGCCACCACCCTGGACAACAATGAGCCCGCCGCCGATGTGGTGGTGAAGGCCTACAATTACCAGCAGCAACAGGTGGGCATGGGGCTTACCGATAAAGAGGGCATGGCCAGCCTCAAGCTGGATGGCACGCCTTTCTATCTGCAGGCGGTAAAAGATCGCGACACCGGTTTCCTGAAAGTGGCCCGCAACCGGGCCTTGCCCACCAACCAGTTCAACACCAGCGGCCAGACCGTGCGCGATGGTCTGAAAGGGTTTTTCTACGGGGAACGGGATGTGTGGCGCCCGGGCGATGACATCCACCTGACCTTTATTCTCGAAGATAAAAACGACGTGCTGCCCGACGATCACCCGCTCACTCTGGACTGGTTCGATCCCCGTGGAAACAAGGTGAAAAGCTACAGCCTGGATCAGCCGGTGGGGGACTTTTATGCCTTTACCCTGAGCACCCGCGAAGACGCCCCCACCGGTAACTGGCGCGCCGTGGCCCGGCTGGGGCAGCGCTATTTCGATACCCCGGTGCGGGTAGAGGCCATCAAGCCCAACCGGCTGAAGATTGAGCTGGAACTGCCCGACCAGCTACCCGCCAATGAAGCGGCGCAGGTGGGCCTGTTTGCCCAGTGGCTCAACGGCGCCACCGCCGCCAGCCTGAAAGCGGATGTGAAAGTGCGGGTGGCGGCGACCACAACTGGCTTCGATGGCCTCAATGCCTATCATTTCGATGACAGCACCCGCGCCCTCAGTAGCGAGCCCTTTACCGCCTTCGAAGCCAATGTGGACGGGCAGGGCAAGGCCCGCTTCCCGCTCACCATCCCGGTGGAACAGACCCCGGGCATGCTGCGCGCTACCCTGACCACCCGGGTGTTCGAAAACAGCGGTGATTACAGTACCCAGGTTCGCAGTGTGCCGGTCTACCCCTTCAAACACTGGGTTGGCATGCAGGTGCCGCAGGGCAGTGGTTGGGGCGGTGCGTTGTCCCGTGATGGCAAGCACCCGATCGACCTGATCAGCGTGAACAGCCAGGGCAAGCCGGTGGACGGCCGGCCGCTGGATATCACTATCTACCAAATCGACTGGCGCTGGTGGTGGGACCGCTCCGGCGACGACCTGAGCAATTTCATCAGCGACCCCAATACCAAGGTGGTTACCCAGGCACAGCTGACCACGGATGCACAAGGCCGGGGCCAATGGACGCTGGATGGCAACAACTATGACTGGGGTCGCCACCTGATTCGCGTCTGCGATCGACAAAGTGATCACTGCACCTCGCAGACCGTGTATCTGGGCTGGAGCAGCGACCAGGCCAGTGGCAGTCAGGATGCGGCTACCCGTTTGTCCCTCTCTGCGGACAAGGAAGGTTACCAGGTGGGCGACACAGCCAGGGTAGAACTGCCTGCGGTCAGCGAAGGCCGCCTGCTGGTGAGCCTGGAAAACGGTTCCCGGGTGCTGGATCACTACTGGCTGTCGGCCAGTGGCCAGGCTCAGACTTTGGAGATTCCGGTGACTGCCGAGATGGCGCCCAATGTGTATGTGCATGTGGCCCTGTTGCAGCCTCACCAGCGCGCTAACGATCGCCCCATCCGTCTGTACGGTATCGTGCCGTTACTGGTGGAAGACCCGGCCACCCGATTGCAGCCGCAGATAAGCGCGCCGCAAAAAGTGAAACCGGAAGAAAGCTTCACCGTGGAGGTCAGCGAAAAGCAGGGCAAGGCCATGACCTATACCCTGGCGCTGGTGGACGAGGGCCTGCTTGGCCTCACCAACTACCGCACCCCGGACCCCCACGGCGCCTTCTATCGTCGCGAAGCTCTGGGTGTGCTCACCTGGGATCTGTTCGACATGGTGGTCGGTGCCTACGGCGCCGAGCTGGACCGGCTGTTGGCTCTGGGCGGCTCCGATGGCGCCGATGATGGCCGCGAAAAACAGCGGCGGCGTTTCCCGCCGGTGGTGAAATTCCTCGGCCCCTTCACCCTGGATGCGGGTGATAGCGGCACTCACGAGATCAGCCTGCCGCCCTATATGGGGCAGGTCAGGGCCATGGTGGTGGCCGGTGACAATGGCGCCTACGGCAAGGCGGATCAGGACATCACCGTGACCCAGCCACTGGCAGTGCTCAGTACCTTGCCGAGGGTCATGGGCCCGGGAGAAACCGTGGATTTGCCGGTAACGGTGTTCGTCACTGACGACGCGGTGAAGCAGGTCACGCTGTCCGTGCAGGCAGATGATGACCTGTTCAGCGTGGAAACCGGTGAGGCGGCGATGACCTTTACCGGACCGTCGGACCAGATCGCCATGCTGCGCCTGCGCGCCAACGATCGGGTAGGCACCGGCTCGGTCACGGTGACGGCCACGGGGGGCAAGCATCGCGCCAGCGAAACCGTGCACCTGCCGGTACGGGCAGCCAATCCGCCCACCACCCGCGATACCTTCAAGGTGCTGGAGAAAGGGGAAACCTGGGCGCTGGGTTATCAGCCCCATGGCATGACCGGTACCAACAGCGCGACATTGGCAGTGAGTGCCCTGCCGGCCATGGGGCTGGAGCGACGGTTGAATTATCTGCTGCGCTACCCCCACGGCTGCGTTGAGCAAACCACGTCGTCGGTGCTGCCGCAGTTGTACTTGAAACAGCTGGTGCAACTGGATGCGCAGCAGCAACAGGAGATCCAAACGAACATTACCGCCGGCATCGAACGGCTCAAGCGCTTCCAGCTGGCCAATGGCGGCTTTGGCTACTGGCCCGGCCAGGCCCAGGCCAATGACTGGGGGTCTACCTATGCCGGGCACTTCCTGCTGGAAGCCAGAAGGCTGGGGTATGCGGTGCCCGCCGGCATGATGGATGACTGGGTCGACTACCAAACCCGTCGTAGTCAGACCCTGGGGAATCGTCCCTGGGAATGGAGCGCCGAGGCCTATCGCCAGTACACGCTCGCTCTGGCTGGTAAGCCCCAGGTGGGTGCCATGAACCGCCTGCGTGAGCGCCTGCAGATGGCGAAGCAGGATTATCCCCGCAGCGCCAGTTACCACAGCGGTCGCTGGTTGCTGGCGGCGGCTTATCAGCAGATGGGGCTCAGCGATGTGGCCGCTGAACTCACCACATTGAATGTGGATGATCTGGACTATGACGGTGCCAGTTACACCTACGGCTCCTCCCTGCGTGATCAGGCCATTCGCCTGACGGTGGCTCAGGCTCTGAATCGTGAGCAGGAGGCTTGGTCCCTGGCCCAGGACATGGCCGATCAATTGTCCGGGCAGAGCTGGTACAGCACCCAGACCACCGCCTGGTCACTGATGGCCATGGCCCGTTATGCGGGTAGTCAGGGCGGCGATCATGGTTACCGCTTTGCCTGGCAGGAAGGCAAACAGGGCTGGCAGGATATTGCCGCCACCTCGCCGGTCACCCGCCAGCCGCTCAACGCCGGCGGCCGGGAAGGGGATGACAAACAGTCGCTCAGTGTGCGCAATGACAGCGACCGCAAGTTGTTCGTTACCCTCAGCCAGACCGGTACCCCGCTACCGGGCAACGAGGCGCCGGTGAGCGAAGGCTTGAGTCTGGCCGTACGGTTCCTGGTTAATAACAGGCCGATCAATCCGGCCAGCCTGACGCAAGGGCAGGATTTCACGGCGCAGGTGACGGTGACCAATACCGGCTCCCGCTTGCTGGAGGATGTGGCGCTGACCCAGATTCTGCCGTCCGGCTGGCAGCTGACCAGCAGCCGTCTGGATGGCAGTGCGGGCAATAACGAGAAGGTGACGTACCAGGATCTGCGCGACGATCGGGTGATGCATTACTTCGACCTGAAGCCCGGCAGCAACAATGCCCTGACCCTGAGCGTGGACCTGAACGCCTCTTTCGCCGGCCGTTTCTACCTGCCGGCCTGGACCGTGGAAGCCATGTACGACGGCCGCCGTCAGGCCCGCAGCAAAGGCCAGTGGGTGGAAGTGAAACGATAGCGCGGCTTCCGTCAGACGTTTCCACCCAGCCTTACTCGTACTCGCAAGGCGAAAGCGATTGGCTGACATGCTGCCATCGACGAGCTTTCGCCTTGCTGGCAACGCTCTAGCAAGGGGCAGGGGTAGGGGACTGACAACTGGGTCTACAGTAACAAAACTATATCGAGTGTGTTATGCCACTTTTTCCGGAGATGAATCAAAAACAACAATAGCTTCCATGCTGGTCAGTAACGACTTTTTGAGCTCTGCAAGAGGCATATCACGGTTCATGGTACGTTGCAGGCCCAGGCCGACAATCAAGCCAAGAATGGAAAGTGCTTTAGCATCAATATCAGTAGGAGGAGGGGTGCCAATGATGGAGTAGATTTTTTCAAGCGCTGATCTTATTAAGCGCTGAACCTGTTCATACCGATGGCCAATAGACATCTGGAATTGGTGATCTTTGGTGGCACTCATCATGATCTCCGTTTCCAGTCTCGTCCAGCTTGAGCTCCCCCAGTCGGGTTCGAGTGCTACCCAAATACCCTCCAGTGCATCGGAAAGGTTCTCGTAGTCACCCTCCATAAATGCATCCAGAACCCGGCGAGTCAGCCCAGTCAATAGCTGATCTACCACGGCAATACCGATTTCGACTTTGTTGCCAAAGTTGGAGTAGATGGCACCAATCGTATAGCCAGCCTCACGGGCAACTTCTTCAAGGGAGGTGCCTACGAAGCCCTTTTCCAGGAAAAGCCGTGAGGCGGATTCGACAATTCGCTGTTTGGTCAGGATTTGACTCTCAGCGCGGCTGAGGCGTTGCTTTTTCATGGCAAAGACTATAGCGTGACTATTCAGATAGTCGAGTTATCTGGATAGTGGTGCTATCTATTGGTCAAAAATTGCACAGGTGTGTCATGTCGCAAAATACAAACGTCAAACGCTTTGTCAGTACAGGGCGTTCCAAAGGAACCTCGTCACAGTCCGCATACGGGGTTTTGATAATTGGGGCTGGATTCTCAGGGATCGGCGTTGCAATTCAGCTGGAGAAAGCTGGGCTAGGGGATTACATGATCCTCGAGGCTGGAGAGGGAGTGGGCGGCGCATGGCATTTCAACACTTACCCTGGCGTTGCAGTTGATATTCCATCATTCAGTTACAGTTTCTCTTTCGAGAAAAACCCCAATTGGTCGAGGGTGTTTGCGAAAGGTAACGAATTAAAAAGCTATGCAGAACACTGTGTAAAAAAATACAAAATAGAATCCAAGATAGCTTTGAATACATCAGTAGTCGGCTGTGATTTTGATGAGGCCAATGATCTTTGGTGTGTCCGAACGGGTTACGGAAAAGAATTTAAGGCGCGTTTCCTGGTTGGTGCAACCGGGGTCTTAAACCAGCCCAAAAAACCTGAGATAAAAGGCGTAGATGATTTTGCGGGGATCACCATGCACACCGCACGGTGGGACCATTCAGTAGATATCAAGGGAAAGCGTGTAGGAATCATTGGTACAGGGGCTTCGGCGCTTCAGGTGATACCTGAGATTGCGCCTTTGACAAAACAGCTGACAGTTTTTCAAAGAACACCGATATGGGTGCTACCGAAACCGGATGCTAAGATTCCAGGAAAAATAAGAAAGCTGCTCAGTAAATATCCGTTAATTCAAGCCCCCTTAAGGCTGGTAAGCCAGTCAGCGGTCGAAGTTGGTTTCGTTCTTACCGCTCATTATCATAAGCAATTCAAGATTGCTAAATATTACGAAAAGCTTGCTCTTGCGCACCTGGAAAAGCAGGTTGAAGATTACGATATCAGGCAAAAACTTACTCCCAAGTATGGTTTTGGCTGCAAAAGACCCAGTGCTTCTAATAATTACCTTCCAACCTTTAACCGTTCCAATGTGAAGCTGGTCGTAGATCCCATTGATTATATCGATGAAAAATCCGTCCATACCCAAGACCGTGCCAAACATGATTTTGACATTCTGATTTGTGCCACAGGGTTTAAAGTTTTTGAAAACGGAAATATGCCACCGTTCCCAGTAAAAGGAGTCTCTGGTCTGGATCTGGAAAAATGGTGGGATAACAACCGGTATCAAGCTTATGAGGGTGTGAGTATCCCCGGCTTTCCTAATTTTTTCATGGTTCTTGGACCGAATGGGTTTAATGGTGCTTCTTATTTTCAATTAATTGAAATGCAGGCCAGGCATATCGTTCGTTGCTTGAAATCAGCAAATAATAAAAGTGCGAGAAGAGTAGAAATTAAACCAGGAGCCAATAAGCGGTTTTTTGTGGAGATGAAATCAAGGTCTAAAAACCAGGTGTTCTTCTCAAATAACTGCGGCGTAGCGAATAGTTACTATTTTGATAAGCACGGTGATGTTCCATTTCGCCCTTCAACAAGTCTGGAGGCACACTGGAGAAGCTTTACATTTCCTCTGAGTGATTATGAATTTTCCGGATTTGATGAATTTCCTCAGCGCAGTGAAGCCATATAATGAAAAAGAAACCGAGTTACTCTTCCTGTGCAGTGGTCACAGGGGCGGGCGGCGGAATTGGGCGATCATTTGCTGAAGAAATAGCAAAGCGTGGTGGCCGGGTTATTTGTGCTGATGTAAATTCCGTATCGGCAAATGAAACAGCAAAAAAAATATGTTCCCTTTTCGGGGACGACGCTGCGGCCCCGTTCGTTTGTGATGTCAGCAGAAAAGAGGATGTTGATTGTCTCGCTAGATATACTGAGGATTGGTTCGGTTGTCCTGCGAGTTTAATTATCAACAATGCTGGAGTAGGAGCAGGAGGGACTGCCCTGGAAGATACATCAATGGAAGATTGGCAGTGGGTGTTGGGAATAAATCTCTGGGGAGTGATTTACGGTTGTCAGGCTTTTTTGCCACAGATCAAAAAATCTGATCATGGCGGAATCATTAATGTCTGTTCAATGGCAAGTTTTGCGTCCGCTCCCAAAATGGCTCCATACAATGCGAGTAAAGCCGCTGTTCTCTCCATTACAGAAACCCTTGCAGCTGAATTAAGTGGAAGTGAAGTAAAAGTGTCTGCGCTTTGTCCGGCTTGGGTTAAAACAAATATTGCACAAGAGGGTCGCATTTCCGGTGATGCCTCAAAGAATGCAGAAAAATTGATGAAGTGGGTTGGTGTGAATCCAGGGAAAATTGCTGTTTATGCGTTGGATGCCATGGATAACGGAAAACTGTATGTCCTGCCGCAAATTGATGGGCGAGTCGTATGGCGATTAAAACGCTACGCGCCTGATTATTATGCAAAAAGTGTGGGACTTTTGAATGGCTTATTTTGACTTTTAAAGTTGATATTTTTCGTTTTCTGATGGAGTTTGAATGATGATTAATTTAGCTAAGAAAGAAAAAAATAATATCGATTATAGTGGTAAGCCATTGGTTCCTGTCCGCCATATGAATTTTCTGTTTGATGCAGAAGAAATGGATCATGAGTTTTACTTGAAATCAGAGCAAGCAAGTGCATTTTTCGAAGCATTATCTATATTTCTGACTTTTGGTGAAGATCTCGTTATTGATACAGCCCGATTTCATCGCGACTTTGTAAAGGATCCGGTGCTAAAGCAGCGTGTTACTGCACTTATTGGGCAAGAAGCGATTCATTCCAAAGTCCATGACGAATGGAATCATGGGGTTCTTAAAGAATATAACTACCCTGTGGAGCTATATAAATCGATAGGCTCTTTTTTCATGGAGAATGTTTTGAAGAAATTGCCTCAACCTTTGAAATTATCCATGACTGCAGGTATTGAACATTTTAGTGCAGTCCTGGCGGATTTTATGATGAAGAGAGAGGGCTATTTCTTTGAGACGCAAGATGAGAAACAAAGGGCAATGTGGCTCTGGCATATGATGGAAGAGTCAGAGCATAAAGATATCGCTTATGATCTTTTTCAGGAGTTGTCGGGTAATTATTACCTTAGGGTTTTAGGTTTTGCTATTGGCCTTACAATTATGTCTCAAACGGCGGCCATGAGTACTATTACACCCCTGTACCGTAAACCGTCCAAAGTGTTCAGTTATAAATACTGGAAAGATGCGTGGCGCGGAGCAGGTCTGCTTTTTGGGGTTCAAAATGGGGTTTATGGTAGTTCGCTGGGACATATATTTGACTATCTGAGACCGGGTTTCCATCCAAATGATCATGATACACTTGATTATCTTGATTATTATAAAGAAAAACTTTTAAACCCTGATAATGGGATTCTCGTTCCTTATCTGACCAAGGAAATGATACCCGCTATTCGCGGCTGACAAATCTGGGTGCGTTTCAGTATTGTTGTCCCGCTTGGATAATGCTGCTGGTACGCCGATGAGATTGCCTTTTTTATCATTTTACGTTGATTGTGAGTTTTTCGGATTAAAAAATATCCTGGAACGCTGCTCTGAAACTTTTGTTAGTCAGTGTCGGTTGTGATGATCGAGTGAATGGCTATGAGTAAATGTAGCCTTCCCTGAAGGTGAGAGAGTGACTGTTAGAGTGAGGGAAAAATGAAATATATTAACATGGAGATGGCTGCTACATTCCTTTCATCAATGCTGTTAGTCGCTTGCGGAGGCGGAGGTTCCGGCGGTAATGCTGCCGCCGATCGATCAGCGGATCCTTCAAATAGTAACAAGCCTGCCCTTAATGTCGACGGCCCCCAGAAAAATGATCAACCTGTTTCAAAAAAGAATACCAAACTGGGAACACGATTTGAAAATAGTGAAAGACAAAAGGTTCTGCTAGGTGATTCTAATGCTAAGTGGAACAACTATAGTCGGGAAGAGGAATATCCCCGCACTATCACCTTGCCAACCCAGTGGGTAGAAATGGATGACGGGGCAGAGTTGGCAGTTTCAGTGACGTTGCCTGCCGACAATAAAGGAAAAGCTATTAACCAAAGATTTCCTGTCGTTCTTATACAAACCCCCTACAACTCGTTAGTGGGTGGAAGTGTTTTTGATGCTCTTGGCGCACCTAACCCGGTACTTGTAAAGCGTGGCTATGCAAATATTGTGGTCGATGTGCGTGGTACAGGTAGTTCTTCTGGTCGTTGGGATTTTCTTGGTAAAAGAGAACAGAAAGATTCTTATGCGTTGATTGAGTGGGCGAGCCAGCAAAGCTGGTCAAATGGCGTGGTTGGAACCTATGGCGGTTCGTACCTTGGAACCACTGCTATTTCCAGCGCCACTTCAACAAATCCTGCACTGAAAGCTGCTTTTTCTATTGTTCCAATTGGTGACTTGTATAGGGATTTCTCTTTTAGTGGAGGGCAGCCAAATGCAAATTTCACGCCTCTCTGGAGAGGGTTCATATCGTTAATGAGTGGTTTGCCAGTCGATAATATTCTGAGCAACCCTGCTGGTGGCCTTTCTCTTGCCTTTAGCAGTCTTTTTCAGAACAGTATCGACCAAAGTAAATTTATGGTTGACGTGCTTACTGGAGGGGATAATTCATTTGATAATGAATTTTGGGCTGAGCGCTCTATGCTTGAGCAAGCAAGAAATGTTCAGGTTCCAAGCTTTTTTGTAGGCGGTAGCTACGACCTGATGCAAAGGAGTGCGCCCTTGTGGTTTGAGGCTATGAAAGAAAACGTTAATACCAAAGTTCTGATTGGGCCCTGGAGCCATACTGAAGCAGTTGATTTCTTGCCGACAGGATTGCCCAAAAATAACATCCCAAGCATATCAAATATCGCTCTTCAGTGGTTTGACTATTATTTGAAGGGAATGGATACAGGTGCACCTGAGTTGCCAAATATGACTCAGTGGGTCCACGGTGTTGACGAGTATGTTACTACCACTGATTGGCCTCACCCAAAAATGAGCCCTAAAAAAATCTATCTGCAGAGTACTGGTGAATTGCTGCCGGATTTCCCTCAATCTGATTATGGTTTTAATTCTATTCCGCAGGCGCCGTTTTTTGGTTTGTGCTCGAGTTATGCCAATCAAATGACAATGGGTATTACTTCTTTGTTGCCTACGAACTGTTTTAATGAAAATAATGTTTTCAACTTGGCAGCATCGAAATATCAGACTGACCCCTTGGTTGACGATCTGTATATCAACGGCCCGATCCAAGCGAATTTATGGGTTTCTACGAATGCCCCGGATATGGGCTTAGCGGTTCACCTTGATCATGTTAACCCCTCAACCGGCAAGGTCACACGCATTAGTGCTGGCGGTCTCATGGCATCAAAGCGAAACGTGGATACTGAAAAGTCGCGCTTTGTTGACGATGAAATGATTCAGCCTTGGCACACCCATACCAAGGAAACCGTTAAGACTGTTGTGAAAAATGAACCAATGCTGATGCAGGTCGAGTTATTTCAAAATGCAGTTCGGATTCCTAAAGGCCACCGTTTGCGCTTGTCGGTTTCCGCCAGCGACATTTGGATGGGTAATGCGCCTCTTTATTTGGGGAGGATAAAGATCTATGCAAATTCAGAATTTCAGTCCAGTCTTGTGTTGCCTGAGGTTCCCACTGATGAAATCGTTTTCGTAAAATAAATCACCAACTATGATCTGTATGCTGGGTGATCATGACTAGGGAGCCTCTGAATAACGCTTTGCGTACTCAGCGTGACCTGAAGGGTGCAGCTGTTGTGTTTTGGTGCGACGGACAGGGTGGTTCCCTTTCCTAGCGACAAAGCGCAGCAGATGTGCCCTTCAGGTCGCGCCCTTCGGGGCTTCCAGGCTGGCCCACACTCGTTGTTGCACTTTCTCGACAGGCAACCAGCATGCCTTCAAAAGCGCGCCTAGATTGTGAGCCAGCCTGAAAGCCTGAGCACGCAAAGCGTTATTCAGAGGCTCCCTAGACCAGAGCCTCGCGTGTCGAGGCTCCCTATTTAGCGGCTCGTTGGGTTAGAGCCTTGCTAACAAGGCTCTAACCGGATGAGTAGAGTTCTACGGATCAGGCTGCCTGGTTTTTCTGGTAACCGTCCGCATCGCCGATCAGGCTATCCATTTCTGCCAGAAATTCCCGGTTGTCGTGGTCCCAGGGGTGGAAGCCCGGCTTGAACCAGTCCAGCCAGGGAATCACCACCCGGCGCAGGCCGCCCGGCTTCAGCCACTGGAACTTGAACGAGAGCCACCAGCCTTTCAGATTGAACAACTGGCCCACCTTCCAGGTGTTGATCAGGTAGAAGGGATAGAACAGCGAGAAGAAAATGGTGGTGGCCAGGACCAGGCCCACACTGCGCAGGGCCCACGCCTTGATGCCGGTACCGAATACGGTCTGGTACACATCAAAGGCGACCGCCTTGTGCTCGGTTTCTTCCAGGGCGTGCCAGTGCCACAGACGCTGGTAGGACTCATCCGAATCGTCAATCAGGTCCGGCTCACGCAGCAGGATATCGGCGAGAATGGCGGTCAGGTGTTCCAGTGCCACGGTGGCGGAGAGTTGCAGAGCATTAGGAGTGTATTTGGAAACCACATCCAGCAGTTTGGAAACAATGGCTTCCTGGGTATCCACCGGCAGCCCGGCTTCCACCGG